>NZ_NSDX01000029.1:0-571 GCF_002300195.1 Rhodococcus sp. ACPA1 | reverse complement strand
GTCGGCATGATCATCGGCCCACCGGTAATGGCATTGGCCACGCTGCGGTTGCCCGCCCGAGCCACCTTGATCGGGGCACTGATGGTGTTCTCCGCCGGGCACGTGGTGGCCGCGGTCAACGACTCGTTCACCGTCGTCACCGCCTCCCGCGTACTCACCGCGCTGGCTACCGGCACGTTCTGGGCGACCGGTGCGGTGGTGGCGGCCGCGGTCGTCGGCCCCGGGGCGAGCGCGCGGGCATTGGCGGTGCTCTCGGGCGGGTTGAGTCTGTCCGTGGTCGCCGGTGTCCCGTTGGGCACCTTCGCCGGCCAGTTCACCGGGTGGCGAGGTCCGTTCTGGATGCTGGCCGTGCTGGCGGTTCCGGCGCTCGTCGCCGTTCTTCGGTTCGCTCCGGCCACCGCGACCGGGACACGGTGAGTGTGTCGGTGCGCTCGGAGATCTCGGCAGTGCGGCCGTGGCGGGTGTGGGCGGTGCTGGGTGCGATCATGCTGGCTCAGGCCGGATTCCTCGGCGCCTACAGCTTCATCAGCCCCCTGCTGACCGACCGCGCCGGCATCTCCGCCGCGCTGGT
>NZ_NSDX01000028.1:0-617 GCF_002300195.1 Rhodococcus sp. ACPA1 | reverse complement strand
CTTGATCGGAGAATCTCTCGAACACCATGACGTACTTCCTCCCCAGGCGTCGCCGCGAGCGACGCGATTCACTGCTGAATTCCCTGCTGCCCATTCTGGGCGGTGTGCAGGGGGTTGTGGGTGGGATCGATGGGACATCGGCACTCGCGGCCGTAATGATGCTGTGACCTGGTGTGATGACATGTCCCCGGTTTGTGATGTGGGGGTGCAGGCGTCGGGTGTCGGCGGGTTGCGCGGGTGCCCGTTTCGCCCCGGTTTTAAGTGTTCTTGAAAGTTGTTAATTGACAGCATGTTTCGGTAATTAATTGATGCGTAAGGGTTTATATGTGTTATGCACAAATATCAGAGTGTCAGGTTCGTAATTTGTTGCTAATAAACAGTTTTGGTGGATTCGAGAGTTTAAACGATTTCGTATTGTGTGGAGTTGGGGTGGTATGCTGTGGGTAATGACATGGAGCGGCGCGGGAAGGCGAGTGGGCGGCGGGTCGGGCGCACCACCACGCCTCCCCAGCCCCGTTGGGGTGTGGGGGACCGGATCGAACGGGGGATCTGGTGCGTCGCCGCCGTGATGGGGTTGTGGAGTATGTGGGGCGTACCGATTTCCAGGTGAAGTTGCG
>NZ_NSDX01000027.1:0-663 GCF_002300195.1 Rhodococcus sp. ACPA1 | reverse complement strand
GCCGCTCGACGACGCGAACATCGCCGGGGGCATACATCACTACTCCACGCATGGTGGTCCTCTTCTGTCGTTGGGGGGGGTGGTCAGGATGCGGTGATGATGAGGGAGGCGTCGGCATCGGTGATGGCGTCGAGTCCGGTGTCGATCTCGCCGATCATCACGATCCCGGGATCGGGAATCGTGAAACCGTCTTCGCGGTAGTAGCTGGCCAGGGCACTTCTGGGCGCCCATTGCCGAGTTGTCCTGCGCGGTAGCTGCTCTGGTCCTGACCGTCGGTGAGTTCGCGAGGCAGCGGTCCGGCCTTCTCGCGACCGCCGAGGTCGTGCAGGGTGATCGTGGCGGGCAGCAGGGACGCGAAGTCTCGTGCGCTGGCGGTGACGCCGGCGGTGACGGCTGTCGCGTGGACGACCAGCCCGGTGATCCTGGGGCGCATGGGTTTTCCTGTCGATGCCGGTGTTCAGCCGCGCTCTAGCTCACTGACGTGGGGACCCGCAGCGTCTCGTCGGAGGGTCGGGGCGGCGGGTTACCGGCGGCAGGACGCGCCCGGGTGGTCGCCAGCAGTGCGATCGGTATCAGCGCGGTGGCGGTGATCGCGGCGCCGAGGACCGCCGGCCCGACCACACCCAGTGACGTCGACAGGGTGGTCGCGGCTAACGCCGTTCC
>NZ_NSDX01000026.1:0-733 GCF_002300195.1 Rhodococcus sp. ACPA1 | reverse complement strand
ATCGCGGCGACCCAAGCGATCATCCACACCGTGCCGAGTACCGCGATGCGGCCGGAACGCTCAGCAGGCGGGGTGTGGGGGATCACGGCATAGCACGCAATGGCCGTCACTGCGCACACTATGGTGAGGATGATGAAAAAGCCTCGCAGCGACAGACTCTCGACGATGAAGCCACCGCCGATCATGCCCACGACGATGCCGACACCGGTGGCGATGACCAGAACCGCGACACCCACCGTGATACCGTCCTCGCCGAGATTGCGGCGCAGGAAACCGAGCGGAAGCAGCTGCGCCGCGCCCCCGAATCCCATGAGAATGCAGCCGACCAGAAGGGTCGAGTACGAGTCGCCGGCAGCCGGAACGAGCGCGCCGATCGCAAGGAATGCGGACGCCGCCACCGCGGCGTTACGGTCGCCGTGCAGATCGGCGAGGCGCGGCAGCAAGATGAAGCCCGCTCCCCCGCCGAGGGTCAGCGCCGTGTAGAGCCACGTCGTCTCGGCCACTGTGGCGAGGCCGTACTGCGCCTGGATGATCGGCAACAGCGGCGGCAGGATGAAGATGACGGCGTTGGTCAGGACGATCAGCAGCGTGCCGACACCGATGAGCACTGCCTTGTTCGGCCCGGGGCGAGCAGTCCCCGCACGGCCGGGTCCGGATTGCTGGTGGATCTCTGTCATGAATTGCTTCCTTCGATGATCACGCCGCCGTCTCGCATGATCATGTCGACCATGGC
>NZ_NSDX01000025.1:0-767 GCF_002300195.1 Rhodococcus sp. ACPA1 | reverse complement strand
GAGCCGGGCGCGGTGTTGCGGGTGCTCGCCTACCGTGGTCAACCACCCGTCCCGGACACCTTCGCCCCCGGTACCGACTCCCAGCCCGGATACGCGGCCGCCACCGATCAGATCATCATCTGCCCCGACCGGTACGCGAGCACCGGTTCTCCACCGAAGCCATGCAGGCCCGAGGGCTACGGAGCGGGGTCTGCATTCCCATCGGCGCCGAGACGGTGTGGGGTGTGCTGACCGCGCACAGTGCCCGCCCCCGCGACTACTCCGACCGGGAGGTGATGTTTCTGCGCTCGGTGGCCGCGGTGCTGGCGGCGGCGATCCGGCGCATCGAGGCAGAAGACGCGCTGCGGCATCTGAGCCTGCACGATTCATTGACCGGGCTACCGAACCGTGCCCTGGCGCATCAGCAGATCGACGCCGCCCTGGACGCAGCACGCGGAAGCGGGCGCATGGTTGCGGCGTTGCTGATCGATCTCGACGAGTTCAAGAGCCTCAACGACCGGCTCGGCCACGCTGTCGGCGACGACGCCCTCATCCGGTTGGCCGAACAGCTGCAGTCGGTCGTGCGCCCCGCCGACACCGTGGCCCGGATCGGTGGCGACGAATTCCTCATCGTCTGCCCCGACACCACCACCACCGAGGCCAACGCCCTCGCCACCCGCATCACCGAACTGCACATCGGACCCGACTCGCCCGGACGCGAACTTCGCTACACCGCCAGCGTCGGCATCGCCCTCGCCCGACCGGAAGACACCCGAGTAACGCTCATC
>NZ_NSDX01000024.1:0-803 GCF_002300195.1 Rhodococcus sp. ACPA1 | reverse complement strand
GAGGTTCGGAATCTCGACGTCCGGAAACGGGCTCTTGAAGCTCACTGGGGCCTCTCCCTCGAAGTGTTGCAGCAGCAATGGGTGTTGGTATCGCGGACTTGTTGCCAGGCTGATTCAGCCGCGGAGTTGATCGGGCAGTGTGCGGGTGATGATCTGCCGGGCCTCGGTCAGGATCGAGCCCGGCAGCTGCCGATGTCGTGGGTCAGGCCCTGGGCCTGACCCGCCCACCAGATGCCGCCTTCGACGTCACCATTGCCGTACACCTGTTCGCGGCCGCGGGCGCCGCTGGCCAAATGGGCGATGTGGTCGAAGGTGGCACCCGGTTCGCATGAGCGGGTGGCGATTTCTTCGGAGACCGGGTTGCGGGCAACGCGGGCGGAGTTGCGGAACTCACGGAAGACGATCACGGTGTCGTGTTCGGTGTTGTCGACGATCTTTGTTTGACGTTGTGGTGGATGGGCGCCTCGGTGGTCGCTATGAAGCGGGTGCCGTGTTCACCGCGGACGCGCCGAGGGCAAGAGCGGCGACAAGGCCCCGACGGCAGTCATGCCGCCTCACACTATGAGGTGCTCGATCCCGAAGGTCTCGGTGAAGGTGTTGGTGAACATGTGCTTCCTCGTTCTGGGTGACCCGCTCCCAGCAGGTGGTCCGACTACTCGGCTACCGCGCCACCCTGGGCAATCTGTGAAGCGACTGATCACACTCTGATTGCCGAGTCCTCGTCTTTCGCGGCCTGGCTCAGGCTCGCCAGTACGGCCTTCGCCGCTCGCTCGCCCGACGTCGCTGCGTCGGCGAGCGACGGC
>NZ_NSDX01000023.1:0-929 GCF_002300195.1 Rhodococcus sp. ACPA1 | reverse complement strand
CGAGCAAACTGTACTGGCAGAGAAACGGGAACGAGCAAGATTCACTGACAAAAAGGACGATCGACTGTCACAGGACACGTGAAACCCCGGGGCGGCACGCGTCCTAGATCCCCACAAACTGTAGATTCCACGGCTCGATGTCACTCCACGAGGCCTACAACCTGCGGGTTCTCAACGCCGCGTCGGTGCTCGATTCTCACGAACTTGCCGGAACCTCAGCCCGGTCGCTCTCCCGAAGGGTGTCGTCGTCGCTGTACGCCAATCCGCGGAGCCCGATACCAGTCCGCCCCCGCCTTCTGCCGGCCCGCCCGGGGTGCGGCTGCCGACCTGCCGACCGCGTGCGCTGCGTGGGCAAGACCCGTTACGGCCCGCGTCGTGAGAGGGCCGGCCTGAGCAGTCAACAGGCCACTGCCTCCAGGTGGGTCAGGAGGGCGGTGATCGCGATGGCCAGTCCGATCGCGATCGTTCCCGCTCGTTCATTGTTGTCGGCACTGTGCCCAGTCATCGGTGTCCTTCCGTCCGTACTCCGTCAACCCGGTTCGGCAACCGCGGTGCGGTGCGGGCGTGTCGTCGCGAGAACGGTTCTGTCCGTGCACCTGTGGATGCGTCTCGGTGTCCCTGGCATCACGCGTCGAGGTTGATGGTGATAGGGAAATGCACAACCGGGTCCGGTCACTGCCCGCCAACCCGTTAGGTGAGGTTCTGGGTGTAGAACTCGGTCAGCTTGTCGAAGGGGATCATCTCGACCCGGTCGTAGAGGTCGACGTGACCGGCACCGGGCACGATCACCAGTTCCTTGCGGTCACCGGCGAGGCGGTAGGCCTCTTCGGTGAACTCGCGCGAGTGCGCGTCTTCGCCGGCGATGAACAGCATCGGGCGGGGCGAGATGGTCTCGATGTCGTTGAAGGGGTAGAAGTTCATGAACTTGA
>NZ_NSDX01000022.1:0-1606 GCF_002300195.1 Rhodococcus sp. ACPA1 | reverse complement strand
CGGGGTGTTCGGGGCCGCCGGTGCGGTCGAGCAGGTTCCGTCGTTCGTCGGCGTCGAGGAGGTCGAGGTCGCCGACCGGGCTGTCGGGATCGGCGATGATGGCTTCGAGGAGCCGGGTGAACCGGTCGGCGAAGCCGCGGACGGTGTCCTCGTCGAACAGGTCCTGTGCGTAAGTCAGCGCGGCGGTCAAACCCTGAGCGGCACCATCGCGGTCGACGCGTTCACTCACCACCAGCGTGAGGTCGAACTGGGTGGCGGTGTGGTCGATGTCCTCGATACGGGCGGTCAGTCCCGCCAGTTCGAGTTTCGGGTGTTCTTGGTTCTGGAAGACGAGCATCACCTGGAACAGTGGGTGTCGGGTGGTTGATCGTGTCGGGTTGAGGGCTTGTACCACCCGTTCGAACGGCACGTCGGCGTGCTCGAATGCGGCCAGGTCGGTTTCTCGCACCGTCGTGAGCAGTGTGGTGAAGCTGCTGGCCCCGTCGACCGGGGTTCGCAGTGCGAGGGTGTTGACGAACATGCCGACCAGGTCGTCGAGGGCCGGGTCGCCGCGACCGGCGACGGGGGTGCCGATCGTGATATCCCCGGTGCCCGACATCCGGGCCAGGAATATCGCGAATGCGGTGTGCAGCACCATGAACACGGTCGCGGTGTGTTGTCGTGCGAGTTCGGCTGCCGCGCGGTGGGTGGGCGCGTCGATGGTGAACGTGTGTGTTCGTCCACGGTGGGTGACGGCGGGCGGTGTTCGGTTGCCGGGCAGTTCGAGCTGTTCGGGCAGCCCGTCGAGTGTGGAACGCCAGTAGGTCAGTTGCTGCGCGAGCAACGAATCGGGGTCGTCGTCGGAGCCGAGTATTTCGCGTTGCCACAGGGTGTAGTCGGCGTACTGCACCGTCAGTGGTGGCCACGATGGCGTGTGTCCGCCGGTTCGGGCCGTATAGGCGGCCGTGAGATCGCGGGCCAGCGGGGCGATCGAGGAGCCGTCGGCGCAGATGTGGTGCAGCACCACGGCGAGCACGTGCTCGTTGTCGGCCGTCTCGAACAAGGCGGCCTGCACCGGCACCGATGTGGTGACGTCGAACTCGGACGAGGCCATCGACAGCAGTCGCGTGGCGAGCTCGTTCTCGGTCACCGCGGCGGTGGCGAATCCGCCGCTGATCTCGGCCGCCGGGACAACCACTTGGTGCGGGCCGGTCTCGGATTCTGGGTAGATCGTCCGGAGGGTCTCGTGCCGGTCCACGACGTCTGCGATCGCTGCCAGCAGTGCGGCCGTGTCCATGGTTCCCGACAGGCGTACGGCGAATGGAATGTTGTAGACCGGTGAGTGTGGGTCGAACCGGTTGAGGAACCAGATGCGTTGCTGTGCATACGATAGCGGGATGTGTTCGGGCCGGGTCCTCGGGAGCAGGGGTGTGCGTGCACCCGCAGCGGTCCGGGACTCGAGCCACGTCGACAGTGCCTGCACCGACGACGCCTCGAACAGCACCCGCATCGGTACCCGCGCATCCATCGCCACACTGAGCCGCGACACCACCTGCGTCGCGAGCAGCGAGTTGCCGCCCAGGGCGAAGAAGTCGTCGTCGAGCCCGACCCTCTCGCGATCGAGGAC
>NZ_NSDX01000021.1:0-1726 GCF_002300195.1 Rhodococcus sp. ACPA1 | reverse complement strand
CAAACTGTACTGGCAGAGAAACGGGAACGAGCAAGATTCACTGACAAAAAGGACGATCGACTGTCACAGGACAACAGCTGAGCGCCGCTCGGACGAGATCCGGGCGGCGCTCATGTAGGGTCTCGCTGCCAGTGGCATTTTGAGACGCCGCGAACTGCGGACTTGTTGCTTGTCTCACGGCATGGCCACAGCAATCTGTCTCAAGACCCTGGCATTTCCTCAGCCACTACGAAGCGAGACGGGCCGCGCCGATGCCCCTGCCGCGACGGCGATCAGGACGCCCTGACACCCACACCGGGAGTGGTTGGCGACCCCGTAAGCGGATCCATCAACGGTCGCCAGATTCCACTAAGGCAGAGGAATGATCGCGCCGGCAAGCTCTGACGGGTCCGGGAGCACCAGGTGCGTGGTCACAGGTTCGAGTCCGACCTCGGGCCACTCAGCGACCAGCGGCAGGTTTCGGGTTTGCGGTAACCCGGTCACTTCGTACAGGTACTCGCGCTGGTAAAGGTCCTGGCTGTCGTACCAACCGCGATTGTCACTTCGAGGCACTGGCTGGAGGATCGAATCTTCGAGTGCACGAAGTCGCATCGGGCGACCATGCACCTGGCCGGGGCGGCGCTTACCCGTCTCAGGATCGATGACAGCTGGCGCCGTGTATTGGCGTCTCATCGCCTCGGCGTGGATGCCGCTGCCGACGACGGTCACCGCGACCTCGAGGCCGGCCGAGTAAGCCATGATCGAGCGCAATCCGACCGTGACACCCTCGACACGGGCGAGCAGTACTGGACCATGCGCGATCGCACCGATTTCCTTGTCATTCGACGGGTCGATCATGAACCAGGCCATGTCCGGATCCTGACACACCTCATTGCGTGGCGACCGAAAGTCCGCACATGTCAACGAAGCACCCCAGCGGGGAATGCCTGTCGGCACCGGATGAGGATCGATGATCGGACCGATCAGGGATCCCTATCGACCAGCGGGCGGTACTCGCAGAGCTGGAGCACCGTGTTGATCCGCGCTTACGGGCGGTATGTGGCGCTGATTGGCGGCCGCTCGGATGCAGCGGCCCGCGATGTTCGTCGACGGTAGCGTGCACAACATGGACCGTCGCCGCCTGTTCACCGCAGTGGTCGCGCTGACGGCACTAATGAGCGGATGCAGTCTGATCCGTGGACCAGCCCCTGATCGCGATCCTGCCGAGATCGTGGACGCTGCGGTCTGTCGAATGCCGCAAGGCAGCGAACTGCTGGGCGTCACTCCACCGACCGAATTGATGGGGGCGCCGGCACCGCGCTCAGGAACGGTGCCGTCGGATTTCGAGCCGGTCGCGGCCATTACCTGCGACGAATGGCTCGCGAATTCGATCGCCGCTGATGGTCAAGTCCCGTGAGGTGGTGTACGAAGTGTCGCGTGACTCCTCGTGGGGTGGTTATGCGGTCAGAGCCGCCGGCGTCACCTCCTCGGTAGGTTCGGGTGTTGCGTGGGTGCCGCGGGAGCGGGCGAGCACGTCGAGGCCGAGATAGCGGCGGGCTTCGATCCACTCGTCGTGCTGCTCGGCGAGGACGGCTCCGACGAGCCGGATGAGGGCGGTGCGATCGGGGAAGATCCCGACGACATCGGTTCTGCGGCGGATCTCCTTGTTCAGTCTCTCCTTTAACCGGCCTTCGCGTGTGGGTCAATCGCAGACTGGCCGATCTGGAGTCAGCGGTCGAGCCGGTGG
>NZ_NSDX01000020.1:0-1859 GCF_002300195.1 Rhodococcus sp. ACPA1 | reverse complement strand
GATGCCCGAGCAACGCCGGAGACGAGGACGTGATGCGTTGCTACTGCTAGTTCAGGAGCCGAAAACGAGAGCTCCTCAGCAGCAACGAAATACACGATAATGAGACACTTTGTCGACTGCCGCTCTACCGGGCGCGGACGTGGCGTAGATCGCAGGTCCCCCCGACGGCGGTGCGGGGTGATCCTGGACGCCGAGGCGGAGGCCTCGAACGCTCCTCTGGCGGCGGTGGGACCGGATCGGGGCCCGGTTTCGATGAACCGGATCCGCTGACCCCTGGGTGGCCCGCCTGGGACCTGGAAACCGCCCTCCGCGGCCTGCGGGACGTGGGCGGGATGAAGGCGACGAAGTTGATTGCCCGTAAACGTCCCCGGCTGTTTCCGATCTTCGGTTTCGGTTGTGTGCCAGGTGCTGGGCACCGAGCGGGCACATCTGAATCCGGTCCGGGAGGCCCTGCGGGCCGACGACGGCGCGTTGCATCACCGGCTGGTGTCGATCCTCGGGGACGCGGGCCTCGCCCGAGGAGATCTCGGCGCTGCGGGTGTTCGACGTGATCGCGTGGACGGACGGGGAAGAATCGCGGCCTGGGCGAGCCGTCGGACCAGAAAGATGACACGTCCCGGTGCTGTCTTCGGCAGGTGCACGAGGATGATGGTTATGCGGATGAAGTTTCACGAGCAGCTCGACGCGCTGACGGACCGGTTGGCGTCGATGTGCCGGCTGGCCGGGGATGCGGGCCGGGCGGCGACCGAGGCTCTGGTGCTGGCGGACCTGCCTCTGGCGGAGCGGGTGTTCGATCTGAACGAACAGATCGAGGAGTTGCGCGGTCCGTGCGAGGACCTGGCGATGGCGCTGTTGGCGTTGCAGGGCCCGGTTGCGTGTGATCTGCGTCAGGTGGTCACCGGTGTGCACCTGGTGACGGATCTGAGCCGGATGGGCGGGCTGGTGCAGCATGTGGCCGAAAGTGTCCGCCGCCGCCGCCATCCCGAGCACGTCGCGTCCGGTGAGGCGGAGGAGTTGCTCTCCCGGATGGGGCGGGTGGCGGCCGAGTTGGCCGGCCTCTCGCCGAACGGGTTCTGCGCACGCATGATCCCGAACTGGCCGCCGAGATCGGTAGACGCGACGATGAGCTCGACGACCTGCACCGCCGGCTGCTCACCCTGATCGAGGATCCGGCCTGGATCGGCACCGTCCCGGCCGCGGTCGATGTGACGTTGTTGGGGCGTTTCTACGAGCGCTTCGGTGACCATGCTGTCGTGGTCGGGCGCAGGGTGATTTTCCTCGTGACCGGGGAACAGATGACCCCGTAGGTCGTCGCCCGGCACGGGCCGCATCGCCGCGGCCGATCCGAGCGTGGACTTCGCCCTGCCCGTTGGTGACGTTGGTGACGTTGGTGGTGTGGTTCCTCGTGTCGATGGCGCTGTTCTTCACCCCGACTGAACCTGTTATTCGGGTTGTTCGAGGGCGTTGGTGATGTGTTCGTGGACCGGAGGTTTCGAGGTTCTGGCCGGCGGCGTGGGCGCGGGTGTATTCGTCGGCGTTGAGCCGGATGGGGATGCGGTGGGCGGGGCCTGGGGTGGGCCTGTGGGCGAGTTCGCGTCTGAGGTGCTTACGCATTTCGCTGATGGGTAGGGATGCGAGGTCGGTGAGGATGTGAGCGCCGGTGGAGGCGGGGTCGTCGAGTAGGGCCAGGAGGAGGTGGTTGGTGCCGATCCTCTTCGTGCCCGAGCAGGGTGGTCTGGCGCAGGCTGCCCTCGAGGACCTTCTTCGTCTTCGCCGGTGATGGGGATGTGCTCAACCGCCGGAGCGGAGCCCGCCGGTGCGCTGACACCGCCGAGCTTGCTCTCGAGGGCCGGCGCGGT
>NZ_NSDX01000002.1:0-866850 GCF_002300195.1 Rhodococcus sp. ACPA1 | reverse complement strand
GTGACCTGCCGGCCGGACACGCCCAGCTCGGCGGCTGCGGCCGACACCGACATCTCACCCATACATATATGGTCGCACTTGCGACCATATAACGCAATATTTGCAGTTCAAGGTACATCTATAGCCGTTACCGACTGAGACCGGGCACGCAGGACTGCGACGTCGTCGTCCACAGCCCAGCTCCGCCGCACGAGAGGCGGCATCGATCCGCACCACGTCAGCCACGCCAGGCTCCGTCCAGGATCGCCCGACGCAGGTGCTCGGCGGCTTCCGCCGCATCCGGGCCCGGGCTGGCGAGCACATCGTGCAACGCGATGATCGGGTCGACCCGCACTGGCAGCACCTCGTCGACCGCGGTCGGATCGACCCGCGCCGTCGGTTGTGCCGCCGCGGCCGCGGTGCGCCACACAGTCGGGTCCTGCGGCACCGTCACCACCAGTGTGTACTCCGCATCGGTGGCCGGGGTGAAACCGGCCGCAGTGAAGTCCAACAACTCGCTGCTGTACAGCCCGGCCATCGCCGGCAACCGCCACGGCGCATACACATCCGCGGCCACATCCCCGGTCAGCACACACCCCACACCCTTCTCCGCGCACCATGTTGCGGCCGCCTCCGCCTGCCGCACTGCAGGATCGAGTCCGTACCAGTACGTCGACACACCCCCCGGACCCGGATACTCCGCAAGCACCCCATCGAGGGCCTCAGCACGCTGCCCGATCACCCACCCACGGTCGGTGCGCGACGCGAACCGATGACCCCGCAACACATGCGAGACCGACTGCTGCGTAACCTGCAGAACCGCGGCCAGCTCAACCTGCGTCACCGGCTGCTCGGCCAACAACAGCAACCGTTCGACCGCCCACCGCGTCCACGACCGACGACCACGCCGCAAAGCCTGTACCTCCGACCCGGCCTCGGTCGACGCCGCGGTGTGGTCGATACCCCCGATGACGACACGACCCTCCTCGACCGCGATCAGATCCACCACCCCCTCCGCCGCGAGATCCCCCAAGTACGACGTCGCACGCGGGGTGACAAGCAGGAACCGGTCCTCGCGATTCCCCCCACGTAGGCCCTCAACAATGCTCGGGGTCGGCGGCCTCCCATACACCTTGACCTTCACCGCCACCGCGCCCCCGCCAGGGACAACCAGCTCCAGATCAGTGGGCCCACCCGAGACGACCCGAACCTCGGCACGACGCAGCAACAGCAACGCACCCGACAACAACCGATCCGCCCGAGCCACACCCACCACCTCCTGCCCACCCACCGAACTGCGAATACAAACTAAAATACCACCGAGTACTTAAGTTTGTACAAGGCGATTCTGCGTGCAGACGTACACCCCGCGGCCATCGGCCACGAATCAACGCCGGCCCCCTCCGCGGTACCCAGACCCACTCCTTCGCGCGGCCCCCAGCCGCGGCGCCTGAACTCGTCTCCGAGGGCCGGCGTCGGATGCACCACCGCCCTGTGCGAGGGTGGCGATGTTCGCCGGATTGCCGTTGGAGGCCCCCACCCCCTACATTCCCCGCTCGGCCACGCTGATCATGTTGTCGACGGCGACCTCGGTCAGATCGCCCTCCTCGAGCTCCTGCAACGGGGTTCGGCCCTCGAGGATGTCGGAGGGCGTGCGCCACCAGGACGTGACCCCCCACGGATCCTCGGCAGCCCCCAACCTGCTGTTCGCGTACGCCACGATCGGCCACACCCGGTGATGCACCGTATCGAACTGGAACGCCGGATAGTGATAATCGGGGCGGCGCCCCAACGGCAAACCGAGCAACACACCCTCGTCCCGTAACTTCTTCACCAGGGTCCGCGATTCCCCCGCCCGCGGTGCCAGCACCCGGCCGGCCTCCCCGGCCTTGAGGGTGGCCACCTGCTCGAGCAACGACTGCCGCCGCTCCGCCGCCGCCGCCGCGAGGTCCCCGGCACGAGTTCGCACTGGGTCGGCGAACGCCTCATCGAGAATCAGCTTCGCGATCAGCGCCCACTCACCTCGCGGCGCATTCCGGGTCACGTACTCCACGAACTCGCCCGCCACCTCCACACCACGGCCCGCACCAGCGGGGCGGGCGGCGCTCAGCCGGTGACCACGCCCGGCAACCACCCGCGGCCCACCCCCGCTCTTCGCAGCCGGCGCCTTGATCACCTTCCGCCGCGTTCGATTCTCCCGCATCCCACACCTCCGATACGTGAAGTACGTATCAATAATCGTACTCCACGTACATCCTGTCGGACAGGGCATCCCCGGCGAGGCCTTCCCGTCACGCCCGCCCCAGGTGGCTCGTGGGATACACGGAACTGAGAATGTGCACCAGCTGACCGCCGATGATGCGGTCGTCCTGCCCCGTCACGGGTGTCGGCGATATCCTCCCGGCCTCACCCCGGCGTTGCGTCGCCTCCGGCGTGGTCGCTGGCGGGAGCGGAGAGTTTCTGGTTGACCAGCAGATTCAATGAGACACCCTGCTCCTCGGCCTCGATCGCCAGTGTGCGGTGCACCCGTGGTGAGGTTCGCACGGTGAAGGTGCCGCTGTAGGAGCGGTCCGCGATCGGCACGGGCGGGCGTTCCCCGGTGCTCGCCATGTCGTCGAGGACCTCTCGGACGACGGTGACGATGCCGTCGAGGGCCTCGTTCTGGGTGTCGGCGAGCCAGGACAGGGAGCGGAATTCGGCGACGGTGCCGACGAACTCGCCGTCCGGTTCCGACCAGGTCACCCGGTAGGTGTAATGCGACGGGTCAGCCATTGCCCGCCTCCTTCACGCCCTTGCCGTCGGCGGAGATGGCGTGGTCGACCCCGGGAGCACTCGGCCGTGCCACCTTGTCTTGTCGGACACGCCCTGTGGACTGACAGGAATCCCCGCGGAGTTGCGCCTGCCCCGACCTACAGGATGGTATCACCGGCGATACCAATTTCGAAGTGAGCAGCAGGTAAGTCGTGGGTCTCACCCTGGCGCTTGTGGTATCGCCACCGAGCCCCGGGATCTCCGACGCGATCGGCGTCCCTGGCGTCACGGCGCATCTCATGGTCCTTGACCGCTTGTCACGGTCCTCCCAGACCGGGGCCCGGGCGAGAAGAGAGAAGAGTTGAGAGCGCTGCGCCTCTCGCGGACTTCTCCGAGTTCACCGTGGGCAGGACCGCGCGGCGGGATCGGAACGGCCGCCGCGAAAGTGCGACGGGTGCCCCACCTGATGAACCCGTCAGACCGACCCAGGGGACGCGACTCAGTGCAGATCGAGATGCAGCCGCAGAGCTTCCTCGAGCGCGGCAAGCGTTCTCGTCGAAAGCTTCCCGACCGGGTCACCGTCGAGATGACGCACCGAAACCGAACGAACCTGTTCCGCTTGAGCCTTCGACTCACGCGGCATACCCGATTCGTCAGGTTCGACGAGAACCTGAAACGCGAACACATGTGCCGTGTTACTCGTCAACGGCACCACAGTGACCACCCCCTGACCGAGCCGCTCCGCCGTCGCATTGGCGCGATCATTACTCACCACAACAGCGGGTCGACGCTTGGCCGCTTCACTGCCCTGCGCCGGATCAAGATCAACCCAGTGCACCTGACCCCGGCGGATCATTCGCCATCTGCCGAAGTGACGTCCCAGTCGTCGTCGACACCACCCTCGACAAAAGCCGCCGCGTAATCGCGCTCGAGACCCACCTCCCCGAGCATCCGAACCGCGGCTCGAATCCCCGCCGACCGGCCACCCAGACCGTGGTCGCGGACGTACGCGTCGAGGACGCGAGCGTCCTCGTCGGGCAAACTGATCGTGAACCTCGTCGTCATACTGCAATCATACTCCAGTATGAACAGGCAGGAAGAGCCCGAACCAACCGCCGGCATCTCAGGCGGCCCACCACGATGCGCGGATGCTCCGATGATGGCCAACCAGTCCACGTGCAGCGAAAACTCACCGCAAGGAGGCCGATCCCACGCCCAGACAATCGCTCCACGAGTGAGAATTTCTCGTGAACGGCCGGCCGTTCCCTGACGCGCGCGTGCTGGCAGGCCCCTACTCGGGGTCCGTCACCACCTCGACAGGGCGTCGGTGGTTGGTCGTGACAGGGGCAGCGCGGGCATCTCGGTCAGGGCGTTCATCGCACGACCGGGCTGATCGGGCCGCCGTCGAGCAGCGCTGCCGCCTCGTCCGAGCACCCCGGCTGGCGGCCCGCGATCACCCTCGGCGCCACTTCGCACGCACCAGCTGTGGGCGGGTAGCCCGACGGGAGCGTCTACCCCTGTACACCCGGCAGCGGGGAACCCACCGTGAACGTCGCACCGAACGGATCGGCGACATCGGCGGTCCGCCCGTACGGCATGTCCGTCGGATCGTCCGCGGTGCCCCCGTTCGCCCGCGCGGCGGCGACGGCCGCGTCGGTATCGACGACCTGGAAGAGCGTGCCCCAGGCGGACGCCGATGCGGACGGGTCGCCCACGATGCCACCGATCTCGTGCCCATCCGGTCTGCGCAGAAAGGTGAAGTCCACGCCGGGCAGGTCGTCGTTCCCGTCCAGGGTGAAGTCGAACACCGCCGCGTAGAACTCCCGCGCCGGGCCGGGATTCGGGGTCACCAAGTCGTTGCGTAACAACGTGTTCGGCTCGTTCACGAGTTCGCAGCCGACGTGTGCCCGCCCCTGCCACAGGCCGAACTGCGCCCCGGACGGATCCCGCACCATCGCCATCCGACCCTGGTCGGCGATGTCCATCGGCTCCATCAGCAGTGCGCCGCCCGCGGCGGCGGACCGAGCGACCGTCGCATCGAGATCGTCGGTCGCCAGGTAGACGTTCCACCAGAACTCGGTGGCGTTCTCGTCGGGATTCGGCATCAGCGCGGCGACCTTCCTGCCGCCGAGCAGACACATCGTGTACCGCCCGTACTCCTCGGGCCCGACGTCGAATTCCCAACCGAAGACCGCCCCGTAGAAGGACATCGCCCGGTCGAGATCCGGGATGCCCAGGTCGATCCAGGTGGGGGTGCCGAGTGACTGATTCGTCGTGACCGCGCTCATCGCTGCTCCTCAGCTGTCCGGGTACCCACTCGACGCTAGCCCGCGGCACCGACATTCGACGGCAGAGCCACCGGATTCGCTGTCGCGCTCCGCGAACCGACGGCACCTCCCGTTCGGTCCGCGTTTCGCCACGAGCACACCACTGAATGACACACTGCGCTCATGACCGCCGCCGGCCCATTCGCGACCGCTGGGACGGACTCGAAGCCAGATCGCAGATCGCTGCTCGGCCACGGTCCCGCCACACTGGTCCGCGGCCGCCTACTGCTCGCCTCGCTCGCGGCCACGCCTCGACTGCGCGAGGACGCAGTCCGGTACTACCTCGCCGACGACTTCGCACACTGGCTCGAACACGTACCAGACCGCCCACCCCGGCCCCCGGTCGACGACGGCGCCTGAACACCGGACGCCGACGAGTACCCGGCACGGTCCCAGCAACACCGCCGCCGGTTGTCATCACCCGGCCGGGTCGGCACCCTCAGGTATCGCAGAATTCTATTGTTCCTCACCCGAACCCAGCGGACGCCGCGCGCAACAGTTCCAGCCACTGACGTTGTTCGGAGCTCAGGTCGATAGTGAGTTGCCTGCCGTGAAGTTCCTGGTACACGCACGTGAGGACAGATGGCTCAGAGTAAGTTGTCGTTGCCCGATTCCGGCGACCTCCACCTCGTCTCCGGCCCCCGAACCACCCCCACCGTCTTCGTGGTCGATTGGCACGCGACCGGACTGGCCCTCGCCGGTGTCGTCCTCGCCGCCGGCGGCGTCTGGCTCCGGTGGCGATCGCCGCGACGAGCGAGCGTAGGGGACGTCTATCTCCGCTGTCCAGATGGCACTACTCGTCCAGGTCAGGACTCGACCGGGACCAACCGCTCCAGGCCGGCAGGGCAGGGGAACTGCCCCGGGGACGTCGCCGCGCATCGACTCGATCACCGCGTCCTCGCCGTCGACGCATGCTCGTGCGGATGGATCTGGCGGAGATCGTCGACCAGAGGCTCTCACCGAGCACTACGCCGCCCACTGCATGCCCTGCCCGCCACCGGAATCGCTCCACAGCTCCCCCCATCCGCCCCGTCGGAAGCCGAGGTGTGCACGGGCAGAGTTGGCGGCAAGAGCGCTTCTGGTGTCGAGGACAGACATGCCCACCCTTCGGTGTTGCACCAAATTTGCACACCACTGTGGAAGCCCCGATCCGACAGCGAGCGCACCCCGGAAACTGTCAGCGCCCGATCCAGCACGCGTCGCCGAACCCGCAATCCGGTCCGGCGCGGCGTTCATTCCCGTCGCCTGCCGCCGCCGCACCATGGGCGAACTGGTAGACAGACCAGATGTGGTGGAACGCTCTGATCAGGAGGCCCCGATGCCACGACCATCATCATGGGTGAGGACGACGGCCTCCGCCCTCGGCGAGGAGCTGGCACGGATCGGTCTGACCGTCCCCGCCGACCGACTCGAGGACCTACTCACCGACCGAGTCGCCGCCGTGGCAGAGCGGATGCACATCACCGAACGCACCGCCCGCCGGTACTTCGATCATCACGCACTGCGCACCCTCGCCCGTGAACTGGCCCTGCGCATCAAAGATGAGGCACCCGGCGCCGACCTGCTGACACTGCCCCGCACCATCACCATGCCCCTGCCCACCCTCGGTGCGACAATCGCCGCCCTCGTCGAGGTCGCCGCCCTCACCGGCGCCAACACCGGTCCCGACGAGCCGACGACAGCGATGTCGATGATCTCCACCCTCGGCGTCCTGACCAGAGAACACGACGGCAACCTTCCCACAGTATTTGTGCCGGAGCCGCTCGTCGTCCGAGCGGTACGGATCATCGAAAACACCGCCGACCTCGTACACCAAGGCTGCACACTCCCACCAGGCGTCGCCGAGGACGTACGCCCCCACCTGCGGAAGGCACTGAGCGACGACGCCGCCCGGCTACGGGCACTGATCCCCGACACCGGCCGACGGACCGGCCCGGGCCTGTGGGCGGTCCCCGACGATCCCCGGTGAACACCGCGACTGCCCCGAATGCATTCGTGTCGCAGAAACGAAGGAGAAACGAGATCTTCTGGGTAGTGGCTTCGGTGTCCTCGGCCGGTTTGCTCTCGGACAGGTTGAGCGTGGGCAGCCCGTACTCGCCGGTCGGCGTGGTCCCGGTGACCACACCACCGCCCGTCGAAGTCAACGCTGCCGCCCGTGCCGATGGACGTCACCCATTCCGCGCCTTTCATTGTCGAGGTGTTGCGTCGACCGGTTGAACCTGGTCGGTTCCGTTCCGGAATGTTCGTAGAATTGTTGGCCTGCAATGGCTTACGAGTATCTATCGGAAGGTTGGGGCATGCGGTGACAATGCGGCGATGGAATCGTTCTTCGCGTTGCTGCAACGCAATGTCCTCCACCGTGGCCGCTGGAGCAGCCGTGGGGAACTACGGTCGGCGACCGTCGGGTGGATCGAGACGACCCACCACGGCGGCGCCGGCAACGCGGTCTCGGTCGACTGAAGTGCTGCCACACAATCACCACCGGCAGATAGAAAGTGGGCCAGCAGCGGCCCCGCGATGACGCCCAGC
Source organism: Rhodococcus sp. ACPA1 (assembly GCF_002300195.1). Classification (NCBI taxonomy): domain Bacteria; kingdom Bacillati; phylum Actinomycetota; class Actinomycetes; order Mycobacteriales; family Nocardiaceae; genus Rhodococcus; species Rhodococcus sp. ACPA1. The sequence goes on along the minus strand of NZ_NSDX01000002.1, from coordinate 859,264 downwards.
GAAATCCGCAGTCCTTTCCACCCATCATCCGCAACACGCCTCCCGATCACATCCGGGACCCGACATATTCCCAGATCAGAGCATTCACTCAGGCCACGGGTCTACCCTGTCCATCCTGCGACACTCGCCGTCTTTCGTCAGGACGAGGACCGATAGGCGTGCGCGCGGTGAGAGATCGCGGTGACCTCGACCGTACGATTCGCGTCGTTGATCAGATACAGCACCCGGTACGTACCCCGGCGGGCGCTGTACGCCGGGGCGAGCGGTGGATCCAGAGGTTTCCCCACCCGCCGCGGATTCTCCAGCAGCGGACCGGTGACGAACTCGTACACCGCGGTCGCGACCTTCTCCGGCAACGACGTCGCCAACGCCCGCGCAGCCGACCGCGCCATCACCAACCGATACCCCTCGCCCCGCTCGCTCACTCCCCGGACGACCGAGCATTACGCATCAGCCGGGCCAGCTCCTGCGCATCGACGACATCCCCACCGTCGACCTCGGCCCGGCCGGCGAGATGCGCCGCCAGCAGATCGGTATCCGACAACACCGCGATCGTCTCCCGCAACGCGTCGTAGTCGTCGGCGCCCAGCAGGACCGCGGCGCGGTGCCCGTTGCGGGTGATCTCGAACCGCTCGTGCGTACGTTCGGCCTCATCGACCAGCCGCGACAGCTGCGCCCGGGCGTCGGCAACAGGAAGAGTCGTCATGTACATAATTCTAGCCTAAACTTGCACTCGGCCCCGCACCCGGCAGATCGCCGACATCCGGATCGAGCCCGGTTTCCGGACGAAGGAACCCCTCCGAAAACGTGATGTCACGCGCTGGAGATCGTCGCGTTCCGATCTCGCCAGGCCAGATCCCCGTCGCGGCCGATGACGCCATTGCGGGCAACCGATGCAATCAGTGTCACGTGCACCCGATCATCATCCCTGACGGCGAGTCCCGATCAGCAGTCACGGCCATACCCAACAAGTCGACCTGCAACCGGCGGCGCCCGTGAGCCAATCCCTCAGCGTGTGACTACTCAAGACCGCCGTTGCTCTGGAGAAGTTGGGCGTTGATCCCTCCGCCCTCCGCCGAGCAGAGGAACGTCACCAGATTCGCGCAGTCCTGCGGCATACCGAGGCGTCCCAGAGATGTGCAGGTGATCATGTGCGCCTTCTGCTGTTCGGTCCATTCACCCGGTGTCGGTCGGTCCGGGATTGATCGCGTTACAGGTCACTCCCAGATCGGCAAGCTCACGGGCGGCGGCCAGCGCGATCCGGTCCATCGCCCCCCTTGCTCGCCCCACAGGCCAGGTTGCCGGCGGTGTGATCGCTCGTCAGGCTGACCACCCGCCCGGTACCGTGCTGACCGCGAAATCGCAGCCTGTATCCCCGGATCAGCAGCCACGACGCCCGCGTACTGAACGCGAAGTGCCGATCGAAGCTCTCCATCGTGGTGTCCAACCGGCCGGAATCGACCGACTCGCAATGGCAGAACACCAGCGCGGAGACGTTTCCCAGTTCGCGCTCGACGCTGTCGAAGAGCCGATGGGTCAATCCCACTTCTCTCACACTCCCCCGGCGGAGGTTCTTTCCGTACTCGGCGCGATCGCCGAGTTCTCTGGTATCCAGATACGCCGGGATGTCCGCACGAACCTTCGCTGTTGCCCGCGTGCGGCCGCACCGGCGGCCACATAATCGAAACTCGGTGTGCGCCAATTCGAAATGGTTCGATCGAAGCTCATTGAGGATTTGGTGAACGAATTGCGTGGGACACCACGGGGGGCGCGCCGCGGCGTAGCGTTGGGGTGACGCCTTGTGGGCTCGCCCAGCACGTTGGCTCACCCAATCCAGGTAAAACCTTATGCACCAGCTCAGTTCACTCGATTCACAGTTCCTCGACGCCGAGACATCCACCACCTCCACCCATGTCGGAGTCCTGAGTGTCCTCGGCCCCACCACACCGGGGGGCGGGCTCACGGTCCAGGACCTCCGGGCGCTCGCCGGTGACCGATTACACCTGGTGGGGCCACTGCGGTGGCGGCTACAGGAGGTACCACTCGGGCTCGACCGACCCTACTGGGTGGACTCCGAGTTCCTCGACCTCGGCTATCACATCCGGGAGGTCACCCTGACCGGTCCCGGCACCGACGAACAGCTCGCCGAGCAGATTTCCGGTCTCGCGGCACGTCCACTGAGCCGCGACCGGCCCCTGTGGGAGTGCTACCTGGTGAACGGGCTCACCGGTGGCCGGCAGGCGATCTACACCAAGGTGCACCCCGCGGTGATCGACGGTCTGACCGCGGCGCAGGCCCTCGCGGTGCTGATGGACACCACCCCGCAACCCCGCACGGTGCCGCACCGGCTCAGCGACGAGCAGTACCAGGCGGCCGGCGCCCTGGGGATGCTCGGCTACAGTGCCTGGCATCTGGCACTGTTGCCCGCGCGAATGATGTGGTCCTCGCTCCGGCTGGCACCGCACCTGCCTGAACTCGCCCGCGCCCTCACCGTCCCGGGCGCGGACCTGCTGGGCACACTCGCCCGGAGGCTGACCCCGCGCACATGGCGGCGGTCGGCCGACGAAGCGACGGCCGGGGCACCGGCCGCGCCCGACACCCCATTCCACGGCCCCGACACCGCGCGCCGACGCTTCGCGTTCACCTCGCTGCCGCTCGGCGAGGTCGAGGCGGTCAGGACCGCGCTGGGGTTCACCGTCGACGACGTGGTGACGGCGCTGTGCACCACCGTGCTGCGTCGCTGGCTCATCGACCACGATGCCCCGCCAAACACGGCGCTGGCCGCGGCCATGCCGATCGCGCGGCGCACCGACGCACAGGTCGCGGCCGCCGACCATCGGCTCTCCCTCCTGCCCATCGCCCTTCCGATCAACGAAGCCGACCCGGCCCGCCGCCTGCACAAGGTGCACACCTCGCTCACGGCGGCACCCCAACCTTTCCGCGCCGCACCCGCCACCCTCGTCCGCGACTTCGGTGCCGCGCTGCCGCGAGCACTGCGCGGTCCGATCTCGCGCACACCGCTGCGGGCACTGACCATGCCCACGCCACCGGTCAACCTGATCATCTCCCACGCCGCCGGCCCTGCTCGGCCGCTGTATGCCGCGGGCATCGAGGTGACCGGGAACTTCCCCGTCTCCGCCGTCAGCGACATGGCCGGCGGCATCACCATCGCCGCCATGTCCTACGGCCGGCACCTCGACGTCGGCATCATCACCTGCCGAAACCTCGTCCCCGATGTGTGGGACGTCACCGGCCAACTACACCAGGCCCTCTCCGAACTGACCGCGTGCACCCGCAACGTCCGATACCTGCGACCCGACCGTCCCCCGCACCGACCGATGTCGAGGTAACCGCGCTCTCGTCATCGGCACCACCATCTACCGACCCGAAAACGCAAATAGTCCCGGCTCTACCCGGAGGCGATTTTGCGTGGAGGCCGTCCTGTCGAGACGATCCTTGGGCAGGAAGGATTTTCGAGGTTGGCGCGGCGCTCGATTTCCGTCTACGAGGCCGACCGGCTTCAGCCGGGGCCGGCTACCGGAACGCCGCGTCGGCGGTTCCTCGAGTGGAACGGATCGTCGCCACTGAGCGAATCGGCGATCTCGCGATACGCCGGTGGTGGGGCGGCGGCGGCCAAGTATGAGTTCGTCCGCGCAAAGGTGCCGGATGCGGCCGTTGGCGAAATGCACGGTCGAATCCGCTACTGCCCCAAGTCTTCCATCAGCATGCGGATCAGGTCCAGATGGGAACCCTCCGACTGAAGGGGTCAGTCGGCCGGAGGAGTCAGGCGGCCGGAGGGTCCGGGCTCTCGCGCGGGTTTGCCGTCCGAGGGCACGCGGCAGCACGCGCATCGGATACCCCTATCCAACCGGTTCACTCCTCGAGCCGACAACGCATCGGTCCAGCGCACCGAGGGCGCCCGCCGATCGCATCGGTGACCAATGCCAGGGGGCACGGGGATGGTGCCGGCGACTCGCCGTGCACCCATCAGTTCCTCGTCACACCGACGGTGCAGACCATCAAGATCAACCCCGCGCCGATGCCGACAGCCAGATCGGCAACGTGATTGACGAACGGACCCGATGTTCGTCATCCCCAGAGACACTCAACAGCCATTCCACCGTCCCTCGCCCGATCCGACGATTCCGAACGTGCCGGTAGCCGCCTGGTTCGCCGCTCGGCAGTGGGATACGAGTGGAACCCGGGGACCCACCAGTGCGTCTTGCCGGCGCATTGACCTGGTGGCGCCCTTTTGACCACACCGCGACGATGGTGACGAAGGGGTACGCCGTGGGCCGGTTGGCGCGCTCCGAACTAGACGTCCCGCCGCACGGGCGGCCTCAGGTTCTTCACGGTAGGCGCCGGGTACCGGCACGGCCTGTGAATCTTGACATCTCCTCAGGCGTTTCCACCGATCTCGCCCAGCGCGCTCCGGCACGTGAAGGCCGCGCTCGCGGCGGGAAGATTATCCGGCTGCATACCCCGAAAGTGACCGGGGACGGGCACGTGCCACCAGGCCAGGTCGACAGAGCGGCCGATCGCATCCGGTGCCCCCTGCGTCGCGGCCAGCGAACGCCGGAACGGGATCGCGGACCCGACTGCCCGCGTCGGCGTCACAGCACGGCACCGCTCACCCGAAGCCGGGGCCGCCCGGACTCGCCCGTCACGTGCTCGAGGCAGGGCGGTCGATCGCCGAGCACCAGTTCCCACGAGCAGCCTGCGGACCTTCGACGGTCACCGCAACTTCGACATGAACATCACGGGCGCCTCCGGACGGAACTATCCCATCACTGAACATGGAATGCGCTGTGCCATAGCCGGATTGATCGGACAGGCGGCGAACGACACGATGCCCGTGCTGTCGTCGACGCGTCGGACAATCCGACGCATCCTGCCGCCGCACCCGATCGGGTATTCACCTCTGCCAGCCCGGGCACTGCGTCTCACCCGCAGCCTCGGTCGGCATCGGCGGCGCTTCGGCGACCCGGGACGGGACAACCCTTCGGTGTCAGAGGTAGAGGTCGAGAGGGACACCGATCATCGAGCGGTGTCCGACCGTGGGCGCGCACCGTCTTCACCTCGGGATACGGTGCGGAAGGTCCGCGCGAACGTCACGCGCAGCCCGCCGGTGGTGTCGCGGGCAGCCACGACCGGGGTTTCGGTCGCGAGCATCCGGTCGAGCGACGGATAGCCGGTCAGTCACCCGAGGATCGGCTCGACTCACACGGGGACCGAGCTCGCGGAACAATCGCCGTTCTCCCTCAAACCCTTGGTGATCGATAGGTCCGTACAATCGATGATGTTGCGGCGAAGGGCCGCGGCAACCGCCGCGGCGACGAAGAGCAGATCGCATATCCTCCTGGCGACGATCTCGCCGACCGGCGAAAGTCGCCCCTGCCGACGCCGCGAGCGGCCACCACCCGAAAGCTGTCCTCGAACTGATCGAGCGTCACGACCCTCACGGTGGGCACCGCAGCTTCCACCGGGTGACAATCCTCCATCCCACCCCGGGTGGCCGGCAGGGGAAAGTCGCATACGTACAGCACAAGAGCCACAAGCCTCCCGAGGCGGGAGCCATGACACGGCATCACCCCCGATGGGGCCACGCCGCCACCGCCACCGCCACCGTCACCGTCACCGTCACCGTCACCGTCGAGGATTGGACACTCGACCGCCTAGCGCAGACACCAGGTCATCCGCACTACCCGTCAAACCAAGGTGCCCGGTTTGTTGTCCGGAACGAGCCGCAACCGATACCCCACGACACATCGACAACACAGAAAATTCAGTTTCCTGAGTCCGGATCTGCCCACAGATCCTCCCGTTCGGGAACGAAAGGAACCGCACTTGCTCCCCGCACGAACCCCATCCATGCCGAGACACGAGGTCCTGAGCGGACCCGAAGGATGGCGGGACAGCGCCGCGTGCCGCGGTATCGAACCGTCGGTGTTCTTCTCCCCCGACAATGAACGCGGTACCGCCCGAGGTCACCGCGAATCACGGGCCCGGCAGATCTGCCAGGACTGCCCCGTACTCATCCAGTGCCGCGAGCACGCTCTGACGACGGGCGAACCGTACGGAATCTGGGGCGGCATGACCGAAAACGACCGCAAACGACACACCAACCGACTTCGCCGCCGCGAGCACCGACCCCTCGCGCCCCGGCACGCGACACCAGCCACCGCCGACGCCCTGCACCTGAGCTCCGCCCGGTAACGAGCGCGTCCAGCGCGACATCCCGACGACCCCACCACACGACGGAGAACCCCGGTTCGGACCCCGAATACGAACCAGATCAACGGTTTTGGACAACCAAGCGTCCGGTGGAGCATCGCCGATCGAGAACCCCGAACGCGTCAACGACGCGATGCTCCCGCCCTCGAAAGCGAGCACGGGTGCTATCCGAAGCGGCGAAACACCGATTGTCACCGGTCGCGATGACGAACTGCCCTCCCGGAGCAGCGAAGGTCGCCGACCGCAGCGGGCCTCCGGTTCCTCGACCCTTTCAGGTTCGGGCAGGTTGAGCGTGGGCAGTCCGTTCTCGCCGATCGCAGCGGCGGCCGTCATCGCAGCCTGAGCCGGATCGGGATTGCCCTCGCCCATCGGGTCGTTCGCCACCACCACGGCGGCAACGCAGGCGGCGGTGATGCCAAACGCGGCTGCGGTCTTCACGTATGGGCGGCCACCCGAAGGGCCACGCATTCCCCGGGCTTTTAGTCGGTAGTCGCTTGGCCGGCCCCCCGGCACCGCACCCGCGGTACGGGTGCCCGGGGGTTGTCACGAGGGTTACCGCTGGCGCCGCCGAACAGAGAAGCGTCCGGAACGCCTGGACACCGAGCACGCGGCCCACGCCCCGAGCGGGTCGAGTTCCTCGAGTCGCTCTCGGGTCGAGTTCCTCGAGTCGCTCTCGGGTCGAGTTCCTCGAGTCGCTCTCGGGTCGCGTCGTCGCCAGTCTTCGCCAGCCGCTGCCACTTGCCGGACAGAATGAAGAACTCGTCGAGGACCGCGATCATCAGCGGTAGCTGCGAGCCCTCGATCTTCTTGTGGTGAATGTAGGCGTTACGGGCCATCATCTCGGTGTGCAGCGCGCGCACGAACATTGCCGCGCGGAGCGCGTCGTACACGATCGCGCCACAGCCGGGGTAACCCTCGAGGGGCATCGAGTTCGATCATCTTCGGATCGACGCCGACGAACGGGATGCCACGGCGCGCCGCCTCGGTCAGCAACCGTGCGGATCACGAACCTCTTGCCACCGCCGGTCGGGCCCACGATCAGGCAGTGCGGCTTGTTCGAACTCGTCGACACATCCCAGAACATCGTCAGGTCCGCCGCGCCGGTCGCATACGGCAGGTGCCGCAGGTCCTCGTCGACCAGGGCGAACGGGTGCTCCACCCCGGTCGGCATCGCAGCCACGAGCCGCATCACCAGGTGGCCCTGCGAAGGGGTCCACTCCGTGGTCTAGGTGCGGCCGGACTCGTGCACGCCCGCAAGAGATGCCAGGGCTTGGTCAACCTTTGCCTGGAAGCCGCGGGCACTGGAGTTCATCGACGGCTCGAACGTGCTCTCGACGCCGTTCTCGAGCCGGTCTCGACGCCATACTCGTCGACCGAGTCGACGGTGACCTTCGCGTCTTTGACGATCGCGCCGGCATCGAGCGCCGCCTGCAGCGCCTTGTGCCGCGGGGAGCGAGTGTCGGGGATGATTTCGGTGCGGCTGGTATGGATTCGATTCTTGTGCGCCTCATGCTCGAGGCGGACCTCCCGCTTGCCGCGGCCAGGGCATGCCTCCTCGATTGCCCGGGTCAGCTCGTGAAAACGCCTTGGGCCGGATCACTGTGCCGGGGTGCAGTGTGATCGCCGCCCGGCAGATGGTCCGTCGCCGGGGAGCCAGTGACACGGTGACCTTCCGGGGAAGGTGACCGGTGGTCTGACGCACCACGGATTCGAGCATCTGAGTCCACTTGTGCGCGCGGTAGCGGGACACATCGAGCGCGCACAGTGCGGCAGCGACAGCGAGCAAAGGCCACTGGTAGCCGTGCAGCTGGGTCAGGAGGCCCGTCGCGGTCTCGTTGCCGTCGACGGCGGGCAGCAGCCGTGGCGCGTACACCGCCGCGCCGGCGCCAGCGACAGCGATCGGTGAGGTGGGGGTGAAGCGGCCGATGCGCGTCGGGTCGGGCGTCCGAATCGACCTGCGTGCCTGCGCGTGCGGTGTCGCAGTCGCCGAAGATCTCGCGGTACTGCTCAACCACCCAGTCCTTGACCGGGTCACGACTTGCGTTCACCGCGGCCCCTTTCGCTCGGTCCGACACCACTGCGGGAGTGATGCGGGAGCACTGTGGCAACAAACGCGCGCCGGATTCAACGGGGTATGTGGATAACTTCCGGGCGACGCGTTCGAGGAATCGTCCCGAGCCCGTCGCTGTCCCACGTAGAGCATCCCGGCGACCCCGGATCCCAGCGGTCCGCGCGCCGCTCACCGAGACCCGGTGTGTGCCGCATCGCACGCCGTGGCGAGGCAGGCATCCAGGGGGACTCGTTCGCTGTGTCGGCGGTGTTCGCCGCACGGTGCCGGAGCGGTGCGGGTGCGGCCGCGGACCCGCCCGCCGCAGCGCTCTGAACAGCAGTCGCGGACCCCCGCCGCAGAGCGCTCGAATCAGCGGTCGAATGAGCGGTCGAATGAGCGGTCGAGTTCCGGGCGTTTCGACGGTGATTCGACCACTGCGGCGAGCACGTCCGAGCACGCGTGTGAGACGCCTCTCCGCGAGCGATACCGGCAGGGTCGGTGCGGCGGTCGACGCGGTCCCGATGCCGGCGCGGCGAGTCCACGAAGGGCGCGCCGAACCGGCGCCCCGCTGCGCGGTCGACACAGCACCACCGCGGGCGTGTGACATGGGCGTCCCGAAATATGTTGGCGCGGCGCAATTTCTAGTAGTACACTCCCCCTAGGCCCGAAGGGCCGGGGGGAGTGACCCCCGAAGGGGGTGGGGTTCCCCGCTTTTGCGGACGCTCGATTCGGACGCCCGTTCTCATGCCACGGCAGAGCACCCTCCGATCGGTGCCGCAGCACCACTTGTTCGATCCCCATTTCGAGGGCAATAAGACGCGCACTCGTGTGCGCCTGAACACGGTCGGTCAGGCACCACATTTCAGCGCTGAATTTCGCGCTTCCACGGCCCTGCCGCAACCATTCCTCCGCCGGGTTCTCCGGGCACCGACCCACCGGGCGGCCCGTTGCGGTGCTCGGCGGACCCCACCTCAGCCTGATGAGCCAGGCGCCGCACACCGAACCACACACGACCCGTCAGAGGTCCACGCGTGACACCTCACCGCCCACGCAACCGATACCCGCGCCCAGCACATCCGTGTCTCACCAGGCCGAAAAGCACGCACCCCCGCTGCGCCCACGACCACCGCAACGCCCTACCCGAGAGGAAGTTATCCACATACCCCGTTGACGTCGGCACACGATTGTTCTTAACGCCGCCCGCACCACCTTTCAGGTGCTCTCGCCACATCCGACCCGAGGAGAACCCCATGCCTGTTGCGTCCACCGTCGTCGACGCCGCACTCGCTTCGCCCAAGCCCACCCAGATCGGGGGTGACTTTCTTGCTCAGGAAACCGAGGTGAACACCAACAACCTCGAGGACCGGATCGGCGACAACGCGTTCGCCCGTGATCTTCCCCGCTGGTCGTCCGCGCGATCGCCTCGGAGCCCCCCAAGAGCAACCTCTCGAAGGCGCTGACAGTCGGCGGACGGTCACTCGTCGCGATCATCATCTTCGTGCTCGCCGATAGCCAAAACGCAATGAACGGGCTCGGGGCCGTTTTCCTCAGCCTCTTCGGCGTCGACGCCTCACGCGTGCTCGTCCCTTGTGAACACATCCTCGAAGGAAGTGAGCACATGATCGACAACAACCGACCTGCTCTACCCGCCAGGACTCGCACTACCTCGGCCCCCGCGGGCAGAACCCTCCCGACTCGCATCCGGTACTCCGCCGTCGGGGTGAGTGCAACGATCGCGGTCACGGCCTTCGTCGTCGCCCGCATGATCATCCACGTCCCTCCACGCTTCACACCACTGGCCGTGATGCTCACGCTCACCGTCTCTCTCACCACCACGATCACCCGATACATCAACGCCGACCGACCCCCGCACTTTCCGTGTTCATCGCGGCATGGAACGACGTGGTGGTACCACGACCGCCTCAGACCCGGACAGAGCGCCCCGGCCCCGCGCCAGGACGCGTCACGGCCCGCCGTCCTCGACCTGTCCACTACCGAAGATCGACGGTGAAATCCGATCAGCCCGAACAAGGACATCGCCGCCGGTGCTCGACCCGAACTTCGACGAGCCGCAGCCGCCGGTCCTGCCGCCGGGAGCCCCGCCTCCCTCCCGGGCCGCAGCGATGCGCAACGCCCCCACGACCCCGCCGGCCGAACCGGCACCACAACACCCAGCCCGACCCCCGATCCCCGAGCCCCGGGGCCCGGGGCCCGGGGCCCGCCTGCCGCCCACCGAACCGCCCAGGGCACCTGCGGCAACCCCCCGCCCGCCGAGCCACCCGTCGTCGACGACCCGCCGGCCCGCAGCGACGCCGCACACCCGGCACGACCTCCGAAGCCGAGTTCGTTCCACCGGTGGAGAGCTACCGCCGCTGCCCGCCGACGAAGGCAGCGAAGCGCACATGCAGATCGACTCGATCCGCGTCATGCGCACAATCGCGGCGGCCTTCCCCGAGATCACGACCATCGGCGGATGGCGCCCCACCGGCGACGTCGCCCAGGATCACCCCGACGGCCGCGCGGTCGACATCATGATTCCCGACTCCGCGAGCGCCCAAGGGAAGGCGCTCGGCGACAAGATCGCCCTGTACCTCCAACAGAACAAGGTGGCCCTCGACGTCGAGTACCTGATCTGGCAACAGCGCTACTGGGATGGCACCGGCCACTGGTCGCTGATGGAGGACCGCCACGGCTACACCGCACACCACTTCGACCACGTGCACGTCACCACCGTCGGCGGCGGGATGCCGACCGCCGACACCCACTACCGCCCTGTTCCGGGCGCAACGACCACCACCGGGCCGTGCCCGACAGACGTCGGTGATCAGACCGAGCTCGCCCCTGGCAGCATCCCGCCGCAATACACCAACGCAGTCTCGGCCGCTGGTTCACTGTGCCCCGAGGTGAGCCCGGTTCTGGTTGCCGGCATCGTCCAGCAAGAGTCCGGGTTCAACGAAAACGCCGTCAGCAAGGGCGATGGCGTAAACCAGGGCGGCGCCGAAGGACTGAGTCAGTTCATGCCCGACACCTGGAAGGCCTTCGGTACCGATTCCGGTCTCGATCGTGCCGGGAATGCGGAACCACCGAACGCTGCCGACCCGTTCAATCCGTACGACGCGATCGCCTCGGAAGGGCACTATCTCTGCCACATCGCCGACTACCTTCGGCCGCATCACGACAGCGGGGCCGTTACGGGCGCGGTCACCGACCTGATCATCGCCGCCTACAACGGCGGGGAGGGCGCCGTCGTCACCTACGGCGGGATTCCACCATTCGGCCAGACCCAGGCATACGTGCCGGCCGTGCGTGAGCACATGGATCACTTCGCGGCCCGGTACCCGTAGCCCTCCTACCGCCACAACGGAAATTGTGTTGTCCGCGCAATCCATTCACCGGCACGATCCGCCGACCCGCCGGACGCGCTCACCTGGGGTGATCGCTCGAGGCAATAAGAGAGTTCGTTTACCAGTCGTGCACTGTTGATGCGACATCGGCGAATGGCAGTGGCCCGACGCACCCAGCGACCTGTTTGTCGCAGGACCGATCTCGTGTGGCAGGCAACCGGCGATGACGGGCGGTCCTGGTCAACATGTCAGCTCTGTGAGATCAGCAGTTCGACGCGATCTACGCCTGGAACACACCACTGGGGACCTGGAACAAACCACTGGGGAAGTGCAGCGAGGACGCATCAGAAGTTGTTGCCAGGACGCAAAAAAAATCATTCAACGGCGGCTTCGCTCCATCCATGCTCTCTTCGATGCGCTGTCTGGAGCGTAACGCACATGTCAAGGGGCCGACCGGTCCACATCTGCTTTGTCCTGGCTCGGTGCATCTGATGTCCACTCAGTGAATCTGATGCCGGCGGCGGTCAAACTGATGCCCGGCGCAGTGGATCTGATGCGGAGTTCCCTGACCAGCGCTCCGATGGCGCCTGCTGCGTTACCAGGAGAATCGCGACAACAGGCCGCCGTTCCATGTGCATCAGATTGGTCGAGCCCCGCGCGAAGAAGCCGACGCGGCCTATCTGATGCATCGCTGGTCAGAGCTTCGTTGCGGCATCAGTTTCACTGAGTCGGGACATGCTTTGTCCTGACTCGGTGAAGTTGGCGACGACTCAGTGAATGTCCTGTGACAGTTGATCGTCCTTTTTGTCAGTGAATCTTGCTCGTTCTCCTGCTTCTGCCAGTGCAGTTTGCTCCGTTCGAGATCACTTCATCTGCGAGGGAAGCCCTGGCGGCCAATGCGCTCTCGTCAACAGCGCAACCCACCTGGCGCGATCGGCCTCACTGCGCTCAATTGGGATGCCCGTGCAACCAACTGCTGCGAACGATGTTCAAGCAACATCCAATGGCGACATCCTCCGGATTCTCCGGTTCAACAGCGGCGTTGACCAAGTCCAGTTCGCCACTGAAAATTCCTCACCCCAGGTCCAGGCGTCGGCTTCAAGGACGATTCGCTGGCACAGGACAGTGAATCTGGCGAGTGCTGCGGTCTATCTGGCGGACGGCTCAGCGAACCTGGCGAATCCGAGGTGGTCACCCGCGATCGGGAATGAATCGAGGCACCGAGTTCCATGCTCGCCACGTTCTTTAACTCCGAAGTCGCCGCGGCGACTCAATAGACCTGGCGAACAGCAGGTACGGCCGCTGCGATCTCGCCAGATCCACTGAGCCAGGACAGCTTCCGCGTCCGGGGAGTACGGCGGATGTGTACCGTCCGCCAAGCGGAATGCCGTGGGACGCCTGCGAAAAAAACTCCCACGTGAAGCGATGGGGGCACCACCTGCGGATAGGAGCACTGAAAGAACAATTTGCGGCTTCCGTGTCACACAGGCCCCCGTACCGGGATCCTCCTTCCGAGGAGGAGACCAATCAGCGGCAAGCCGTGCGCCCGCTTACACAACAGAGGAGCGGCGTGGACATGCCCACTGATCAGCGAGCAGCGAGCAGTGAGCAGGCGTTGACGTGGCATACGCATCGGCGAAGCCGATGCGTATGCCACGCATGGTTGATTTTGCCGGGTGCGCGATGGCGTGCGGTGATCTGCCATCTCTCCGTTGCCGACTGCGTGAATGCCATTGGCGCACATAATCTTAGAAACTGATGACCGACATCGAGTCCGATAACTCGTGCGCACCAACCATATTCACAACCTCTGGCGGCAGTCACCCCCTCACCTGCCGTCCAACGCCCCACGATCACGCACACCCGCGGCGGTGACGGCACCAGTAACAAGGCCTTCCCCACCCCGCCACCGGCGCCGAACCGCCACCCCCACAGAAAAACGAACGCATGTCCGATGAATTCGGACACCGACAACCCACATACCACCCGAACCCTGACGCACACCCACCCCACCCCGACCCGTGACCGCCGACCCCGCCACCGCGACCACCCACCCCGGCCGCCTCACCCCCAACCCCCGCCGCGGGCCCACACCGCAGAACTCAACCTCGACATCGACATCGACATCGACATTCCCCACCTACCACACGCACCACGGCGCGCACCCCCACCGCCAACAACCTCGACTCCCCGAAAGATCACCCCACCACACCCGCCACCTACCGCATCCCCGACAACCAAGGGCCCGACCACACCATCGTCGACATCGCCCAAGACCCCGGGCGCCCAGGACTACCCCACAGGCCTCGGCTCCTCCACACCCCTGCCGTCACAGCCGGCGACGACCAGTGGACCGGCCACCGACCCGTACCCAACAAAGCCCTCACCGCAGCCTGACAGCGCCGACCTCACCGCCCCGCACACCGCCACCGACGGTGCACCGAGGAAGCCGGCACCAGCCCGCGAACGCATCCCCGACGACGCCTTCCGCCGCCCCCACACCGGGGGAAGCCGACCAAGCCCGCACCACAACGCCACAACGACCCCGACAACTACCGCATCCACCGCCCGCCCCCCACAACAGGACGCGCGAGCAGCGCCAGGACAACGACACGCCAACCACCGGCAAGAACAACCTCCGACCGACGCACCTGATCACATCCATCGCCAAGCAGCTCCGCTCCCCCTCAACGGCCCGAAGACTGCTCGACCCGAAGCGATCGCAGCCGCGGACGCACATGCTCGAAGATCAGGATGGTCTCCGTCGAGGCCACCGCAGGATGCGCGCTGAGGTGATCGAGAACGAAACGCCTCAACTCCTCACTGCTCGCAGTGGCGACGTGAACGAGATAGTCATCGGCACCGGCGATGAAGTACACGTTCAACACCTCACCCACGGTGGCGAGCTGCTCGGCGAGCTGCCCCGGATGCCGCCGCGCACCAGCCTGCACACGAACCGCGATCATCGCCTGCAGGTCCCAGCCGAGGGCAGCCGGATCGATATCGGAATGGAAGCCCCCGATCACCCCACGATCGACCAACGAACGCACACGACCCAGACAGGTCGACGGAGCGATACCCGCCAAAGCAGCCGGGGCATTGTTCGGGATACGCGCATCCCGAACAAAGCTGATCGAAAAAGGACCCGATCGACGTCATCGATCCGCACCCCCGCCCGAACACCATCCGCTCCCGAGCCAACCGAACACGGCCCGCCCTCAACATTCTTCTTCACCGGCTCAGCCCAAAGAATTTTCTTCTCTCCACTCGGCTACCTTGCGCCGCATGCCCACAATTGATACCTGTCAGTCGAATCACTGATCGTGAACCCCGGACATCCACCTCCCCAACACCAAGATCGTGGCCCCTCGGCATGACCGGACAGGCCCACCATCACCAGCCCCCAGCCCCCCACTCCCCACCCACGCCACCGCCTCGCCGCCATCGGAACCCGCGATGGGCCGTGCGCGACCAAAACCCTCCCCCACACGGACGCCGACATCACCGTGACCGACCACACCACGTCGACGGGAATGTCACGTCCCCGTAGTCCAGTCCGACCTCGTTCGGTCGCCGCAACATCGGTGCCCGCCGTCCCGCGGTCGTTCCCGTGGTCCCCAACGCTACGAAGTTGTCGAACGCTGCCTGGGCCTCGTTCTCATCAGCCACGGGGTGCGCCTTCCCTTCCGGCGCCTGGGCGCCATACCGGGTCCTCCCCCGCAGCGGCACAACAGTTCTGCCTCGAACCGAGCACCCCTGCGACGAAGCTCAACCACCCCCGCAGTGTTCCCCTCACCCACCGGCGGATCCGGGCACCGTCCACCCACCCCTCCAGCCGGCGCGGCCATGAAGTCCGGCAGATGTGCGCTTGCGGGAGGGACCGCTCCGACCGCGATTGCACTCGGAAGACCTCTTCGGAAACCTCGAAGAATGGGCGTCGACGGACCAACTCCTGGCGACCAGCCCGCCATCCGCATCACCGCGGGAACGCTCGACGGCGCACAGGAAGGTGAGCTGCCATCCATCATGTTGGCAAACGCGTGCGAGCTGTATCGAGACGCCGGCTGCATCGGTCAGCCGGCGGCCGCTGTCACCAGCCTGGCCTTCGTGATTGCCGGCCTCGCGGTCGTCGCGCGTCGTCCGCACGGAGCGCCGACCGTGACCTACGGCCTGCTTGTCGTCGCGGTCGGCGCCGGGTCGCTCGTTGCGCACGGACCCAACCCGCCGTGGCAGGCCTACGCACACGACATCCCGATCGCGACACTGCTGGCCTTCATCGCCGTCGACGCCGCCTCCGACCGGTTCGGCCGGCGGCTGTCGCCGGTGTGGTGGCTTGCCGTCCCGGTCGTGGTGATCCCCGCGGTGGCGGCCGGCCCGACGGCCTCCACGATCGTGCAGGCAATACTCGCCGCGGTCGCCGTGGGCCTCGGTCTGGAACGCGCCCGCGTCCGTCCGCAGCTGCGGCGCACGACCGTCGTCGCGGCACTGCTTCTCGTGTCCGGCGCGCTGCTCGGCACCATCGGCGACCGGACGTCGATCTGCCGGCCGGGCAGTGTCCTGCAGGGCCACGCGCTGTGGCACATTCTCGCCGCCGCTGGATTGTGGCGGCTCGCGCCCACGATCGGGTCCACCGCCGACACGGTCGCGGCACGGCGGTCCCAGGCGGGCTCCAACGGCGACTTCCGTCGACCGACAACGTGACTGCGGGTGCCGCCCCTTGTGGTTTCGGTGAGCCGAACATTATGATTCGACCGTGAAAACAACGGGCTTCAAGGTGGGTGCGCGACGACGGCCAGTAGCCGGTGCCGCGGCGCTGACAGCGCTGGCCGCGGCATTGATGCTGTCGGGGTGCGGCACGGGCGACGGACCGGAAAGCGACAAACCGGTGGTGTTGACGACGTTCACCGTTCTCGCCGATATCGCCGCGAATGTCGGAGGTGAGCACGTGACGGTCGAGTCGATCACCAAGGCGGGCGCGGAAATCCATGGATACGAGCCCACCCCGGGCGATATCAAGAAGGCAGCCGAGGCCGACCTGATCCTCGACAACGGGATGAACCTGGAGGCGTGGTTCGCCCAGTTCGTCGACGGTGTGGACGTCGGGCACGTGGTCGTCAGCGACGGCGTCGAGCCGATTGCCATCGGCGAGGACGCCTACGCGGGCAAACCGAATCCGCACGCCTGGATGTCACCACTGAACGTGCAGATCTACGTCGACAACATGGTCGCCGCGTTCAGCGAGCTCGATTCCGCGCATGCGGCCGACTATCGCATCAACGGCGACGCGTACAAGGCGCAGTTGCAGAAGGTGCAGGACGAGTTGGTCGCCGAGCTGGGAGCATTGCCGGTTAACGAACGGGCGCTGGTCACGTGCGAGGGAGCGTTCTCGTATCTGGCCCGGGACGCGGGGCTGACCGAGAAGTACATCTGGCCGGTCAATGCCGAACAGCAGGCCACGCCCCAGCAGATCGCTTCGACGATCGAGTTCGTCAAGGACAATCGGGTTCCGGCGGTGTTCTGCGAATCCACGGTGTCGGATGCGCCGATGCAACGCGTCGTCGAAGCCACGGGCGCCGCGTTCGGTGGCACCCTCTACGTCGACTCGCTGTCCGAGGCGGACGGACCGGTGCCGACGTACCTGGATCTGATCCGGCACGACGCCGACACCCTCACCTCCGCACTGAACGGGCAGCAATCATGACCACCCGGCCGGCCGTCGAGGTGCAGGACGTCACCGTCCACTACGGCGATGTCCTTGCGCTCGACCAGGTCTCACTTGCCCTGCAGCCAGGACGCGTCTGCGGTCTCGTCGGCATGAACGGTTCCGGAAAGTCCACCCTGTTCAAGACGATCATGGGCACCGTCAAACCCGACTCCGGCACGGTCCGCATCAACGGCACGGCGCCGGCCGCGGCACGCAAGACCGGTGTGCTGGGTTACGTTCCGCAGAGCGAGGACGTGGACTGGACGTTCCCCCTCTCGGTGCGTGACGTGGTGATGACCGGCCGCTACGGGCACATGGGGCTGACCCGGCGGCCCGGCAGAGCTGACCGCGAGGCCGTCGACCACGCCCTCGAACGCGTCGAACTGACCGAACTGGCGGACCGGCAGATCGGGCAACTGTCCGGCGGCCAGAAGAAGCGCACCTTCGTCGCCCGCGGAATCGCGCAGGGCGCCACCATCCTTCTCCTCGACGAACCGTTCGCCGGGGTCGACAAACGCTCCGAAGCCACCATCACCGCACTGCTGCGTGAACTCGCCGCCGCGGGTGCGGCGATCCTGGTCTCCACCCACGACCTGCACGCACTGCCCACCCTGGCCGACGAGGCGATCCTGCTGATGCGCACCGTCCTCATGCACGGCGACCCGACGGTCGTGCTGCAGCCGGAGAACCTGGCGGCCGCCTTCGGCCTCGACGTCATGACAAGGACCTGAGAATCAATGGATGTCATCGACTTCTTCGTCGACCCGCTGCGCTACGACTTCATGGTCCGCGCGCTGATCACCACCCTGATCGCCGCCGTGGTGTGCGCGGTGCTGTCGTGCTGGCTGGTTCTGATCGGCTGGTCACTGATGGGTGACGCGGTCTCGCACGCCGTCCTGCCCGGCGTCGTCCTGGCCTACATCGTCGGCGCCCCGTTCGCGATCGGCGCGGTGATCTTCGGGTTCCTTGCCGTGGCACTGATCGGGGTGGTCCGCGACACCAGCCGCGTCAAGGAGGACGCCGCGATCGGCATCGTGTTCTCCACCCTGTTCGCGCTCGGGCTGGTGCTGGTCTCGGTCACCCCGAGCCAAACCGACCTCAACCACATCATCTTCGGCAACCTGCTGGGTGTGAGCCGGTCCGACCTCGTCCAGATCGCCCTACTCGGGGCCTTCGTCTTCATCGCACTGATCGTCAAGCGCCGCGACTTCACGCTGTACGCCTTCGACCCCACCCACGCCCACGCGATCGGCCTGAACCCGCGCCTGCTCGGGGCCGCGCTCCTGGGGCTGCTGGCCCTGACGGCGGTGGTGGCCCTGCAGGCCGTCGGCGTCATCCTGGTCGTCGCGATGCTGATCATTCCCGGGGCCACCGCGTACCTGCTGACCGACAGCTTCCACCGGATGCTGGTCATCGCCCCGGCGATCTCGGCGGCCTGCGCCGTCATCGGCCTGTACCTGAGCTATCACCTCGACACGGCCAGCGGCGGCATGGTGGTGCTGTCCCAGGGTGCGGCATTCGCGCTGGTCTACCTGTTCGCACCTCAGCACGGAATCATCGGTCGCCGAATCACCGCGTCCAGGCGACGCCGGTCACCGCGTCATGAACACGGGAACACCGAGAATCACGCGGAACGCGATTGGGCGCCGGAACCGAAGTCGTAGAACTGGCGTCGATCGCGTTGCACACCGTCACTACCCAGGGTCCATATCATTGGATAACTTATTAACCAATGGTATGTTCGCTGGGTGGCATCGGTTAACGGCGGACTGTTGTGGCCTCCTGTCGCCTACGAGCAGCATCCGTGGGTCAGCACCGCCGGCGACTACGGCACTCGGCGCGAGCGGCGCCTCACTGCCGGCCCCTACCGTGCGGCAGTACCGGCGTTCATCGCGGACCGATCCATCTCACTGAGCGGCGAGCTGCAATCGCTGACGGAGGAAGCGGCGACCGAGCTCACCCGTTTCGACGTCGAGGTCGGCCACATCACCGCCCCGTTCGCCTCCATTCTGCTCCGCGCCGAGAGTGCGTCGAGCTCGGAGATCGAGAACCTCAGCAGCGGGGCGCGGCAGATCGCGTTGGCCGAACTCGGCGAGCACGCCTCCCGCAACGCCCGCCTGATCGTCGGAAACGTCCGGGCCATGCACGCCGCGTTGGAGTTGTCCGACTCCATCGACGCCGAGGCGATCCTGCAGATGCATCGCGCGCTGCTCGAACACGGCGATCCGAACATCGCCGGTCGATGGCGGCAGCAGCAGGTCTGGATCGGCGGCGGAAGCCTCGGACCCCACACCGCGCAGTTCGTCCCCCCGCACCATGACCGGGTTCCCGCACTGATCGACGACTTGATCGTCTTCGCCAACCGCGTCGATGTGCCCGTGATCGCGCAGATAGCGGTCGCGCACGCGCAGTTCGAAACCATCCACCCGTTCCCGGACGGCAACGGGCGTGTCGGACGCGCCCTGATCCAGGCGATGCTGCGCGGCGGACAGCTCACCCGCAGTGTTGCCGTTCCGGTGTCCGCGGGCCTACTACACGACACCGCAGAGTATTTCGACGCACTCGGCGAGTACCGGTCCGGGAACGTCGAGCCGATCGTCCGGTCGATCGCGGAGGCATCGTTCGGTGCGGTCGCCAACGGTCGCACCCTCGTTCAGGACCTGGAAGCGGTTCGAGCCGACTGGCGCACCCGTGTGACGGCGCGGCGCGGCGCGGCGGTACACCGGCTGGTGGACTTGCTCCTTCGTCAACCGGTCGTCGACAACAAGCTCGTCACATCCACGCTCGGGGTGACCGGCGCCAACGCGCAGATCGCCATCGACCGCCTGGTCGACGCCGGGATCCTCACCCAGATCACCGACGGGCGACGGAACCGGATCTGGCAGGCCAAGGACGTGGTCCGGGTGCTGGACGAGTTCGCCGCCCGCGCCAAACGCCGCCGACACTGAATGCTCCGATCCTGCGGGTGCCGTCGAATGATCCACCGGGGGAACATGACGTGTCGCCCGCCGCCGTTTATCCGCCCGCACCGCGGGTATCAATACCGTGACGTCCGGAGTGAGACCGCCGAGAACGAAGGTTCCGCTGATGACACTCGTGCCCCGGGCCGCGGTCACGCTGATCGCCGCAGGCCCCCTCGCCCTGTTCCTGGCCGCTCCCGTCGCCGCGGACCCACCCGACGTGACCCTGGCCGCCGCCGTGGCCGGGAGCACCGTCACGACGACGATCGCGAACGACACCGGTGCGGACATCGTGTGCGGACTCGGCGGGCTGCATGCGGCGGATGACATCGTGAACCCCGAGTCCGTGGCGGTGTTCCACGCATCGAATGTGGTGATCGGGCCGGGACCGCGGGACTTCGTGTTCGACGCGGTGCCCGACGGGGACTACCTGGTCCACTGGATCTGCAGTGAGAACGCGGGCCCCGGTGACGAGGTGTGGGGTTCGGCGCCGCTCCCGGAGACCGCATACGCGAAGCCGGCGACGGCGGAGCCTCTCCCCGTCACCGTGAGCACGGAAACGTGTTTCGGGTCGGTGTGCCTGCCGCCGGGCCTGGGTCTCTGACCGGCAGTCCGGGTCATCGGAGCGAATCGCGCTGTTCCCGAAGGAATTCCCGCTCGGCAGCGTTCTCGGTGCGGTCGCGCGCCGTCTCGTACGCGCGTGCCGCCTCGTCGGGACGTCCGAGTCTGCGGAGCAGATCGGCCCGCACCGCGTGGTACAGGTGGTATTTGCCGACGTCGAGCTGGTCGACGAGGGCCAACCCCTGCTCCGGTCCCCTGACCTCGGCGACGGCGACCGCCCGGTTCAGGGCCACCACCGGACTCGGCGCCACCGACATCAACTGGTCGTACAACTGCAGGATCTGCCACCAGTCGGTGTCGGCGGCCGTCTCCGCATCGCTGTGGACGGCGTTGATCGCGGCCTGAATCTGATACTGCCCGGGGGTGTTCCGTCGCAGGCACTCCCGCACCAGCGACTGCCCCTCGGCGACGAGGTCACGATCCCACCGACTGCGGTCCTGATCGGGCAGGAGCACGAGCCGGCCGTCGCCGTCGGTGCGGGCGTCTCGCCGCGACTCGATCAGCACCATCAACGCGAGCAGCCCGGTGACCTCCGGTTCGTCGGGCATCAGCGCGGCCAGGACCCGGCCGAGGCGGATGGCCTCGGCGCACAGGTCCGCCCGCGTCAGCCGGTCCCCGGAACTGGCCGTGTAGCCCTCGTTGAAGATCAGATAGACGACGGCCAGGACGGCGCGGAGGCGGTCCGGCAGATCGGTCTCGCTCGGCACCCGGTACGGGATCCGGGCGTCCCGGATCTTCCCCTTGGCCCGGACGAGGCGCTGCGCCATGGTCGGCTCGGGGACCAGGAATGCGCGCGCGATCTCCGCGGTGCCGAGCCCGCCCAGGAGGCGGAGGGTCAGCGCGACCTGGGCGGCGGGGGCGAGCGCCGGGTGGCAGCACGTGAAGATCAGGCGTAGCCGGTCATCGGGCACGACGCCCTCCTCCACCGGTTCGTCGCGGGCGAGCAACAGGGCGGCCTGCGCGTGGCGGTCGTGCCGGGTGGCCTCGCGCCGGAGCCGATCGATCGTGCGGGTGAACGCGTCCTGGACGGCGTCCTCGGCGATGTCGAGGTCGCCGAACACCCCGACCAGGGCGGACACCGCGCGGCCGTGTTCCTCACGGAACACCCGTTCGATGTCGGTGGACCCGACCACGTCAGTCGCCGGCTCCACGGTGGTGTACGAACGGCCGGACCTCGATCGGGAGGGTCGTCGCCCGGGTGAGTTTGCGACCCCATTCGAGGGCGGCGTCCAGGTCGGGCGCCTCGACGATGGTGAATCCGCCGAGATGTTCCTTGCCTTCGGTGTAGGGGCCGTCGGTGAGGAGCACGTCCCCGCCCTGGGCCCGCAGCACGGTCGCCGTGGCGGGGGCGCACAGTCCCCCGCTGAACACCCACGCGCCCGCGGACACCATCTCCTGGTTGAGGGCGTCGAGGTCATCGCCGATCTTCGCGAGGACGTCGGGGTCGGGAGCGGGTCCGTCGGGCTGGTACACGCTCAACAGGTACTGGGTCATCTCGGGTTCCTCCTCGGATCGGACAGCCGGCGACTGCGGATGTGGCCGGCTCTCACCTCCTATACGAACGTCACCCTTCCGAATCGACACCCTGGGCGGAGAAATTTCGCCGAATGTCCTCAGTTGTGTTCGGACACCAGGACGGCGCGGGTGCCCGGCTCCAGCGCTTCGAACACATGTGCGACATCGCCGGGGTAGGCGATGTAGTCGCCGGGTCCGAGTTCGACCGGATCGCCCGCGACGCCGACGAGGGCGCGCCCGGCACTGAGGATGACGTGTTCGACCACCCCGGGCATGTGCGGTTCGGACTCCCGGGCGGGGCCGGGTTCGACGGCGAGGCGGTATAGATCCCGGCGCGCGGACGGCGGGCAGGACGCGACGAGGGTGGCGCGGTAGTCGGACCGGTCGGATGTCAGTTCCGGTCCTTCGTCGGCCCGGATGACCTGCACGCGCGGCCGCGGCGGGTCCAACAGTTGCGACATCTGCACGTCGAGTGCGACGCAGAGGGCCCACAGGGTTTCGACGCTCGGGTTGCCGCCCCCCGATTCCAGTTGGGACAGTGTGGATTTCGCAACCCCGGCGCGGCGGGCGACCTCGGTCAGGGACATACCCGAGCGTTCGCGTTCGCGACGCAGCGAGGGTCCGATGTAGCCCAGTGGGGATTGCCCTGCCATGGTTTCCCTTCCCGACAACCCGTTCATTATTTTGGTCGCGATGTTCGTCTTGACGAACGATGCACCATGTGTTCAGTATAGAAGTCATGCGTTCGATGAAGCGAACACTCGATTCGCGGGTCCTCCGAAACATCGCGCTGGTGTGCCTCGCCGACGGACTGGTCGGCATGTCGTACGGCGCCATCGCGGTGGGTTCGGGCCTGGACGCCTGGTTGCCCGTCGCACTGTCGGTCCTGGTCCTCGCCGGATCTGCGGAGTTCTTGTTCGTCGGCATCGTCGCGGCAGGCGGCAGCCCGGTCGCGGCGACGATCGCCGGGCTGCTGGTGAACGCGCGGCACCTGCCGTTCGGTCTGGCGGTCGGTGACGTGCTGGGGCGCGGGCTGCGCCGCGTCTTCGGCAGTCACCTGATGAACGACGAGTCGGTGGTGTTCGCCCTCGGTGAGACGGACGCCGACCGCAGGCGCGCCGCGTACTGGGCGTGCGGTGTAGGGATCGCGGTGTGCTGGCCGCTCGGGGCCGTGCTCGGCGCGGTGGCGGGCTCGGCGATCGGCGACCCCGCGGTGCTGGGACTGGACGCCATGTTCCCGGCGGTGCTGCTGGCGCTGGTGCTGCCGGCGTTGCGCGATCGGGACGTGCGGGTGCCGGCACTGGCCGGCGGCGTGATCGCCCTGGCCACCACGCCCTTCCTGCCCGCCGGGCTTCCGGTGCTGGCGGCGCTGGTGGGGCTGCTTGCCGGTGTGCGGCGGAAGGTGCTGCCGTGACCGGGAACCTCGTGCTGATCGGGTCGGTCGGGGTCCTTGCGGCGGGCACGTTCGCCTTCCGGTTCGCGGGACCGGTGCTGCGGCCACGGATCGCCACCCGGCCGTGGGTGGAGCGGACCATGGCGACGGCCGCCGTGGTTCTGCTCACCGCACTGGTGGGCACGACCGCGCTCACCGAAGGCCACGGCCTCGCCGGAGTGGCGCGTCCCACCGGCGTCGTCGTCGCGGGCATACTCGCCTGGCGGAAGGCACCTTTCGTCGTGATCGTCCTGTCCGCGGCCGCAGCGACTGCCGGATTGCGGCTCCTCGGGGTGCCGTGAGGATGCATGATCGAGGGGTGTTATTTCATCTCTGCGCCACGTGCGGCGTCGAACAGGACCCGAACACCCCGCTCCCCGACGAGTGCGCGATCTGCGCGGACGAACGCCAGTACATTCCGCTGGGCGGTCAGGAGTGGACCACCGTGGAGAAGCTGGCCGGTGCGGGGTACCGCGCGGTCGAGCACGAGGTCGAGCCGGGGCTGCACGGCCTGTACGTGGACCCGAAGACCGCGATCGGCCAGCAGTCCCTCGTGATCCGCACCCCCGCCGGGTCGCTGCTGTGGGATCCGATCGGGTTCGTCGACGACGCCGCCGTCGCCGCCGTCGCCGCGCACGGCCCGGTCCTCGCCGTCGCGGGCAGCCACCCGCACATGTTCGGCGTCCAG
This sequence comes from Rhodococcus sp. ACPA1, assembly GCF_002300195.1. NCBI lineage: Bacteria > Bacillati > Actinomycetota > Actinomycetes > Mycobacteriales > Nocardiaceae > Rhodococcus > Rhodococcus sp. ACPA1. The sequence goes on along the minus strand of NZ_NSDX01000002.1, from coordinate 834,716 downwards.
ACGCAGTGGTCCAAGGCGCTCGGCGACGTGCCCATCCTGGTGGCCGACGCGGACCGCGGATGGCTGGCACGGTCCGACGGCCCGATCGTGTTCTGGTCCGGCACCCACGAAGTGACGCCGGGTCTGACCCTGCACCAGATCGGTGGGCACTTCCCGGGCAGCGCCGTCGCGCACTGGCGGGACGGCGCCGACGGCCGCGGGGTCCTCCTCACCGGGGACGGCGTGTTCCCCAACCCGGACCGCCGCACGGTGTCGTTCCTCCGGTCGTACCCCAACCGGCTGCCGCTGTCCGCGGCGGTGGTGCGGCGCATCGCGGACCAGTTGTCGCACCTCGAATTCGACCGCATCATCGGCAACTTCGACAACGTGATCGACAACGCCGGCCGGGAGGCGCTCGAATACTCGGCCACCCGTCACTGCGCGTGGGTGACCGGGGAGTTCGATCACCTCACCTGACCGCTGACCATGACGTCCGAGGTAATGATCACGACGATCCGGCCGCCCTAGACTGGCCGCATGACCACCCTCGACGATCGGCGAACGTCGCATGTCGGCACCCATCTGCGGACGCGGCGGGAACGCCGCCGGCTCAGTCAGCTGGAACTGGCGAACCGGGCGGACATCTCGGCCGCCACGTCAGCTTCCTGGAGACCGGGCGGTCGAATCCCACCCGGGCGATGCTGCTGCGGCTCATCGACATTCCCCTGCATCAACTACCCGGTCCTGAAGGACGCGGGTTTGCTGCTCACGTTCTAACTGGCTGCTAGAGGGGTGGCTGCTATAGGCACGGTTGATTGGGCGGCCCGGTAGTTGTTGTGTCCGAGTGCGGCAATGTTGGCGGCGGCGTTATGGTCGGCGTGCCCGGTCCATCCGCAACCGCGGCACCGGAAGACCGCTTGACTGTATCTGCTCGCGCTGTCGCAGTGCCCGCAGAGGTGACACGTTTTACTGGTGTTGCGCGGGTTGATCACCTGCACCGGCAGTCCTGCGGCTTGCGCCTTGTAGGTGATCTGGTCACGCAGTTGCGCGTATGCCCAGGAGTGCAGTTGTTGCCGTTGATTGCGTGCGAGCCGTACCCGGTCCCGGATCCCCGACAGGTCTTCTAGCGCGATTCCTTGACCGGTGCGTTGTGCCTGGGCAACAATCGTTTTCGAGAGTTGGTGATTGATGTCGGTGGCGTACCGAGTCTCCTTCCTACGCCGTTTCTTCAGCTTCCGTTTCGCGGACTTGGTCCCCACCTTTTGCAGCGCGGACCGCATGGTTTCGTTCTTCTTCCGGCGGGCGGTGACCGCACCACCAGACCACCGGACGTCGAGTTCGGCCGGGTCATCTGCGGTGGTCACCGCCAGGTTCACGATCCCCAAGTCCACGCCCAGCCACCCGGTGGGGTCGTCGGCGGGGACCACCTGATCCGGTGCGTCGGTATCGACGGTGGCGTGCAGGTAGAAAGATCCGTCGCGGAAAATCAGATCCGACTCGCCTTTGCGGTCGGCGAGCATTTTCAGCTGCCACGGCGCGCACACGAATCCGACGTTGCGCATCCGGCCCTCGGTCGTCCAGATCGACACCGTCGATCGATCGATCTGCCACGACAAGCACCGATCGTCAAACGGTTGGCCCGCGTCCTCGCGGAACACGATCGCCTTACCTGCAACCTTCGCATACCGTTTCGATTCCGGCGTGCCGTAATTCCCGTTAAGCAGGTTCGCTTTCCGGGTCACGTACGCATCCGCGACTTTCTTGATGACCCGGATCGCCGGTTGCGCCGACAACCCCCGCGCTTTGAGCTGGGCATAGACCTGTTTCTGCAGCGCGAACGGGCGTCGATCGGTGGCGGTGTGCGCGAACCGCGAAACCATGTTCGCCCCCGCATTGCACAACTCTAGTGTCGATTTCAGCGCCACATACTGCTCTGGGGTGGGAGCCAGCTTCACGACAACGATCCGCTTCACACCCTGCGCCTTTCCCTGCTGATACCCGTTGGTCTATGTCACCGGCAGATCATGGCAGAGGTGTGTGACAAGTTCGGTGCAACGTTGACCGAGTTCAGCGGAGCAACCGACCACGTCCACCTATTGATCCACTACCCACCCGTGCAACTCTCCACCCTGGTCAATAGCCTCCAGGGCGTCTCCGCTCGATACCTGCGCCACGAGTTCCCCGACCACATCCGGAAATACTTGTGGGGCAATCATTTCTGGTCACCGTCCCACTTCGCCGCCTCCGCAGGTGGAGCCCACTCGCCATCATCGCCGAATACATCACCAACCAAAAACGACCAGAACCCACGAAAGAAAGCGACCCCGCTACGCGCTCGCGCAGACAGAATCAGCTTCCTCCCGGCCCTGAAGGGCCAGGCTTCCTCTGTTTAATCCGGTGAACGCAATTCGCTGCTCCTCGCGGGCGGTTTCGCGCCCGCCTTCCCGGAGCATCGACTGTCGGATGTGCCGATGGCGTCGATCGCCGATGCCATCGGGAAGATCCTCACCGCGCATTCCCCGTACCCGGCGGTGGTCGTCGACCGGCACTGGAACATGGTGGACGCCAACGACGCGGTCGCGGTGCTGACCGAGGGGTGCGCCGCGGAATTGCTCGAGCCGCCCGTGAACGTCCTGCGATTGAGCCTGCACCCGGACGGCATGGCACCGCGCATCCTGGACCTGGCGCAGTGGCGGGGGCATCTCCTGCACCGGCTGCGGCATCAGATCGCGGTCACCGGCGACGACGGACTGCGTGACCTGCTGCGGGAGTTGGAGGGCTACCCCGGTGGCACCGTCGGCAGCGCCGAACTGCCGGGGTCGCTCGTCGTGCCGCTGCGTATCCGGCACCACGACACGGTGCTGGCGTTCCTCAGCACGACCACGATGTTCGGCACTCCCCTCGACGTGACGGTCGCGGAGCTGGCCATCGAATCGTTCTTCCCCGCCGACGCGGTGACAGCGGCTACCCTCCGCAGTAGCGTGAGCAGCGACTGAGGAGGTAGGTCTGATGGACTTGACAGCAATTGGTGTCGGTTTCGGCTACGTGGTCGTAGTCCTCACCATTCTTGTCGTCGTGGTCGGGGTGTCGGCACTGTTCGTGTTCTCGATCAAATCGGATTTCATTCCGCCGGAATCCCCGGGGACTCCCACGGGGCGGAAGCGGATCGGCAGGGCGGAATAGCCGCGTACGCACCGGAAGGCGGGCGGTTCCTCACGGAGGGGCTGCCCGCCTTCACGTATGGCCGGGCCGCCGGTTTCTGGATCGATTCCGCTGTGCGGGCGGGGCGAAGCAACGCTTACTGAGACGCTCGGGGACAAGGCGACTACCGTGACAGGAGTCGTCTATTTTTCGAGGAGCACGGAATGAGTATCAAGTCGGTTGAGTCACGCCGCCATCGCGTCGTGGTCATTGGATCCGGCTTCGGTGGGTTGTTCGGCACACAGGCGCTGAAGAATGCCGATGTCGACATCACCATGATCGCGCGCACCACTCACCATCTGTTCCAGCCATTGCTGTATCAGGTGGCGACCGGCATTCTCTCCGTCGGCGACATCGCTCCCGCCACCCGGTTGGTGCTGCGGAAGCAGAAGAACACCAAGGTTCTGCTCGGCGATGTCGACAAGATCGATCTCGAGGCGAAGACGATCACCTCCCGGTTCCTGGACCGGACCACCATCACCCCGTACGACAGCCTGATCGTCGCGGCGGGCGCGGGCCAGTCCTACTTCGGCAACGATCATTTCTCCGAGTTCGCGCCGGGCATGAAGACCATCGACGACGCCCTCGAACTGCGCGGCCGCATCCTGGGCGCGTTCGAGCAGGCCGAATTGTCGAACGATCCCGCCGAACGCGCCCGGCTCCTGACGTTCGTCGTCGTCGGCGCCGGTCCGACCGGTGTCGAGCTCGCCGGCCAGATCGCGGAACTGTCGCGGCGCACCCTGTCGGGGGCGTTCCGCAACATCGATCCTCGTGAGGCCCGCGTGATCCTGCTGGACGGCGCGGACGACGTGCTGCCCGTCTACGGCGGCAAGCTGAGCCGCAAGGCCCGCCAGCAGCTGGAGAAGCTCGGCATCGAGATCCAGCTGGGGGCGATGGTCGTCGACGTCGACGTCGACGGCCTCGTCGTCAAGGACAAGGACGGCACGCAACGCCGGATCGAGTCGCAGTGCAAGGTGTGGTCGGCCGGTGTGCAGGCGAGCCCGCTGGGCAAGCAGATCGCGGAGCAGTCGGACGCCGAGATCGACCGGGCCGGTCGCGTCCTGGTCAAGCCGGACCTGTCGGTGCCCGGCCACCCCGAGGTGTTCGTGATCGGCGACATGATGGCGCTCGACAAGTTGCCGGGTCTGGCGCAGGTCGCGATGCAGGGCGGCAAGTACGCGGCCAAGCAGATCCAGGCCGGCCTGAGCGGTCAGAAGCCGGAGGACCGGCCGCCGTTCAAGTACTTCGACAAGGGCAGCATGGCCACCATCTCGCGGTTCAGTGCGGTGGCGAAGGTCGGGAAGCTCGAGATCAGCGGTTTCATCGGCTGGGTGGCCTGGCTGGCGATCCACCTGATGTACCTGGTCGGGTTCCGCAGCCGGCTGTCCACTCTGCTGTCGTGGACGGTGACGTTCCTCGGCCGCGGGCGCGCGCAGATGGCGTCCACCGAGCAGTGGGTGTTCGCCCGCAACGCGATGGAGCAGCTGGAGCGGCACGAGCGGGAGAGAGAGGCCGAGAAGTCGTCCGGCGGCGCGCAGCGCAAAGCCGCGGGGTGACGCAGGCGCGCCCATGACGTGAACAGAGCGGAGGGGACGGACCTGTCGGGTCCGTCCCCTCCGCCGTCTGCGGGGTGTCGTCAGTTGCCGAGGCGTCCGGTGTCGGTGATGTTCGCGAGCCGGACCTGCCCCTTGGAGACGAGTCGATTCTGTTCGTCGGTGATCCGGACCTCCCACAGCTGCTGGGTGCGTCCGCGGTGAACGGGACTGGCTTCGGCGGTCAGCGTGCCCTCCCGCGTCGCGCGAAGGAAGTCGGTGTTGTTGTTGACGCCGACGACGTGTCCGCGTCCGCCGAGCCACACCGTGCCCGCAGCGCTGGCCACCGATTCGATGACGGAGCAGTAGACGCCGCCGTGCTGGATTCCGGCCGGCTGCTGCAGGTCGGGAGTGACCGTCCACTGCGCGCGCACGCGGTCGGGTGAGAGTTCGGTGTATTCGAGTCCGATGAGGGCGTCGAAGCCCTTGCCCAATTGATCGGCCAGCGCGGCGGTGTCGATCCGCCCGTCACCGTTCGATGCCTGCTGTTCCCCGGAATCCACCATCACACTCTCCATCGGATCGCTGTGCGCTCTCGCGGCGCACCCGATCTCCTGCCTACACGACGGGGCGGGCGGCGGGAAAAGCAGGTGGGGCAAACGGATCGGCGGGCCTCACACTGTGTCAGCGTGAGGCCCGCCGTGGGATGGACCTGGGAGTCTCTGCAGCCCTCAGGACTCCGGCGCGGTCCGGTAGTTCGGCTCTCGGCGTCGGCGTTTCTGCTCGGCGTCTGAAACGAGCATAGGCAAGGCTTCCCTAATTTAGCAAGCGCTTCCTCGCCTGCCCGAGTCGGCCACAGTGCGGGCGCGTGATCCGGCTCTTCGAGCGGACCGGCACGCCGGCCGCCACGAACGCGTCCAGGATCCCCTGCCCGCGGCGCTGCGCGGCAGCCTCGCCGCCACCGGCGAGAATCGGCACGTACGTCGCGGCCCCGAGCACGGCCTCCCCCACGAGCCCCCAGAATCGGGACGCGTCGATCGGCGTCAAGCGGGCGATCGCGTCGAACACCGCATGCAGCGACGTGAGACTGCGGTGCACCGTCCAGAGCAGCAGCGCCCGCTCGCACGGCACGGTGACCGTCCGCGGTGCACCGGCGTACGGGTCGTCCGGCAGCACGCGCATGGTGTCGTCGGCGACGCCCGCCCAGTCGATCCCCTCGTCGCTGTCCATGTGGATCCACAGGTTCTCGAGCCCCGGGTCCCACGCGCGCCCCTCCAGGACGACGAGGGCGGTGACACGCCCGACCACCGCGTGGATGAGCGCGGTGGCCACCTGCATCGCGGCGAGGTCCGGGTCCGGAACGTCCTCGAGCGAACGGGCCCACATCCGGGGCACCCGGTCGCCGTCGAGGTCGTCCGCCAGCGACCACCACCGGCGTTTACCCTCGTCTGCCATCGTCGCGACCGCGTACATGCGCGGATATTCGGCGTTCAGCGCGCGAAGTCGTGTGCAGGACACGTCCAGTGCGGTCGCGGGGGCGGACAGGGTCGAAGTCACCGTGCACTCCAATCGGTCGGGATGGAACACCACCAAACATAGGTGAGCCTAACCAAATATCAAGACTTGACATCATGTGATGTGAGGCACCCCCGTCGACCGCAACGCCCGGGACGTCCCGCCGGATGTGGCATCAGGGATAGGGTTCCGTAACCTAAGTAGTTGAATTCGGTGCAGATCCGGTGCACAGGCACACACGTCAGGAGCTTCCCCCGCCAGTGACGACGACGAGACAGTTCGGCAGCGACATCCCGCACCTGCCGACCGACGAGCCCTACGGAAAGCGCGACGTCCCGCGCGGTCCCGCCCCGCTGTACCTCCGGGCACTCGCGGGACTGCTCGACATCGGGATAGTGGCCATCCCCCTCGTCCTCGGGTGGTACATCGTCGACTCCCTCCGCGACGACAACGGCGGCGGGCAGGCGGACCGGGTCGTCTTCGGCGGCGCCGCCGTCGCCATCGCACTGGGGCTCGCCCTGTGGAACCGCGGATTCCGCGAAGGCAACACCGGGCAGAGTTCGGGCAAGGGCTGGGTCGGCCTCGTCACCCGCGACACCCACACCCACGACGCGATCGGTCCGAAACGGTCTCTGCAGCGGGCGTTCCGGCGCTCCGGAACCGAGGTCGTCCGGGAGAGCACCGCGTCCGACGAGGGCTTCACCGTCCGCGAGAAGGACGTGTCGGTCGCGGCGATCCGGCGTCGTCGGCTCGTCGGGCTGGGCGTCCTCGTGATCCTGCTCGGACTGGTCCTGCTCGCCAGCGTCGCGGTCGGGGCGCGGCCACTGTCGTTCGCGGAGATCTTCCACGCACTGTTCGATGCGGACGGTTCGCAGACCGACATCATCGTCCGCACGCTCCGCGGCCCGCGGACCGCGCTGGGGCTCGTCGTCGGGATGGCGCTCGGTGTCGCGGGCGCCCTCATCCAGGGGCACACCCGCAATCCGCTCGCCGACGCGGGACTCCTCGGTCTCAACGCGGGCGCCGCATTCCTCGTCGTGCTGTCGATGTACCTGTTCGGGTTCAGCGCGCCCAGCGAATACCTGTGGTTCGCGTTCGCCGGGTCGTTCGCCGCCAGCGTCATCGTGTTCGGGCTGTCGTCGATCGGGAACGGGGCGGCGAGCCCGCTGAGCCTGGCCCTGGCCGGCGCCGCCGTCGCGTTCTTCCTGCAGGCGATGACCAACGCGATCATCATCGTCGACCAGTCCAGCCTCGACTCCTACCGCTTCTGGGTGGTCGGGTCGGTGGCCGGCCGCGGCTTCGACGTGCTCTGGCAGGTGCTGCCGTTCCTCATCATCGGTTTGATCCTCGCCCTCGTCAGCACACCTGGGCTGAACGTCCTCAGCCTCGGCGAGGACGTGGCACGGTCGCTGGGCACCAACATCGCAGCCAGCCGCGCGCTCGGCATCGTCGCCATCACCCTTCTCACCGGTGCGGCCACCGCGGCGTGCGGACCGATCGCGTTCATCGGTCTCGTGGTCCCCCACGTCGCGCGGGCGATCACCGGCCCCGACTACCGGTGGCTGGTCCCCTACGCCGGGCTCCTCGGCGGCGTCATGCTCGTGACCGCCGACGTCATCGGACGGGTCGTGGTCCGGCCGGGTGAGTTGCAGGTGGGGATCGTGCTGGCCGTGTTCGGTGCACCGTTCTTCATCGCGTTGGTTCGGCGCAGAAAGTTGGCAAGCCTGTGAGCACTCGCGACGAAGTGCGCCCCGACCTCGGGGCCGCCCCGGCGTCCCGCGTCCCGGCCCGCCCCGCGTTCCGGCTCGGACCGATCTCGCTGGTCCTGCGCCCCCTCGGCATCGCCGTGAACGTGGCCCTGCTGGTGGCGCTGTTCCTGGTGCTGTGCCTCAACATCGGCCGCGGCGACTACCCGCTGTCGATCCCCGAGGTCACCCGGGTGCTGTTCGGCGGCGGCACGAAGGCGCAGAACTTCATCGTCATGGACCTCCGGCTGCCGCGGTCGCTGACCGGGGTGTTCATCGGCATGGCCCTCGGCCTGGCCGGCGCCATCACCCAGTCGATCGCCCGCAACGCCCTCGCCAGCCCGGACATCCTCGGCATCACGTCCGGTGCCAGCGCCGCCGCGGTCGCGCTGATCGTCCTCGGCGGCGGCGGCAGCTTCGTCGGCCTCCTCGCCACCCTGGGCATCCCGCTGGCCGCCCTGTTCGGCGGACTGCTCACCGCGCTGGTCATTTACCTGCTCGCGTGGCGCGGCGGGGTGGAGGGTTACCGGCTGATCCTGATCGGCATCGGCATCAACGCCATGCTGATCGCCGTCACCGGCTGGCTGCTGATCTCCGCGGACATCAACGACGCGTCGCGGGCCCAGGTGTGGCTCAACGGGTCCCTCAACGGCGCCGCCTGGAGTCAGGTGTGGCCCGTCACCATCGCCGTCGTCCTCGTCGGCGGCTACGCGGTGATCTCGTCGTTCACGATGGGCGCCCTCCGCCTCGGCGACGACAACGCGGTGTCGCTGGGTGTGCGGCTGCAGTGGTCGCAGGCCCGGCTCCTGCTCATGTCCGTCGCCCTGGCCGGCATCGCGACCGCGGCAGCGGGTCCGGTCGGCTTCGTCGCGCTCGCCGCACCGCAGGTGGCGCTGCGGCTGGTGCGGTCCGCCGGCCCGCCGCTCATCGCGTCCGCCCTGACCGGCGCCGTGCTCGTGGTGGGCAGCGACGTCGTCGCCCGCACGATCCTGCCCGTCGAACTGCCGGTGGGTATCGTCACCTCCGCACTCGGCGGTCCATTCCTGCTGTATCTGCTGGTGCGCAACAATCGGAAGGTCTCGGCATGACCGTGCAGACTGACTCTCGACTGATCGCCGAGAACCTGAGCCTCGGGTACGGCGACCGGGTCATCGTCGACCACCTCGACCTCGAGGTGAGGACCGGGGTGATCACCACCGTGATCGGACCGAACGGCTGCGGCAAGTCCACCCTGCTGCGCGCGCTGGGGCGGCTGCTGAGGCCGCGCAACGGTTCGGTGCTGCTCGACGGCAAGGCCATCGGCTCGATGCGCACCAAGGACGTCGCCCGCACACTGGGCATGCTTCCCCAGGCGCCGCTGGCCCCCGAGGGGCTCACGGTGGCCGACCTGGTGGCCCGCGGCAGGCACCCGCACCAGTCGTGGCTGCGGCAGTGGTCGTCCGACGACGAGGGCGAGGTCGCCGAGGCGCTCGCGCTGACCGGGGTGTCCGACCTCGCGGACCGCCCCGTCGACCAACTGTCGGGTGGTCAGCGTCAGCGGGCCTGGATCTCGATGGCCCTCGCGCAGGGAACCGACATCCTCCTGCTCGACGAGCCCACCACCTACCTGGACCTGGCGCACTCGATCGAGGTGCTCGACCTGGTGGACCGGATGCACGAGGAGTTGGGCCGCACCGTGGTGATGGTGCTCCACGACCTGAACCTCGCGATCCGCTACAGCGATCAGCTGATCGTCATGCGGGACGGCACCATCGTCGCGGCCGGCGCGCCGAAGGACATCATCTCCGCCGAACTCCTGCTCGAGGTGTTCGGTCTCGAGGCCGCGGTCATCGCCGACCCGGTGTCCGATCGCCCGCTGGTGGTGCCGATCGGCACCCGCCACGTGTACGGCGCGGTCGGCGGACCGGAATCGAAGTAGCGGCCGTCAGCGTCGGCCGCCGATCATCGTCCGCACCAGGCGGTAACTCTGCCCCAGCGACACCGTCGGCAAATACGCCCTGCCGACGGCGTTGCCGATGCTCGGCAGGGCCGCCGGGTCGGCGAACGTCATGTGCATGGCCACGTACCGGGGCTGGAACTTCGACTTGAACGCCAGCAGCGAACGGAACCCGTACACCGGTTCCAGGGTCCGGCCGAGCAGATCGAGCACGCTGTCCATCACCGCCGACAGGCTCGACGACTCCGACCGTTCCCGCTCGTCGGCGTCGCCGTCCGGTTGCTCGACCTTGGCGAGCGGGGCGCCGGACAGGCTCAGGAACTGCGCACCCTCCTCCTCCAGTTTCAGCGCCGCCGACGCGATGAGGAACTCCATCGCCGGCCGGAACCCGTCCGAGCGCCGCCGCATGAAGTCGAGGGTCCAGCCGACCACCCGCCCCTCCTGGTACACCGGCAACCAGGACGTGACGCCGTGGACGGTGCGGTCCTCGTCGACGGCGACCAGGCACCGCACCTCCGGGTCGTCGACCTCGTCGAGTCCGCCGAGCGTGAAACCCATTTCGGGCATCCCCTTGTCGGCCACCCACTCCTCGGAGATCGCCGTGATCTGGTCGGTGATCGACCGCGGGGCGCTGGGGAAGCTGACCCATTCCGCGGTGATCCCCGACTTCTTCGCCTTGTTCAGCGCGGTCCGGACGTCCTGGAACCGTTTGCCGGTGAACGCGATCTGCCCCAGATCCAGCACCGTCTCCTCCGCGACCTGGATACCGCTCCACCCGAGGGCGTCCGTGACGGCGCGGACCTCGCCGGTCACCGAGTAGAAGCACGGGATCCACCCGTTGGCGGCGGCGAATTCGGCGAAGTGTTCGACGTTGTCCCGCAACCGGTCCGGCGGGCCGACCGGGTCGCCGGTGGTGAGGGCGACACCGGCGAGGACCCGGTACGCGACGTAGCCGGTGCCGTCGGCGGAGAACCAGTAATTGTTGCCGCGCCACGTCGTCATCCAGGACAGCGGGCTTCCGCTCCCCGACTTCAGCAGGGCGCGTGCGCGTTCGGCGGACTCCGAGTCCGATCCGATGGCGGGACTGAGGAACGTCGCGGCGACGAGCGCGCACGCCGCCACCCAGAACACCACCCCGGTCCACTCGTACAGCAGGGTCGCGGGGATGCTCACCGGCAGCAGCCGGGGGTCGAGCCATTGCAGATACACCGGCGGGATGAGCCGCTCCGGGAAGTCGGCGACCAGCGTCGCCATGCCGGGCCTTGGGTCGAAACCGTTCCGCGCCCACAACCCGCCCAGCAGGTAGAGGACGGCGAGCCCGGCGAGGACGGACACCAGGACGACGGCCAGCCGCCGGTAGGTGCCGGCCGGGGCGGACACGTCGAAGAACCGCCGGGTGGCGAGCAGCACGATCAGGATCGCCAGCGGTGTCAGGAACGGCACCAGCGTCCGGTACAGGTTCGGGTCGGCGAGACCGTAGAACAGGGAGTCCTCGTCGAGGGAGTCGACGAACCGGACCGCGAAGTTCAGCAGCGACAGCACCAGCAGGATCACCTGGGCGATCACGGACGCGACCCACGCGAAGCGACGGCCCCGTCGGAGGCCGTCGCTGAGGGTGAGGAGGAACAGGGACGGCATCAGGCTCAGCAGGGTCGGCCCGACCCCGGACAGACGGAGTTCGAGCAGCCCGCGCCGGCATTCGGGGTCCGACGCCGACACCTCACACAGGTCGCGCACTTCGCCGGCCGTGTAGGGGATGCCGCGGAACAGGTCGCGGAGCACGGCGAGGGGACCGACCGCCTCCGCGGACAGCGCCGCGATCATCGGACCGATCGCGCTGGCCGCCACGATGATCGCGACGAGCACCCGGCCCTCACGCTGGGTGCCCGCGATCCGTTCGCCGCGCGCGGAACGGCCGACGATCCAGCGGCCGATCACCAGCCCGACCACGGCCGCAGCGAGCCGGACCACATCCTGCAGCGAACCACTGAACAGTGCCAGGGTGATGGTGAACACGAGGACGCCGACGCGGATCCGCCGACGCCACAGCGTGCCCATGTTCGAACTGGCCACCATCGCGGCACCGACGATCCACGTGCTCGGACCGACAGCCATGCCCACGTGCAGCCGGAAACCCCAGTTCGCGTCGACGACCTTCGCGACGGCGGCCACCGACAGTGCGAGCAGCCCGCCGAGCACCTGGGTGGCGACCGCCGCCAGCGCGAACCGCGCCGACCCCATGCGGCGTTCCAGCGGCGCGGCCACCACGAGGACGAGAACAGTCGTCGACAGGTACGCCAGGACGTCGTCGCCCCACAGCCCGGCGGTCAGCAAGGTCCACACCCAGCCGTTCTGGAACGCCCGGATCCCGATCGCGACGTGCTGGGACAGGTCGTGGGAGGGACCGCTGATCACACTGGACGTGGCGATCGCGAGGATCCAGATCACGACCAGCAGCGCGATGCTGACCGGTGCACCCCGCACCCCGCCCCAGACCCGTTCCGCCGCCCGCCCGGTCTGACCCTTGACCCTGGCCGCCGGACCGTGCCCGGTCGCCGCGCTGTCGTCGGTCTTCATCCGCCAGGTCCCCACTCTCCGCGATGTCGAGAACGAACGCTTGCCCGGCGGGTCGGCCGCTGCCAACCCGACCGTAATCCACCCGTTCGGAGTATGGCCAATACCACACGCCGTGACGCAGTTTTACTACTACCAGTAGTACGTATCTGCGTCGTCGTATCCGTAGAATCAATTTATGGCTGGACTCGGCGAACTCGAACGCGCAGTGATGGATCACCTGTGGTCCACATCGGAACCGCAGACGGTACGGCAGGTACACGAGGCACTGGCGGCACGCCGTGAACTCGCGTACACGACTGTCATGACAGTGCTCCAACGACTGGCGAAGAAGCACCTCGTCATTCAGCAGCGCGACGACCGCGCCCACCGGTACCTGCCGGTGCACCAGCGCGAGGAGCTCGTCGCGAGCCTCATGGTGGACGCCCTGCAGCAGGCTGACAAGTCCGGAAGCCGCGCCGCCGCACTCGTCCACTTCGTGGGGCAGGTCGGCGCCGACGAGGCCGACGCGCTCCGCGAGGCCCTCGCCGCGCTCGAGGCCAAGGAGCGGTCCACCGGAGACAATCAGTCGGGAACCGTTCGCGCCGGCTGACGTTCGTCATGCATGATGAGTAGGACATGGACGCCACCACCGCGCTGGTTTTCGGAGTACTCGCACTTCTTCTCGCAGGGCCTGTCCCTGCGCTGCTGAGTCGTGCCCGATGGCCGCATCGCGCCCCCCGAGCAGCCCTCGTGCTGTGGCAGGCAATCGCCCTCGCCGCAGTTCTGTCCGCGTTCAGTTCGGGTCTCGCGATCGCCAGCCAGCTGCTGGTCCCCGGACCGGACGGGCGCCCCACCACGGCACCGGTCGCCGAGATCGACGCCCTGGGCCTGCCCCTGTGGCTGCTGTACGTGGTGGTCTTCGCGCTCACCCTCCTCGTCGGCGCCAAACTGATCTTCTCGATCGTGCAGGTCGGGGTCCGCACCCGGCGCAGACGCGCCCGGCACCGCATGCTCGTCGACCTCCTCGACCGCTGCGACTCCTCGTCGCCCCTCGCCCGCACCCCCGACCTGCGGGTCCTCGACGTCACCGAGCCCATCGCCTACTGCCTGCCCGGTCTGCGCCAGCGGGTGGTGCTGAGCCAGGGCACGTTCACCAACCTCGACGACGCGGAGATCACCGCGATCCTCACCCACGAGCGGTCCCATCTGCGGGCCCGGCACGACCTCGTCCTCGAGGCGTTCACCGCCGTCAACGCCGCCTTCCCCACCGTGGTGCGCAGCAAATCCGCGCTGGGGTCGGTGCAGCTGCTGGTCGAGATGCTGGCCGACGACTCCGCCGTCCGCGCCACCGGGCCGACCGCACTGGCCCGCGCACTCGTCGCCTGCTCGGGGTCGATCGCCCCGAAGGGTGCCATGGCCGCGGGTGGTCCCAGCACCCTGCTGCGGGTGCAGCGCCTGGCCTCCTCGGAGGCGGGCACCCCGGTGGCTCTCGCCGCCTACGCCGCGTCGGTGGCCATCCTCGTGGTGCCGACCATCGCCGTCGCCGTCCCCTGGCTCACCGAACTGAGCCGGTTGTTCAGCGCCGTATAGTCACCCAGCTCACAACCCGCCGCATTCGATAACCGGGCGCCCCGTCGCGTACACTGGTCGACGGTCGCCACTGCGGCCCATCAACACTGAAACGGCACACAGCCCAATTCCCCGCACTTCCGCGAATGGATTGACCAGGTGACATGTGCCCTGGCTCGTCCCTTTGTGCGTGCTGCATGACAGCCCCCGCTCCGCGACGCGCCCTATGCCCGGAGAGGTATTTGCGTGACCAACGCTGTCCAGACGACGTCTGCCCCACTAGAGCAGACCGAGACCGAAATCCCTGATCAGAACGCCACCGTGACGTTCGCCGAGATCGGCCTGCCCGCCCCCCTGGTGCAGGCCCTCGCCCGCAACTCCATCACCGTCCCGTCGCCGATCCAGGCGCTGGCCGTCCCCGATGCGCTGGCCGGCACCAACGTCCTCGGCCGCGCACAGACCGGATCAGGCAAGACCCTCGCATTCGGCCTGCCGATGCTCACCCGCCTGTCCCGCCACGAGGACCGGCCCGCACCCAAGCGTCCCCGCGCACTGGTGCTCGTGCCCACCCGTGAACTCGCATTCCAGGTGGTCGACTCCCTCAACTCGTACGCCGGCGCCATGGGCCTGACCGTCCGCCCCGCCGTCGGCGGCACCCCGTTCTCCAAGCAGGTCGACCAGCTGCGCCGCGGCGTCGACATCCTCGTCGCCACCCCCGGCCGGCTGAACGACCACCTGCGTCAGGGCACCTGCATCCTCGACTCGATCGAGATCACGGCGCTCGACGAGGCCGATCAGATGGCCGACATGGGCTTCCTGCCCGAGGTCCGGGCCATCCTCGGTGAGACCCGGGCCGACGGCCAGCGTCTCCTGTTCTCGGCCACCCTGGACCGTGAGGTGCAGTCGCTGGTCCGCCAGTTCCTGCCCGACCACGTGCAGCACTCCACCGAGGACGGTCGCGCCAGCGTCGACACGATGGAGCACTACGTGCTGCTCGTCGACCGCGGCCAGAAGGACAACGTCCTCGCGGAAATCGGTGCCCGCGACGGCCGCACGATCATGTTCGCCCGCACCAAGCTCGGCTGCGAGGGCATCACCGACCGCCTCCGCGCGGTGGGCATCGCCGCCGAGGCGCTGCACGGTGGCAAGGCGCAGAATCAGCGCACCCGTGTCCTCGAGCGGTTCAAGAACGGCCGCACCCCGGTGCTCGTCGCGACGGACGTCGCCGCCCGCGGCATCCACGTCGACGGCATCGACCTGGTCGTGCACGTCGATCCGCCCGCCGACCACAAGGACTACCTGCACCGCGCAGGCCGGACCGCCCGTGCAGGTGAGAAGGGCACCGTCGTCGCGATCGTGCTCCCCAACCAGAAGCGCACGTTCCGCCGCCTGACCGGGATGGCCGGCGTCGACGCCACCGCCGTGCCCGTCACACCCGGCTCGGAGAAGCTGGCCAGCATCACCGGCGCCAAGGCGCCCAGCGGAGAACCGGTGCGCGACACCTACTCCCGCGGCGAGCGTGGCGGCGACCGCAAGTTCGGTGACCGCGGACCCCGCCGTGAGGGCGGATACGCCGGCCGCGACGGCGGCGGCTACCGCGGCAATCGCAGCGACCGTGGTGAGCGCAGCTTCGGCGACCGTCCGTCGGGTGGTCGCAGCTTCGAGGGTCGTGGCCCGCGCCGCGACCAAACCGACAACCGGTCCGGCGGCTACCGGGGCGACCGTCCGCAGCGTGACGGTGACAACCGTGGCGGCGGTTACCGCGGCGACCGGGACAACCGGACGTTCACCGATCGGGCCCCGCGCCGCGACTTCGGTGACAGCGCACCCCGCCGCGAGTACGGCGGCGGCAACAGCGCACCGCGCCGCGACTTCGGTGACCGCGGCGACAGCCACCGCGGTACCGGCGAGCGCAGCTTCGACCGCAGCGCACCGCGCCGCGATTTCGGCGACAACCGCGGTGCGGCGGGCGGGTTCCGTCGCGACGACCGCCGTGACGATCGCCGCCCCGCGGCCGCGTCGGAGCGGCGCCCCGCGTCGACCGGTGGCGGGTTCCGCAGCCGCACGGACCGTCGCTCGTACGACGGTTTCGACGGCCCGCGGCGTGAGCGCCGCAGCTGATCGATCGCTGATCGGACAACCGAATAACGAAGTGTGAGAGAAGGCCGGCCGTCGCATGTGCGACGGCCGGCCTTCGTATGTTTGGCTTAGGCGGTTGAGGTTTTCGTAGCCGCCGATTTCACTACCGCCGAGCGAGAGGGAATGCTGTATCCATGACTATCGACAACACTGAGGGTGCCCGCGCCCAGATCGGCGTCACGGGACTGGCCGTCATGGGCTCGAACATCGCCCGCAACTTCGCCCGGCACGGTCACACGGTCGCGCTGCACAACCGCAGCATCGCCAAGACCGACGCCCTCATCGAGGAGCACGGCAGCGAGGGCGACTTCGTCCGCACCGAGACGATCGAGGAGTTCGTGGGCGCGCTGCAGAAGCCGCGCCGCGTGCTGATCATGGTCAAGGCCGGCGACCCCACCGACGCCGTCATCGAGGAACTCGCCGCGGCGATGGAGCCCGGTGACATCATCATCGACGGCGGCAACGCCCTGTACACGGACACGATCCGCCGTGAGGCCTCCCTCCGGGAGCGTGGCCTGCACTTCGTCGGCGCCGGCATCTCCGGCGGCGAGGAGGGCGCGCTCAACGGCCCGTCGATCATGCCGGGCGGACCGAAGGAGTCCTACGCGGCCCTCGGCCCGCTGCTCGAGTCGATCGCCGCGCAGGTCGACGGCACCCCCTGCTGCACGCACATCGGCCCCGACGGGTCCGGTCACTTCGTGAAGATGGTGCACAACGGCATCGAGTACGCCGACATGCAGCTCATCGGCGAGGCGTACAACCTGCTCGGATCCGCCCTCGGATACGACGCCGGGAAGATCGCCGACGTGTTCACCGAATGGAATGGCGGCGACCTCGAAAGCTACCTCGTCGAGATCACCGCGGAGGTGCTACGGCAGAACGACGCCAAGACCGGCAAGCCGCTCGTCGACGTGATCGTCGACGCCGCCGAGCAGAAGGGCACCGGCCGCTGGACCGTCAAGTCCGCGCTCGACCTCGGTGTCCCCGTCACCGGGATCGCCGAGGCCGTGTTCGCCCGCGCCCTGTCCGGGTCCCGCGAGCAGCGCAAGGCCGCGGTCGGGCTCGCCTCCGGGCAGCTGGCCGACAAGCCCACCGATGCCGCCCAGTTCACCGAGGACATCCGGCAGGCCCTGTACGCGTCGAAGGTCGTGGCCTACGCGCAGGGATTCGACCAGATCGCGGCCGGCAGCGCCGAATACGACTGGGACCTGCACCCCGCCGACCTCGCGACCATCTGGCGCGGCGGCTGCATCATCCGCGCCCGGTTCCTCAACCGCATCAAGGACGCGTACGACGAGAACCCGACGCTGCCGAGCCTCATCCTGGCCCCGTACTTCCGCGACGCCATCGAGACGGCCATCGACAGCTGGCGCCGGGTGGTCTCCACCGCCACGCTGCTCGGGATCCCGGTGCCGGCGTTCGCGTCGTCGCTGTCCTACTACGACGCCCTGCGCGCGGAGCGGCTGCCCGCGGCCCTGACGCAGGGGCAGCGCGACTTCTTCGGCGCCCACACCTACGAGCGGGTCGACGCGGAGGGCAAGTTCCACACCCTCTGGAGCGGTGACCGCAGCGAAGTGCAGGCCTGAGCTTCGCCGACCACCCGTCCCCGGCCGTGACGTACCGCGTGTACGTCACGGCCGAGGCGTCGGAGGCCCCACCGCGGAGGCGGTAGCCTTTCCGATATGCCCGACGACGAGTTCTCCTCGCCCGCACCGGTGGGTGAGACGTTCCTCGAGCTCGGTCTCCCCGCGGTGATGACCCATGCCCTCGCCCGCAGCGGCATCGGGGCGCCGTTCCCGATCCAGGCGGCCACCATTCCCGACGTCCTCGCGGGCCGCGACGTTCTGGGCCGCGCGCCGACCGGCTCCGGGAAGACCCTCGCGTTCGGCCTGCCGATGCTCGTGCGGCTCAAGGGCGCCGCGAGCAGGCGGGGCTTCCCGCGCGGCATCGTCCTGGTGCCCACCCGTGAACTGGCGTTGCAGATCGAGCGTGCGCTGGACGAGCCGGCGCTGTCCGTGGGGTTGCGGGTGGCGAACGTGGTCGGCGGGATTCCCATCAAACGTCAGGTCGAGATCCTGTCGCGCGGCGTCGACCTGCTGATCGCGACGCCGGGACGCCTCGCCGACCACGTGGCGCAGGGGTCGGTGTCGCTGGACGACGTGACGGTGCTGACGCTCGACGAGGCCGACCACATGGCCGACCTGGGGTTCATGCCGCAGGTCACGACGATCCTCGACAAGACCCCGGCGGACGGTCAGCGGCTGCTGTTCTCGGCGACCCTCGACGGGGAGGTCGACACCCTCGTCCGCCGGTACCTGCGGGACCCGGTCACCCACTCGACGGCGCCGGTCACCGCATCGGTGAGCACCATGCGCCACCACCTGCTGTTCGTCGACCGGGTCGACAAGAAATCCGTTGTGGCACATATCGGTTCACGTGCGGGACGCACCCTCATGTTCGTGCGCACCAAGTACGGGGTCGACCGGCTCGCGCAGCAACTCCACGAAGCCGGCATCTCCGCGGGCGCCCTGCACGGCGGCAAGGCGCAGAACAACCGTACCCGCACCCTCGAATCGTTCGCCGACGGCACCACCCCGGTCCTGGTGGCCACCGACGTGGCGGCGCGGGGCATCCACGTCGACGACATCTCGCTCGTCGTCCACGTCGACCCCCCGGCCGACCCCAAGGACTACCTGCACCGTGCGGGCCGCACCGCCCGCGCCGGCGAGTCCGGCGTGGTGGTCACCCTCGTCACCGAGGACGAACGCGCCGAGGTGGAGAAGCTGACCCGCAAGGCCGGGATCGAGGTGGACGGCGTGCGGGTGCGGCCCGGCGACACGGTGCTGGCCGAGATCACCGGCGCCCGCCGCCCCACCGGGAAGGCGGTCGCCGCGCCCGACACCCGGGCACCGGCGCAGGACACCCCGAAGAAGGGCAGGCAGGCGCACGACACCGGGGGTCGCCCGGCCCGCCGCGGCCGGCCCGGGGACGGCGGAGCACCGCGGGCCGGTGCCCGACGCGGCCGGAAACCCGGACCTGCGTCAACTCCGCACGGACACCGCAACCGCGGGGCACACTGAGAGGCATGTCCCTGCCGTTGGCGTCGATCGTGTGCGCGCTGATCGCGGCGTTGCTGTTCGCGTGCGCGTCGGTCGCCCAGCAGAGCGCGGCGTCCGCGGTCCCCGAGGACGCCGCGTTGATGACCACCCTGCTGCGCAGTCCCCGCTGGTGGGCCGGCTTCGTCGGGGACGGCGGCGGGTACGCGATGCAGGCGGTGGCGTTGGCGCTCGGGTCGGTGCTCGTGGTGCAGCCGCTGCTGGTGACGGCGCTGCTGTTCGCGTTGCCGTTGTCGGCGAAGTTCTCCGGGTACCGGCTCAGCCGCACCACCTGGGCCCTCGCCGTCGCACTGGCCGTCGCGCTCGCGGTCTTCCTGGTGATCGGCGACCCCACCGAGGGCAACATCGACGCCCCGTTCCGCGAATGGGTGGTGCCGCTCGGCATCCTCCTGGCCGTGGTGGCGGTCGCGGCCGCCGCGGGAATGTCGAAGATCGACCCCGGATGGCGGGCGCTGCTGCTCGGCGGGGCCGGCGGCATCCTGTACGGGGTGGCGGTCGCGTTCACCAAGTACGTCGTCGAACTGGTGCCCCGCGGGCTGTGGGCGGTGCTGAGCAGCTGGCAGGCGTGGGCGCTCGTCGCCGCCGGCCTGGTCGGGGTGTACCTGCAGCAGCGCGGCTTCCAGGTGGGACCGCTGTCCGCGTCGCTGCCCGCACTGACCATCGCCGAACCACTCGCCGCCGTCTTCCTCGGCATGACCGTCCTCGACGAGCGGCTGCGGGTCTCGGGCCCCGGACTGGTGGTGGTCGGCTGCGCGGTCGCGGTGATGCTGGTGGCCACGATCGGACTGTCCAGGTCGCAGGCCCAGCGGACATCCGACACCACCGCAACTTCCCCGGTATCGTCCTGACATGTGCAGTTCCTCGACGGGCATCGCCCTCCCTATGACCTGACGTACGACGACGTGTTCCTGGTGCCGAACCGCACCGAGGTCACCTCGCGATTCGACGTCGACCTGGCCACCTCGGACGGGTCGGGCACCACCATCCCGATCGTCGTCGCCAACATGACGGCGGTCTCGGGACGCCGCATGGCGGAAACGGTCGCCCGCCGCGGCGGTCTGGTGGTACTCCCCCAGGACCTTCCGGCGCCCGCCGTCGCGGAGACCGTGTCGTTCGTCAAGAGCAGGCACCTGGTCGCCGACACCCCGGTCACGCTCGGCCCCGACGCCGCCGTGTCCGACGCCCTGGCGCTGCTGCCGAAGCGGGCGCACGGCGCCGTGGTCGTCGTCGAGAACAACCGCCCCGTCGGCGTCGTCACCGAGGCCTCCTGCACGGACGTCGACCGGTTCGCGCGACTGCGCTCGGTGGCGCTCACCGACTTCGTCACCGCCCCCGACTCCGCGTCACCGCGGGAGGTGTTCGAACTCCTCGAGGGCAAACACGACTCCCTCGCCGTGATCGTCCACCCCGACGGCACCCTCGCCGGGGTCCTCACCCGCACCGGCGCCATCCGGGACGGCATCTACCAGCCCGCCGTCGACGGCAACGGGAAGCTGCGGATCGCCGCGGCCGTCGGCGTCAACGGCGACGTCGCCGCGAAGGCCCGCGCCCTGGTGGACGCGGGGGCCGACCTGCTGGTCGTCGACACCGCGCACGGCCACCAGCAGAAGATGATCGACGTCCTCGGCGCACTGAAGAAGGCCGACCTCGGTGTCCCGCTCGTCGCCGGCAACGTCGTGTCCGCCGCCGGCACCCGGGACCTGATCGACGCGGGCGCCGACATCGTGAAGGTCGGAGTCGGACCGGGCGCGATGTGCACCACCCGGATGATGACCGGGGTGGGCAGGCCGCAGTTCTCCGCCGTCGAGGAATGCGCAACCCAGGCCCGCGCGATGGGTGCGCACGTGTGGGCCGACGGAGGCGTCCGTCACCCCCGCGACGTCGCTCTCGCCCTCGCCGCGGGCGCGTCGAACGTGATGATCGGGTCGTGGTTCGCGGGCACCTACGAATCACCCGGCGACCTGCGGGTGGACCAGTCCGGCAACGCGTACAAGGAAAGCTTCGGCATGGCCTCCAAGCGTGCGGTCGCGGCGCGCACCGCCACGGACACCGCGTTCGACCGGGCCAGGAAAGGCCTGTTCGAGGAGGGTATTTCGAGTTCCCGGATGCGCCTGGACCCGGAACGTCCCGGCGTCGAGGACCTGATCGACCACATCTGTTCGGGTGTGCGCAGCACCTGCACGTACGCGGGCGCGCGGACGCTGGCGGAACTGCACGAGCGGGCCGTTCTCGGTGTGCAGTCCGCCGCCGGGTTCGCCGAGGGCCGCCCGCTGCCGGCCGGCTGGTGACGACCGCATCCTGATGTGCCGGTGGGTGTCCTGTTCCACGGAACCGGACATCCACCGGTATCATGGGTCGCTCAACCACACCAGTTCTCGGCGCCGGACCCGTCCGGGCCGTCGAGGCCGAACGAGAGGACTCCGGTGCCCGCGGCACCCACACACGAAGCAAGCGCCCCACCCGCCGTCTCCGGGAGTGCCGTCGCCTCCTGCTCCGTGGAATCGGACTCCGATTCCGCCGGTTCGGAGGGCTCCTCTAGCGAGCCGGGTGACAAACCCGGCGACCCCCGTTCCTCAGCTCGGCGGCGATGACACATGGAGATCGCGCTCAGCATTCTCGCTCTGCTCGGCTTTCTCGCCCTGACCGCGGGTACCGCGTTGTTCGTGGCAGCCGAGTTCTCCCTCACTGCCCTCGAACGCAGCACCGTCGACTCGCACGCCCGCGACGGTGACCGCCGGGCCCGGCAGGTGCAGCACGCCCACCGCACCCTGTCCTTCCAGTTGTCCGGGGCGCAGCTCGGCATCACCATCACCACGCTGATCACCGGTTACCTGTCCGAACCGGTCCTCGCCCGGTTCATCACCCCGGTGCTGTCCGCGATCGGGTTCAGCGAATCCGCTGCCGCGGCAACGTCGTTGGTGATCGCCCTCGTCCTCGCCACCTCGTTCTCGATGGTGTTCGGCGAACTCGTGCCGAAGAACCTCGCCATCGCCCACCCCCTGCCCACGGCACGTGCGACGGCCGGCATGCAGGCGGCGTTCTCGCTCATCTTCAAGTGGGCGATCAACGGGCTCAACGGATCCGCGAACTGGCTGGTGCGACGCCTCGGCATCGAACCGGCCGAGGAACTGCGGTCGGCGCGGTCCCCGCAGGAGCTCGGGTCGCTCGTGCGGACGTCCGCGCAGCGCGGCGCCATCGACAAGGGCACGGCGCTGCTGGTGAACCGCTCGTTGCGGTTCGGGGAACGCACCGCGGAGGAACTGATGACCCCGCGCGTGAAAATCGAGACCCTGTCCACGACGGACACCGTCGCCGACCTGATCGACACCGCCTCCCGCACCGGGTTCTCCCGCTTCCCCGTCGTCGACGGGGACCTGGACGACGCCGTCGGCATCGTCCACATCAAGCATGCGTTCGCGGTGCCCGCCCACCGTCGGCGCACCGCCCGCCTCAACTCGCTCGCCCAGAAGGTCCCCGTGGTGCCCTCCAGCCTGGACGGTGACGCCCTGATGGAGCGGATCCGGTCCGACGGCATGCAGGTCGCGTTCGTCGTCGACGAATACGGCGGCACCGCCGGGATGGTCACGATGGAGGACCTGATCGAGGAGATCGTCGGCGACGTCCGCGACGAGCACGACGAATCCGAGATCGACGTCCAGCGGGTCGGTGACGGCTGGTCCTGCTCCGGGCTGCTCCGCGTCGACGAGGTCTCCGACACCACCGGCTACACCGCACCCGACGGTGAGTACGAAACCCTCGGCGGACTCGTCCTCACCGAACTCGGGCGGATACCCGACGAGGGCGACGAGGTGGAACTCCCGCTGCCCGAGGGCGCACACGACCCCGGTGGCCGGTGGGTCGCCACCGTGACCCACATGGACGGCCGGCGCATCGACCGGGTCCTGCTCACCCCGAAACCCGACGAGACCGCCCACACCGACAGCGAGGAGGACGACGATGAGTGACCTCTTCGGTGTGCTGCTCACGTTCGTGCTGCTCGGGGGCAACGCGTTCTTCGTCGGCGCCGAGTTCGCGCTGATCTCGGCCCGCCGCGACCGGCTCGAGGCCCTGGAGTCGCAGGGCAAGAAACGCGCCCGCACCGTGATCACGGCGGGCGAGAACCTGTCGCTGATGCTCGCGGCCGCGCAGCTCGGCATCACCATCTGCTCGATCCTGCTCGGCAAGGTCGCCGAACCGGCGATCGCGCATCTCCTCGAGGTCCCGCTCCACGCGGTCGGCCTGCCCGCCGGGCTGCTGCACCCGGTGGCGTTCACGATCTCGCTGGCGCTGGTCGTGGTGCTGCACATCCTGCTGGGTGAGATGGTGCCGAAGAACATCGCACTCGCGGGCCCGGAGCGGACGGCCATGCTGCTGGTCCCGGTGCACCTGCTGTTCATCAAGCTGGCCCGCCCGCTGATCTCCTTCTACAACCTGTGCGCCAACCTGACGCTGCGGTTGCTGCGGGTGGAGCCGAAGGACGAACTCGACGTCACCGTGTCGGCGGTGGAACTGTCCGAGATGATCGGCGAATCCCGTTCCGAGGGACTGATCGACGCGGAAGAACACCGTCGGCTCACCCAGGCGCTGGAGACCACCGACCGCACGGTCAGCGAGGTGATGATCCCCCTCGACAAGGCCCGGACCATCCCCCTGTCGGAGGGCGGAACCCGGCTCGGCGCCATCGAGCAGGCCGTCGTCGAGACCGGGTACTCCCGGTACCCGGTGCGCGCCGACGACGGCTCACTGGTCGGGTACCTGCACCTCAAGGACGTGCTCGACGACATCCTCGACGAGGAGGCCGGACCCGACACCGTGATCCCGCGGTCGGACATCCGTCCGCTGCCGCGCATGTCGACCACCACCCCGCTCGCGGAGGCCCTGGCGAGCCTGCGCCGCGCCAGCTCCCATCTGGGGGCGGCGGCGGACCCGTCCGGGCAGATCGTCGGCATCGTCGCCCTCGAGGACCTCGTCGAGGAATACGTGGGCACCGTCCGCGACGGCACCCACCGCGTCAACGGCGTCAATCCGGGACAGCGAACGAGCTGATCGGATGGACGTTCTGGATGCGTCGGAGTGGATCCCTCGCCGCGACCGGCACCGGGCGAGGGTGTCCGCACTGATCGGACCGCACCTGGAGCGCCGGGAACGCAGCGAGACCCACCCGGTGATCGACTTCCTCTTCACCTATTACAGCTACCGGCCGAATCAGCTGCTGCGCTGGCACCCCGGGTGGGGAACGGTCCTCACCGGCGGGGACGAGTACGCCGAACTCCGCGGGTATCACCGCGCCGACCGCGGGGTCACCGTCGACCCGGAGTTCCTGCAGCGCCGCTCGGACACGGTCGCCTTCACCGCACGACTGATGGAGGCGACCGCCGGGCGTCCCACCCACCTGGCCTGCTTCGGCCTGCACGAGTGGGCGATGGTCTACCGATCGGACGAGGTTCGGCACGGCAGCGTCCCGCTGCGGCTCGGGCCGGGCGGCACCGACTCCGTCGTGGAATCGCTGCACCTGCGCTGCACCCACTACGACGCGTTTCGGTTCTTCACCCCCGCCGCCGAACCGCGGAACAGTGAGCCGTTGACCCGCGAAGACCAGCTCGGGCGGGAACAGCCCGGGTGCCTGCACGCGTCCATGGATTTGTACAAGTACTGCTACAAGCTGGCGCCGATGATCGACTCGGACCTGACCGTCGACTGCTTCGAGCTGGCGCTCGCCGCACGGGAACTCGACATGCGGGCCAGCCCGTACGACCTGACCGCCTACGGGTACACCCCGATCCCGATCGAGACCCCGCACGGCCGCGCCGAGTACGTCCGGGAGCAGTCGGCGCTGGCCGCCCGCGCCGCACCGCTTCGTGCCGTATTGCGTGACCGGTGCCGCCGGTTGCTCGCTACCGTGAGCCCATGACTCTCACGGGCTACGACCGCTACTGTGCCGAGATCGTCACGCAGACCGAACTGTTGGCCACCACCCTCGACGGCGCCGACATGCTCGACTTCTGGCTGGACCGGGTAGGTGTCGCATGATCCCCACCGTCATCGACTACGGCGACCCGGGCGACTACCTGGCGGCCCGCCTCCCCGTCCTCGCGTTGGCGGCCGGTTCGGTGGCCGCCCTCACCGGCGCCGTCGACCGGCTCGACGCCGTGCACGGGCGGGAACCCCGGTCGTGGCGGCTCGACCCGGAGCGGATCGCCGCGTCGTTCGCGAGCGACCGGCTGCTGCGGGTGTCGGGTTCCCCGGTGTCGGGTTTCGCGGAACTGTCGGGTTTCTTCGCGGCGTCGGACGGCTGGGTGCGGACCCATGCCAACTACCCGCACCACCGCGCGAGACTGTTGGCGGCACTCGACCTCTCGGCCGACGCCGGCCGCGACGCGGTGGCCGCCCGGGTCGGGAACCTGACCGCCGCCGACGTCGAGGACCGTGCCGCCGTAGCGCAGGCCATCGCCGTGCGCGTGCGGACCGCGGCGGAGTGGGCGGCGAGCCCGCAGGGTGCGGCCGCGGCGTCCGGCGACCTCGTGTCCACCGTCGTGCACGCCGAGAGCTCCCGTCCCGGGACACGGCAACGCTCCCGCCGGGAATCCGGCCGGGGGCCGTTGGCGGGGGTGAAGGTCCTCGACCTGACCCGGGTGATCGCCGGCCCCGTCGCCACCCGCACCCTGGCGCTGCTCGGAGCCGAGGTGCTGCGGATCGATCCGCCGTCCCTCCCGGAAATCGTGGTGCAGCACCGGGACACCGGGCAGGGCAAACGATCCGCGCTGCTCGACGTGCGGTCCGCGGACGGCAGGCTCGTGTGGGACAGCCTGCTCGCCGAGGCCGACGTGGTGGTCACCGGGTACCGTCCGGGCGCGCTGGACGGTCTACTCGACGACGCCCCCGACCATCTGGTGCGGGGACGGGTATGCGCGTGGGGCGGCTCCGGCCCCTGGGCGCACCGCCGCGGCTTCGACAGCATCGTCCAGGCGGCGTCGGGGATCGCGAGAATCGAGGGTCGCGACAACACCCCGGGCGCTCTTCCCGCGCAGGCACTCGATCACGCGACCGGCTACCTGCTCGCCGCCGGCATCGTCGACGCCCTCGCCGCGGGGCACGTCGACGGACGCGGCCGGTCCGTCGACGTGTCACTCGCCCGCACCGGCGCGTGGCTGCTGACCGCGGACGGCCGATCCGAGGATCCGCCGCCTGCCGCGATGCCGGGGCTCCGGTGCCTCACCGCGCACGGCGACCTGGTGACCGCCCGTCCCGCCCTGGCCGAGTTCGACGACTACCCGTCACCGGCCCGGCCCTGGGGTGGCGACACCCCCGGCTGGTCCGGTGTCATACCGTCGCCGTGAACCGCGGGCTCGGTTCCCCCGTCAGATGTCCCGGCGGCACCCGGCGTCCGCACAGCACGAGGAGCAGGTCCTGGGCGGAACCGCGCAGCGGCGCGCCCGCACCGTAGGTCCAGGCGCGGTCGTCCGCCGTCAGCTGCACTCCCGCCAGGTCGGTGCCGAAGTACTTGACGTGCTTCGGGCCGACGCCGCCGAGGACCCGGTCGAGGCGGTCGTCCGGGACCCGCCTGCCCAGGCCGAGCGCCACCGACACGTCGAGACCGTGGATCACGTCGTGGGACAGTGCCCCCTCGAAGCCGCCGCCCGGCGGCTTCCACGGGTGCGCGACGTTCTCCTCCAGCGTGTGCAGCAGCGCGTCGGCGGTCAGGGTCCGTGCGTCCTCGCGGGCCTGCGCGTCCGACATCCGGTTGAAGTTGCCGCGCGCCTTCACCATCTTCAGCAGGATCCGCGGCGTCGACAGGCGGTACGGCATGGTGATGTGCGCGATCACCTCCCGGCTGCGCCACCCCGCGCACAGCGACGGCGCGTCCCATTGCTCCGGCGTCAGTCCCGCCAGCATCGACGCCAGGTCGCGCCGCTCCGCTGCGACCCAGTCCGGTGCCGTGTCCCGTGCCGGGTCCCGTGCCATGTCAGTCTCCTCCGGTCGCCGTGTCGTGCTCTACGTAGGCAGACCGTGCCCGCCGGCGAAACTCATCGCGCGGCCGTGAAGAATGGTCGGGTGAGCACACACGACTACACGCTGACGGTCACCTGGACCGGCAACCGCGGCGCGGGAACGTCGGGCCCGGACGCCTACGACCGCCACCACGTGATCGCGGCGGCCGGAAAACCCGATCTGCCGGGCAGCGCGGACCCGTCGTTCCGCGGCGACGCCACCCGCTGGAATCCGGAGGAACTGCTCGTCGCGTCGCTGTCGCAGTGCCACATGCTCTGGTATCTGGGCCTGGCCGCCGCGACCGGTGTGGTCGTCGTCGACTACCGGGACGACCCGACGGGAACGATGGTCGAACACCCGGACGGGGCGGGCGAGTTCACCGAGGTCGTGCTGCATCCGACGGTGACCGTCGCGGATGCGGCGATGGCCGCGCGCGCCGAGTCGCTGCACGCCCGGGCGCACGCGAGGTGCTTCATCGCCCGGTCGGTCGCGTTCCCCGTGCACCACCGGCCGACGGTGGTGACGGCGTGAGCAGACAGCGGCTGATCGTGGACGTCGACACCGGCATCGACGACTCCCTCGCCCTGCTGTACCTGCTGGCCAGCCCGGAGGCCGAGATCGTCGGCATCGCCAGCACCGCCGGCAACGTGCCCGTCGAGCAGGTCGCGGCGAACAACCTGAACTGGCTCGCCCTGTGCGGCGCACCCGACATCGAGGTGGCGCTCGGCGCCCGGGTGCCGCTGGACTGCCCGCTGCGCACCACCGAGGACACGCACGGACCCCAGGGCATCGGGTACGCCGTACTCCCCCTGTCCGGGCGGTCGCTGTCGGAGCGGGACGCCACCACCTTGTGGGTCGACCTGGTCCGCGCCCACCCCGGCGAGCTGACCGGGTTGGTGACCGGGCCGCTGACGAACCTGGCCCTCGCGATCCGCGAGGAACCCGCACTGCCCCGGTTGCTGCGGCGCCTGGTCGTGATGGGCGGGGCGTTCAACCACCCCGGCAACACCACCCCCACCAGTGAATGGAACGTGTCGGTGGATCCGGAGGCGGCCAAGGAGGTGTTCGACGCGTTCTCCGGGCTGCCGGAGGGCAGCCGTCCGATCCTGTGCGGACTGGACGTCACCGAAACGATCGAGATGACACCGGATCACGTCCGGCGGCTGGCGGAGGCGGCGGGAAGCGCACCCGCCGAGATCATCTCCCCCGACGACGGACCGCAGGTGCGCTCGACCGCGTCCAACCCGGTGATCCGGCACCTGTCCGACGCCATCCGGTTCTACATGGAGTTTCACCGCACCCACGACCAGGGTTTCCTGGCGCACATGCACGACCCGTTCGCGGCGGCGGTGGCGCTGAACCCGGCGATCACAAGGACCCGTCCGGCCACGGTCGACGTCGAACTGCACGGCCGGCTCACCCGGGGCACCACGGTCGCCGACTGGGTGGGCCACTGGAACCGGGAACCCAACGTCGACATCGCGGTGAGCACCGACCCGGTCGCGTTCTTCGACGATCTCGTCGACCGGGTCGGGCGCTTCGCGAAATCAGTCGGCTGACGCGTCCGTGCCGTCGAACGCGTCGAGGATCTTGGCGGCGGCCAGCGCCGCCGTCAGGGAACCGTCCCGCACCCGCTGTTCGACGTCGCCGCGGATCGCCTTGACCCGGGTGTTGGACGCGAGCCGGCGCAGCAGCTGATCGTTGACCATCGTCCACGTCCAGTCCACCTGCTGGCGGCGGCGGTTCTCCTCGAACTGCCCGGCCGCGGTCAGCACCTCACGGTGCCGGCAGACGGTATTCCAGAAGTCCTCGAGACCGACACCCTCGAGACCGCTCATCGTGATCACCGGCGGCGTCCAGACGGCGTCGTGCGGGTAGATCAGCCGCAGCGCCCCTGCGAGCTCCCGGGCGGCGCCCTTCGCCTCCCGCTCGTGCTTGCCGTCCGCCTTGTTCACGGCGACGAGGTCGGCGAGTTCGAGGACACCCTTCTTGATGCCCTGCAACTGGTCGCCGGTGCGGGCCAGGGTGAGGAAGCAGAAGCAGTCCACCATGTTCGCGACCGTCACCTCGGACTGCCCGACACCCACCGTCTCGACGAGGATCACGTCGAATCCGGCGGCCTCGAGCAGCACGATCGTCTCGCGGGTCGCCTTCGCGACACCGCCGAGGGTGCCCGACGTCGGTGACGGCCGGATGTAGGCGTCCTTCTCGACGGTCAGACGCGCCATCCGCGTCTTGTCACCGAGGATCGACCCGCCCGTGCGCGTCGACGACGGGTCGACGGCCAGGACCGCCACCCGGTGCCCCTGCCCGATCAGGTGCATCCCGAGCGCGTCGATGAACGTGGACTTCCCGACGCCGGGCACACCGGTGATCCCGACCCGGTGCGCCTTCCCCGATTCCGGCAGCAACTCGAGCAGCAGCCGCTGCGCCGCCTCACGGTGGTCGGTCCGGGTGGACTCGACCAGGGTGATGGCCTTCGCCAGGCCGGCGCGCTGATTGGCGCGCACGGCCTGGGCGAGGGCATCGATGTCGACTGGAGGCCGCCCCATGCTATTCCGGGGTGCCCGTCAGGTCGTGGCCGAGCTGCGCGGCCAGCTTCTCGAGCAGACCGCTGGCGGCGTCTGCGATGACCGTCCCGGGCGGGAAGATCGCGGCGGCACCCGCCTCGTACAGTTCGGCGAAATCGCCGGGCGGGATGACGCCACCGACCACGATCATGATGTCGGGACGTCCCACTGCGGCGAGGGCTTCCCGGAGCGCAGGCACCAGCGTGAGGTGACCTGCGGCCAACGACGACACACCGACCACGTGGACGTCGTTGTCGGCCGCCTGGTTGGCGACCTCTTCCGGGGTCTGGAACAGCGGTCCCACGTCCACGTCGAATCCGATGTCCGCGAAGGCCGTGGCGATCACCTTCTGGCCGCGGTCGTGGCCGTCCTGTCCCATCTTGGCGATGAGGACACGGGGACGCCGACCCTCCTCCTCCGCGAACTTCTCGACGAGTTCCGTTGCCTTGTTGATGTTGTCGACCTTTCCGGCCTCGTCCCGGTACACACCGCTGATGGTCCGGATCTCGGCCTGGTGACGCCCGTACACCTTCTCGAGCGCCTCGGAGATCTCGCCGACCGTCGCCTTCGCGCGGGCCGCATCGATCGCCAGGGCCAGCAGGTTGTTCTCCATCGAGACATGACCCGTCGCTTCGCTCGCCCCGGCCTCGGTGGTGGCCGCGGCGCGGCTCAGTTCGGCGAGCGCCGCCTCGACGGCGTCCGAGTCGCGGTCGGCGCGCAGCCGGTCCAGCTTCTCGAGCTGCTCCTTGCGGACCCGCGAGTTCTCGACCTTGAGGACCTCGATCTCGTCGGCCTCGTCCGGCACGTACTTGTTGACGCCGACGAGCGGCTGCCGGCCGGAGTCGATGCGGGCCTGCGTGCGGGCCGCGGCCTCCTCGATCCGCAGCTTCGGGATGCCCTCGCTGATCGCCTGCGCCATGCCGCCGGCCTCTTCGACCTCGGCGATGTGTGCGCGGGCCCGGTTCGCCAGCTGGTGGGTGAGCCACTCGACGTAGTGCGATCCGCCCCAGGGGTCGATGGGACGGACGGTCCCCGACTCCTGCTGCAGCAGCAGCTGGGTGTTGCGGGCGATGCGGGCGGAGAAGTCCGTCGGCAGGGCGAGGGCCTCGTCGAGGGCGTTGGTGTGCAGCGACTGGGTGTGCCCCTGCGTCGCCGCCATCGCCTCGACGCATGTGCGGGCCACGTTGTTGTAGACGTCCTGCGCGGTCAGCGACCAGCCCGACGTCTGCGAGTGGGTGCGCAGCGACAATGATTTCGCGGACTTCGGTTCGAACTTCGCGACCAGTTCACTCCACAGCAGGCGACCCGCCCGCAGCTTCGCGACCTCCATGAAGAAGTTCATGCCGATCGCCCAGAAGAACGACAACCGGGGCGCGAACTTGTCGATCTCCATGCCGGCGTCGAGGCCGGCCCGGATGTACTCGACACCGTCCGCGAGGGTGTACGCGAGCTCCAGGTCGGCGGTGGCCCCGGCCTCCTGGATGTGGTAGCCGGAGATGGAGATCGAGTTGAACTTCGGCATCTTCGCGCTGGTGTACGCGAAGATGTCGGAGATGATCCGCATCGACGGCTTCGGCGGATAGATGTAGGTGTTGCGGACCATGAACTCCTTCAGAATGTCGTTCTGAATGGTTCCGGCCAGCTGCTCCGGGGCGACACCCTGCTCCTCGGCGGCCACGACGTACAGCGCGAGGATCGGCAGCACCGCACCGTTCATGGTCATCGAGACGCTGACGCTGTCGAGCGGGATGTGGTCGAACAGCTGACGCATGTCCAGGATCGAGTCGATCGCCACCCCGGCCATGCCGACGTCACCCTGCACCCGCGGATGGTCGGAGTCGTAACCGCGGTGCGTCGCCAGGTCGAACGCCACCGACAGACCCTTCTGCCCGGCCGCGAGGTTGCGGCGGTAGAAGGCGTTGGATTCGGCGGCGGTGGAGAAGCCCGCGTACTGGCGGATCGTCCACGGCTGGTTCACGTACATGGTGGGGTACGGTCCGCGCACGAACGGTGCGGCGCCGGGGAAACTGCCCACCGGGTAGCCCTCGGCCTCGGCGGCGTCACGGTCGGCCTTGGTGAAGACCGGTTTGACGTCGATGCCCTCGGGCGTGGACCACACCACCTGTTCGGGGCTGTAGTGGTTGGCGGCCGCGGCGGATGCGATCAGCTCGTCCGTCTGCTCCGGGGTCGGGGCGGACGGCTGCGGAAACTGCGGATCCTCCAGTGGCACGTCGGCGAAGCTGCCGATCGCGTGCTTGACCTCGCGAGTAGTCACTTCTTGCTCCCTGTGTCGCCCGAGGAGTCACTCGAGCTCTCGATGGTGTCGAGCAGGCCGGACAGGACCGAGACTGCGTCGATACGGGCGGTGACGAATCCGTCGGGCCGGGCGGAGCCGTCCGCGTCGGCAACGACCTTCTCCGGGCCGGCGAGCAGCACGGTGCCGACACCGGCCGCGCGCAGTTCCTCCACCGCGGCCGTGGCCTCGGCGGCGTACCGCTTGTCGGTACCGCAGATCACCGCGATGCCGGCGCCGGAGTCCTTCGCGGCGGCGGCGATGCTGCCGTCACCGATGGCGAGGGGACCGGGGTTGCGGGCTTCGATGCCGCCCGATGCCAGCAGGTTGGTGCTGAACGTGGTCCGCACGTTGTGCTCGGCGACGGGGCCGAGCGGGGCCAGGAAGACGGCGGGTCGTGCACCGTGTGCCGCCAGGAAGGTGTCGGAGCGGTCCCGCAGCGCCTCGAACGCCGCGGCGTACCGGGCGACGCTCCCGGTCTCGGCGGCGCCCGCGGGCAGCGGCGCTTCCGCGAGGTTCGGGAACTCGTTGACCCCGGTGACGGTGGTCTTGCGGTGCGCGATGTCCGAATCACGTTGGGCGCGGGTGGACGCGATCCGGTCGCCGATCAGGCCGGCATCGAGCGCGGCGACGTAGCCGCCTGCCGCCTCGATCTGCTGGAAGAACTCCCACGCCTTGGCCGCCACCTGCTGGGTGAGGTCCTCGACGTACCACGACCCGGACGCCGGATCGAGCACCCGGCCGAGATGCGACTCCTCGAGCAGCAGCAGCTGGGTGTTGCGGGCGATGCGGGCGGCGAAGGTCTTCGACACACCCAGCGCCCCGGCGGGCAGTGCGGCGTCGAACGGCAGCACCGTGACGGCGTCCGCGCCGCCGACACCGGCGCCGAACGCGGCGAGCGTCGTGCGGAGCATGTTCACCCACGGATCGCGTTGCGCCATCATCGCGGCCGAGGTGACCGCGTGCTGGGGAGCGCCGCCGAAGTCGGAGGCGCCGCACACCTGGGCGATCCGCGCCCACACCAGCCGCGCCGCCCGGAACTTGGCGATGGTCTGGAACTGGTCGTCGGTGGCCGAGAACCGGAAACCGAGCTGCCCGAGCGCCTGCCCGATGGTCAGGCCGCTCTCGGTGAGGGCCCGCAGGTATTCGAGGCCCGCCGCGATCGCCGCGCCGAGTTCCTCGGCGTCGGACGCGCCGGCGTTGTGAAACACGGTGCCGTCCACGGTGATTGCCCGCACGCTCTCCGAGCGCGCCGCGGACTCGGCCGCGAGGGCCACCGCGTCGCCGAGCTCCACGTCGGCGACACCGGAGAACGCGCTCGTGAGCGGGGCGGTCCCGAGGTCGACGCGGACTGCGGTGCGGTCGGTGACCCCGTCACCCGCCGCGGCACGCGCGTCGAGCAACGCGAACAGTGCTCGCGCCGCGAGCGGTGCGTCCGTTCCGGCGTCGAGGGTGAGCGGAGCCAGGTCGAGGAGCACCCCGTCGAGCGCCGCCTCCAGCGACCGGATCGGAAGGTCGGCGCCGCCGACGGCGAGCCACAGCGCGCTGACACCGTTCTCCAGCGCGTCGAGGACGGAGCGGTTGACGTCCGCCGCCTCCGCGCCCTCGCCGAAGCGGGCGCTGACCAGCCAGCCCGCGTTGACGTCCCGGGTGGCGTCCGCGCCACGCACGTAGGGGAAGGTGCCGGGCAGGGGCTGCTCCGGACGCTCGTCGCGCGGGCTGTACAGCGGCGCGACGGTGACACCGTCGTAGGTGACGGTCTCGAGGAGCTTCTGGGGTTCCGGACCGAGTTCCGCGGCGTCGATCCGACGCGACTTCGCGAGGACTCCGGCCACGGAGTGCTGCCAGTCGGCGTACGCCCGCGCAGCTTCCTCGGCTTCTGAAGCTAATGACACGGTGTCGGCTTCCTCTCCCTGATGAGCGATCGATCAATACGTTGTGTGACTGTGATGCTAGCCGCAGTTCGGCGCCCCCTATCGTGAGGATCACCACACGATGCATAACCTCAGGTCATGAGCATTGCGCACGAACCGGTGGTCACCGATCGCACCGCCACTCAGCGGTTGTTCGGTCTCGGCGCGCCGGCCCGGGACGTCGACGACCGCGGCGAACCCCTCAATCGTATGAGCATGGACATCGGCGCGCTCGCCCCGAATACCGCCCGGACCGCCTACGGCGGCGTCCTCGCCGTGCTGCTCGACGATCTCCTCGGATTCACCGTCTGGGACCGGCGCGGAATCCGCGACGGCCTGGTCACGGCCGAGCTGTCGGTGGACGTCGTGACACCCAGGCGGTGGCAGGGACCGACGCTGCGGGCCGAGAGCCGGCTCCTCGCGCTCTCCGCCGACGGCGGCACCTCGACCGCCCGCGTCCAAGACTCGGCGGGCGCCCTGATCGCCACCGGCACCCTGTGGGGCAACTTCGTGGACCTGCCGGCGCCGGGCGCGGACGGGTCGGCCCTCCCCGACTTCCCGGAACCGGGGGTCGCGCCGCTCGACTGGATCGGTGGGCGGATCGAGGACGGACCCGGCGTGCGGGTCGTGGTGCCGGCCAACCCGCTGGTCGCGAACAAACTCGGGTTCATGCACGGCGGCGTCCAAGGCTGCGCGATGATCTCGCGGCGAACGCGGCCCTGAGCCGGGACGGCGCGGACATGGACACGGCGTCTGTGCGGATCAACTATTTCCGCCCGATTCCCCTCGACCGCGACACGACGTTCACCGCGGACGTGGTCAGGGCGGGCCGCTCGGTTGCGGTGGCCCGGGTGGCCGGGACCTCGGGCGGGCGGATCTGCGTCGAGGCGACCGTGACCGGGCGCCGACGCCTGTCCTGACCGGCGCTCGCGACGCCCCGCACCGGTCACCCGGGTAGCCTGGTGCCCTGTGAAGAGACGCCTCGGGGACCGCAGGGTGATCGGCGTCGCCGTACTGGCAGTCGCGCTGGTCGTCGTGGCGCTGCTGGCCCCGCACCCGTCCGTGCTGCAGGTGCGGGAATGGGCGCGGTCGGTCGGGCCGGCGTTCCCGCTCGTCTTCTTCGCAGTGCACGCGCTCGTGACGGTGTTCCCGTTCCCCCGCACGGTGTTCACGCTGAGTGCCGGTCTGCTGTTCGGTGCGTGGCTCGGCATCGCGATCGCGGTGCTGGCATCGACGGTGAGTGCCGTGCTGGCCCTCTACCTGGTGCGCGCCGTCGGCCGGGACGTGGTGTGGCAGCGCATCTCCAATCCGACGATCCGCCGGGTGGACGAGCGGATCGCCCGGCGCGGCTGGCTCGCCGTCGGTTCGCTGCGACTGATCGCGTTCGTCCCGTTCTCCGTGGTGAACTACTGCGCCGGGGTGTCCTCGATCCGGCTGGTCCCGTACGTGCTGGCCACGGTGGTCGGTGTGCTGCCGGGGACCGTCGGCATCGTCGTTCTCGGCGACGCCCTCACCGGGGAGACGAAGCCGGCACTTCTCGTTCTGTCCGCGGTGTGCATCGTCGCCGGAATCGCCGGGCTGGTGGTGGACTCCCGGCGGCCGCTGGACGGTTCCGGCGACACGATGCCGGACGTGGCCGTCGACCGCCCCGCCGAGGACGAGTCAATAGCGCAGCCTTGAACCCAGCTAGTCAAGCGTTGAGTCTTGACATCTTGGTATCCAGTTTCTAACCTTGACCCATGTTCGTGTTGACGGTCGACCAGCGCGGAAGCCGCCGCGACGTCGACCGCGTCGCCCAACTCCTCACCGAATTCGCGAACCGTGACCTCGTCCGACCGTTCCAGCGGACCGCCGGCGACGAGGTCCAGGCCGTGGTCGCGGACCCGGCCACCGTCGTCGACCTCGCACTCGACCTCGTCGGACGCGAACACTGGAGCATCGGCATCGGCACCGGACCCGTCGAAGAACCCCTCCCCGCCGAGACCCGGGCCGGGCGCGGCCCCGCGTTCGAATCCGCACGAGTCGCCGTCGACCGCGCCAAGAGCGCCCCCGGCCGGGTGGCCGTCGAAGGCTCCGACCCCGAGAGCGCCGCCGACGCCGACACCGCCCTCACTCTCGTCGCGGTCCTCGTCGCGCGCCGCACCGAGGAGGGCCGCGAGGCCGTCGAGCAGATGCGGCACGGATCCACCCAGACCGAGGCGGCCCACGCGCTGGGCATCAGCAAACAGGCAGTCTCCCAACGACTCTCCACCGCGGGCTGGCACGTCGAGACCGCCGGACGACGACTGGCCGAACGACTCCTACGCAAGGCGGACACGTGACGACCCTCGCACTCATCGCCCTCGGCGTCGCCGCCGTCGCACCCCTGATCCTCGCGGCGCCCCGCAGCCCCCGCTGGATGTCGCAGTGGGCGGCGCCGATCGTGGTCGCGCTCGCCCTGGCCGTCGCCGCGCTCGCCGCCTCCGCCACCACACCGGTCACGGGCTTCGCGCTCGCCGCGACCCTCGTCCTGTGCGTCGCGGCCGCCACCACCGGCGGGGCACCCCTCGTACTCGCCGCGTTCCGCATCGCGCGCCGCCAGCCCGACGCCGGGTCCGACCCGCGGCCCGACGCCGGGCCGCTGCGCGGCGGACGGATCATCGGACTCCTCGAGCGTGCCGCCGTCGCGGCCTCGATCCTCGCGGCCTGGCCGGAGGGCATCGCCGTCGTCCTGGCGGTCAAGGGACTGGCCCGCTACCCCGAACTCCGCGAACCGCACGCGTCGGAACAATTCATCATCGGCACGTTCACCAGCGTGCTCTGGGCGATCGCGGTGTGCGGAACGGGACGCGCCCTCATCACCTAGCCGTCCCCGCCATCGGTGCGGGACATTCACCCGCGCCGCCCGTTGCTGCGCCGCTAACCCGCGTCGGAGTCGGTCAGTGACCCGGCGGGGTAACGGGCGGGGGCAGCTGCCCGGGCGCTCCACCCGGATCCAGCGGCGCATGCTCGTCGGCGCCACCGGACTTCGCGAGCGGTCCCGGCCCGTCGACGGGACGACGTGCCTCGACCTCCGCGGCGCGGACAGCCTGCGCGATCGCCGGGTCGGACTTGGTCTCGAACCAGTCGGCGACCTCCTCCGAATCGTCCTCGGGCTTGGGCAGATCCTCCTCGGCGGTGGACGGCTCGTACCGGAACACCCCGTCCTGGCCCTGCGCGCCGAGGGTCTTCGCGAACCCCTTGAGGGCGTCACCGAAGTCGCTGGGCACCAGCCACACCTTGTTCGCGTCGCCCTGCGCCATCTGCGGCAGCGTCTGCAGATACTGATAGGCGAGGAGTTCGGGGGTGGGCTTGCCGGATTTGATTGCGGCGAACACCTTTTCGATCGCCTTCGCCTGCCCCTGCGCCTGCAGGTACTTCGCGGCCCGGTCACCCTGCGCCCGCAGGATGCGGGACTGCCGCTCCCCCTCCGCCGTGAGGATCGACGCCTGCTTCGCGCCCTCCGCGGCGAGGATGCGGGACTGCTTGTCGCCCTCCGCGGTCTTGATCGCCGACTCCCGGTGACCCTCGGCGGTGAGAATGGTGGCCCGCTTCTCGCGGTCCGCCTTCATCTGCTTCTCCATCGACTCCTGGATCGACGGCGGCGGATCGATGCTCTTGAGTTCGACCCGGGCGACGCGCAGACCCCACCGTCCG
The DNA here is from genome assembly GCF_002300195.1 of Rhodococcus sp. ACPA1. Taxonomy (NCBI): domain Bacteria; kingdom Bacillati; phylum Actinomycetota; class Actinomycetes; order Mycobacteriales; family Nocardiaceae; genus Rhodococcus; species Rhodococcus sp. ACPA1. The sequence continues at coordinate 796,988 of NZ_NSDX01000002.1, read as the reverse complement.
GTGGCCTCGTCCAGAACGCCGCGCAGCTGCCCGTTGATGGAGTCACGCGAGGTGAGCGTCTCCTCCAGCGTCATCCCGCCGACGACGTTGCGCAGCGTGGTGGTGGTCAACTGCTCGACACCGACGATGTAGTTGCTGATCTCGTACACCGCGGCCTGCGGGTTGGTGACCTGGAAGTACACGACGGTGTCGATGTTCAGCGTCAGGTTGTCCTGGGTGATCACAGGCTGCGGCGGGAACGACACCACCCGTTCACGCAGATCCACCTTGGCCCGGATGCGGTCCGCGAAGGGGATCAGGAACGTCAGCTGGCCCGACACGGTCCGCGCGTACCGGCCCAGTCGCTCGATCACCGCGGCCTCGGCCTGCGGCACCAGAGCCACCGATTTGGCCACCACCAGGGCGACGAACAACACGAGCACGATCAACACGATGAGCGCTGCCATCTACGGTCCCCTCCATACGACGGCGGTCGCGCCGTCAATTTGCATTACCGTCACGGTCGTTCCCGGTGGATACACTTCCGTGCTGTCGAGCGGGCGGGCCGTCCAGACGTCGCCGCCGAGCTTGATCTGCCCCGCATGTTCGGCGACCTCCTCGAGCACCAGGGCCTGCTTGCCGGTCAGCGCCTCGATCCCGGTCGGGGTCGGCGGCGGGGTCTCGAACTTACGCAACAACACCGGACGCACCCCGAGGATCAGGGCGAGGGACAGCACGCCGAAGATCACCGCGTCGACCCAGACCGGGAAGTCGGTGATCGCGGTGACCCCGGCCGTGGCCAGCGCACCGCCCGCCAGCATGAGGAGGAAGAAGTCCCCCGTCAACGCTTCCGCGGCGGCGAGCAGCACCCCCGCTACCAGCCAAATCAATGCAGCCACAACACCATCTAACCAGAATCTCCGGAACCGACGGTGACGAAGTCGACCAGCTGTTCGACCGCCCCGATCAGCGGCGCCTCCAGGTCCCGGAACGTGTTGACGGCCGAATAGACCCGGCGCCAGCCGTCGCGCGGTGTCCCCCACCCCAATTCGCGGCACACCCCGGTCTTCCAGTCCTCACCGCGCGGGATCTTCGGCCACGCCTCGATGCCCACCGCCGACGGGCGGACCGCCTCCCACACGTCGATGAACGGATGCCCGGTCACGAGCACATTCGGACCGAGGCCCTGGGTCAGCTGGGTCTCCTTCGATCCGGTGACGAGATGATCGACGAGGACACCGACGCGCCGTCCGGGGCCGGGCCGGAATTCGGCGAGCCGCTCCCCGAGATTGTCGAGACCCTCGAGGTGCTCGACGACGACACCTTCGACGCGCAGGTCGTGCCCCCACACCCGTTCCACGAGGGCGGCGTCGTGCACACCCTCCACCCAGATCCGGCTCGGCAGCGCCGTCCGGGCCCGCAACCCCTCCACCTTGGTGGATCCCGACGCCGATCGGGTGGTTGCCGGACCGGCCGGCTTGGCCGCCGGCCGGACCAGGGTGACCGGTTTGCCGTCGATCAGGAACGCCGCCTCCCGCATCGCGAACAACCGGGTGCGCCGCGCCCCGTCCTCGAGCCGGACGAAATCGCCGTCGTAGGTGCGCTCGAACCCCACCACTGCCCCGCAGAAACCGGTGCCCGCGTCCTCGACCACCAGGTCCCGCTCGGCCGGGACGGTGGACGTCACGGGCTTCCTCGCGCGTGGGTGTCCGGAAAAGATGTCGCCGTATCTGTCGCCTCCGCTCACGGGCGCTGACGCTATGCGAGCGGTGCCGTTACGCACACTCCGCCACGCCGACATATGCTCGTTTATCGTGACTTCACCCAGCGCCACTCTCACCGTGTGGGCCAGTTCCTGGCTCGCCGGGAACAGTGCACCCGACGACGTCATCGACGCCCTCCATGCGTGGGCGCCGATGCATCTCGCCTGCGCGGAGGATCCGGTGACGGCCGGGCGCACCGGACTGCCGTGGCCCGACCCGCAGGACGCCGGGGTGACGGCGCTGCTGCAGACGATGCGGCGCGCCGTGTCGCAACCCGAGACCGAGATCCGGCTGGTCCTGCCCGGGCCGGGGGACGTGCGCGGGCTTCCGGCGGGCACCGAGTTCGCGTCCGCCGCGATCAGCGCGGGCGAGGGTGTGCTCGTCGGACCGCCCGGCCGGTCCGGAACGGGGCTGGTCCCGCACGTCGAGGGTCCGGACGTGCTGCGCTGGACGGTGTCGACGATCGAGCGGCTTCCCCTCGACGCCCACCACACCGGACTGGGTGAGGCCGAGTTCTCGATGCGGCAGGCGGTGCGGGACGCCGCGGCCGCGCTCGAGGCACTGCACATGCTCGATTCCGGTTTCGGCGCCGACCCGCGCGCGCTGATCGCCGACGCGCTGGCGCAGTCCGCACGGCACCGGTATCCGACGACGATCGCCCCGCGGGCGCTGCGGATCCTGGACTCGGCCGATCAAGTGGCCGCGATCCTCACCGTCGCCGAGCAGATGGCCCCCGCGCGCACCGTGTCCGCGTCGGGTGCGGCCACGCTCGAGGATCTGCTGCGGCCCCTGCGTTCGGCGGTGCGCTCGGCGCGCACCGCCGCCGTCAATGCGTGTGCGCGGGACGGCCTGACGGCCTGACCACGGCCTTGCAGCAGTCGACCGCGCAGGACTGTCCATCCAGCATCGAACCGAGCAGCGGCTCGGACCCGAGCCGCTCGGCGGACATGCCGGCCCGTTGCTCGGTCACGAGTGCGACGACGAGTTCCGCGAACCGCCGATCCGTTCCGGGGGTGGCCGCACGCACGAAGTCGATGCCGAGTTCGGCCGCCTTGTCCCGGGCCTCGGTGTCGAGATCCCACACCACCTCGAGGTGGTCGGACACGAATCCCACCGGGCACACGATCACCGCGCCCACACCGCGGCCGGCGAGGGCGTCCAGGTGGTCGCAGATGTCCGGTTCGAGCCACGGCACCTGGGGTGGCCCGGACCGGGACTGCCACACCAGGTCGAAGTCGTCGAAGCCGGCGGCGCGGGCGGTGAGCCGGGCCGCCTCGGCCACCTGCCGGCTGTAGAGATGACCGCCCTCCGCGGGCGGTCCCGCGTTGACGTCCGCGGACACCGGCACCGAATGCGCGGTGAACACCAGCCGCGCGTCGGCCCGGCGCTCGGCGGGGAGCTGCGCCGCGGCCTCGCGGACGGCGTCGGCGAACGCCCCGATCAGCAGTGGGTGGTCGTAGTACTGGCGCAGCTTCAGCAGGTGCGGTGCACCGTCCCCGGCCGCGGCCCGCGCCCGGGCGACGTCCTCGTGGTACTGCCTGCAGCCCGAGTACCCGCCCCACGCCGACGTCGGGAACACGAGGGCGGACTGCACCCCGTCCTCGCCCATCCGGGCGACGGTGTCCTCGACCATCGGATGCCAGTTCCGGTTACCGAAGTAGACGGGCAGATCCATTCCGGCGCCGGCCAATTCGGATTCGACGCGGGAGATGATGTCGCGATTCAAGGCGTTGATCGGCGACACGCCCCCGAAGTGCAGGTAGTGCTCGGCGACCGCGTCCAGACGTTCGGGCGGCACCCCCCTGCCCCGGGTGACGTTCTCCAGGAACGGGCGCACGTCGGCGGGCTGCTCCGGACCCCCGAACGACAACACGAGAAGGGCATCGAATTGGGAACCGGAACGGTCCGTCGACTTCGCAGCGATCATGATCCCCATCTTCCGTGGTGCCGTTCGGGGCGCACTCCCCGGGTAGTGCCCTAGCCGGCCATCGCGTGGGCGCCACCGTCGACGTAGATGATCGACGCGGTGGTCCCGGGCAGCCAGTCGGACAGCACGGTGCACACGGTCTTCGCGACCGGCTCCGGGTCGTCGACGTTCCAGCCGATGGGCGCCCGCTCGTCCCACGCCGTGTTGAGTTCGTTCATCTGCTTGGCGTCGTCGGTGGCGGTACCGGCGATGGCCTTGGCGGCAAGGGTCTTGATCGGGCCCGCCGCGACGAGGTTGGAGCGGATACCCCGTTCGCCGACCTCCTTGGCGACATACCGGTTCACCGACTCGAGGGTGGCCTTGGCGACACCCATCCAGTTGTAGAACGGAACCGCGCGCGCGGGATCGAAGTCCATCCCGACGATCGACGCGTTGTCGTTCAGCACCGGCAGCAGCGCCTTCGACAGCGACGCGTACGAGTAGGCGGAGACCTCGAACGCCACTCCCACATCGGACCACGGTGCGTCGAAGAACGGGCTGCCCAGGCAGGACCGCGGCGCGAACGCGATGGAGTGCACGACGCCGTCGACGCCCTCGGGTGCGATCTCCCGGATGCGGTCGGCAAGGCTCGCGAGGTGCTCCGGGTTCTGCACGTCGAGTTCGAGCGCGGGCGGCACCGGCTGCGGCAGGCGCTGCGCGATGCGGTCGATCAGCCGGAGACGGTCGAAGCCGGTGATGATCACCTTGGCGCCCTGTTCCTGGGCGACCTTGGCGACGTGGAACGCGATGGACGCGTCCGTGATGATGCCGGTGACGAGAATGGTCTTACCTTCGAGCAATCCGCCCATGAGGTGTCCTCCTGTGAAGAAAAAGTCCGGGAAGTGGGAGTGAGGAGAGCTAGTGGCCCATGCCGAGGCCGCCGTCGACGGGGATCACCGCGCCGGAGACGTAGGCGGAATCGTCGGAGGCCAGGAAGCTCACCACCGCGGCGACCTCCTCGGGCTTGCCCTGCCGCTGCAGCGGGACGGCGCCGGTGATCATGTCCTTGTACTTGTCGTCGAGGACCGCGGTCATGTCGGTGTCGATGAATCCCGGGGCCACCACGTTCGCGGTGATCGAACGGGAACCGAGTTCACGGGTCAGCGACCGCGCGATGCCGACCACACCGGCCTTCGACGCCGCGTAATTCACCTGGCCGGGACCACCGGCCAGACCGACGACGGACCCGAGGAACACGAACCGGCCGAACCGCGCCCGCAGCATCGACCGGGTCGCCCGCTTCGCGACGCGGAACGCGCCGGTCAGATTGGCGTCGACGACCGATGTGAACTGCTCCTCGGTCATCCGCATGATCAGCGTGTCGTCGGTGATGCCGGCGTTCGCGACGAGAACCTCGACGGGACCCTGGTGCGCTTCGACCTCCTTGAAGGCGCGGTCGACCGACTCGGTGTCGGTGACATCGCACTGGACGCCGAACAGGCCGTCGGGCGCACCCGAACCGCGGTGCGTGACCGCGACCTTGTGGCCGTCCGCCGCGAGGCGCTGCGCGACAGCGAGGCCGATCCCGCGGTTGCCGCCGGTGACGAGCACCGACCGAGGAGTGGACACCGTCCTAACTGACGCGTCAGTAGTTTGTGGGGTAGACATGGGGATCAACCTATCTGTTCAGATGTGCAGGAGTGGAAGCGCGGGGCCGCGGTGGAACGCAGATCACGGCAGCCGTTGACGCAGGACCAGCGCGAGGATCAGGCCCGCCGTGGCGGACAGGACACCCAGCACGAGCCAGGGGCGGCTGGCGTCGCCGCGGGTGGTCTCGAACCCGATCTGCTCCTCGAGGGTGTCGTAGACGTCGCGCAGTTCCTCCAGGCTCGAGGCCGTGAAGAAGCTGCCCCCCGAGAGATTCGCGATCTCCCGCAGCGACGGATCGTCGACGGGCACGGGGATGCGTTCGTCCTCGATCTCGACCTTGCCGTAGCTGGTGCCGAACGAGATCGTCGAGATGGGGACGTCCTTGTCCTTCGCCTGCCGGGCCGCGGTGAACCCGCCGCGCGGATCGTCCGGGTTCTCGGGCACCGTCTGCTTGCCGTCCGAGAGCAGCACGATGCGGGCGGGCGGCGCCTGATCACTGCCCCCGAGCACCGCGGCCAGCGTGTCGATCGACTGCAGCGACGTGAAGATCGCCTCACCGGTGGCGGTCCGCTCGCTCAGCTGCAGATTGTCGATCGCGACCTTCGACGCCTCCCGGTTGGTGGTCGGCGACACCAGCACCGACGCTGTGCCGGCGAACGCGACCAGACCGAGGTTGATGCCGGGGGTGAGCCCGTCGGCGAACGACTTCGCGGCGTCCTGCGCGGCGGCCAGCCGGGTCGGTTCCACGTCGGTCGCCTTCATCGACAACGACACGTCGATGACGAGGATCACGGTCGCCCGGTTCCGCGGAACCCGCTTGTCCTCCGTCGGACCGGCCAGCGCCACACTGAAGAACACCAGCGCCAGCACCATCAGCAGCGCCGGAATGTGCCGAGCCCGGCCCGGTCGCGACGGCGCGACCTTCTCGAGGAGCGCGAAGTTGGTGAACCGGAGGGTGTGCTTCTGCCGCTGACGCTGCACCCACACGTATCCCGCGACCAATGCCACGACGATCAGGAGGAAGAGCAGCCACCACGGTGAGGTGAACTGGGAAAGGCTCACCGGCGGGACCTCTGGTTCGTCGCGGTCCCGTAACTGTGCTTCCGGGCGGACACGAACCGCACGACATCCGAGATCCAGTCCCGGTCGGTCCGCAGACTGAGCAACGGGGCGCCGCAACGCCGCAACGACTGCTCCACCTGCAGGCGGTGCTCGTCCGCGGCCCGCGCGAAGTCGGCGCGCAGTTGCGGTGTGGTCGTGAACTCGCGGGTCCGTCCGGACTCCGGATCGTGCAGCACTACATCCCCTATGTCGGGTAATTCCAGATCTCGCGGGTCGAGCACCTCGACACCGAGTACGTCGTGGCGGCCCGAGATCGCCCGCAGCGACCGCTCCCAGTCGATCGGTCCCAGGAAGTCACTGATGACGACGGCCAGACCGCGGCGACGCTGGGGGCGGCGCAACGACTCCACCGCACCCTGCAGGTCTCCCCGCACCCCGTCCGGGGCGTGCGGGGTGGTCGCGATCTGACGCAGCATCGCCTGCGCGTGGATGCGGCCACCGCGGGCCGGGATCCGGGTGGTCTGGGCGCCGGTCGAGACGATCGCCCCGATCCGGTTCCCGCCGCCACTGGTCAGGTGCGTGACGGCGGCGGCCGCGGCCACCACGAGGTCCCGCTTCTCGCAGCCGGCGGTACCGAAGTCGAGGCTCGACGACAGATCGACGACGAGCCACGTCTCGAGTTCCCGGTCGGCCACCGACTGCCGGACGTGCGGGTGCGTCGTCCGGGCGGTCACCGACCAGTCCATCTGACGCACGTCGTCGCCCGGCTGGTACTCGCGCGCATCACCCGGTTCGGAGCCCGGCCCCGGGATCAGGCCCAGATGGTCGCCGTGCAGGACGCCGTCGAGGCGGCGGCGGACGGTCAGCTCCAGCGTCCGCAGCGCGGCGGACAGTTTGGGATCACGGAGTTCGCCGGAGCGAAACGACGGCGGCGGGCCGGAGCTCTGCGCACCGGCGGTACGCGCACTCACCGTGGCTGGCTCATCGCCGTCGGTCCGGGCACCGACGTGGACGGGACGGGCGGGCCGTGGTGACCGGCGGGAGCGGCCGGGACCGTCGTCGGCTGTGCGGCGATCTGCGGCAGACCCACGGTCTGCAGCACGCGGGAGATGACGTCGTCCGGGGTGACCTCGTCGGCGAGAGCGTCATAGGACAGCACGAGACGGTGACGCAGCACGTCCGGGATCACCTCGAGCACGTCCTGCGGCACCACGTAGTCACGCCCGCGCAGCAACGCCAGCGCCCGGGCCGAGGAGATGATGCCCAGCGTCGCGCGCGGCGACGCGCCGTACGCGATCCAGCCGTCGACCTCGGGGAGACCGACTTCGGCCGGCGTGCGCGTGGCCGCGATGACCCGGACCACGTAGTCGACGAGCGCATGGTGCACGAAGACACCGCTCGCGACCTTCTGCAGGCGGACGAGCTCCTCGGGATCGAGGACCTGGTGGGGTTCCGGCGCATCGACACCCATCCGGTAGACGATCTCGCGCTCCTCCTCCACCGTCGGGTAGTCGACGAGGATCTTGAACAGGAACCGGTCGCGCTGCGCCTCCGGCAGTGGGTACACACCCTCGTTCTCGATCGGGTTCTGCGTCGCCATCACCAGGAACGGGTCGGGCATGTGGTACCGCTTGCCGCCGATCGAGACGTGCCGCTCGGCCATCACCTCGAGCAACGCCGACTGCACCTTCGCCGGCGCGCGGTTGATCTCGTCGGCGAGCACGAAGTTCGCGACGACGGGACCGAGCTCGGTGTCGAACTCCTCGCGCCCCTGCCGGTAGATGCGCGTACCGATCAGGTCGGTAGGCACCAGGTCGGGGGTGAACTGGACACGCGAGAAGGATCCGCCGACCACCTTCGCGAACGTCTCGACAGCCAGGGTCTTCGCGACACCCGGCACACCCTCGAGCAGCACGTGCCCTTTCGCGAGCAGACCGACCAGGATCCGCTCCACGAGCCGGTCCTGCCCGACGATCACGCGCTTGACCTCGTAGATCGCGCGTTCCAGCGTCTGGACGTCGGCGGCGAGATTGGGCGCGACCGTCTTCGTGGTCGCGCTCTGCGTGCCCGTGTTCGGTGAGGGTGCATTCGGCGCGGTGACGTTCTGGGGACCCGATCCGTTGGCCGCACCCCCGTTCTTCACACCTTCGGGAGCAGCCTTCGCGGGCGACTCCTTCCGGGCTGCACCCTCCGATACCGCATCATCACGTGAGGTCACCAAGAATCCACCGCTTTCACCTAGATCGTTCCGCCCGTTCACGTACTTGCTCAACTATTCCAGGTGCAAGCAACCCCCGCCGCAACCAAGCACGATCCGCACTGCGGACTACTTCATCGACATCATGGATCACGACACCATACGGACAGCGTAAGGGGTCATGCCGTCCCATCGCACCGGGGAGATCTTGACGACGTCCCCCGACTCGGGAGCCTCGAGCATCTGGTCGTCTCCGAGGTACAGGGCGACGTGCTGGCTGGCGTTCGGGCCCCAGAAGATCATGTCGCCGCGCTGCATCTCCTCCGAGGGGACCTGCTCGCCGGCGGTGTACTGATACCCGGTGTAGTGCGGCAGGGAGATGCCGATCCCGGCGAACGCGTAGATCATCAGACCGGAGCAGTCGAAACCGACCTTGTTGAAGTCGCCGTAGCTGTCGGCGACACCGCCGTCGCGGATGCCGAGGGTGGGACCGTTCTCGTCGCCGCCGCCCCACGCGTACTCGACACCGATCTGCGACAGTCCCCGGTCGATGACGGTCTCGATGGCCTCGCTGCCGGTCAGGTCCTCGCCGCTGGTCGACGGCTTCGACTTGGGGGTGGACTTCGGTGTGGTCGTCCCGCCGTCGGTTGAGGAATCCTCGTCCTCCGAGTCCTCCTCGATCGTGGTGTGCGCGCGCTGCCCCGCGGCGAGTTCCGCGGCGCGCTGTCGAGCCGCCTCGTTGGCGGCGACCCGCGCCGCGGCCTGCGTCGCGGCCTCCCGGGCCGCGGCGGCGATGGCAGCCTTCTGCGCGTCCTCGGCGCGTTTCTGCTCCTCCCACGTCGCGTACGCCTCACGCTGCCCCTGCAAGCCCGCGACGTTCCCGCGGGCGGCGTCGAGCTGGGCCTGGGCGGCCGCGCGGTTGCTCTCGATCTGCGCCTTCTTGGCCGCCTGGTCCTGCAGCGCCGACCGGGCGATCGCGATCGCCTGCTCCGCCAGCGACTTCTTCGACGCGGCCTGGTCGGCGGCCACGTCCGCCTGCTGCTTCGCCTCGCGTGCCGCGGAGTCCTTGTTGGCCTGCGCGGTCCGCGCCCGCTGCAGCCCCTCGAGCACCGCGTTCTGACTGGTGGCCAGGAGTTTCAGAACCTGCGCGCGATCCAGGACGTCGCCGGGCCCCTGGGCTCCCAGGTACGTCGAGATCGAGGAGACGTTCGTGCCCTGCGTGTAGCTCGACCGGGCGTACTTGTCGAAGTCCTTCTGCGCGAGTTCGATCTGCGCCCCGGCGTCGCGCAGCGCCTGCTGTGAGGCCCCGACCACGCCGGCCGCCAGATCGGCAGCGCTGCGGGCGTTCTGCAGATCGACCAGAGCACGGTTCACGTCCTCGCGCTTGATGGCGACCTCGTTGTCGAGCTGAGCGAGCTGCTGATCCGCGGAGGCGACCTGGTTGATCAGTTCGCTGACCTGCCCGAGGCCCGCCGACACCTGGGTCTGGGCCTGCGCGATGTCGTTGTCGGACGGATTCGGCGGCGGCGGTGGCACCGCTGCGGCCAGGCCGGGCGTGCTGCCGATCAGGGCTCCGACGATGCCCAATCCGATCAGGAGGCGCGCCGTGCGAGTGTGCCCGCGGGAGAAGCTACGGTGCCCCACTCCAGCTCGTGCTTGTCGCTTCACAACTCTCTCCCTCGGTTCTGCACCGATCACGCACACCGCGCCGTGCCCGTCGTGGGGAGAAATTTGCGGCAGCCCACACCTTCCCGCGCGTCGGCGACACCGACATACACCGGATCGCCGTCACTCTGGACGTCAATCACCAGCCTGCGACACTTCTTCCCCAAGAGCGCCAAATGCACCGTACGACACTTCCGGACTCTATGGAAACTTTAGTCACAAATAACACATGAGTAATTTGACCAGCGGAAATGTCGAACTGTGAATCGTCGGCGCTATTTACGCGCATCGACGCAGGCAGCGGCCACGCTCGGGAGAATCGTGAAATTGCCGCCGAGTTATCCCGGGAATTCGGGGAGAGTCAGGGCTTCTGTCGCTCGTACGACGTGCCGGCCCCCGAAGCGCTGTCGCCCTTTTCTGCCGTGTCGTCACGAGATACGGACGCCCGGCGCGATTTCGCGAAGAACGTGGCAGCCGACGCGATCACGACGATCGCGACGATGAGGGCGGTGAACAGGGCCCACGGCGGTCCCGGCTCGATCACTTCGTCGACGAAGTGATTCGCGGAGACCACCGCATCGCCGGTGTAGGTGCGGTCCTGACCCGATTCGAGCAGGACCCGGCTGATCGAATCGCTGTACGTGCCGACCCAGCTGGGACTCAGCACCAGAACGGTGCCGCCCTCTTCCGCCCCGACCTCGGTGGCGAGGTCGCGCAGCTGCGAATCGCGGCCGGGATCCTCGTCCAGCACCACGATGCTCAGCTTGATCCCGTGCTCGGCCGCGCGATCGACCACGGCGGCGAGTTCACTCGCCTCGTCGGACGGCGCCGACACGCCGTCGTCGGACACGTCCGCGACCACGTCGGAGACGTCGATGTCTTCCGGAAGGTCCGTCGACAACGGGAGGGCCGAATGGACGGGGAGCATGACACTGGCAGGAAGTGCGGTGGCGATAGGGGCAGGCATCTCTCATCCGGGTTTGCTGTAGGAACGTAAGCCTCGCGTGAACACTACGTGAGGAGTCCCCGAAGTTCCGTTCCGTCCGCGCGCGTCCCGCGTCGGGTCGAGGAGAATCGCCGAGGGGTACACGCTCGATTCCCCCCGAATTCTCACAGGACAAGCGTACTGTTAGACTATCGGAGGTACCGCGGTAGGGGCCGATTCCGTCATCGCTAGCACGACAGCGACACGGATCAGCCGTGCCCGCAGTGCCTGCAGCCGTCGACACAGCCCCGTCGGTGGCGACCCTCACATAGACGAGTGGAGCTGACGTGAGCACCAGTATTGATTCATTCGGAGCAAAGGGAACCCTCGAGGTCGGTGAGAACTCCTACGAGATCTTCCGACTCGCGGCCGTCCCCGGCACCGAGAAATTGCCTTACTCCTTGAAGGTTCTCGCCGAGAACCTTCTCCGCACCGAAGACGGAGCCAATATCACCGCGGATCACATCCGCGCAATTGCAGGCTGGGATCCCTCGGCTCAGCCGAGCATCGAAATCCAGTTCACGCCGGCTCGCGTGATCATGCAGGACTTCACCGGTGTTCCCTGTGTCGTCGACCTCGCCACCATGCGTGAGGCTGTCACCACCCTCGGCGGCGACCCCAACAAGGTCAACCCGCTCTCGCCTGCCGACATGGTCATCGACCACTCGGTCATCCTCGACATCTTCGGCCAGGCCGATGCACTCGAGCGCAACGTCGACCTCGAATACGAGCGCAACGGCGAGCGTTACCAGTTCCTCCGCTGGGGCCAGGGCGCATTCGACGACTTCAAGGTCGTCCCCCCGGGAATGGGCATCGTTCACCAGGTCAACATCGAATACCTGGCTCCGACCGTCATGGCACGTAACGGCCAGGCGTACCCCGACACCTGTGTCGGCACCGACTCGCATACCACCATGGTCAACGGCCTGGGCGTGCTGGGCTGGGGCGTCGGCGGCATCGAAGCCGAGGCTGCCATGCTCGGCCAGCCGGTCTCCATGCTCATCCCCCGCGTTGTCGGCTTCAAGCTCTCCGGTGAGATCAAGCCCGGCGTCACCGCGACCGACGTCGTGCTCACCGCCACCGAGATGCTCCGCAAGCACGGCGTCGTCGGAAAGTTCGTCGAGTTCTACGGCAAGGGTGTTGCCGAGGTTCCGCTCGCGAACCGCGCAACCCTGGGCAACATGAGCCCCGAATTCGGTTCCACCGCAGCGATCTTCCCAATCGACAGCGAGACGATCGACTACCTGCGCCTGACCGGCCGCAGCGACGAGCAGCTCGCCCTCGTCGAGGCCTACGCCAAGGAACAGGGCCTGTGGCACGATCCCGACAAGGAGCCCGTCTTCTCCGAGTACATCGAGCTCGATCTGGGAACCGTCGTTCCCTCGATCGCCGGCCCGAAGCGCCCGCAGGACCGAATCCTGTTGTCGGAGTCGAAGACCGCGTTCCGCAAGGACATCCACAACTACGTGGAAGAGCACCTTCCGACCGAGCACACTCAGCTCGACGAGGCTGTCGAGGAATCCTTCCCGGCGTCCGACCCCGCAGTTCTGTCGTTCGCCGATGACGGAGCAGTCGACGTTCTCTCCGCCGCCAACGGCGCAGAAGGCCGCCCGAGCAAGCCGGTTGTCGTCAAGTCCGACGCAGGCGAGTTCGTTCTCGATCACGGCGCCGTCGTCGTTGCCGGCATCACTTCCTGCACCAACACGTCCAACCCGTCGGTCATGCTCGGCGCTGCGCTGCTTGCACGTAACGCCGTCGAGAAGGGCCTCGCCACCAAGCCGTGGGTCAAGACCAACATGGCACCCGGTTCACAGGTTGTCACCGACTACTACGAGAAGGCCGGCCTCTGGCCGTACCTCGAGAAGCTCGGCTACTACCTCGGCGGCTACGGATGCACCACGTGCATCGGCAACACCGGCCCGCTGCCCGAGGCAGTCTCCAAGGCCATCAACGACAACGACCTGTCGGTCACCGCGGTGCTCTCGGGCAACCGCAACTTCGAGGGACGCATCTCCCCCGACGTCAAGATGAACTACCTGGCCTCCCCGCCGCTCGTCATCGCCTACGGCCTTGCGGGAACCATGGACTTCGACTTCGAGACCGACTCGCTCGGCGACGACACCGACGGCAACCCCGTGTTCCTGAAGGACATCTGGCCGTCCACGCAGGAGATCGAAGAGACCATCAAGACGGCGATCAGCCAGGACATGTTCCGCAAGTCCTACGCAACGATCTTCGCGGGCGACAGCCGCTGGCAGAACCTCTCGACCCCAGAGGGTGACACCTTCGAGTGGGACGTGAACTCGACCTACGTCCGCAAGGCTCCGTACTTCGACGGCATGCCGAAGGATCCGGCACCGGTCAAGGACATCAAGGGCGCTCGCGTCCTTGCCCTGCTCGGCGACTCGGTCACCACCGACCACATCAGCCCGGCAGGTCCGATCAAGTCCGGCACCCCCGCCGCGCAGTACCTCGATTCCCACGGCGTCGAGCGCAAGGACTACAACTCGCTCGGCTCGCGTCGCGGCAACCACGAGGTGATGATCCGCGGAACGTTCGCGAACATCCGTCTGCGCAACCAGCTCCTCGACGACGTCTCCGGTGGCTACACCCGCGACTTCACGCAGGAAGGCGCACCGCAGGCATTCATCTACGACGCGTCGCAGAACTACCAGGCAGCCGGCATCCCGCTGGTCGTCCTGGGCGGCAAGGAGTACGGCTCCGGATCGTCGCGTGACTGGGCCGCCAAGGGCACCAGCCTTCTCGGCGTCAAGGCCGTCATCACCGAGTCGTTCGAGCGCATCCACCGCTCCAACCTCATCGGTATGGGCGTCGTTCCGCTGCAGTTCCCGGCCGGCGAGTCGGCTGCATCGCTGAAGCTCGACGGCACCGAGACCTTCGACATCGAAGGCGTCGAGAAGCTCAACGACGGTGTCACCCCGAAGACCATGAAGGTCACGGCAACGCGCGAGAACGGCGAGAAGGTCGTGTTCGACGCAGTCGTACGCATCGATACCCCTGGTGAGGCGGATTACTACCGCAACGGCGGCATCCTGCAGTACGTGCTCCGCAACATGATCAAGGGCTAGGGCGCAATCGCGCCTGCGAGCAGTTTCCGCTCGCAGGCGCTACGCACCTGTGAGTGTTTTCGGCCATGACAGGCACGAAGCGCGCACGACCAGTTTCAGGGGAGCTTCGCCGCTGTCCCGATCGAGGTGGTCGTGCGCGCTTCGTGCTTTCGGTGGCCCTCATATGTCGAGGGCCGACAACACTCACAGGCCGACGAAGGAGGCACTTTGCCCAAGGTCAGTGAAGACCATCTCGCGGCACGGCGCAGTCAGATCCTCAGCGGCGCCCGCCGTTGCTTTGCCGAATACGGCTACGACGGCGCCACCGTCCGCCGGCTCGAAGAAGTGACCGGACTGTCACGCGGGGCGATCTTCCATCACTTCAAGGACAAGGACGGTTTGTTTCTGGCGCTCGCCCACGAGGACGCGACCAGGATGGCCGACGTGGTCGCCCACGAGGGCCTCGTCCAGGTGATGCGGGACATGCTCGCCCAGCCCGAACAGTTCGACTGGCTGGGAACCCGGCTCGAAATCGCCCGACGGCTGCGGAACGATCCCGACTTCCGCAGAAGCTGGTCACAACGGTCGGCGGAACTCACCGAGGCGACCATGGCGCGTCTCGCGCGGCAGAAGTCCGCGGGCCGCCTCCGCGACGACGTGCCGACCGATGTCCTGATCGGCTACCTGGACCTGGTTCTCGACGGCCTCGTCGCACGTATCGCTTCCGGGCACGCCGGCGACAACCTGTCGGCCGTCCTCGACCTCGTCGAGGAATCCGTCCGACGCCGCGACTGACACCCGCACTCCCCCACCGACACCCGTCAGGTCTTGCGACGGTGAGCTCCGCCCCGTCCGCGGAGCTCCACCTCGGATTCCGCGAGGATGTTGCGGACGAATCCGTACGATCTCCCCATTTCCCGGGCAAGGGAACGGATACTCGCACCGGCCTGGTAGCGCTCCTTCAGCTCCGCCTGTAGATCGGCGCGCGACGGTCCCGTGATCCGAGCGCTCTTGGCGAAGACCCCGATGTCAGCCATGAACTCCTCCAGTCGGCGAGCGACGGTGGTTTCCACGGTAGAGCCCCGCGACGGCGATATCTACGCGCAGTGCTCAGGCGAGCTGGATCAGCTCCAGGTAGTCCTGCGACCAGTGGTCCTCCGTGCCGTCGGGCAGGAGAATGACCCGTTCCGGGTCGAGTGCCTCGGCCGCGCCGGGGTCGTGCGTCACCAGCACGACGGCACCGGTGTAGCTGCGGAGCGCATCCAGCACCTGCTCGCGGGAGACGGGATCGAGGTTGTTCGTCGGCTCGTCGAGCAGGAGGACGTTCGCCGCCGACGACACGAGACCCGCCAGCGCGAGGCGCGTCTTCTCACCACCGGACAGCGTGCCTGCGGGCTGCTCGAGCTGCGGGCCGGTGAACATGAACGCACCGAGCAGCGAACGCAGCTCCTGCTCCCCCGTGTCCGGCGCCGCGTGGCGAATGTTCTCCCACACCGACGCGTTGTCGTCGAGGGTGTCGTGCTCCTGCGCGAAGTAGCCGATCTTCAGCCCGTGACCGGGGACGAGCCCGCCTGCGTCCGGGGTCTCGACTCCGCCGAGAATGCGCAGCAGCGTCGTCTTACCGGCACCGTTGAGACCGAGCACCACGACGCGTGACCCACGGTCGATCGCGAGGTCCACTCCGGTGAAGATCTCGAGCGAACCGTAGACCTTGGTCAGGTTCTCCGCCATCAGCGGAGTCTTGCCACACGCGGCAGGCTCGGGGAACCGGATCCGGGCCACCTTGTCGGACACGCGTTCTGCGTCGAGGTCGGACATCAGCTTGTCGGCGCGCTTCGCCATGTTCTGTGCCGCCACCGCCTTGGTGGCCTTCGCGCCGAGCTTCGCGGCCTGCACGCGCAGTGCACCGGCCTTCTTCTCGGCATTGGCGCGCTCACGGCGGCGACGCTGCTCGTCGGTCGCACGGGCGTCGAGGTACTTCTTCCAGCTCATGTTGTACACGTCGGCCTCGCCGCGCACGGCATCGAGGAACCACACCCGGTTCACGACGTCGTTGAGCAGATCGACGTCGTGGCTGATCACGATCAACCCACCCTCGTGGCTCTGCAGGAAGCCCCGCAGCCAGGTGATCGAGTCGGCGTCGAGGTGGTTGGTCGGCTCGTCGAGCAGAAGCGTCGTATCCGACCGTCCGCCGCTACCGTCCGACGCGGCGAACAGGATGCGCGCCAGTTCGACACGGCGACGCTGACCACCCGACAGGGTGTGCAGCTGCTGACCGAGGATGCGGTCGGCCAGTCCGAGGCTGTTGCAGATGCGTGCCGCTTCGCTCTCCGCCTCGTACCCACCGAGCGCGGAGAAGCGGTCCTCGAGGTTGCCGTACTTGCGCACGGCCTTGTCGCGCTCGGCGTCGTCGACGACCTCCGACATCAGGATCTGCTGCTTCTCCATGTCCCGCAGCAGCGAATCGAGGCCGCGCGCGGACAACACTCGGTCCTTCGCGAGGACGTCGAGGTCGCCTTCCTTCGGGTCCTGCGGCAGGTACCCGAGATCGCCGGTGCGCACCACGGCACCCGCGTACGCCTCCCCCTCCCCCGCGAGGATGCGGAGGGTCGTCGTCTTGCCGGCACCGTTGCGGCCGACCAGCCCGATGCGGTCGCCGGGCTGTACCCGCAAAGCCGGTCCGGGCGCGGACAGCAACGTCCGCACTCCAGCTCGAACTTCCAGGTCGGTAGCGGTGATCAACAAGACTCCTAGGAAAATGACGCTCGCGTTGAATGAGAAAAACTACGCAAAGAACACACGAACCAGCAATTTTACCCGACCGCCGGCGACTCGGAACACGCCTGCCAGTGATCCCGCTAACGTTCACCGCCGTATCCGGCCCGCAGGAAAGCCTCCGGCCCCTGTGTAGATGCTCGATGGAAGGTGAGTCGCGTGGTGGTGAGGTTGGCAATCGTGGTGAGCCCGTTGTGCGCATGAGTAGCAACCACGGTGATAATTCGGGAAACTACGCTGTTCCGTCACTGCCCGACTCAGTGCCTGGCTGACATCCTGGTGGACTTGGGAGCCCAGCCGACACCCTCGTGGCATCGCAGGCGCATCGGGTTCCCCACCCCGCGCAACTGCGCCCCGTTCAGCGCGCACGCTCCCCCGCAGCCAGCGAGCCGGCCGCGGCGCCCCGCTCCCCTTGGTCTGGGACTGCCGTGGTGGGTAATCGAGATCGGGACCCGTGATGGTGGAGTCACCACTACCCCGGGACAGCCAGGACCGTACCCCGACAAATTCGGATAATCGAACGGTTCCGTCCGAGTCCGAGTTTGGAACTGGGTCTCGTTCCAGCTGAGCACTCGGCCGCCGTGACAGGCTGGCGGTGTGACAATTTCTCCCCGTCCAGCGATCTGGGACGTCGCGATCGTCGGCCTCGGGCCTGCCGGCCGCGCCCTCGCCCACCGGGCCACGGCTCTCGGTTCGACAGTCGTCTCGGTCGACCCGCTCCCCCGCAGATCGTGGACCGCGACGTACGCGGCCTGGGAAGACGAGCTCCCCGACTGGCTCCCTCGAGGCGCCGTCGTCACGAAAACTGCTCGCCCGACAGCCTGGACGACACGTCGCCACACCATCGACCGCACGTATTGCGTTTTGAATACATCGGTACTGCAATCAATACTCGGCAGCGAATGCGGAACCGTTCTCGCAGGTAGAGCCGTAGACCTCTCCCCCACTTCCGTCCGACTGGACGACGGCTCGACACTGAAGGCGCACGTCGTCGTCGATGCCCGCGGCACCGGCGACAGCCCCGACCTCGCCCAGCAGACGGCATACGGCGTCGTGGTGGACCCCGACACGGCCGCACATGCGCTCGCCGGCGAGGCCGCGGTGTTCATGGACTGGCGCCGCGACAACGGGACATCCCCCTCCGACACCCCGTCGTTCCTCTACGGGGTCCCGCTCGAGCAGGACCGGTTCCTGCTCGAAGAGACCTGTCTGGTCGGTCGCCCCCCACTCCCGATCTCGGAACTCGCCACCCGACTCCACGACCGACTCCGACAGCGGGGCGTCACCGTGCCGTCCCATTCGGACGTCGAGAGGGTCAGATTCGCCGTCGAGCCACCACCCGAGGCCGGTCGTGCCCACAGCTCGGATCAGGTGCGTTTCGGAGCCCGCGCCGGGTTGATGCACCCAGGAACGGGCTTCAGCGTCGCGGCGTCGCTCCTGTGCGCAGATGTTCTGGCCCGCGATCTTCATGACGGTTCGAACGCACGACTGTGGCCGTGGAAGGCGCGCACCGTCGCGTCTCTGCGATCGGTCGGCCTCCGCGTCCTCCTGAATCTGGATTCCGAACACGTCCCCGAATTCTTCGAGCATTTCTTCGATCTACCGCCACAACTCCAAGCGGCATATCTGTCCGAGCGGTCGAATCCGCGCGGAACCCTGTCCGCAATGGGGCGGATGTTTCGGGCATCCTCCGGCGATATCCGCAGTGTGATTCTCCGTTCGGCGCTTCGCCGGGAAGTTCGATGAACTGTCGCGCGAACGCGAAAAGGAGACCATCATGGAACGCATGCGGTCGATATGGAAGGGCTCGATAGCGTTCGGACTCGTGAATGTGCCGGTCAAGGTCTATTCGGCAACCGAGGATCACGACATCAGGTTTCACCAGGTCCATGCCAAGGACGGCGGCCGGATCAAATACAACCGCGTCTGCTCCGAATGCGGCAACGTCGTCCAATACGCCGATATCGACAAGGCCTACGACTCCGACGACGGCGTGCGCGTGGTGTTGACGGACGATGATTTCGGCAAACTGCCCGCCGCCGAGAAACACGAGATTCCCGTTCTGCAGTTCGTGCCGACCGAACAGATCGACCCCATTCTGTTCGAGAAGAGTTACTTCCTCGAACCGGATTCCAGCTCTCCGAAGGCATATGTCCTACTCGCGACAGCCCTCGAGAACAGCGACCGAACGGCCCTCGTCCACTTCACCCTCCGACAGCGCACCCGACTGGCCGCGATGCGTTCACGGGACGGGGTGCTGGTGATCCAGACGCTGCTGTGGCCGGATGAGGTACGGGCCGCGGAATTCTCCTCACTCGATGGCGTCGACAAGCCGAAGGCGAAGGAACTCGCGATGGCCGAGACACTCGTCGACAGCATGGCCGACGACTTCGACCCCACCGAATTCACCGACGACTACCAGGTGCAGTTGCGTGAACTGCTCGACGAGATGATCGAGTCCGGCGGCAAGAAGGTCATCCCCGTCGCCGAGGTCGAGAAGAGCGGCGAGGACGCCGAAGTGGTGGATCTCGTGGCCGCACTGCAGCGCAGCGTCGACGCCGCCGGGAAGAAGGCCGCACCCGCCAAGAAGAAGCCGGCGAAGAAGGCTCCGGCCAAGACCGCAGCGAAGAAGGCCACAGCGAAGTCATCCAGTTCGGAACGCAAGCGCGCCTGAACCGACACGGAGGGGCTCGGCGAGATGGTTCTCGCCGAGCCCCTCCGTGTCACCAGTGGTGAATGGTCAGACTGTGAAACCGAGCGCGCGCAACTGCTCGCGGCCGTCCTCGGTGATCTTGTCGGGGCCCCACGGCGGGAGCCACACCCAGTTGATCTTCAGTTCGTTGCACAGACCGCTGCGCACGAGCGCACCCCGCGACTGGTCCTCGATGACATCGGTCAGCGGGCAGGCCGCCGACGTGAGCGTCATGTCGAGGGTCACGACGTCCTCCTCCTCGGTGATCCCGTACACGAGACCGAGGTCGACGACGTTGATGCCGAGTTCGGGATCGACGACGTCACGCATCGCCTCCTCGAGTTCTTCGAGGCGCTTCGGGTCGGTAATCGCACCCGACGATGCAGTGGCGGTCTCGCCGCCCTGGTCGGCCGTCGCCTGCTCCGGTACGGCCGTGGCGTCCGCCTCCGGCGTCTGCGTCTCGCTCATGATGCCTGTCCTCCGATTCGAGCTGGTTCGCCGTCTGCTGTCGGAACGGCCGAATCCCGTTCGTCCACGACCCGGTCGTCCACTATCTGAACAACCGCGTCCTTGAATGCCATCCATCCCAGCAGCGCGCATTTCACGCGTGCCGGGTATTTCGAGACGCCGACGAAGGCGATGCCGTCCCCGAGGACGTCCTCGTCCCCCTCGACGGTACCGCGGCTGCTGACCATCTCGTTGAATGCGGCAACGGTCTGCAGTGCCTTCTCGACCGGCATCCCCACCACCTGATCGGTGAGCACCGACGTCGACGCCTGGCTGATGGAGCAGCCCTGGCCGTCGTACGACACATCCACCACGGTGCCGTCGTCGGCGAGCTGCACACGCAGCGTCACTTCGTCACCGCACGTGGGATTGACGTGGTGGACTTCGGCGCCGAACGGTTCGCGCAGGCCGCGACCGTGGGGATGCTTGTAGTGGTCCAGGATCACTTCCTGGTACATCTGTTCCATTCTCATGCAGGAACCTCCCCGAAGAACTCCTGTGCGCGCCGCACCGCTGCCGCGAGAGCGTCGACCTCGTCGACCGTGTTGTACAGCGCGAACGACGCCCTCGCCGTGGCCGCGACACCGAAACGACGGTGCAGGGGCCAGGCGCAGTGGTGGCCGACGCGGATGGCGACCCCCTCGTCGTCGAGGATCTGACCGAGATCGTGGGCGTGGATTCCGTCGACCACGAACGACACGGCCCCGCCGCGGTCCTCGGCGGTCGTGGGTCCGATGATGTGCACGCCGTCGATGGCACCCAGAGCTGCCAGTGCGGCCTCGACCAGGGTGTGCTCGTGCGCCGCCACCGCGTCCATCCCGATCTCCTCGAGATACCGGACCGCGGCACCGAGCCCGACCACCTGCGACGTCATCGGAACGCCGGCCTCGAACCGCTGCGGCGGCGGCGCGTAGGTGGTGCGTTCCATCGTGACGGTCTCGATCATCGAACCACCCGTGATGAACGGCGGCATCGCATTCAGCAGTTCGCGGCGCCCGTACAGGACACCCACGCCGGACGGGCCGAGCATCTTGTGCCCCGAGAAGGCCGCGTAGTCCACACCGAGCGCGTGGAAGTCCACCGCCATGTGCGGAACGGACTGGCATGCGTCGAGTACCACCAGCGCGCCGACCGCGCGGGCGCGACGCACCAACTCCTCGACGGGTGCCACCGCACCGGTCACGTTGGACTGGTGGGTGAACGCCACGACCTTGACGGCGCCCGTCAGTTCGAGCGAATCGAGGTCGATCCGGCCGTCGTCGGTGACGCCGTACCAGCGCAACGTCGCACCCGTGCTGCGCGCGAGTTCCTGCCACGGCACGAGATTGGCGTGATGCTCGAGTTCGGTGATGACGATCTCGTCACCGGGGCCGAGGTGCCGCTCGAAGCGATCGTCGCCGAGAACGTGAGTGACGAGGTTCAGGGACTCCGTCGCGTTCTTGGTGAACACGAGTTCGTCGCTGTCGGCACCGACGAACGCGGCGATCGTCGCACGCGCGTTCTCGTACGCGTCGGTGGCCTCTTCGGCGAGCTGGTGAGCGCCTCGGTGCACGGCCGCGTTACAGGTGGTGAGGAACTCCCTCTCGGCGTCGAGCACCTGGTTCGGGCGCTGCGACGTCGCGCCCGAATCGAGGTACACCAGCGGTTTTCCGTCGCGGACCGTACGCGCCAGGATCGGGAAGTCCTCCCGGATCCGGGTGACGTCGAATACGCGCACCGAGGTGGTCATCTGCGTTTATGCTCCTTGCGTTGCTGCAGCCTGGGTGAAGCGCTCGTAGCCGTTCGCCTCGAGCTCGTCGGCCAGTTCCGGCCCGCCCGACTCGACCACACGACCGCCGACGAACACGTGGACGTATTCCGGCTTGATGTACCGGAGGATGCGCGTGTAGTGCGTGATCAGCAGGATTCCGCCGTGCTGGCGCTCCTTGTAGCGGTTCACACCCTCGGAGACGACGCGCAGGGCATCGACGTCGAGACCGGAGTCGGTCTCGTCGAGGATCGCGATCTTCGGCTTCAGGAGACCGAGCTGCAGGATCTCGTGGCGCTTCTTCTCACCGCCGGAGAAACCTTCGTTGACGCTGCGCTCGCCGAACGAGGGGTCGATGTCCAGCTCGGTCAGGGCTTCCTTGACTTCTTTCACCCAGTGGCGAAGCTTCGGGGCCTCGCCACGGACCGCGGTGGCCGCGGTGCGCAGGAAGTTGGACATGGAGACGCCGGGGACCTCGACGGGGTACTGCATCGCGAGGAACAGTCCCGCGCGGGCGCGCTCGTCGACGCTCATCTCGAGGACGTCCTCACCGTTGAGGGTGATGGAGCCCGAGGTGATCTGGTACTTGGGGTGGCCCGCGATGGCGTACGACAGCGTCGACTTGCCGGACCCGTTGGGTCCCATGATCGCGTGGGTCTCGCCGGAACGAACCGTCAGGTTCACACCCTTGAGGATGTTGATCGGTTCGGCGTTCTCGTCGGTGTTCGCGACGTCGACGTGGAGGTCCTTGATTTCCAGGACCGAGGTTTCGGGGGTGGAAGCGTCAGGGGTAGACATTGTGATCCTTCGAAGAAATGGGAAGTAATGGTCCGGCGGCGCGGGTCACACGCCGACTGCGGCGAGTTCGGCCTCGACAGCTGCCTCGAGGCGCTCGCGAATCTCGGCGACGGCGATCTTGTTGATGATCTCGTGGAAGAACCCGCGCACGACGAGTCGCCGTGCCGCGTCTTCGGGGATTCCGCGGGCGCGCAAGTAGAACAACTGCTCGTCGTCGAATCGACCCGTGGCGCTGGCGTGCCCGGCACCCACGATCTCGCCGGTCTCGATCTCCAGGTTCGGAACCGAGTCCGCGCGTGCGCCGTCCGTGAGGACGAGGTTGCGGTTCAGCTCGAACGTGTCGGTGCCTTCGGCCGCGGCGCGGATCAGCACGTCGCCGATCCACACGGTGTGGGCGTCGGGCTTCCCCGAATTCGGATCGCCCTGCAGGGCGCCCTTGTAGACCACGTTGGACTTGCAGTGCGGCTGCGAGTGATCCACCAGCAGTCGCTGCTCGAAGTGCTGTCCGGCGTCGGCGAAGTACAGGCCCAGCAGTTCGGCGTCGCCGCCCGGGCCGTCGTACTTGACGGTCGCGGACAGGCGGACCAGGTCGCCGCCGAGGCTGACCGCGTTGTGCCGCAGCACCGCGTCACGGCCCAGCCGCGCGTGATGCGACGCGACGTGCACGGCGTCGTCCGCCCAGTCCTGGACGGCGACCACGGTGAGGCGGGAGCTGTCGCCGAGAACGAATTCGACGTTCTCGGCGATCGTGCCGCTGCCTCGCTGGTCGATGACGACGGTCGCCTTCGCGAAGGCTTCGAGCCGGATCTGCAGGTGCCCGAAGGCGACCTTGTCCTCGCCCGGGCCGGTGACCGTGATGTTGATCGTCTCGGCGACCTCGACCTCACGGCCGACGGTCACGACGGTGGCCGTCTCGAACCCCGAGTAGGCCTGTGCGGCCACCCGGTCGGCCGGGACGCCGGCCTTGCCCAGCCGGTCGTCGTCACGCCCGACGGTCTCGACCCGGACGGAGTCCGGACCGGCGACGTCGACGGTGACCGTGCCGTTCGCGACGGCCGTTCCGTCGTGCAGTCCGCGGAGCCGGCGCAGCGGGGTGAACCGCCAGACCTCGTCGCGACCACCCGGGATCTCGAACGCGTTGACGTCGAACGAGGTGAAGACCTCACCCTTGTTCTTGATCGGCGAACCGGTGGCGGTCCGCGCTATCCGCGGATTCTCGCCTGCGACGGCTCCCGCGACTCCGAGATTCTGGACACCAGTTTCTGGCGTGGTCACTAACCCACCGCCCCTTCCATCTGCAGTTCGATCAGGCGGTTCAGTTCCAGGGCGTACTCCATCGGGAGTTCCTTGGCGATCGGCTCGACGAAGCCGCGCACGACCGTCGCCATGGCCTCGTCTTCGGTGAGCCCGCGGCTCATCAGGTAGAACAGCTGGTCGTCGCTCACCTTCGAGACTGTGGCCTCGTGGCCCATGGTCACGTCGTCCTCGCGGATGTCGACGTACGGGTAGGTGTCCGAGCGGCTGATCTGATCGACCAGCAGCGCATCACACTTGACCGTCGACTTGGAACCGTGAGCACCCTTGTTGACCTGGACGAGTCCGCGGTACGACGCGCGTCCACCGCCACGTGCCACCGACTTGCTGATGATGGTCGACGACGTGTACGGCGCGAGATGCAGCATCTTGGCACCGGTGTCCTGGTGCTGGCCCTCACCGGCGAATGCCACGGAGAGAACCTCGCCGCGGGCGTGTTCGCCCATCATCCAGACGGCCGGGTACTTCATGGTGACCTTCGACCCGATGTTGCCGTCGATCCACTCCATGGATCCGCCGGCTTCGACCTTGGTGCGCTTGGTGACCAGGTTGTAGACGTTGTTCGACCAGTTCTGGATGGTCGTGTAGCGGCAGTGGCCGCCCTTCTTCACGATGATCTCGACGACCGCGGAGTGCAGGGAGTCGGACTTGTAGATCGGCGCCGTGCAGCCCTCGACGTAGTGCACCGAGGCGCCCTCGTCGACGATGATCAGGGTCCGCTCGAACTGGCCCATGTTCTCCGTGTTGATGCGGAAGTAGGCCTGCAGCGGGATGTCGACGTGCACGCCCGGCGGGACGTAGATGAAGGAGCCACCCGACCACACCGCGGTGTTCAGCGCGGAGAACTTGTTGTCGCCGGCCGGGATGACCGTGCCGAAGTACTCCCGGAACAGCTCGGGGTGCTGCTTCAGGCCCGTGTCGGTGTCGAGGAAGATGACGCCCTGTGCCTCGAGGTCCTCACGGATCGAGTGGTACACAACCTCGGACTCGTACTGAGCCGCGACACCGGCGACGAGGCGCTGCTTCTCGGCCTCGGGGATGCCCAGCTTGTCGTACGTGTTCTTGATGTCCTCGGGCAGGTCTTCCCAGCTCTCGGCCTGCTTCTCGCTCGAGCGGACGAAGTACTTGATGTTGTCGAAGTCGATGCCCTCGAGGTTCGAACCCCAGTTCGGCATCGGCTTCTTGTCGAAGGTCTTCAGCGCGCGCAGGCGGACGTCGAGCATCCAGTCCGGCTCGCTCTTCTTCGCCGAGATGTCGCGCACGACGTCTTCGGACAGACCGCGCTGCGCACTGGCACCGGCCTCGTCGGAATCGGACCAGCCGTACCCGTAATGCCCGAGTGACGCGATGGTCTCTTCCTGCGTGAGCGGCTCGGCGTTGGCCGACGCAGTGGATGTCACCTGGTCTGATGTGACGGTCATGCGAGCTCCTTCCGGAGTCTTGTTACGAGACCGGCGAGGGCTGGTCGCCGGTGGAATACAGGTTGCTGACTAGGGGATCTATCGGGAAGGCGTGGTTATTTGGGACCGGACGGCGGGACGAGTGGAACGTGAGTGGTGCATGCGCAGTCACCGTTCGCGATGGTCGCGAGCCGCTGGACGTGGGTGCCGAGCAGTTGGGCGAACGCTTCCTGTTCGGCTTCGCACAGTTCCGGGAACTCCTCGGCCACGTGGGAGACCGGGCAGTGGTGCTGGCAGATCTGCACGCCGTTGCCGACCGGGCGCGTCGACGCCGCGAATCCTGCGGTGGTGAACGCGTCGGCGATGGCGTCGGCGGTGGTTTCGAGGCCCTCGGCGCTGTGATCGGCTGCCGGGGTCACGTTTCCGACGATCGCCTGGACTCGGCGACGAGCGAAATCGGTGATCGCGGCGTCTCCCCCGACCTCCCGCAGTTGACGCATCGCCGCGCCGGCGAGGTCGTCGTACGCGTGGCCTAGGCGGCCGCGGCCCTTGGCGGTGATCTGGAAGTATTTGGCGGGTCGTCCCCGGCCGCGGTGACGCACGGCGACGGAGGACGCCTCGCGGGCCTCCCCGGACTCCAGGAGCGCGTCGAGGTGTCGACGGACACCGGCGGCACTCAGCCCGAGGCGGGTTCCGATTTCCGACGCGGTGATCGGCCCCTCCTCGAGGAGGAGCTTTACGACGGCAGCGCGGGTGTGGCCTTCGTGGCCGACGGCGACGGGTGAC
Organism: Rhodococcus sp. ACPA1; assembly: GCF_002300195.1. Classification (NCBI taxonomy): domain Bacteria; kingdom Bacillati; phylum Actinomycetota; class Actinomycetes; order Mycobacteriales; family Nocardiaceae; genus Rhodococcus; species Rhodococcus sp. ACPA1. The sequence continues at coordinate 770,694 of NZ_NSDX01000002.1, read as the reverse complement.
GCGGTTTCGACAGGCGCCGCCGAGGAAGGCGCGTGAACTGCGCTTTCCTTCGTTGCACGTGGTGTCGTTTCCGTTTTCACAACACCAGTGTGACGGAATTCGGATCGCAGGTCTACTAAGGGTGCCCTGCCTTACACCTGTGATTATGTACGGCTCGCGCCCGGGAATACTGGCCGAACCGGCTGTGTTCGGCGCACCGCTACGCTGCCTGTGTGCCGCAGACCCCCGAGAACCCGGAGCCGACCCGCGCGGAGCCGACCTTCACGGCTCGCGCCGCTCTTCGACATCCGGCCGAGCTCGCCCGGCGGGCGCTGGGCATCGACGGCCGCTCCCCGCGACCCTCGGTGGCGGCCGCGCTGCACGGCGACGAGCCGGAGACAGCGGGCCTGAACGCACAGGAGACCGCGCAGCTCCGCGGGATCCGCCGGTTCGGCGCGACCGGAGCCGTCCTGATGGCGGTGGGCGCGCTGGGCGCAGGCGCCCAGCCGGTACTGCAGAACCCAGTCCAGGGTCTTCGCGTCATCGGTCTGCCCGCCCGGATCCCCAGTGTCGCGTTGACGCTGACCATGACCGGCACCGTGATGATCGTGCTCGCGTGGCTCCTCCTCGGACGGTTCGCGATCGGCAGTCTGCAGTCGGGGGCGGTGCGTCGCCTCAACCGGTCCCAGCTCGACCGCACCCTGCTGCTGTGGATCATCCCGCTGTCCGTCGCGCCGCCGATGTTCAGCAAGGACGTGTACTCGTACCTCGCGCAGAGCGAGATCGCGGCCCGCGGGCTCGATCCCTACGCCATCGGTCCCGCGGGTGCGCTCGGCGTCGATCACGTCCTGACCCGGACCGTGCCGACGATCTGGCGCGACACGCCGGCGCCGTACGGTCCACTGTTCCTCTGGATGGGGCGCGGGATCAGTTGGCTGACCGGCGAGAACATCGTCGCGGGGATCTTCCTGCACCGGCTGCTTGCCCTCGCCGGTGTGGCCATGATCGTGTGGGCGCTCCCCCGGCTGGCGCGACGCTGCGGCGTCGCCGAGGTCAGCGCCCTCTGGCTGGGCGCCGCCAACCCCCTGCTGCTGTTCCACCTGGTCGCGGGGATTCACAACGAGGCGCTCATGCTCGGCCTCATGCTGGCCGGGATCGAACTGGCGCTGCGGGCCGTCGAACGGTCGGAGCCGATCCGCGGGCAGTCCCTTCTCCTGTTGCTGTCGGGGGCGGCACTCATCGCTCTGTCGTCGACGATCAAGATCCCCTCCCTCCTCGCACTGGGATTCGTCGGGATGGCGCTGGCCCGGAGATGGGGCGGAACCCCGAAGGCCGTGCTCATGGCGGCCGCCCTGCTCGGCGGGGTGGCCCTGGTGGTCACACTCGTCATCAGCACGTCCAGCGGACTCGGCATCGGCTGGGTACACACCCTCGGCACCGCGAACGCGGTCCGCAGCTGGATGTCCATCCCCACGCTCCTCGGACTGGGCACCGGACTGGCCGGGGTCCTCCTGGGCCTCGGTGACCACACGACGGCGGTGCTGAGCCTGACCCGGCCGATCGCGGCCGTCGCTGCGGCGTTCATCACACTGCGGATGCTCGTCGCCACGCTCGTCGGCCGTATCCACGCGGTCGGCGCGCTGGGACTGTCCCTCGGCGCGGTCGTCCTCCTCTTCCCCGTGGTGCAGCCCTGGTATCTGCTGTGGGCGGTCCTGCCGCTCGCAGCCTGGGCCACGGCACCCGCCTTCCGCGTCCCCGCCATCGTCTTCTCGTCCATCGTCAGCGTCATCCTGATGCCGAACGGCGGCGAGTACCAGCCCTTCGTCATCGTGCAGGCCGCCATCGCCACCATCTTCACGGCCGGAACGCTGATCGTGATCACCCGCAACCGGCTGCCCTGGCGGGTCGGTTCGGAGCAGCAGCCGACCGTGCCGGACCCCCAGGATCCGCCCCGGGACGACGCCGACGCGGAAAGCCGGGGCACCGGCCGGGTCACACCAGGCCAAGGCTTACGCTGATTCCCCGTGACCTCGCGAACGCCCGGATCGGCGCAACCTGCTGTACGCCTGGAAGGCGTGGTGAAGACCTTCGACGGTGTGAGGGCCGTCGACGGACTCGATCTCACCGTCGAACCGGCACAGGTGGTCGCGTTGCTCGGTCCCAACGGCGCGGGTAAGACCACCACCGTAGAAATGTGTGAAGGCTTCGTCCGCCCGGACAGCGGCACCGTCCGCGTCCTCGGACTCGACCCCGTCGCGGATGCCGGCGCCGTCCGGGCCCGAATCGGTGTGATGCTGCAGGGCGGCGGCGCGTACCCCGGGTCCCGCGCCGGTGAGATGCTCGACCTCGTCGCGGCCTATTCGGCCGACCCCCTCGACCCCGACTGGTTGCTGCGCAGCCTCGGACTCGAGGATTCCCGTCGCACCCCCTACCGCAGGCTGTCGGGCGGGCAGCAGCAGCGCCTGTCCCTGGCCTGTGCGCTGGTCGGCCGGCCGGAGCTGGTCTTCCTCGACGAACCCACCGCCGGACTCGACGCACAGGCCCGCCTGCTGGTGTGGGAACTGATCGACGCACTGCGCCGCGACGGCGTCAGTGTGCTGCTGACGACGCACCTGATGGACGAGGCCGAGGAACTCGCGGACCGGCTCGTCATCATCGACCACGGGTCGATCGTCGCGGCGGGTACGCCCGCCGAGGTCACCAGCCGCGGCGCCGAGGGCCAGTTGCGGCTCAGCGCGCCCGCCGGTCTGGACACCGAACCCCTCGCGAGAGCCCTCCCCGACGGTTTCCGGGTGGCCGAGTCCGGACCGGGCACCTATCTCGTCGAAGGGCCGATCGATCCGACGGTGGTGGCGTCGGTCGCGTCGTGGTGCGCCGATCTGGACGCCCTGATCAGCGACATCCGCGTCGACCAGCGCAGCCTCGAGGACGTCTTCCTCGAACTCACCGGCCGGGAACTGAGGGGATGACGATGAGCACCAGTGACCGTCTGACGGAGAATCGTTTCGCCCCGGGCACGTTCGCACCCGACCCTCGCCCGAGCGGCGCGGCGGTCATGTTGCGGGCGCAGACCGCGCTCGAACTCAAGCTGCTCCTGCGCAACGGGGAGCAGTTGCTGCTGACCATGTTCATCCCGATCACGCTGCTGATCGGCCTGTGCCTGCTACCCATCGGCGACCTCGGAACGTCGCGGGTCGACAAGGTGGTGCCCGCCGTCATGATGGTGGCGGTGATGTCCACCGCGTTCACCGGCCAGGCCATCGCGGTCGGCTTCGACCGCCGGTACGGGGCCCTCAAGCGGCTCGGCGCCACTCCCCTGCCGACGTGGGGAATTATCGCCGGGAAGAGCGCCGCGGTTGTCATCGTCGTCGCACTGCAATCGGTGCTCCTCGGAGCTATCGGGTTGGCGCTCGGCTGGCGTCCGAGTGCGTGGGGACTCGCCCTCGGCGCTGTGATCATCGCCCTGGGCACCGTGACGTTCGCGGCGATGGGATTGCTGCTCGGCGGCACCCTCCGCGCCGACATCGTCCTCGCGCTGGCCAACATCCTGTGGTTCGTGATGGTCGGCGTCGGCAGCGTGGTGTTCGCCACCGGCGACCTGCCCTGGCTCCTGCACACCGGGGCCCGGCTGATTCCCTCTGGTGCGCTCGCGCACGCGCTCGACGCCGCACTGTCGGGGTCGGTGGACCTGCTCAGCATCGTGGTCCTCGTCGTCTGGGGTGCGGCCGCGGGAGCCCTGGCGGCCCGGACGTTCCGATTCACGTGATCCGCCGACCCGCAGCCCGCACCGTCGGCACCGTTCTGGCAGTCCTGCTCGCCGTTCTAGGCTGCGGCACCCTGCCCGCGGGCGCCGCACCGCAGTGGGGACCGCCCGCCGCGCCGAATCCGTTCCTCGGACCCGCAGGCACGTCCACGATGCACGGCGACGCGGGGTCCACCGACGTCACTCCGCTGCCCGGTCCCGGGACCGGCCCGCTCACACTGTCCGCGTACCCGTTGGTGTCGGCGTGCCCGACCCTCCTGCAGGGGTCCGACCGGCTCGTCGTCGCCTTGTGCACGTCCGTGGCCGGCCAGGTCCCCACCGTGCACCTGATCGACCCCGCCGCCCCCGCTGCCCCGTTCGGCGCCTCGCTCGCCACGTTCGCACTGGCGAAGGGCAGCCTCCTGGGCGGCGTGTACGCGTTCCTCGACAACGACAACCGACTGGTCGCGGTGGACGGAAACCGTCAGTTACTGCGCCTCGGACATTCGAAGGACCCCGACGGCCGCTGGCGGATCACCGTCGACTCGCACGTCGACCTGTCCGGCAGTGTTCCGCCGGGAGACAACGTGACCGGGCTGACGCCGGACTGGCAGGGCAACGTCTGGTTCGCGACGGGTGGCGGCGTCGTCGGAGCCGTGGACCGCGCCGGCGTCGCGCACAGCCTGCCGCTGGCCGCGGGCGAACAGGTCCAGAACAGCATCTCGACCTCGCCCTCCGGCACCGCGGTCGCGACGACGCACGCGCTGTACCAGTTCACGCTCCGCGACGGCGCGGTGCGCGTGGACTGGCGGCGGGAATACGACCGCGGTCCGGACCGTAAGCCGGGGCAACTCAGCCACGGCACCGGCTCCACCCCCACCTACTTCGGGCCGTCGACCGGCAGCGATTTCGTCGCGATCGTCGACAACGCCGACCCGCAGGTGAGTCTTCGGGTCTTCCGCGCCGATTCCGGTGACGAGATCTGCTCCGTCCCGGTGCTCGCCAACCCGGGCGGCAGCGAGAACTCGCCGATCGGCATCGCCAATTCGGTGTACGTCGCCGGGACGTACGGCTATCCGTATCCCGCCGTCCCGGACGGCGCGGGCCCTGCGGTTCCGACGAACGCCCCCTTCACCGGCGGCATGACCCGCGTCGACATCGACCCGATCGGCTGCCACCAGGTGTGGAGCAACGACGTCCGCAGCGCGGCGGTGCCCCACCTCTCGACCGGTGACGGCCTGCTGTACACCGTGATCCGTCAAGGGTTCGACGTCACGACACCCCTGGACGGCTTCTCGTTCGCGGTGATCGATCCGGCGGACGGCTCGGTCGAGCACACCAGCCCACTCCCCGGCACCGCGGTCAACGACACCCTCCAGATGTCCGGACTCGTCACCGACACCGGCGACTTCTGGCAGGGCACGGTGACCGGCATCCTGCGGATTCGCGGCGAGTAGCACGGAGTCGAGCGTGCCGCCACCAGCCCAACGACACGCTGTAGTTGACGGCCCTCTACCATCGACGTCGTGCTGTATCGCGGGTTTCTGAGCCTGGTAGACCGTCTCCCCCTTCCGTCGCTGACCGTGCAGCGTGTCATCGCGTTCGCGGTGATCCTCACGCAGGGCGGAATCGCCGTCACCGGAGCCGTCGTGCGGGTGACCGCGTCCGGCCTCGGCTGCCCCACCTGGCCGCAGTGCTTCCCGGGCAGCTTCGTTCCGGTCGGGCACGGCGAGGTCGCCGTCATCCATCAGGCGGTCGAGTTCGGCAACCGGTTGCTCACGTTCGTCGTCGTCGTGGCCGCGGCCCTGATCGTCCTCGCGGTCACCCGCGCCCGCCGACGGAAAGAGGTCCTCGTCTACGCGTGGATGATGCCTCTCGGCACCGTCGTGCAGGCCGTCATCGGCGGTGTCACGGTGCTCACCGGACTCCTGTGGTGGACGGTGGCGGTGCACCTGCTCGCGTCGATGGCGATGGTGTGGCTGGCGACCGTGATGTACGCGAAGATCTGCGAACCCGACGATGCACCGGCGATCGACGTGATCCCCGCCCCGCTGCGGTGGCTCACCGCGCTGTCGGGTGTCGCGCTGGCCGGGGTGCTCGCCGCCGGAACTCTGGTCACGGGCGCCGGACCGCACGCGGGAGACAAGAGTCTCGACCGCGTGGTTCCGCGCCTCGAGGTGGAGATCGTCACGCTCGTGCATCTGCATGCCCAGCTGCTGGTGGGCTACCTGGCGTTGCTGGTCGGCCTGTGCTTCGGCCTCTACGCCGTGGGCGCAACCCGCGCGGTGAAGATCCGCGTGCAGGTTCTGCTCGCGCTGGTGGTGGCGCAGGCGCTGATCGGACTCGTCCAGTTCTTCACGGACGTTCCCGCGGCCCTGGTGGCATTCCACGTCGCGGGGGCCGGGCTGTGCACCGCGGCCACTGCGGCGGTGTGGGCTGCGGGGCGCACCCGCGAGTACGTCACGCAGCCGGACACCGCGAGCGTCTAGCGCTCGTTGCGGGCCTTCGGGAACCGCGTCTGCCGCGCGACCCAGCCGGCCATCTTCTGGAAGTGACCCTTGCGGGGCGTGACGATGCTGGTGATCGCGCGGTCCCACTCCGAGACGGTGACGTCGTCGAAGGACGCGACGACGGCGTTCGCGGTGGCGAGATCCTCGACCACCTGGTCACCGAGGATGCCGTCGGCGCCGACGAGCGTGATGCGGACGCCGGCGAGTCCGATCGGCTGGATGACGGCACTGGCGGAACCGCCGTGCTCGGCCACGAACTTCTTGATCGCGTCGACCGTGTGGGACGGCAGCGAGGGCGCCGGGCTCGCGGGCGCCTGATCCGCGTGGGTGTCGGTACTCATGACCCCGAGAATACTGGGCGGTAGTGGCGTCGTGTCCGCCAGGCTCCATGTGGCGACTCGCGCCGTGTAGAACTGAAACCATGCGCGCTATACAGGTTTCCCGTCTCGGTGGTCCCGACGTCCTAGAACCGGCGGAGGTTCCCGAACCCCGGATCGGAGCGACGGATCTTCTGGTTCGCACCGAGGCGATCGGCATCAACTTCATCGACACCTATTTCCGGACTGGGCTGTACCCGCGGCCGTTGCCCTACATTCCCGGAGACGAGGGCTCCGGAGTCGTGGAGGCCGTCGGCGGCGACGTGACCGGTATCGCTCCCGGTGACCGGGTGGCGTGGTGCTCCGCCCCCGGCAGTTACGCCGAGAAGGTGGTCGTCCCCGCGGCGGCCGCGATCGCCGTCCCCGACTCCGTGCCCAGCCCGCAGGCCGCTTCCGCTCTGCTGCAGGGAATGACGGCCCACTACCTGGCCCACTCGACCTACCCGGTCCAGTCCGGCGACACCGTCCTCGTCCACGCCGGAGCGGGCGGAGTCGGTCTGCTGCTGACCCAGATGGCGACCACACTGGGCGCGCGGGTGATCACCACCGTGTCCTCCGACGCCAAGGAACAATTGTCCCGTGACGCCGGCGCACACGAGGTGCTGCGATACGACGACGACATCGCCGCCCGGGTGCGTGAACTGACCGACGGAGAGGGCGTCGCAGCCGCCTACGACGGTGTCGGCGCGTCCACGTTCGAGGCCAGTCTCGCGTCGGTGCGGATCCGGGGGACGGTCGCGCTGTTCGGCGCGGCGAGCGGCCCGGTGCCGCCGTTCGATCCGCAACGGCTGAACCCGGCCGGTTCGCTGTTCCTCACCCGGCCCACACTCGCGCACCACATCCGCAACCGTGAGGAACTGACGTGGCGGGCGGGAGACGTGTTCTCCGCCCTGGCCGACGGTTCGCTGACGGTCCGGGTGGGCGCGGAGTACCCGCTCGAGCGGGCCGAGGATGCGCACCGCGACCTCGAGGCGCGTGCGACGACGGGATCGATCGTGCTGGTGCCCTGAGGCACGGGGATCAGCTCAGCAGGCTGCCGACGGTCTGCAGTCCGAGCACGGAGTCGACGGCGAGACCGACGAACACGATGGCCAGATAGTTGTTGGACTGCAGGAACAGGCGGAGCGGTTTCACGGCCGCTCCGCCGCGGACGCTGCGGTACAGCTGGTGGGCCATCAGCAGGAACCAGGCACCCGCGACGAGGGTCACGGCGGCGTACACGACACCCGCGGCGGGGACGAGCACGAGGGACGTGATCACCATCGCCCAGCTGTACAGCAGGATCTGCTTGGTGACGTGCTCCTCGGTGGCGATCACCGGCAGCATCGGGACACCGGCCGCCTTGTAGTCCTCCTTGTACCGCATGGCGAGGGCCCACGTGTGCGGCGGTGTCCAGAAGAAGATGACCAGGAACAGCACGATGGGCTGCCAGCTCAGCGACCCGGTGACCGCCGACCAGCCGACCATGACGGGCATGCAGCCCGCGGCGCCGCCCCAGACCACGTTCTGCCAGGTCCGGCGCTTGAGCACCATCGTGTACACGAGTACGTAGAACGCGATGGTCAGGACGACCAGGCAGCCGGCGAGCAGGTTGGCCCGCCACCACAGCCACAGGAACGATGCGACACCGAGAGTCATCCCGAACACGAACGCGTGGGACGTCGGGACCGCGTCGCGGGCCAGCGGCCGGCGAGCGGTGCGCTTCATGACCTTGTCGATGTCGGCGTCGACGACGCAGTTGAGCGAGTTCGCGCTCGCCGCACCCATCCATCCGCCGAACAGCGTGCTGAGGATCAGCGCGATGTCGACGTTGCCGCGATCCGCCAGCAGCATCGCCGGGATGGTGGCGACCAGCAGCAGCTCGATCACCCGCGGCTTGGTCAATGCGATGTAGGCCAGGACCTTGCCCGTGACGCGACCCAGCACCGTACCGGTGTCGGTCGCGCGGGGGGCGGGGCTGGGGCTGCCGAAGCCGTGTCCGCTCGGCTGATGCCCTGTCCGCACGTTCTCTCCTCGCACCACGCGTAATTCCACATCCGAATGCCGGCGCCTGCTCCCGAAGTCCTTCGCGACGGCCGGCCGTCTACTACAAACGATGGTAGACCGCCGTAATGCGTGAACCGAATCGACCCGGATACGACCGCACACTAGGCTGGAGTGGCACAAGAGGCCCACGCATCCTCAGGCTCCACGTTCACCCATGTCAGGAGACTTCTGCCCGTGTCGATCACAGACGACATCCACGTCCTCACGCAACCGGTTCACCCCGCCGACTGGACCGAACTGGACACCAAGGCCGTCGACACCATCCGGGTGCTCGCCGCGGACGCGGTGCAGAAGGTCGGCAACGGCCACCCCGGCACGGCCATGAGCCTGGCCCCCCTCGCCTACACCCTCTTCCAGCGCGTCATGCGCCACGACCCCACCGACGCCGACTGGATCGGCCGCGACCGGTTCGTGCTGTCCTGCGGGCACTCCAGCCTCACCCTCTACATCCAGCTGTACCTCGCCGGCTACGGTCTCGAACTCGACGACCTGGAGGCGCTGCGCACCTGGGGCTCGAAGACCCCCGGCCACCCCGAACACGGCCACACCCGCGGTGTCGAGATCACCACCGGACCGCTCGGTCAGGGCCTCGCCTCCGCCGTGGGCATGGCCATGGCCGCCCGCCGCGAACGCGGCCTCTTCGACCCCGAGCCCGCCCTCGGCGACAGCCCGTTCGACCACCACATCTACGTCATCGCCTCCGACGGCGACATCGAGGAAGGCGTCACTTCCGAGGCCTCCTCCATCGCCGGCGTCCAGCAGCTCGGCAACCTCACCCTGATCTACGACGACAACAAGATCTCCATCGAGGACGACACCGCCATCGCGCTGTCCGAGGACACCGCCGCCCGCTACGAGGCGTACGGCTGGCACGTGCAGATCGTCGAGGGCGGCGAGAACGTCGTCGCCATCGAAGAGGCCCTGAACAAGGCCCGCGAGGTCACCGACAAGCCGTCGATGATCCTGCTCCGCACCATCATCGGCTTCCCCGCACCGACCAAGATGAACACGGGCGCGGCGCACGGCGCCGCCCTCGGTGCCGACGAGGTCGCGGCCGTGAAGAAGGCTCTCGGCTTCGATCCGGACAAGACGTTCGAGGTCGCCGACGAGGTCATCGCCCACACCCGCAAGGTCGTCGACCGCGGCGTCCAGGCGCACAAGCAATGGCAGGCCCAGTACGACGAGTGGACCCACCGCGCCCCCGAGGGTAAGAAGCTCCTCGACCGTCTGATCGGCCGCGACCTTCCCGCCGGCTGGGCCGACGTGCTCCCCACCTGGGAGCCCGATCCCAAGGGAGTCGCGACCCGCAAGGCGTCCGCCGCCGTGCTGAACGCCGTCGGACCGGTGCTCCCCGAACTGTGGGGCGGCTCCGCCGACCTCGCCGAGAGCAACAACACCACCATCAAGGGTGCCGATTCCTTCGGTCCCGAAGCCATCTCCACCCGGATGTGGACGGCCCAGCCCTACGGCCGCACCCTGCACTTCGGGGTCCGCGAACACGCCATGGGCTCGATCCTCAACGGCATCGCGCTGCACGGACCGACCCGCCCGTACGGCGGCACCTTCCTCGTCTTCAGCGACTACATGCGTCCCGCCGTGCGGCTCGCCGCGATCATGAAGACCCCGGTCACCTACGTGTGGACGCACGACTCCATCGGACTCGGTGAGGACGGGCCCACCCACCAGCCGATCGAGCACCTCGCCGCGCTGCGCGCGATCCCCGGCCTGTACGTCGTGCGGCCCGGCGACGCCAACGAAACCGCCCACGCCTGGCGCGCCGTCCTCGAGAAGGGCGCCGACGAGGCCACCCGCGCTCCCGCCGGCCTCGCCCTGACCCGCCAGGACCTGCCCGTCCTCGAGGGCACCAGCTACGAGGGTGTCTCCCGCGGCGGTTACGTCCTCGCCGACGCCTCCACCGGCGCACCGGAGGTCGTGCTCATCGGCACAGGGTCCGAGCTGCAGCTCGCCGTCGCCGCCCGCGAGACCCTCGAGGCCGACGGCATCCCCACCCGGGTCGTGTCCATGCCCTGCGTCGAATGGTTCGACGCCCAGGACCAGGCCTACCGCGACGGCGTCCTCCCCCCGACGGTCAAGGCGCGGGTCTCCGTCGAAGCCGGCATCTCCATGCCCTGGTACCGCTTCGTCGGCGACGCAGGCGAAATCGTCTCCATCGAGCACTTCGGCGCCTCCGCCGACTACAAGACCCTGTTCCGCGAGTTCGGTTTCACCGCCGAAGCCGTCACCGCCGCCGCACAGCGCTCACTCGCACGCGTGAAGGGATAGACCGCCATGACTCAGAACCCCAACCTCCAGAAGCTCTCCGAAGCAGGCGTGTCGGTGTGGCTCGACGACCTCTCCCGTGACCGCATCGAGTCCGGCAACCTCGCCGAGCTCGTCGCGACCAAGAGCGTCGTCGGGGTCACCACCAATCCGTCGATCTTCCAGGCGGCACTCAGCAAGGGCCACGTCTACGACGCACAGGTCCGGGAGCTCGCCGAGCGCGGTGCCGACGTCGAGGCCACCATCCGCACGGTGACCACCGACGACGTGCGCGCCGCGTGCGACGTCCTCGCCCCGCAGTTCGAGGCGAGCCACGGCGTCGACGGCCGGGTCTCCATCGAGGTCGACCCGCGCCTCGCGCACGACGCCGACAAGACCGTCGCGCAGGCCGTCGAACTGTGGAAGATCGTCGACCGCCCGAACCTGTTCATCAAGATCCCGGCCACCGAGGCCGGTATCCCGGCCATCGCCAAAGTGCTCGGTGAGGGCATCAGCGTCAACGTCACGCTGATCTTCTCCGTGGAACGCTACGAACTGGTCATGGGCGCCTACCTGGACGGCCTCGAGGCCGCGAAGGCGGCCGGTCACGACCTGTCCCGCATCCACTCGGTGGCCTCGTTCTTCGTCTCCCGCGTCGACACGGAGATCGACAAGCGGCTCGACAAGATCGGCACCCCCGAGGCTCTCGAGCTGCGCGGCAAGGCGGCGCTCGCCAACGCCCGCCTCGCGTACGCCGCCTACCAGCAGGTCTTCGAGGTGCAGCCGCGGTTCCAGGGTCTGCTGCCGGGCGGTGCGCGCCCGCAGCGCGCGCTCTGGGCGTCGACCGGAGTCAAGAACCCCGACTACCCCGACACCCTGTACGTCGCCGAACTGGTGGCTCCGAACACCGTGAACACGATGCCCGAGAAGACTCTCGACGCGTTCGCCGATCACGGTGAGGTCGCCGGCGACACGGTGTCCGGCACCGCGGTCGAGGCGCAGGAGGTGTTCGACAAGCTCAGCGCCGTCGGCATCGATCTCACCGACGTGTTCAAGGTCCTCGAGGACGAGGGCGTCGACAAGTTCGAGGTGTCCTGGAACGAGCTCCTCGACGCCACGGCGGAGCAGCTGCGCGCAGCAGGGCAGAAGAGCTGATACGTGAGCGAGCCCGCAGCGTCAGACGAATGGGTCAATCCACTCCGCGACAGTAGGGACAAGCGCCTACCACGCATCGCCGGGCCGTGCGCGCTGGTGATCTTCGGTGTCACCGGCGACCTGGCCCGGCGCAAGTTGATGCCCGCCATCTACGATCTGGCCAATCGTGGTCTTCTGCCGCCCGGGTTCGCTCTCGTCGGGTTCGCCCGCAGGGATTGGTCGGACGAGGACTTCGGCAAGATCGTCCACGATGCCGTGCGCGACCATTCCCGCACACCGTTCCGGGAGGACGTCTGGGAGCGACTGTCGGAGGGCCTGCGATTCGTCAAGGGCAGCTTCGACGACCCGGCGGCCTTCCAGGAACTCGCCAACACTCTCGGGACGCTCGAACGTGAACGCGGGACCGGCGGCAATCACGGGTTCTATCTCGCGATTCCGCCGGACGCGTTCCCGGTGGTCCTGAAGCAGCTGTCCGAGGCCGGTCTCGCGCAGTCGAACGACCAACAGTGGCGTCGGGTGGTCATCGAGAAGCCGTTCGGTCACGACCTCGGGAGCGCACGTGAGCTCAACGCGGTCGTGAACGAGGTCTTCCCGGAGGACACCGTCTTCCGGATCGACCACTACCTCGGCAAGGAGACGGTTCAGAACATCCTGGCGTTGCGCTTCGCCAATCAGTTGTTCGATCCGATCTGGAACGCCCACTACGTGGATCACGTCCAGATCACCATGGCCGAGGACATCGGTCTCGGTGGGCGTGCCGGGTATTACGACGGGATCGGGGCGGCGCGCGACGTCATCCAGAACCACCTGCTGCAACTCCTCGCCTTCACCGCGATGGAGGAGCCGATCAGCTTCGAACCGTCCGAATTGCAGGCGGAGAAGATCAAGGTGCTCTCCGCCACCAAACTCGCCCAGCCGCTCGACGAGACCACCGCGCGCGGCCAGTATGCGGGCGGCTGGCAGGGCGGCACCCGGGTGGTCGGCCTACTGGAGGAGGAAGGGTTCTCGAAGGACTCCACGACGGAGACGTTCGCGGCCATCACCCTCGAGGTCGACACCCGCCGCTGGGCGGGGGTGCCATTCTACCTTCGCACCGGAAAGAGACTCGGCCGTCGTGTCACCGAGATCGCCGTGATCTTCAAGCGCGCACCGCACCTGCCGTTCGATCAGACGATGACCGAGGAACTGGGGCAGAACGCCCTCGTCATCCGGGTGCAGCCGGACGAGGGTGTGACCATGCGGTTCGGGTCCAAGGTCCCGGGATCGAGCATGGAAGTCCGCGACGTCAACATGGACTTCAGCTACGGTCAGGCGTTCACGGAGTCGTCGCCCGAGGCGTACGAGCGCCTCATCCTCGACGTGCTCCTCGGTGAGCCCTCGCTGTTCCCCGTCAACGCCGAGGTGGAACTGTCCTGGGAGATCCTCGACCCCGTGCTCGCGCACTGGGCTGCGGACGGCAGGCCGGAACCGTACGAGGCCGGCACGTGGGGCCCGCCGTCGGCAGACGAAATGATGCACCGCACCGGTCGCGAATGGAGAAGGCCGTAGATGATCACCGACATTCCCGCGACCACCACCGGACAGGTCAACAAAAAGCTGGTGGAGCTGCGCAAGACCGGCGGCGCGGTGACCCTGGGACGAGTGCTCACGCTGGTGGTATGCACCCGAGACAGTGAGTACTCGGAGGACATCATCGACGCCGCCAACGAGGCGAGCCGGGAGCATCCGTGCCGCGTCATCGTCGTCGCCTGGGGGTCCCGTGACGCGGAACCCCGCCTGGACGCGCAGATCCGCGTGGGCGGCGACGCCGGCGCGTCGGAGGTCGTCGTGCTCCGCCTGTTCGGCGAACTCGCCGACCACGAGAGCAGCGTGGTGGTGCCGTTCCTCCTTCCCGACACTCCCGTCGTCGTGTGGTGGCCGGAGACCGCCCCGGAGGTCCCCGCCGAGGATCCGGTGGGCAAGCTGGCGATCCGGCGCATCACCGACGCGACCGATCGCGCGGATCCGGCCGCGGAGATCAAAAGCCGCCTCGCGTCGTACTCGTCCGGTGACTCGGATCTGGCGTGGAGTCGCATCACCTACTGGCGTGCTCTGCTGACCTCGGCCGTCGACCAGCCGCCGCACTCGCCGATCACGTCGGCGGTGGTGTCCGGGCTGGTGGACGAGCCGGCCGTCGACATGATCGCGGGGTGGTTGGCGAGCCGCGTCGACGTCCCCGTCACGCGGCGGGTCGGCCCGTTGTTCGTGGAGATCAACTTCGCCGACGGTAGTGCGTTGACCATCAGCCGCCCCCAGACCGGCACGACGGCGACGCTGACACGCACCGGCAAGCCTGATGCGCGGGTCGCGCTCCGCAGGCGGGAAACCAGCGAATGCCTGGCCGAAGAACTACGCAGACTCGACCCCGACGAGGTCTACGAGACCGCACTCGCCGGGCTGACGAAGGTGACGTATGAGTGACATCCACGTAGAAGTCCACCCCGACACCGACACGCTGGTGACGAAGGCCGCGGAGCGGTTCGTCGACACCGTCGTCGCCGCCCAGAAGGACCGCGGTACGGCAGCGGTGGTCCTCACCGGAGGCGGGACCGGGATCGGCCTGCTCGAGAAGGTCCGGCAGAACCCGGGCGACATCGACTGGCGTGCGATCGACATCTACTGGGGTGACGAGCGTTTCCTGCCGGCCGGCGACCCGGAACGCAACGACGTGCAGGCGCGGGCCGCGCTGCTCGACCACGTCGACGTCGACCTCGACCGGGTGCACACCATGCCCGTCGCGGACGGCATCTACGAGAACGACCCGGAGGCGGCCGCTGTCGCGTACGCACAGGTTCTCGGGGCGAACGCCGGCGGCAAGCAGGTTCCGGTCTTCGACGTCCACCTGCTCGGCATGGGCGGTGAGGGACACGTCAATTCGCTGTTCCCCGACACCGACGCGGTCCGCGAGGAGCACCGGTTCGTCGTCGCGGTGACGGACTCCCCCAAGCCGCCGCCGGTGCGGGTCACACTGACCCTGCCCGCCGTCCGGCACGCCGACGAGGTGTGGCTCGTCGTGTCGGGTGAGGCGAAGGCCGAGGCCGTGGCCGCCGCGATCGCGGGCGCTCCCCCCGTCGAGATCCCGGCGTCCGGGGCGCGCGGACTGTCGGCCACCCGGTGGCTGCTCGACACGTCGGCCGCGTCCCGGCTGCCGAACTGACGCTCTCATCCGACGGGGTCCTCGTCGTCGTCCGCCGGTAACCCGGCGGGCGACCGAGGGTCCCGCTCGACCGGTGACCGGGTGACCCGGCATTCGGTGACGATCCGGCCGGCACGACGCGGACCCGCCGTACTCGTCCCCCGCCGTCCGATTCCCCCGCGCCAATAATCCGGGTTGCCCGCGCAGCGCCTCATCCGTCGCCCCAATTCGTCTCGGAAAAGTTCGTGCTCTTTCCCGTTTTGACGCAGCGACGGACGGTTCGGTTCCCCCGCCCCGCAAGAAAGTTCACGCACTTCTCGCGGGGCGCGGAAATCCCGGCCGGCTACCCGCTGTTGCGCAGCGCGGTCGCCAGCCCGTTCATCGTGAGCTGGATGCCGCGGCGCGTCTGATCACTGTCGTCCCCGGCCCGGTAGCGGCGCAGCAGTTCCACCTGCAGGTGGTTGAGGGGCTCGAGGTACGGGAACCGGTTGTGCACCGACCTCTCCAGACCGGGGTTGTCGGCGAACAGGGTGTCGTTCCCGGTGATCGCCTTGTACATCCGGATCGTCCGCTCGTGTTCCTCGGCGATCTTGCCGAACACCCGTCGGCGGAGTTCCTCGTCGGGAACCAGCTCCGCGTAGCGGGCGGCGAGGCCCATGTCGGACTTCGACATCACCATGGCCAGGTTCGACAGCACGGTCCGGAAGAACGGCCACTTCTCGTACAGGCGGGACAGCGTGGCCACCCTCTCGGGGTCGCCCTGCGTCCATTCCTCGAACGCCGCACCCGTGCCGTACCACCCGGGCAGCATGACCCGGGACTGACTCCACGACAGCACCCACGGGATGGCCCGGAGATCGGAGATGGACGTGGTCTGCTTCCGTGAGGCGGGCCGGCTGCCGATGTTGAGGGCCCCGATCTCCGCGACCGGAGTCGACATCTCGAAGTACTCCACGAATCCGGGTGTCTCGTGCACCAATTCGCCGTAGGCGCGGCGGGCCAGCGCAGCGAGCTCGTCGAGGATGCGGTACGCCGGTTCGGCGTCGTCGCCGAGTCCCTCGACGTCGAGCAGGGTGGCTTCGAGGGTCGCGGCGAGCAGCGTTTCGAGATTGCGTTGCGCGAGGCGGGGTTCCGCGTACTTGGCGGCGATCACCTCGCCCTGTTCGGTGATCCGCAGGGAGCCGGCCACCGCGCCGGGCGGTTGCGCGAGGATCGCCTCGTAGCTGGGGCCGCCGCCGCGACCCACGGTGCCGCCGCGACCGTGGAAGAGCCGCAACCGGATTCCCGTCTTGCGAGCGGCGTCCACCAGATCCAGCTCCGCGCGGTACAGCGCCCAGTTGGCCGCCAGGTAGCCGCCGTCCTTGTTGGAATCGGAGTACCCGAGCATCACTTCCTGGGAGTCGCCGCGCGACGTCACCAGCGCCCGGTAGATCGGCACCTCCAGGGTGGCTTCGAGGGTGGCCGCACCCTGCTGCAGGTCTTCGATCGTCTCGAACAGCGGCACGATGCCCACCGGGCAGGACGGCGCCTCCCCCGATCCAGGGTCGAGCAGACCCACCTCCTTCAGCAGCACAGCGGCCTCGAGCATGTCACTGACGGAGGTGCACATGCTGATGATGTAGTTGGGCACGGCGCCCGCACCGAGTGTCCGGACCGCGTCGGCGCCGGCCTGGAGAATGGCCAGCTCCTTCGCGGTCAGCTCGCTGAACTTCGCGTTCGCAGTGGTCAGTGGGCGCCGGGTCGACAGCTCCGCCGACAGCAACTCCACCCGCTCGGCCTCGGACAGCGACGGGTAGTCGGCGTGCACGCCCGCCCACGCCAGCAGCTCGGCGACGACCGTCTCGTGCACGTCCGAGTTCTGCCGCATGTCGAGTCCGGAGAGGTGGAAACCGAACACCGCAACCGAGTCCCGCAGGTTCGCCAGCCCGTCGTCGGCGATGGTGCCGTCACCCCCACGCCGCAGGGAGTCGTCGACGATGTCGAGTTCGTCGAGCATCTGCCGCGGGGTGTCGTACGGTGCGAGCCCGAGGTCGAGCCCGTGATCGGGTGCCTCACCGAGAATGCGGTGCGCGGTGGCCGTGAGACGACCCCGGATGCCCCGCACCGCACGCCGGTAGGGCTCGTCGGCGCGGAACGGGGAATCGTCCTGCGACGCCGCGGCCAGGAGGTCGAGCCCGGGGGTGACGGTGACGAGGCGAGCCGACATCGACAGTTCGCGCTCGAGCGTCTCGAGTTCCCCGAGGTGATGCTCGAGGGCGGTGGCCGCGGCACGGGTCGTGGCCTGCCGGACCACCTCGTCGGTGACGTAGGGGTTGCCGTCGCGGTCTCCGCCGATCCACGACCCGGGACGCAGAATCGGTTCCCCGCTCAGATCCGCGTCCGGCCACCGCGACCGCAGGGCAGTGCGCAGTTCGGCGTTGATCTTCGGGACGACCTCGAACAGTGCCGCGTCGTAGTACCGCAGCCCGACCTCGATCTCGTCCTGGATCCGCAACCGCGACAACCGGATCAGCGCGGTCTGCCAGAGGGTGAGGATCTGCCGCCGCAGCCGGACGTCGACGTCGGCCGTCTCGGTCTCGGTCAGGGCGGTGCGCTCGCGGTAGCGCATCAGTTCCGTGATCCGGGACTGGGTTTCGAACACCGTCCGGCGGCGGGTCTCGGTGGGATGAGCGGTGATGACCGGCGACACGAGCGCCCCGCGCAACGCGTTCGCGACGACGGCGCTGTCGAGGTGCGCGGCGTCGAGTTTGGCGAACGTGGCGGTCAGGGTGCTGTCGGGGGCGGGTTCACCGGCGGCGACGTGGACGGCACGCCGGCGTTCGCGGTGGATGTCCTCGGCAAGATTGGCAAGCAGGGCGAAGTGGCTGAAGGCCCGGATGACGGGAATCGTGTCGCTCGTGGAGACCTGGGTGAACATGTCCGCCAGATCTGCGCGGTCGATCTCGGAACGACGAACCCGGAACGATTCGACCCTGGCCTTCTCGACGAGATCGAAGACGCTGTCCCCGGCCTGTTCCCGCACTATCTGACCGAGGATGCCGCCCAGGAGCCGAATGTCTTCGCGGAGTGGTTCAGTGGCCTCACGTGGGGTTTCGATCATGCATCCAGTATCGACCGGTGACGGCCCGTCTGCATGGTGAAGCAGATCAGCCGAACTTGATCTCCAGGCCGATGCCGATGATGGCGATCAACCAGATCAGGCCGGTGAAGACGGTGAGCCGGTCGAGGTTCTTCTCGACCACGGTGGAACCGGACAGGCTCGACTGGACGCCGCCGCCGAACAGGCTGGACAGACCGCCGCCCTTACCGCGGTGCAGCAGCACCAG
This sequence comes from Rhodococcus sp. ACPA1, assembly GCF_002300195.1. NCBI lineage: Bacteria > Bacillati > Actinomycetota > Actinomycetes > Mycobacteriales > Nocardiaceae > Rhodococcus > Rhodococcus sp. ACPA1. The sequence continues at coordinate 752,125 of NZ_NSDX01000002.1, read as the reverse complement.
CAGAATCAGCAGCAAGCTGGTGACCACCAGCAAGATATCCAGGAACAGTTCCATGTCTGTCTACGTCCACCCATCCAGTAGGAACAACAACGACCTCGTACACCCTACAGGCGCTCCGCGCCCGTGCGCCTTTCCGGTACCTACAGCTACCGGAAAGGCGCACGGGCGCCGAAGGCGCCTTACGGCAGAGGTCCGCCCGCGGCGATCGCCGACAGCGTGGCGAACTCGTCGGCCTTCAGCGAGGCGCCGCCCACCAGGGCGCCGTCCACATCCGTCTTGCCGACGATCTCGCCGACGTTCTTGGCGTTGACGCTGCCGCCGTAGAGAACGCGAACACCGGACGCGACGTCCGGCGAGGCGAGCTCACCGAGCGTGGCGCGGATCGCGGCGCACACTTCCTGCGCGTCCGCGGCACTCGCCACGCGGCCGGTTCCGATGGCCCACACCGGCTCGTACGCGATGACGACCTTGGCGATGTCCTCGGCGGACAGTCCGGCGAGCGAGCCCCGCAACTGCTCGACGTTGTAGGACACGTGCTCTCCGGCCTCGCGGACGTCGAGGCCCTCACCGATGCAGACGATCGGGGTGATCCCGTTCTTCAGCGCGGCCTTGGTCTTGGCCAGCACGGTGTCGTTGTCTTCGCAGTGCAGGGTCCGGCGCTCCGAGTGCCCGACGACGACGAACGTGCAGCCCAGCTTGGCCAGCATGGAGCCGCTGATCTCGCCGGTGTATGCACCCGAATCCTGGGCCGACACGTCCTGCGCACCGTAGGTGAGCAGAAGCTTGTCGCCCTCGACGAGGGTCTGCACGCTGCGGATGTCGGTGAACGGCGGGATCACCGTCACGTCGACCTTGTCGAAGTACTTCGCCGGGAGCGAGAAGGCGATCTTCTGAACCAGCGCGATGGCCTCGAGATGGTTCAGATTCATCTTCCAGTTGCCGGCGATCAGCGGCTTCCGTGCCATGCCTCAGCCCTCCAGAACTGCGATGCCGGGGAGTTCCTTGCCCTCGAGGTACTCGAGGGAGGCGCCGCCACCGGTGGAGATGTGCGAGAACCCGTCCTCGGGCAGACCGAGCTGGCGCACCGCCGCGGCGGAGTCACCGCCACCGACGACGCTGTACGCGCCCTTCCCGGTGGCCTCGATGATCGCCTCGGCGACACCCTTGGTGCCCGCGGCGAACTTCGCGAACTCGAACACGCCCATCGGGCCGTTCCAGAACACGGTCTTCGCGCTGGTCAGGATCGCCGCGAACCGGCGAACCGACTGCGGTCCGATGTCGAGACCCATCCAGCCGTCCGGGATCTCGAGCACGGAGACGATCTTCGACTCGGCGTCGGCCGAGAACGAATCGGCGATGACCACGTCCTGCGGAATGTGGATCACGTCGGCGTACTGCTCGAGCAGCGCCTTGCACGTGTCGATCATCGACTCCTCGCACAGCGAGTTGCCGACCGACACGCCCTGCGCCGCCAGGAACGTGTAGTACATGCCGCCACCGATGACGAGGGTGTCGACCTTGGGGGCCAGCGCCTCGATCACCGCGAGCTTGTCCGACACCTTGGAGCCACCCAGCACGACCGCGTACGGGCGCTCGGGCTCCTCGGTGAGCTTGCCGAGCACCTTGATCTCGGCTTCGACGAGCGTGCCCGCGTAATGCGGGAGCAACTTGGCCACCTCGTACACCGACGCCTGCGCGCGGTGCACGACGCCGAACCCGTCGGACACGAACGCACCGTCGTCGCCGACGAGCTCGACCAGGGCCTTGGCGAGCTTCGTCCGCTCGGCCTCGTCCTTGCTGGTCTCCCGCGGATCGAAGCGGATGTTCTCCAGCAGGAGAACGTCGCCGTCCGTGAGCCCCTCGGCACGTGCCAAAGCGTCCTGCCCGACGACGTCGCCGGCGAGCTGAACGTTGCGTCCCAGCACCTCGGCGAGCTTCACCGCCACCGGTGCGAGGGAGTACTGCGGGTCGGGCTCGCCCTTGGGGCGACCCAGATGGGCGGTGACGATGACCTTGGCGCCCGCCTCCGCCAGCGCCTTCAGCGTCGGCGCGGAAGCGATGATGCGCCCGGGATCGGTGATCCGGTCACCGTCGAGCGGAACGTTGAGGTCGGAGCGCACCAGCACGGCGCGCCCCTCGACCCCAGCGTTCAGCAGGTCGTCGAGAGTCTGAACTGCCACTGTTACCGAACCTTCGCTCAGAGAGACTTGGCGACGAGACCGATGAGGTCGGCCAGACGGTTGGAGTAACCCCACTCGTTGTCGTACCAGGACACGATCTTGGCCTGATCGTCGATGACCTTGGTGAGGCCGGAGTCGAAGATCGAGCTGTGCGGGTCGGTGACGATGTCGGACGACACGATCGGAGCGTCCGTGTACTTCAGGATGCCCTTGAGCGGTCCCTCGGCGGCAGCCTTCATCGCGGCGTTGATGTCCTCGACGCTGGCCGACTTCTTCAGGTTCGCGGTGAGGTCGGTGACCGAGCCCGTGGGGATCGGGACGCGCAGCGCGTAGCCGTCCAGCTTGCCGAGCAGCTGCGGGAGGACCAGGCCGATGGCCTTGGCGGCACCGGTGCCGGTGGGGACCACGTTCAGTGCAGCGGCGCGGGCGCGACGCAGGTCGCTGTGCGGGCCGTCCTGCAGGTTCTGGTCCTGGGTGTAGGCGTGGACCGTGGTCATGAGGCCCTTGACGATGCCGAACTCGTCGTCGAGCACCTTGGCGATGGGGCCGAGGCAGTTGGTGGTGCACGAGGCGTTGGAGATGATGTTCTGGCTGCCGTCGTACTTGTCGTCGTTGACGCCCATCACGATGGTGATGTCCTCGCCCTTGGCCGGGGCGGAGATGATGACCTTCTTGGCGCCGGCCTCGAGGTGGCCCTTCGCCTTGGCTGCGTCGGTGAAGATGCCGGTGGACTCGACGACGACGTCGACGCCCAGGTCACCCCAGGGAAGCGCCGCGGGGCCTTCCTTGATCGCGAGTGCCTTGATCTTCTGGTTTCCGACGACGATGGTGTCTTCACCCTCGAGCGAGACGTCGTGCGGGAGACGACCCAGGATGGAGTCGTACTTCAGGAGATGCGCCAGCGTAGCGTTGTCCGTGAGGTCGTTGACCGCCACAATCTCGATGTCGGTGGTTCCGAGCGCCTTCTGCGCATCCACCGCCCTGAAGAAGTTACGTCCGATACGGCCGAAACCGTTTACGCCTACCCGGACAGTCACAATCTGCTCCTTTGCGCATGATTCTGGTTGTGCAGCTCTGCTCCCGCGCCGCTACGACACCACCGACGGGTGGTCGGCGCGAGGGTTCATCGGTCGATGTGGCTCTAACCCTAGTGCGCGCGCCACGCGCGCGCGCAGTCACCTCCGGGCACCCTTTCCGGGCCGCCCCGACCCGAACGAACGGGACGCTCGTTCGATCTGACGCAACGAGCGTCCCGTTCGTCCGGGAGTGGGGGTGGTGCGAGGCGACCGCCGACGACTGTCAGGCGTCGTCGAGAAGGTCTGCGGTGACGGCCGACTCGGTGTCGGGGATGCCGGTTTCCTTGGCCTTGCGGTCCGCCATCGACAGCAACCGCCGGATGCGGCCGGCGACGGCGTCCTTCGTCATCGGCGGGTCGGCGAGCTGGCCGAGTTCCTCGAGGGACGCCTGCCGGTGCTCCACCCGGAGGTGACCGGCCGCCGCCAGATGGTCGGGAACCTCGTCACCCAGGATGTCGAGGGCCCGCTCGACGCGGGCAGCGGCCGCGACAGCCGCCCGCGCGGACCGGCGCAGGTTGGCGTCGTCGAAGTTGGCGAGCCGGTTGGCGGTGGCACGGACCTCCCGGCGCATGCGGCGTTCCTCCCACACGAGGCGCGTGTCCTGGGCGCCCATCCGGGTGAGCAGCGCGCCGATGGCCTCGCCGTCGCGGATCACCACCCGGTCGGTGCCGCGGACCTCGCGGGCCTTCGCCGAGATACCCAGCCGGCGCGCCGCCCCGACGAGCGCGAGCGCCGCCTCCGGGCCGGGGCAGCTGACCTCGAGCGCCGACGACCGACCCGGCTCGGTCAGCGAACCGTGCGCCAGGAAGGCGCCGCGCCACGCGGCTTCCGCATCGGCGACGCTGCCACCGACGACCTGCGCGGGAAGCCCACGCACCGGGCGCCCCCGCAGGTCCAGGAGACCGGTCTGGCGGGCGAGTGCCTCGCCCTCCTTCGCGACCCGCACGATGTACCGGGACGACTTGCGCAGTCCGCCCGCGCTGAGGACGTGAACGTCGGCGCTGTACGTGAACAGGTCGAAGATCTCGCGGCGCAACCGGCGGGCCGTGGACCCCAGATCCACTTCCGCCTCGACCACGACCCGGCCGCCGACGATGTGCAATCCCCCGGCGAACCGCAGCAGCGACGAGACCTCGGCCTTCCGGCAACTCACATGAGTGACGACGAGACGACTGAGTTCGTCTTTGACCTCTGCTGTCATTGCCACGAAGCGCTCTCCCTTTCCTCTGGTGTCTCGGCCACTTCGCTCCCCCGAGACCCCGCATCGGGGTCGCTCCAGAGCTGTTCGAGAACGGACGCAAGTTTTCCTGCATGGTGCGTGTGGGTGCCGTGCTCCGACACGTCGGCGTACACGACGCGTGCCTGGAACTGTCCGGCGGCGCGGGCGAGGTGCTCGCGCTCGCGCCCCGGCGGCACCGAACCCGAATCGACCACGACGAAGTCGACGGTGAGTTCGGGTGCGTGTTGGGACAGTACGTGCAGATGACGCTCGGTGGAGAATCCTGCCGTCTCGCCCGGCTCCGGAGCCAGGTTGAGCACCAGCACCTTCCGCGCGGCGGTGGCGATCAGCGTGTCGAGGAGTTCCGGCACGAGGACGTGCGGGATGACGCTCGAGAACCACGACCCCGGGCCGAGGACGACCATGTCGGCGACGTCGATCGCCCGGACCGCGTCCGGGCATGCGGGCGGATTCGCCGGCAGCAACCGCACGCGGCGCACCTTGCCGGGCGTGGTCGCGACCGCGACCTGACCGCGGATGCAGCGGCTGACCCGCGGGTCCGCCTCGAGGCCCTGCACGTCTGCCTCGATGTCCAGGGCGATCGGCGACATCGGCAGCACGCGCCCGTTGATCCGCAGCAGCCGGGCGAGTTCGTCCAGCGCGGCGACGGGGTCGCCGAGCACTTCGGTGAGGCCGGCCAGGATGAGATTGCCCACCGAGTGGCCGGCGAGCGCGCCGATTCCGCCGAAGCGGTGCTGGATGGTGTCCGTCCAGTCCTGCACCTCGGGGTCGTCCGCGGCGAGTGCGGCGAGCGCCATCCGCAGATCCCCCGGCGGGATGACGCCGAGTTCGGCGCGCAGCCGTCCCGAGGATCCGCCGTCGTCCGCGACGGTGACGACGGCCGTGACGTCCCGGCTGAGCCGGCGCGCGGCGCTGAGGGTGGCGAACAGCCCGTGGCCCCCGCCGAGCGCGACGATCGCAGGCGGCTGATGCACCGGCCTCATTCGCGCCCCAGATCACGATGGACGACACGCACGTTCAGCCCGGAGTCCTTTCCGAGGCGGCTCGCCAAGGCCTCCGACATCGCGACACTCCGATGTTTCCCTCCGGTGCACCCCACCGCGATGGTCATGTAGCGCTTCCCCTCCCGACGATATCCCGCGATCGTCAGATCCAGCAGGTGGTGATACGTGGCGAGATAGTCCTCGGCACCGTCCTGCGACAACACGTAGTCCCGCACGTCCGCACTCTGCCCCGTGTGCGGACGCAACTCGGGAATCCAGTGCGGGTTGGGCAGGAAGCGGACGTCGCAGACGAGATCGGCGTCCATCGGAAGACCGTACTTGAAACCGAACGACTGGACTGTTACTTGCATGGTCCGGTTCTCGGCGTCGCCGAACGCGTCCTCGATCTTCTGCCGCAACTGGTGCGCGGCGAGGGACGACGTGTCGATCACCAGATCCGCGGCGGCCTTCACCTTCGCGAGCTGATCGCGCTCGGCGGCGATGCCCTCCGACAGGGTGCCCTCGGCGCCTCCCCCCGACAGCGGGTGACTGCGGCGCACCTGTTCGAAACGGCGCACCAGGACCTCGTCCGACGCGTCGAGGTACAGCACCCGCGTGTGCACGGGTTTGCTCTCCAGTTCGGTGAGGACCCAGCCGAGGTCGCCGGTGAACAACCGGCTGCGCACGTCGATGACGACGGCGAGCCGCTCGAGCCGCGAATCGGATTCCAGGCTCAGATCCACCATCCGGGAAATCAGTTCCGGGGGAAGGTTGTCCGCGACGTACCACCCGAGGTCCTCGAGGACCTTCGCCGCCGTCTGCAGACCCGCCCCGGAGAGCCCGGTGACGAGAAGGAAGTCCATCGGCCGGACCGTGGGTGGACGGTCGCTCTGCGCGTGCTGCTCGTTCACTCGACACCTGTCCGTTGCGATGCGCTCTGTGCTGCCGGGCCGTGCTGTGCTACCGGTTCGCGGGGAAGGTCCGCGCCGTTCTGTTCTGCCGTGCCCGGCCCGTTCCGATCTGGTTCATCATCCCCCACTCCCGCGACGTCCGCAGACGGTTCCTCCGCCCCGAGAGCGGTGAGTACCGCTTTCGCCGTGGCCGTTCCGATGCCGGGGACCGCGGTGATCTCCTCGACGGAGGCTTGCTTGAGGCGGGCGACGGATCCGAAATGCGTCACCAGGGCCTTGCGCCGGGTCTCGCCGAGCCCGCGGACGGAGTCGAGGGCGGACGCCGTCATCCGGCGGGACCGCTTGCTGCGGTGGAACGTGATCGCGAAACGGTGCGCCTCGTCGCGCACCCGCTGCAGCAGGTACAGCGACTCGCTCGTGCGCGGGAGGATGACCGGGTCCTCCTCCCCCGGCACCCACACCTCCTCGAGCCGCTTGGCCAGCCCGATCACGGCGACGTCGGTGATGCCCAGTTCGTCGAGCACCGCCGAGGCCGCGGCCACCTGCGGGGCTCCGCCGTCCACGACGAACAGGTTCGGTGGGTACGCGAACCGCCGCGGCCTGCCGGTCTGCGGATCGATCGCCGCCTCCGGCGCGAGATCGCCGCCGTCCCCGCCCGACACCTGGTCGGCGTCCGCCCCGGCCGCTTCGGCGCGCAGCACCCCGACGTCGCGGTTGTGCCGGAGGAACCGCCGCCGGGTGACCTCCGCGATGCTGGCGACGTCGTCGGAGCGACCGTCGCCCGCGGCCTCCTTGATCGCGTAGTGCCGGTAGTCGGACTTGCGGGGCAGGCCGTCCTCGAAGACGACGAGGGAGGCCACCACGTCGGTGCCCTGCACGTGGCTGATATCGACGCATTCGATGCGCAGGGGCGCCGAGTCCAGGTCGAGGGCCTCCTGGATGCCCTGCAGGGCCGCCGACCGCGACGTGAAGTCCCCGGCGCGGCGCAGCTTGTGCTGTTGCAGCGCCTCCATCGCGTTGCGCTGCACGGTCTCGGCGAGAGCCTTCTTGTCGCCGCGCTGCGGCACGCGGAGGCGGACCGCGGATCCGCGGAGACCGCTGAGCCACTCCTGCACCTGCTCGGCGTCGGGCGGCAGCACGGGCACCAGGACCTCCCGCGGCACGCCGCTGGTGCCGGCCTCCTGGTCGGTCGCGCCCGACAGCGCCGCCTGCTCACCGTAGAACTGGGTGAGGAACTGCTCGACGAGCAGCGGCAGGTCCGATCCCGCCTCGGAATCGACGCTGGCCCAGTCGATGACGTCACCCGCCTTCTCGACCACCCAACCGCGCTGACCGCGCACGCGGCCACCGCGGACGTGGAACACCTGCACCGCTGCCTCGAGCTCGTCGGTCGCGAACGCGGCGACGTCGGCGTCGGTGCCGTCGCCGAGCACGACGGCCTGCTTCTCGAGCGCGCGCCGCAACGCGCCCACGTCGTCGCGCAACCGCGCCGCCGTTTCGAAGTCGAGTTCTTCCGACGCCTCCTGCATCCGGGCCTCGAGCTGCCGGACCAGCTTGTCGGTGCGTCCTGACAGGAAGTCGCAGAAGTCCTCGACGATCTTGCGGTGTTCGGCCGCGGACACGCGTCCGACGCACGGCGCGGAGCACTTGTCGATGTAGCCGAGCAGGCAGGGCCTGCCGATCTGGTTGTGACGCTTGAACACCCCGGCCGAGCAGGTGCGGGCAGGAAACACCCGCAGCAGCAGGTCGAGGGTTTCGCGGATGGCCCACGCGTGCGAGTAGGGCCCGAAGTAGCGGACACCCTTGCGCCGGGGACCGCGGTAGACGAACAGGCGGGGGTATTCCTCGTTCAGGGTGACCGCGAGAACCGGGTACGTCTTGTCGTCGCGGTAGCGGACGTTGAACCGGGGATCGAATTCCTTGATCCAGTTGTACTCGAGCTGGAGGGCCTCGACCTCGGTGCTCACCACGGTCCACTCGACGCTGCCGGCCGTGGTCACCATCTGGCGGGTGCGCGGGTGCAGCGTCGAGACGTCGGCGAAATAGGAATTCAGCCGTGATCGAAGACTCTTCGCCTTCCCGACATAGATGACCCGCCCGTGCGGATCGCGGAACTTGTACACCCCCGGGTCGACCGGAATGGTTCCGGTCGCGGGGCGATATGTCGAAGGATCGGGCACCCCTCCACGTTAGTCGGCGCCACCGACCAACCCCGCATCCGCGACGTCGCGGAGGGGCGACGCCCGGTTCAGGACGGTGCGTACTCCGACGCGAGTGCGCGGAAGCGGTCGACGGCGTCCACGGCGTATTCGCGATCGTTCGACTGGATGGCCATCACGGCCAGGTATTCGTCGTCGGGCAGCTCGATCCGGGCCCACGCCGCGCCGTCCGGGAAGGACAACCCCTCGTACAGGTCCCAGTCGACGATGCGCTCCCCGAGGACGTTGCGGACGGCGATGCCGCGGGGCCCGACCCGCAACCTGGGCCGGGTCAGCAGCAGGACGGCTGCCGCGAGGAGGCAGCCGATGCCCGCGAACGCCAGCTGGTCGGCGAGCCGGAAGTACACGCCCGTCGAATCGCCGCGCAGCAGGATTGCGAACGTCACATGCACGACGACGAGAAGAATCGCCACACCGATCGCGTATCGACGCGACTTGCGTGGCGTCGCGACGAGTGTCCACTCGGATTCGGGAGTGGTCATGGATGGATCCGGATCATACGAAGGACTCCTCGGCGCGGCGCAGTCGCGCCAACGTGACAGCGGTGTCGAGCGCGGCCGCGCACGCCTGACCGCCCTTGTCCTCGACGGAGCCGGGCAGGCCACTGCGGTCGACGGCCTGCTGCTCGGTGTCCGTGGTGAGCACACCGTTCCCGACCGGGGTGCTCTCGTCGAGCGAGACCCGGGTCAGACCGGCCGTCACGGCGTCGCAGACGTATTCGAAGTGCGGCGTCCCGCCGCGGATCACGACACCGAGCGCGACGACGGCGTCGTGGGTGCGGGCCAGGGCCTGCGCCACCACCGGAAGCTCGATGGCACCGGCGACGCGGACCAGCGTGACGTTCTTCACGTTCGCCTCGGCCGCCACCCGCTGCGCGCCGGCGATCAGCGCCTCGGAGATCTCGGCGTGCCAGCTGCCGGCGACGATGGCGAGCCGGAGGTCGCCCGCCTCACCGAGCTGCAGCTCCGGCAGTCCCTCACCACTCACAGCATTTCTCCTGCTTCGAAGTCGTCGAGCCCGATCAGGTCGTGGCCCATGCGGTCGCGCTTCGTGCGCAGGTATGTCAGGTTCTCGGCGTTCGCCCGGAGCGGCATCGACACCCGCTCGGTGATCTGCAGCCCGTAGCCGTCGAGCCCGACCCGCTTGGCCGGGTTGTTGGTCAGCAGCCGCATCGAGGAAATACCCAGATCCACCAGGATCTGCGCGCCGATGCCGTAGTCGCGGGCGTCGGCGGGCAGGCCGAGCTCGAGGTTCGCGTCGACGGTGTCCGAACCCGCGTCCTGCAGCTGGTAGGCCTGCAGCTTGTGCATGAGGCCGATGCCCCGGCCCTCGTGTCCGCGCATGTACAGGACCACACCGCGACCCTCCTGCGCGACCATGTCCAGGGCGGCGTCGAGCTGGGGCCCGCAGTCGCAGCGCAGCGAACCGAACACGTCGCCGGTGAGGCATTCGGAGTGCACGCGCACGAGCACGTCGCTGCCGTCGCCGTCCGGGCCGGGCAGGTCGCCGCGGACCAGGGCCACGTGCTCGACGTCGTCGTAGATGCTCCGGTAGCCGACGGCCGTGAACTCGCCGTGCCGGGTGGGGATCCGCGCGGACGCGACCCGCTCCACGTGCTTCTCGTGCTTGCGGCGCCACGCGATGAGGTCGGCGATCGAGATCAGCGCGAGGTTGTGGTCGTCGGCGAAGACCCGCAGCTCGTCGGTCTGGGCCATGTGGCCCTCGTCCTTCTGGCTGACGATCTCGCAGATCACACCTGCCGGCCGCAGGTCCGCCATCCGGGCCAGGTCGACGGCGGCCTCGGTGTGGCCGGGACGGCGCAGCACGCCGCCCTCCTTGGCGCGCAGCGGCACGACGTGGCCGGGCCGGGTGAAATCCTGGGCGCCGCTGGACGGGTCGGCCAGCAACCGCATGGTGGCGGCGCGGTCGGACGCGGAGATGCCGGTGCCGATGCCCTCGCGGGCGTCGACGGTCACGGTGTACGCGGTGCCGTGCTTGTCCTGGTTGGTGGCGTACATCGGGGGCAGGCCGAGGCGGTCACAGTCGGCGCCGTCGAGCGGCACACAGAGATAGCCGGACGTGTATCGAACCATGAAGGCAACCAACTCGGGGGTGGCTTTCTCCGCCGCGAAGATGAGGTCTCCCTCGTTCTCGCGGTCTTCGTCGTCGACGACGACGACTGCCTTGCCTGCGGCGATGTCCGCAACGGCGCGCTCGATACTGTCGAACCTGGTCACGTGCTCGGTCTCCAAAGTCTTGACTTAGGCATCTTCGAATACAACGGATGCATCCGTGGGATGCTCCTCAACAGTACGACTCAGCGGCCGGCCGCTTGCAGCCGCTCCACATACTTCGCGATCACGTCGACCTCGAGGTTGACGGGCGTCCCGACGGACGCCGCCCCGAGCGTGGTCAGTTGCAGCGTGGTCGGGATGAGCGAGATCTCGAAGTATTCCGCGCCTCGTTCCCCGCCGAGCGCCGAGACCGTCAGCGACACACCGTCGACCGTGATCGAGCCCTTCTCCACGACGTACCGGGAGATGGCGTCGGGCAGCGCGATGCGCACGACCTCCCAGTTCTCGGACGGGCTGCGGCTGATGATGTGCCCGGTGCCGTCCACGTGGCCCTGGACGAGGTGGCCGCCGAGGCGGCTGTTCAGGGCGGCGGCCCGCTCGAGGTTGACGCGGCTGCCCACGTCGATCTTCTGCAGGCTCGACCGGTTCAGCGTCTCCTGCATGACGTCGGCCGTGAAGGAGCCGTCGGCCAGTACCTCGACGACGGTCAGGCACACCCCGTTCACCGCGATCGAATCACCGTGTGACGCGTCGGAAGTCACGACCGGACCACGCACGGTGAACCGTGCGGCGTCGGCCAGTTCCTCCTTGGCGACGACCTCACCCAACTCTTCGACGATCCCGGTGAACATTGTGGCTTCTCCTACGTTTGGGGGCTGTCAGGGTTTTCGGACACTGCTGGAACCAGACTCAACAACAAATCGGGGCCGATTGTTTCGACCGACTCGTGACGGAACCGCAGCGCACCGTCGATCGTGTGCACACCCGCGTCCGCGACCGCGGACCTGCCGGCGCCGAGGACCAGCGGCGCGAGGTACGCCTGGATGCGGTCGACCCGGCCCGCGGCGAGGAACGCGCCCGCCAGCCGGGGCCCGCCCTCGAGCAGCACATCGGTGTACTCGGCGAGTGCGGCGAGGACCTCGTCCACGTCGTGCGTGCGCAGCAGCAGGGTCGGCGCGGAGTCGTCGAGGACCCGGGCGTCCGCCGGGATGTCGCCGAGTCCGACGACGACGCGCACCGGCTGGTGAGCCGCGAGCGACCGGTCGGGCATCCGGGCGGTCAGCCGGGGGTCGTCGGCCAGCACAGTCCCGGTGCCGACCACGATCGCGTCGAGTTTCGCCCGGTCGGCATGGACGCGTTCGCGGGCCTCGGGACCGGTGATCCACTGGCTGGTGCCGTCGGCGGCGGCGCTGCGCCCGTCCAGGGTGGCCGCGTACTTCCAGGTCACGTGCGGCCGACCGGTGCGCTGCCGGTGCAGCCAGGCCCGGAGCGGCCCGCGTTCGACGTCCTGGGCCCGCAGCCCGGACGTCACCTCGACCCCCGCCGAGACGAGGGTTTCCGCGCCGCCCGCGGCCTCGGGGTTCGGATCGCCCACCGCATAGTGCACCGCGACCACACCGGCATCGAGGAGCGCCTGCGAACACGGCCCGGTCCGGCCGTGGTGGTTGCACGGTTCCAGCGTGACGACGGCGGTGCCGCCGCGGGCGGCGTCACCCGCCTCCCGCAGTGCGACGACCTCCGCGTGCGGACCGCCGGGAGGCTGCGTCATCCCGACACCGGCGATGCGCCCCGCTGCGTCGAGGACCACCGCGCCGACCGCCGGATTGGGGCTGGTGAATCCGCGCGCCGACTCCGCGGCACCGATGGCGATCTGCATCGCGGCGTCGAGGTCCGCAGCCGAATTCTCGTGCCGCACGTGGGAGTTCACGATGTGCCGGAGCGCCGTTACCGCGACAGGCTCAGGTGCGGTGACGCCTTGGCGGCGCTGGCGCGCAGGGCGCGGACGGCCTCCGCGGGATCGCTCGTGCCGTAGACGGCGGACCCGGCGACGAAGCAGTCGACGCCCGCCTCGGCAGCGGCCTCGACGGTGTCGGCGTTGATGCCGCCGTCGATCTCCACGACCAGCCTCAGCTCACCCGAGTCGACGAGCCGGCGGACGGCCTTCGCCTTCGACAGCACCTCCGGGATGAACGACTGACCGCCGAAACCGGGCTCGACGCTCATGACGAGAAGCGTGTCGAAATCCTTCAGGATCTCGAGGTACGGCTCGATCGGCGTTCCGGGCTTGACGCTGAGACCGGCCTTGGCGCCGGCGGCGCGGATGTCCCGGGCCACGGACCGGGGGTCGTCGGTCGCCTCCGCGTGGAACGTGACGTTGTGCGCGCCCGCCTCCGCGTAGGGCGGCGCCCAGCGGCCGGGGTCGTCGATCATGAGATGGCAGTCGAGCGGGATGTCCGTCGCCGCGAGCAGGCTCAGCACGACGGGAAGGCCGAGCGTCAGGTTCGGCACGAAATGTGCGTCCATCACGTCGACGTGCAGCCAGTCGGCACCCGCGACGGCATCCGCCTCCTCGGCGAGACGCGCGAAATCGGCAGACAGAATGGACGGTGCGATCATCGGGGTTGCCACGCGCCGCAGTTTAGTCGTACGCGTGCCGGGGCCGGGTCCCGCGGTCCATACTGGGCTCATGCCGACCTGGACGGACGTCGTGGCGATCGGTGCGTCCCTGCCGGAGGTGCAGGAGAGCACGTCGTATCGCACTCCGGCGCTGAAGGTGGCGGGCACGTTGCTCGCCCGGTTGCGGGCCGAGTCGGACGGGGGCCTGGTGGTGATGTGCGACCTCGACGAGAAGGCGGCCCTGCTGGCCCAGGGCGCGCCGTTCTACACCACTCCGCACTACGACGGACACGGTTCGATCCTCGTCGACCTCGAGAACGTCGACGTCACGCAGCTGACCGAGTTGCTGCAGGACGCCTGGCGGATCAAGGCACCGGCGAAGCTGCGCAAGCAGTTCGACCAGACCTGACGAGAATGGCGAGGACCCGGGCGGCGCCCGCACACCGGCCCGGACCCTCATCGGATCGGCGTCAGACGCCGAGCTTGAGGCCCGCCCCCGCATCGACCCGGAGCTGCTGGCCGGTGACGAACCGGGACTCGTCGGACGACAGGAACACCACCGCGTGCGAGATGTCCTCGGGCTCGACCCACGGGGTGGGCATCGCCTGCATGAACGGGAACGTGACCTTCGCGTCCTCGGCGGTCGGGTTCTCGAGGTCGGGGCGGAACGTGCGGAACATCGGAGGGCTCTGCAGCATGTCCGTGTTGCAGTTCGTGGGGTGGATCGCGTTGACGCGGATGGACTTCGGGCCCAGGGTGAGCGCGAGCGAGTTGGTGTACGTCCACAGCATCTTCTTGGCGAGACCGTAGCCGTCGCCGCCCGGCCCCTGCAGGGCCTGCTGACCGTTCAGGCCCGTCTGCGGGACCAGCCCGGCCACCGATCCTGTCGCGATGATCGACGCGCCGGCGTCCAGGTGCGGAAGGGCCGAGTGAATCGTGTTGATCACTCCGACGAAGTCGACGTCGAACGCATCGACGAATCCCTCGACGGGCACGTCGCTCCCGAGGGGCGCGATCCCCGCGTTGGCGACCACGACGTCCAGCCGTCCCAGCGTCGCGACCGCGGCGTCGAGTTCGCGTTGCAGTGCCGCGCGGTCGCGCACGTCCACCTTGGCGGTGACGACCCGGCGCCCCGCCTTCTCGACGAGCCGTCCTGTCTCCTCGAGGTCGGCCTCGGTCGCCAGCGGGTACTCGTTGGATGCGATGTCCTCGCAGAGGTCGAAGGCGATGATGTCGGCGCCCTCGTCGGCGAGATGCACTGCATGACTTCGACCCTGACCCCGCGCCGCTCCCGTGATCAGAACGACCTTCCCCGCTACCCGATTCATCTGAAGTCCTCCACTCGCATCGTGACGTACGTCTCTGTCGCGAGAAGAATTAGAACACGTTTCACCTTAAAGTGAAACAGGTTCTACCGAAAGTCGGGCAGATGTCCAGGTAGCGGGGAGCGACCGCACTACGGCTTGCGCAACGCGGCCATGAACATCGCGTCGGTGCCGTGCCGATGCGGCCAGAGCTGGACGGCCGGACCGTCACCCAGACCCGGCACCCCGGGAACGAGTTCACGCGTGTCCAGCGCCGTGAGCCCGTAGCGGCGCACCGCGTCCGCGACCACGGCCACCGTCTCGGACAGATGCGGCGAACACGTCGCGTAGAGGATCACGCCACCCGGACGAACCAGCCGGGCGGCCGACGCCAGGAGTTCCCGCTGCAGCTTCGCCAGACCCGCCACGTCCGACGGCTGCCGGCGCCACCGCGCCTCCGGGCGTCGGCGCAGCGCACCCAGTCCGGTGCACGGCGCGTCCACCAGGATCCGGTCGTACCCGCTCTCCAACCCGGGATCCCGGCCGTCGGCGACGTGCACGTCGACCGGCAGTTCCTTCGTCGTCTTGCGGATCAGGTCCGCGCGGTGCGCCACCGGCTCCACGGCGTCGAGGCGTCCGCCCTCGATTCCGGCGAGAGCGCCGAGCAGGGCAGCCTTGCCGCCCGGACCCGCGCAGAGGTCGAGCCAACGGCCCGCGTCCGGTCCGTCCAGCGGTGCCAGCGACAGCGCCCGGGCGACGAGCTGACTACCCTCGTCCTGCACTCCGGCGAGCCCCTCGCGGACGGCGTCGAGCAGCCCCGGGTCGCCGCCGTCCAGATAGACCGCGTATGGCGAGTACCGCCCCACCTCGCCGCCGGTGGCGAGCGCGAGTTCCTCCGACGAGATCTCCCCGGGGCGGGCGACGAGATGCACCGCCGGCCGGGCGTCGTCGGCGACGAGGACGTCCTCGAGTTCCCCGGCGTCGGCACCGAGCGCGTCGGCGAACACCTGGGCGATCCACGTGGGATGCGCGTGCGCGAACGCCAGCCGCCCCACCGGATCGGCCGGGGCGAGGCGCTCCACCCATTCCGCCTCGGACCGCTCCGACACCCGGCGCAGCACCGCGTTGACGAAGCCCGCCTTCCCCGGACCGGCCTCCGCGCGCACGAGATCGACGGAGGTGGCGACGGCGGCGTGCGGGGCGACGCGGGTACGGAGTAGCTGGTAGGCGCCCAGTTGGAGGACGTCGAGGAGCGGTCCGTCGATCTCGGCGATCGGCCTGCCGGCGCAGTCGGCGATCACGGCGTCGAGGAGCCCACGGGCGCGGGCGGCGCCGTACGCCAGTTCCGTGGCGAGGGCGGCGTCGCGTCCGTCCAGGCGCCGCTCACGCAGCAGTCCGGGCAGCACCAGGTTGGCGTAGGCGTCGCGCTCCCGGACGGCACGCAGCACGTCCCTCGCGGCGAGCCGCGGCTGGTCGAGACCGGACTGCGATGCGTCGGGGCGGCGCGCCTGGCGGGGACGGTTGTTGCGGGCCCCCGAGCCGGACTGGCCGCGACGTGCGGGCCTTCTCGATTCGCTCACTGTGCCCGTACCTCCGCGTCGAGTCGTGCGCCTCGCGCCCAGTCCAGGGCGGCCATCTGTTTCTTGCCCTGCGGCTGGATGCGGTCGAGCCGCACCGCCACCGTGGACGTGCCGATCAGGAATCCGGACCTGGTCACGGAGATCTCCCCCGGCTCCAGTCGCTCCTCCGTCGGAGTGACCGGGCCGACCTTGACGCGCAGGTCGCCGATGGTGGTCCAGGCGCCGGGCGCGGGGGTCACCGAGCGGACGTGCCGGTCAACCACGGCAGCTGTTCTGTCCCAACGGATCCGGGCCGCCTCGACGCTCACCTTGGGCGCGTGCGACACTCCGTCGGCCGACTGCGGGACCGCGGTGATCGCGCCGTCCTCGATCCCGTCGAGAACCGACTCCAGGAGGACCGCACCGCTGTCGGCCAGGCGCCCCAACAGATCCCCGGCGGTATCGGTATCGCGGATCCTCTCGGTGACCACCCCGTAGACCGGCCCGGTGTCCATCCCCGCCTCGAGCCGGAACGCACTCGCGCCGGTCATGTCGTCGCCCGCACCGATCGCGGCCTGCACGGGGGCTGCCCCGCGCCACGCCGGCAACAGCGAGAAGTGCAGGTTCACCCAGCCGTGGGCCGGGATGTCGAGGACCTTCTGCGGCAGCAGCGCCCCGTAGGCGACGACGGGCGCGCAGTCGGGTGCGAGGTCGGCGAGACGCGCCAGGAAGTCCGGCTCCGAGGGCCGCTCGGGAGTCAGCACCTCGATGCCGTGGGAGTCGGCGAGTTCACCGATCGGTGAACGGACCACCTTGCGTCCGCGGCCTGCGACCGCGTCCGGGCGGGTGATCACCGCCACGACGTCGTGGCGCGGCGAACGGATCAGGCGTTCGAGCGAGGGAACAGCGGGCTCGGGGGTTCCGGCGAAGACTATGCGCACGTCGGCGACCCACACGACGGACGGTGGACCGCTGCGCGGGCCGAAACGATACTCACGAAGAAAGCTCCCCTTTGATCGACGATGTGCGACCAGTCTAGGGAGTCGACCCCGGGCCATAACACTCGGCGAACAGTCGGCGAATCGTTTCCGCAGAACCGCACACAGCGACGGTGGACGGGTATTGACCGTTCTGAGGCCGGCGCGAACGGTCGGGCCGGTGTCCCGTTTTCGAACCTCTGGAGGTAACGATGGCAGGAATTGAAAGTAGGTTCGACAGGGCGCACGAGACGAAGCCCATCGAAGAACTGGCCGGTGCCCGCCGCCCTGCAGGGCGTGAGCGATTCCGATGCCGAACATCTGGTTCAACATCAAGACCATCAACTACCCGGTCCTGAAGGACGCGGGTTTGCTGCTCACGTTCTAACTGGCTGTTAGAGGGGTGGCTGCTTTAGGCACGGTTGATTGGGCGGCCCGGTAGTTGTTGTGTCCGAGTGCGGCAATGTTGGCGGCGGCGTTATGGTCGGCGTGCCCGGTCCATCCGCAACCGCGGCACCGGAAGACCGCTTGACTGTACCTGCTCGCGCTGTCGCAGTGCCCGCAGAGGTGACACGTTTTACTGGTGTTGCGCGGGTTGATCACCTGCACCGGCAGTCCTGCGGCTTGCGCCTTGTAGGTGATCTGGTCGCGCAATTGCGCGTATGCCCAGGAGTGCAGTTGTTGCCGTTGTTTGCGTGCGAGCCGTACCCGGTCCCGGATCCCCGATAGATCTTCTAGCGCGATTCCTTGACCGGTGCGTTGTGCTTGGGCAACAATCGTTTTCGAGAGTTGGTGATTGATGTCGGTGGCGTACCGAGTCTCCTTCCTACGCCGTTTCTTCAGCTTCCGTTTCGCGGACTTGGTCCCCACCTTGTGCAGCGCGGACCGCATGGTTTCGTTCTTTTTCCGGCGGGCGGTGACCGCACCACCAGACCACCGGACGTCGAGTTCGGCCGGGTCATCTGCGGTGGTCACCGCCAGGTTCACGATCCCCAAGTCCACGCCCAGCCACCCGGTGGGGTCGTCGGCGGGGACCACCTGATCCGGTGCGTCGGTATCGACGGTGGCGTGCAGGTAGAAAGATCCGTCGCGGAAAATCAGATCCGACTCGCCTTTGCGGTCGGCGAGCATTTTCAGCTGCCACGGCGCGCACACGAATCCGACGTTGCGCATCCGGCCCTCGGTCGTCCAGATCGACACCGTCGATCGATCGATCTGCCACGACAAGCACCGATCGTCAAACGGTTGGCCCGCGTCCTCGCGGAACACGATCGCCTTACCTGCAACCTTCGCATACCGTTTCGATTCCGGCGTGCCGTAATTCCCGTTAAGCAGGTTCGCTTTCCGGGTCACGTACGCATCCGCGACTTTCTTGATGACCCGGATCGCCGGTTGCGCCGACAACCCCCGCGCTTTGAGCTGGGCATAGACCTGTTTCTGCAGCGCGAACGGGCGTCGATCGGTGGCGGTGTGCGCGAACCGCGAAACCATGTTCGCCCCCGCATTGCACAACTCTAGTGTCGATTTCAGCGCCACATACTGCTCTGGGGTGGGAGCCAGCTTCACGACAACGATCCGCTTCACACCCTGCGCCTTTCCCTGCTGATACCCATTGGTCTATGTCACCGGCAGATCATGGCAGAGGTGTGTGACAAGTTCGGCGCAACGTTGACCGAGTTCAGCGGAGCAACCGACCACGTCCACCTATTGATCCACTACCCACCCACCGTGCAACTCTCCACCCTGGTCAATAGCCTCCAGGGCGTCTCCGCTCGATACCTGCGCCACGAGTTCCCCGACCACATCCGGAAATACTTGTGGGGCAATCACTTCTGGTCACCGTCCCACTTCGCCGCCTCCGCAGGTGGAGCCCCACTCGCCATCATCGCCGAATACATCACCAACCAAAAACGACCAGAACCCACGAAAGAAAGCGACCCCGCTACGCGCTCGCGCAGACAGAATCAGCTTCCTCCCGGCCCTGAAGGGCCAGGCTTCCTCTGATTAATCCGGTGAAAGACCGCCACCCACGAATGAGGCGGGGAGCCGTGCGGCGCACGGCTCCCCGCCTCATTCGTGGGTCTATCTGTTGCTGTCGAGAATCACCTGCGGAATACCCGCACCGACCGGGACGAACTCGCAACGAGCCAGCGGAGTCGCGTCCTGGTCGAGCGCCGCCCGGACGAGGTCGAGCGCGAACGGATCGTAGGGCGCCTGGAAATGTCCGGTGCCGTCCTGGGGGCATCGATCCTGGATCAGGATGTTGTCGGCCCCGGCGCCGTGGAGCGCCATGTTCGTGTACGGCTGGATCATCTCGTCGTACCGAGACCCGATCGTCGTGTACGCGACACCGGGCACGGTGTCACCGCCCGCGTTGAGGGCGTTCATGAACGGCGAGCCCTGCATCTGCTGACTGACGGCCACCGACGTCACCGTGCGGGCGAAGTCCGGTCCGCCGGGAAGCGCCTGCACGATCGGAACGAGGCCGTACATCACTCCCCCGTAGCTGGGCGACGCCAGTCCGACCCAGTGGTCGACGAACGGGGCGCCGCCGAGCTTGTTGACGTAGTACCGCGTGACGTTCGCACCCTGCGAGTATCCGACGGTGTCCACTTTGTCGGCGCCGGTCGCGTCGCGGACCCGGTCGACGAACCGGCCGAACTCCTCCGCGCTCGCGACGATGTCCTCGGTGCCGTAGGAATCGGCACCCGGTGCTCCGCCGTAGTTGAGCGCGAACACGCAGTAGCCGTCCGCGGCGAGCATGGGCGACAGGGCGGCCCAGTCCGCGTAGGCGCTGGCGTCGGTGCCGTGCGCGAGCACCACCGGCTCCGGGTGGTCCGGGGAGGGTGTGCAGGAGAAGTCGTTCGATCCCGCGGGTGCGCTGTCCGGGTGCTCGTGCGCATACGCGGCGGCGGCACTACGGCCGTTCTGAGGAAGCCCGGCCGTGGTGGGCACGACGGGCTGGGCCGGTGAGGCGTCGTCCGCGTGGGCGGTGGACACTGCGCCGGACATCAGCAGGACGACACCCGTGACGACCGCACCGGCACCCCGAAACCTCATGATCTCTCCCGACTTCGCCGTGACATTCCTGTGAACCTTCCCAGAATGTGCACGCGCTGTCGCGCCGAGTCGGCGGGCCCGCGGTGAGCCGTGGCGCCCTACGAGTCGGTGTCATCCTTGCCGGCTTCGCTCTGATCGTCTTCCGCGAGAAGGCGATACATCGCGCGCCGCGCCTCGGTGAGGATCTCGCCGGCACGCCGGACCTGGTCGTCGTCACCGACCGCGGCGACCTGACCCGCGGCACCCATCAGCAACCCGATCAGACCCCGCAGGTCCTCGGCGGGCCGGCCGACACTCTCCCGCACGTCGTCCCACGGGGTGCCGAGTTCGGTCTTGTTCGCTTCGACGAAGGCCTTGCCCTCGTCCGTCAGGCGTGCAGTCTTGCGACCCGCCACCTTTTCGATGAGCACCAGACCCTCGTCCTCGAGCTGTGACAACGCGGGGTAGATCGAACCGGGACTGGGCTTCCAGACCCCGTCGCTGCGTTCGACGATCTGCTGAATCAGCTCGTAGCCGTGCATCGGCTCCTCGGTGAGCAGCAGCAGGATCGCGGAGCGGACATCGCCGCGCCGTCCCCTGCCACCCCGTCCGCGTCCGCGTCCGAAGTGCATTCCCGGACCGAAGCCGGGATCACCCTCGGGGCCGAAGCGGCCTCGCCGGTGTCCGTGACGGTGGGGCCCCTCGGGCCCTCCCGTCCGTTCGCGTGTGAATCGGTCCCGTCGGGCACCCCTGTGTTCGAAATGGAAGTCTTCCATCATCAGCCTCCTTCTGTATCGCTGATGCATCAACGATATATCGTCAATTGGAACCCGACAAGACCCATTTCTGTGACGATCGTCAAGTCGGCCCGTACCCGAAGGGCGCTGTGGCCGGCTGAGCCCGGAGGCGTTCGCGCTCAGCCGGCGGCCGCGCCGAACCACCTGGGCAGTTGGCCGACCAGATCCTGCTGGTCTCCCCCGACCCATGCCACGTAGCCGTCCGGCCGCAGCAGCACCGCGGGCACGTCCAGTTCCTCGCTGACGTCGACGACGTGGTCGACCCGGTCTGCCCAGCCCGCCACCGAAAGCCGGCCGGTCTGGTCGAGCAGCAATCCGCGGCCACCGTGCATCAGCGCGTAGAGGCGCCCCCGCTTCAGCCCGATGTCGCGCAGCCGGCGGCCGAGCAGTTCGTGCCCCTCCCCGAAGTCGTAGCGGACCCCGATCGCGGTGACTTTCTCGGTCAGGTACCGGTTCACCTCCTCGAGGTCCATCAGTTCCGACAGCAGCCGTCGCACCGCCTGGGGACCCGGGGCGGCGGACAGCAGCTCGGACTGCACGCGGGTGTTGTTCAGCACGTCGGCCGCTACCGGGTGCCGTTCGGTGTGGTAGCTGTCCAGCAGCCCCTCCGGTGCCCAGCCGTTGACCTCGGCGGCCAGTTTCCAGCCCAGATTGAACGCGTCCTGGACGCCGAGGTTGAGGCCCTGCCCGCCCAGCGGTGGATGGACGTGCGCCGCGTCGCCGGCCAGCAACACCCGGCCGACCCGGTAGCGCTCGGCCAGCCGGGTGGCGTCGCCGAAGCGGGACAGCCACCGCGGTGAGTGCACGCCGAAGTCGGTGCCGGCGAACACCCGCAGCTGTTGCTTGAACTCCTCGAGGGTCGGCGGGACCGACCGGTCCTCGGCCACCCCCTCGGCGGGCACGACGACGCGGTACACCCCGTCCCCGGAGGGCCCGGCGCCGAACCCCTTGTGGGTCTTGCGGACCTCAGCCACCACCGCGTTCAGCGTCTCCGGCGGCGCGGCCACCTCCATCTCGCCCAGCAGCGACTCGACCCGGGTGGGCTCGCCGGGGAAGCCGACGCCGAGCAGCTTGCGCACCGTGCTGCGGCCGCCGTCGCAACCGACGAGGTAGCGCGAGTGCAGCTGTGTGCCGTCGGCCGGCAGGGCGGTCACCCCGTCCTCGTTCTGGCTCAGCCCGACCAGTTCGCAGCCACGCCGGATCTCGACGCCGAGTTCGGTGGCGTGCTCGATCAGCAGGCGCTCGGTGACGGGCTGCGGGATGCCGAGAATGTACGGATGTGCGGTGTCCAGCCGGTCGGGCCGCGGCTTGCTGATACCGGCGAAGAAACCGCCGACGGGGTACTGCTTGCCGAGCGCGAGGAACCGCTCCAGCAGACCGCGCTGGTCCATCACCTCGACGCTGCGCACGTGCAGGCCCAGCGACCGGACATGCCTGGTCGGCTCGGCCTCCTTCTCCAGCACGAGCACCTGCACGCCGTGCAGCCGCAACTCGCAGGCCAGCATCAGGCCGGTCGGTCCGCTGCCGGCAACGATCACGTCAATCATGAAAACCCCCACATACGCCGCGAACTGATTTCCGCAGGCTTGGCTTCGGTGGGAGATTCTGCGGCACGACCCGGGTCTTGCCGCAAGGCCCCCGGTGCGTTATATGGTGAAAGTGGCAGGGAGGGGTAAACCTCCGTGCCATTCCTTTGTGTCACCCCGGGGGCGGAACTAGCCGATCCGAATGGGGTCGATCTGGACCCGGGCAGGCTGCGAGTCCTTACGCGCGCTGCGCACCGACTGCGCCTCTCCCAGCACTTTGGCCAGCGGCTTTCCCTCGCCACGGGGCACCCGGATCAGCATCCGCTCCACGTCCGCCGGCTCCGGCGCGTCGCCGGTGAACGGCAGCCGCTCCCCCGCCGGCAACTCGACCGGACCGAGCAATTCCGCATTCGCCGGCAGATCGGCGAGCTCCAGGAGGTCGGCGATCGCCTTCGCGCTGCCGTCGATCGCCGCGAGGTGGATGGCGGGCGGAAATCCGACCTCCGCCCGCTCCTCGTACTGCGCACGGGCGTGACCGACCGGATCCCAGCGAACCAGCGCCTGCACGGTCGGAATCCCCGAATCGGCGACCACGACCACCTGACCGCCCTCGACGAACGGGCGCACGAGCGACGACGCCGTCATCCACCGCCGCAGCGTCTCCTCGGCGGCGCGCAGGTCGGGACGACCCAGCAGCGCCCAGCCGTCCAGCAGCAACGCCGCGCCGTAGCCGCCCGGCATCACCGGTTCGGCCCCGACCGTCGACACCACGAGGGTGGGACCCTCCTTCACCTCGTCGACGACGTCCGTGCCCCCCGACATCCGGACGGCGACCCCGGGAAACGCGCGACCCAGTTCCTCGGCGGTCCGTCCGGCACCGACCACGACGGCCCGCAGCGCCTTCGCTCCGCACGCGTGGCAGCGGTGTGCGGCGTCGGCGACGCCACACCACCGGCACGCGGGCGTCCCCGCCCCGTCCGGGCCGGCCGCTGACGGCAGCGCGAGAGGTCCGTTGCATCGTCGGCATCGCGCGGGCGCCCGGCACTTGCCGCACGCGAGGCTGGGCACGTAGCCGCGCCGGGGCACCTGAACCAGCACTCCCCGGCCGGCGCCGAGCGCCTCCCGGGCAGCCGCGAACGCGATCGCGGGCAGCCGGGCTGCGCGGGCACCGGGATCGCGGGCCAGGGCGTGGTCACTGTCAGCGAGTGCGGTGATCTTCGGGGCGGCCGCCCGCACCGAGTCCCGGGAGGCCACGAGATCGTGCGCCCACCCCGAGTCGACCAGCGCCTGGGCCTCCGCGGTGCGCGCATGTCCGGCCAGTACCACCGCGCAGCCACTGGCGTACGCGCGGAGCAGCGCCACCTCGCGGGCGTGCGGATACGGTGCGCGCGGCTCGGAATGGTTGTCGTCCCCGTCGTCCCAGACCACGATCAGCCCGGTGCGCGGCGTCGGCGCGAACACCGAACTCCGGGTCCCGACGACGACCTTTGCCGTCCCGCGCAGCGCCGCCAGCCAACGCCGGTAGCGCAGCGCCGGACCGAGACCGGCAGCGAGTCCGACGACCGCGTCCTTACCCAGCAGCTTTTCCACCGCCGCGACCACGCGGTCGAGATCGCGCTGATCGGGCACGACGACGACGGTGCTCGCCCCGGTGGCGGCGACGAGCCCCGACAGTTCCGCGAGACGCGCCGGCCAGTCCTCGCCGGGGAGCGCCTGCCAGACCGCGCGCGGGGCACGCTCCCCCGACAGTGCGGTCAGGAACGCGCCGCCGTGCACGTACCGGTCCCACGCCTCGGTCTCGATTGCGGTGTCCGGCACCTCGGGGGGCTCGGACGCGGCCTCGGACTCCGCCCGGGCGTGTCTCGGCGGGATCGCGAGCCGCAGGACGTCCGCGCGGGTTCCGGCGTATCGGCCGGCGACGAGGTCGACCACCCGGGTGATCTCCTCGGTCAGAACCCGCTCGGGCGAGATCACCCGTTCGAGCCAGCCGAAACGGCCCTGATGGTCGCTGGTCGCGTTCCGGGAGACGACGAACCCGTCGACGAGACGTCCGGCGAACCGGATGCGCACCCGGACCCCGGGCTGCGCCTGCTCGTCGAGGTCCTTCGGAACGAGATAGTCGAATTCGCGGTCGAGGTGGGCTAGCGGAAGCAGCGGCAGCACCCGGGCAACCGGATCTACTTCTGCCGCAACCTTTTCCGCGCTCACGCGGCGGCTCCTACCGCAGCGGCGCCCGCCGCGCCGTGACTACCGATCAGAGGCCCGCGGCTGCCCGAAGCTTCTCCGCCCGGTCGATGCTCTCCCACGGGAGGTCGATGTCGGTGCGGCCGAAGTGACCGTACGCCGCGGTCTGTGCGTAGATCGGACGCAGCAGGTCGAGGTCGCGGATGATGGCGCCGGGTCGCAGGTCGAACGTTTCGGTGATGGCCTGCTGGATCCGCGCCGGATCCGTCTTCTCGGTACCGAACGTCTCGACGAACAGACCCACCGGTGCCGCCTTGCCGATCGCGTACGCCACCTGGACCTCGATCCGGTCCGCGAGGCCTGCCGCGACCGCGTTCTTGGCCACCCAGCGCATGGCGTAGGCCGCCGACCGGTCGACCTTCGAGGGGTCCTTGCCGGAGAACGCGCCGCCGCCGTGGCGGGCCATGCCGCCGTAGGTGTCGACGATGATCTTGCGACCTGTCAGGCCGGCGTCACCCATCGGGCCGCCGAGCACGAACTTGCCGGTCGGGTTGACGAGCAGGCGGATGTCCGAGACGTCGAGTTCGGGCATGTCGATTTCGGCGAGAACCGATCCGAGAACCTTCTCCCGCAGATCCGGGGTCAGCAGGTTGTCGAGGTCGATGTCCGCGGCGTGCTGCGTCGAGATGACCACGGTGTCGAGGCGAACCGCCTTGTCACCGTCGTATTCGATGGTGACCTGGGTCTTGCCGTCCGGGCGCAGGTACGGCAGGACTCCGGACTTGCGGACCTCGGTGAGACGACGCGACAGGCGGTGCGCCAGCGCGATCGGCAGCGGCATCAGTTCCGGGGTGTCGGTGGTGGCGAACCCGAACATCAGTCCCTGGTCGCCCGCGCCCTGACGGTCGATCTCGTCGTCGCTCAGTTCGCCGGTGCGGACCTCGTGCGAGTGGTCGACGCCCTGGGCGATCTCCGGGGACTGTGCACCGATCGCGACGTTGACGCCGCAGGAGTTGCCGTCGAAGCCCTTGGCCGAGGAGTCGTACCCGATCTCGAGCACGGTGTCGCGCACGATCTTGGGAATGTCGGCGTAGGCGGTGGTCGTGACCTCGCCGGCGACGTGGACCTGTCCGGTGGTCACCAGTGTCTCGACGGCGACGCGGGCGCGCGGGTCGTCGGTGAGGAGCGCGTCGAGGATGGAGTCGCTGATCGCATCACAAATCTTGTCCGGGTGCCCCTCGGTCACAGACTCACTGGTGAATAGCCGACTACCGGACTGGCTCACAGAATTCCCTCTCGACAGTTGTCCTGAACAGCACTTGAAAACAGCTTAGCTGCGTAATACCGCGAACGACCCTAGCGCCACCCCGGCGGGAGTGACACCCTTCGAATCACCGAAACTCTGCCGGATCTTCCGTCAGAGTGTCCGGAACAGCTGGTCGACGGCGTCGAGCACCCGGCTCGCCATCAACGCCTTCGATCCGTGCTCGAGCGCGGACTCGGAACCGTCGGCTCCGAGCAGCCACCCGTCGTTGTGGTCGACCTCGAACGCCTTGCCCTCGCCGACCGCGTTGACGACGAGGAGGTCGCAGCCCTTACGTGCGAGCTTGGCCCGCGCGTACGTGAGGACGTCGCCGTCGGCGTCGCCCGTCTCGGCCGCGAATCCGACGATCACGGTCTTCGACGGGATCTCGCCGTCCCGCCGGGACTGCACCAGGCCGGCGAGGATGTCCTCGTTCTTGGTGAGTGCGATCGAGTCGGGCTCGCCCGCACCCTTCTTGATCTTGCTCGCCACCGTCGTCGACGGCCGGAAGTCGGCCACTGCCGCGGCCATGATCACGGCGTCGAATCCGGGCGCGTGCTTGGCGACCGCGACCCGCATGTCTTCCGCCGTGCGGACGTGCACCACGTCGACGGCGGCCGGGTCGGCGAGGCCGGCGGTGTAGCCGGAGACGAGGGTGACCTCGGCCCCGCGCTGCACGGCGAGCCGGGCGATGGCAAATCCCTGCTTGCCCGAACTGCGGTTACCGAGGAATCGCACCGGGTCGAGTGGCTCGCGGGTGCCGCCCGCGGACACGAGGACCCGCCGGCCCTCGAGATCACGGGGCAGCGCGTCGGGACGCTCGACCAGCAGCGACGCCAACCCGACGATCTCGTCGGGTTCGGGCAGCCGGCCTGCGCCGGTGTCCTTGCCGGTGAGGCGGCCGGATGCGGGTTCGATGACGGTCACGCCGCGTGCGCGCAGCGTGGCGACGTTCGCGACGGTGGCCGGGTGCTCCCACATCTCCGTGTGCATCGCGGGAGCGAACACCACGGGACATCGCGCGGTGAGCAGCGTCGCGGTGAGGAGGTCGTCGGCGCGTCCCGCCACGGCGCGCGCCATGAGGTCGGCGGTGGCGGGCGCGATGACGACGAGATCCGCTTCCTGTCCCAGGCGAACATGCGGAACCTGCGGAACGTCGGCGAACACACCCGTGTGCACGGGGTTGCCCGACAGCGCCTCGAACGTCGCCTTGCCGACGAACTCGAGAGCGGACTCCGTCGGGATGACCCGCACATGGTGCCCGGCCTCCGTGAAGGCCCGAATGACGGCACAACTCTTGTACGCGGCGATGCCGCCACCGACACCGACGACGATCCGCTTGCGCGCTGCCCCCGAGGGAACCGGTTCCGGTGAATCCGTCACGTTCCCGGAGCCCGGGCCCGCTGCCTGTTCAGGCACGGCAGATCCTCCGCTCACTCGCCTTCGGTGTGCTCGAGAAGATCGGAGTGGATCTCACGCAGCGCGATCGACAGCGGCTTCTCCTGCAGGCCCGGCTCCACGAGGGGGCCGACGTACTCGAGGATGCCGTCACCGAGCTGGTTGTAGTAATCGTTGATCTGACGCGCCCGCTTGGCCGCGTAGATCACCAGCGCGTACTTCGACGACGTGCGAGCGAGAAGCTCGTCGATCGGAGGATTGGTGATGCCGAGCGGGGTGTCGTAAGCCGGCAGGGCGCCGTGGCTGGGTGTTGCGGACGCTACTGCGGGGGTGCTGCTCACTCGGTATCTCCTGAAATAGTTCTGGCTAGTTGATGTGAGATCTAGTGGGTCGACTCGGACTGTTCCGGTCGTCCAACCAACAAGGATACCAACTCGTCGCACGATCGGCTGACATCCTCGTTCACGATGACCTCGTCGAACTCGTCCTGCGCCTCCAGCTCGACTCTCGCGGTCGCGAGACGCCGCTCCACGACGTCGGCGGATTCGGTGCCCCGGCCGGTCAATCTCTCGACCAGCACGTCCCAACTCGGGGGCGCCATGAAGACGAGCAGCGCCTCCGGCATCGCGGCGCGGACGGCCCGCGCACCGGCGAGGTCGACCTCGACGAGCACCGGTTTGCCCTGTTCGATCGCCCGGCGGACGGGTGCGGCCGGGGTTCCCGACAGCTGGAGTCCGCCGTGGATCTCGGCCCATTCGAGCAGCTCACCGGATTCGATCATCCGCTGGAACTCGTCGCGAGAGGTGAACCGGTAGTCCTTGCCGTCCACCTCGCCCGGGCGTGGGTCGCGCGTCGTCGCGGACACGCTGAAGACGAGCTCCGGCATCCGTTCACGCAGGAGTCGCACCACGCTGGACTTACCGACGGCCGAGGGGCCGGCCAGTACTACCAGCCGACCCCTCCGCACTGCGGTCTTGCTCTCTGACACTTGTGCGTCAGCTACCACTGTCGTGCTCAGGCCTCGAAGTCGAACCTGGCGAGCAGGGCCTTCCGCTGCCGATCGCCGAGGCCACGGAGGCGACGGGTCGGAGCGATCTCCAGCTCGGTCATGATCTCCTGCGCCTTGACCTTGCCCACCTTGGGCAGCGCCTCGAGCAGTGCCGACACCTTCATCTTGCCCAGGATCTCGTCGTCCTCGGCGTCCTTGAGAACCTGCTTGAGGTCGGTGCCACCACGCTTCAGGCGCTCCTTGAGCTCAGCCCTGGCCTTGCGGGCAGCAGCTGCCTTCTCCAAAGCAGCAGCGCGCTGCTCATCAGTCAACTGGGGAAGGGCCACGGTTCCTCCGTCTCGTCGTTGGCAAATAGTCCAAACCACTGGATAACCAGCAGCGATAGCGACCGTACTCACGCCCGGCGCCGATTGCGAACCCACCCCCCGAGGTCAGAGCCGGATTCGGGTGGGCTATGAGAGTGCGGACTCGATCTCGTCGCGGACCTTGACGGCCGCTTCACGCAGTGCCGTCACCGACGGTCCGGCACCGAGAACACCACGAGAACTGTTCGGCAACAACAGTTTTCGAGAATCGGGAAAAATGTCGGCGAGATCACCGGGAGTCGCGCCCTGGGCGCCGAGACCGGGCGCGAGAATCGGTCCGGAAAAATTCGACAAATCCAGGCCGTGTCCGCGTGTCGCACCCACCACCAGACCCACCAGACCGGGTTGCGCGTCGTTGTGCCGGGCCGCCGCGTCCACCACGGACTGGGCCACGGACACTCCCCCGGCGGTCTGCGCCGCCTGCAGGTCGCCGCCCTCCGGATTGGACGTCCGGGCCAGCACGAAGAGCCCGCGGCCCTGCTCCGCCGCCAGGGACATCGCCGGGTCGAGCGCCCCGAACCCCAGATACGGCGACACCGTCACGGCATCGGACGACAGAGCCGACTGCGCACCCAGCCAGGACTGCGCGTACGCCGCCATCGTCGACCCGATGTCCCCGCGCTTGGCATCGGCGACGACGAGCGTCCCTGCCTCTCTGAGGACCGAAATGGTGCGTTCGAGCACCGCGTACCCGGCGGAGCCGTACGCTTCGAAGAACGCCACCTGAGGCTTCACGACGGCCACCTCACCGACGAAGGCCTCCACGCAGATCTCCGCGAACGTCTCCAGCCCCTCGGCGGAGACGGGCAGCCCCCACGCCTCGAGCAGTCCCGGATGCGGATCGATCCCGACGCACAACCGCCCCCGGTGCTCGACCGCCGACGTCAGCCGATGCACCCAGGAGTGGTGGTGATGGTGTCCGCTCACGACGACGCGGACCCGGTCGCGGGAGCCACGACCACGGCGGGCGACCGCAGCCGCGCGTGCAGCGCCTGGAGCGACTGGACACCGATGTCGCCGCGGATCGCGGCTTCGATGCCCTGCACCGCGGCGGACGCACCCTGCACGGTGGTGACGCACGGGATGTTCATGGCGACGGCCGCGCTGCGGATCTCGTAGCCGTCGACGCGCGGTCCGGAGTTGCCGTACGGCGTGTTGATCACCATGTCGACCTCGCCGTCGCGGATCGTCTCGACGATGGTGCGCTCACCCGCCTCCAGCTTCTCGCCGGAGTGCTTGTGCACCTCCTGGCAGGTGATCCCGTTCCGGCGGAGAACCGCCGCAGTTCCCTCGGTGGCCAGGATCCGGAAGCCCAGGTCGGCGAGCCGCTTGACCGGGA
Source organism: Rhodococcus sp. ACPA1 (assembly GCF_002300195.1). Taxonomy (NCBI): domain Bacteria; kingdom Bacillati; phylum Actinomycetota; class Actinomycetes; order Mycobacteriales; family Nocardiaceae; genus Rhodococcus; species Rhodococcus sp. ACPA1. The sequence goes on along the minus strand of NZ_NSDX01000002.1, from coordinate 722,025 downwards.
AGATCAGCGATCGCTTGTCCTTGTTGGCGACGGAGACGAACACCGACCCCGACGTGGGCAGCGAGCCGTACGCGGCCGTCTGGCTCTTCGCGAACGCGGTGCCGAAGTCGGCGTCGATGCCCATGACCTCGCCGGTCGACTTCATCTCCGGGCTCAGCAGGGTGTCCACCCCGGTGCCGTCGGCGCGCCGGAACCGGTTGAACGGCAGCACGGCCTCCTTCACTGCGACAGGCGCGTCCGCCGGGGTCGAACCGCCGTCGCCGGTGGCCGGGAGCACACCGCTCGCACGCAGATCGGCGATGGACTCGCCCAGCATGACGCGGGCGCACGCCTTGGCGAGCTGCACCGCCGTCGCCTTCGACACGAACGGCACGGTGCGGCTGGCGCGGGGGTTGGCCTCCAGGACGTACAGGATGTCGTCCTTCAGTGCGTACTGGACGTTGAGCAGGCCCTTGACGCCGATGCCCTTGGCGAGCGCCTCCGTGGAGCGGCGGACGTTCTCCAGGTCGGCGCGGCCGAGGGTGATCGGCGGCAGCGCACAGGCCGAGTCGCCCGAGTGGATGCCGGCCTCCTCGATGTGCTCCATCACACCGCCGAGGTACACCTCGGAGCCGTCGCAGAGCGCGTCGACGTCGATCTCGATGGCGTCTTCCAGGAACCGGTCGACCAGGACGGGCCGGTCGTCGGAGATCTCGGTGGCGCGGGAGATGTAGCTCTCCAGCGACGCCTCGTCGTAGACGATCTCCATGCCGCGGCCACCGAGGACGTACGACGGGCGCACCAGCACCGGGTACCCGATGCCGGCCGCGATCTCGCGGGCCCCGGCGAACGTGGTGGCGGTGCCGAACTTGGGAGCGGGCAGACCGGCTTCGACCAGCACCTTGCCGAACTCGCCGCGATCCTCCGCGAGGTCGATCGCCTCCGGGCTGGTGCCGACGATCGGCACACCCGCGGCCTTCAGCCGCTTCGCCAGGCCCAGCGGGGTCTGACCGCCGAGCTGCACGATCACCCCGGCGACGGTGCCCGAGAGCGACTCGGCCCGGTACACCTCGAGCACGTCCTCGAACGTGAGCGGCTCGAAGTACAGGCGGTCGGCGGTGTCGTAGTCGGTGGAGACGGTCTCCGGGTTGCAGTTGACCATCACCGTCTCGTAACCGGCCTCCGACAGCGTCAGTGCGGCGTGGACGCAGGAGTAGTCGAACTCGATGCCCTGACCGATGCGGTTCGGTCCGGAACCGAGGATCAGGACCTTCGGACGCTCGGTCTGCGGGGCCACCTCGGACTCGGCCGCCGGGTCGAGTTCGTACGTGGAGTAGTGGTACGGCGTCTTCGCCTCGAATTCGGCGGCGCAGGTGTCGACCGTCTTGTACACGGGGTGGACGTTCCACTGCTCACGCAGCGCCCGGACGGCGTCCTCGCCGCCGATCTCGGGGCGCAGGGCCGCGATCTGCCGATCCGACAGGCCGTGGTGCTTGGCGCGGCGCAGAACCCGCTCCGTCACCTCGGGCGCCTCACGCAACCCGTCGCCGAGCTCGTGGATCTGCAGGATCTGGTCGAGGAACCACGGGTCGATCTTCGTGGCGTCGAACAGCTGCTCGACGGTGGCACCGAGAGCGAACGCCTTCTCGAGGCCGTAGACGCGGCCGTCGCGGGGGATGCTCAGTTCCGCCAGGAGGCTGTCGAGGTCGGTGGCCTCCACCTCGGGGCCCGTCCAGTACCCGGCCCGCTTGGTCTCCAGCGAGCGCAGCACCTTCCCGAACGCCTCGGTGAAGTTGCGGCCGATGGACATGGCCTCACCGACCGACTTCATCGTGGTGGTGAGGGTGTCGTCGGCGCCGGGGAACTTCTCGAACGCGAACCGCGGAGCCTTGACGACGACGTAGTCGAGGGTCGGCTCGAAGCACGCCGGGGTTTCCTTGGTGATGTCGTTGACGATTTCGTCCAGGGTGTAGCCGATGGCGAGCTTCGCGGCGATCTTCGCGATCGGGAAGCCGGTCGCCTTCGACGCGAGCGCACTGGACCGCGACACGCGCGGGTTCATCTCGATGACGACGAGGCGCCCGTCGGTGGGGTCCATGGCGAACTGGATGTTGCAGCCACCGGTGTCGACTCCGACCTCGCGGAGGATGTCTATCGAGAGGTCGCGCATCGCCTGGTACTCACGGTCCGTGAGCGTCATGGCGGGGGCGACGGTGATCGAGTCACCGGTGTGCACGCCGACCGGGTCGACGTTCTCGATCGAGCACACGATCACGACGTTGTCGCGGCCGTCGCGCATCAGCTCGAGCTCGTATTCCTTCCACCCGAGGATCGACTCCTCGATCAGCACGTTGGCGGTGGGCGACGCGGCGAGGCCGCCGCCGGCGATCCGCGTCAGGTCCTCGTCGTCGTAGGCCATGCCGGAGCCGAGGCCGCCCATCGTGAACGACGGCCGCACGACGACGGGGAAGCCCAGTTCGGCGACCGTGTCGCGGACCTCGTCCATCGTGTAGCAGACACGGGAGCGCGCGGACTCGCCGCCGACCTTGGCGACGATGTCCTTGAACTTCTGCCGGTCCTCGCCGCGCTGGATGGCGTCGAAGTCGGCGCCGATCAGCTCGACGTCGTACTTCTCGAGGATGCCCTGCTCGTGCAGCGCCACCGCGGTGTTCAGGGCCGTCTGGCCGCCGAGGGTCGCGAGGACGGCGTCGATCGGGTGGCCCTTCTCGGCCTCGAGGGCGATGACTTTCTCGACGAACTCGGCGGTGATCGGCTCCACGTATGTGGCGTCCGCGAACTCGGGGTCGGTCATGATCGTGGCCGGGTTGGAGTTGACGAGGCTGACCCGCAGGCCCTCCTCGCGCAGCACCCGGCAGGCCTGGGTTCCGGAGTAGTCGAACTCACAGGCCTGGCCGATGACGATCGGGCCGGAGCCGATCACCAGGATGTGGGAGAGATCTGTACGGCGTGGCATTAGTTCTTGACTCCCTCGAGCAGGCTGGTGAAGCGGTCGAACAGGTACGCGGCGTCGTGCGGGCCCGCCGCGGCCTCGGGGTGGTACTGCACCGAGAAGGCGGATCCGTCGAGCAGGCGGACCCCCTCGACGGCACCGTCGTTGGCGCAGGTGTGGCTGATCACGGCCTTACCGAACGGGGTGTCGAACTCCTGCCCGGCCTCGCCCTCGAGCGCGAACCCGTGGTTCTGCGCGGTGATCGCGATGCGTCCCGTCTCGTGTTCGACGACCGGGATGTTGATGCCCCGGTGACCGAACTTCATCTTGTAGGTGCCGAGACCGAGAGCCCGCCCGAGGATCTGGTTGCCGAAGCAGATGCCGAACAGCGGCAGGCCCTGCCCGATGACTTCCTTCGTGAGGTGCACGGCACCGTCGGCGGTCGCCGGGTCGCCGGGACCGTTGGAGAGGAAGACGCCGTCGGCCTTCAGATCGAGGATCTGCTCGAGCGTCGCGTTGGACGGGAGCACGTGCACCCGGATGCCGCGCTCGGCGAACATGCGCGGGGTGTTGGTCTTGATGCCGAGGTCGATCGCCGCGACGGTGAAGCGCGATTCTCCCCCGGTCGGCTCGACGACGTAACCGCTGGTGGTGCTGACCTCACCGGCGAGATCCGCGCCGAGCATCGACGGCTGGCTCTTCACGCGGTCGAGCAGCACGTCGGTGTCGGCCAGTGCGTCGCCGGAGAACACCCCGGCGCGCATGGAGCCGCGGGTGCGCAGGTGGCGGACCAGGGCGCGGGTGTCGATGCCGGCGATCCCGACGACTCCCTGCTTCACGAGCTCGTCCTGCAGGGAGCCGGTGGCGCGCCAGCTGGAGGTGCGGCGGGCGGGGTCGCGGACGACGTACCCGGCGACCCAGATCTTCGCCTCGGCGCTGCTGCCGGTGGGACCGACGGACTCGTCGTCCTCGTCGTTCCATCCGGTGTTGCCGATCTGCGGCGCGGTGGCCACGACGATCTGGCGGTGGTAGCTGGGGTCGGTGAGGGTCTCCTGGTAACCGGTCATGCCGGTGCTGAAGACAGCCTCACCGAGGGTCTGGCCGACGGCACCGAACGTGGTGCCCCGGAATACCCGTCCGTCCTCGAGGACCAGTACTGCAGAGTCGGTGTCGTAGCCGCTCATGCGTTCTCTCCGTTCTGCTCGACCTCACCAGAGCTCGCCGCATTCGCTGAATCTTCACTGTCTGTCTTGCCGTCCGGCTCCCCTGCGCTGACCCAGGCGGGGTACACGGACTTGTCGTCGCTCCGGAAACCGGTGTCGATCTCGGTGCCCGTCGGCAGTTCCCACCGGATCACGAGGACGCCGTCCTTGCTCATGACCTTGCCCGCGAGACCGCGCTCGGTGCGCACGGCGCGGACCGCGTCCTGCGGGATCCAGATCGCCGACGCTCCGTCACGTTCGAGCAGGATCCCGGCTGCGTATCGGGAGATTTCCCCCGTCGCCCGGAAACCGAGGTCGCCGACCGCGATCCGGTCCTGCCAGCTCGGGGCCAGGGTGCTGCCCACGTACAGTCCGGTGGCCGGGGCGATCGTCTGCTCGCCGAGGTGCGCGGGCACGGGGGGAAGTTGCCCGACCCGGTCGGCCTGACGGCGGGCACGACCGCGCCACCCGATGTACATGAGGAAGATGGCCAGCGCCCAGAACGCGACGAGGCCGACTACCCACAGAATTCTCTCCACCGTCATCCCCTGCCGTTTCGCACCGGGACGCGGGCCTGGCCGTCGCTCGCGGTGATCCGGCCACGGAGGATCGTCGTGGTCACCCGCGCCGGCAGAGTCATCGACTCGTACGGCGTGTTGTGGGCGACGCTGGCGAGATCGGGGCCGTGGACCGTCCATTCGGCGTCCGGGTCGATCAGCACGAGGTTGGCGGGCTCGCCGACCTCGATCGGGCGACCCTGGTCGTCGAGTCCGACGATCTCGGCGGGCCGCTCGCTCATCACCCGGGCGACGCCGCGCCAGTCGAGCAGGCCCGTGCGGACCATCGTCTGCGCGACGATCGACAGAGCGGTCTCCAGACCCAGCATTCCGGGTCGGGCGGCCGCGAACTCGCAGCACTTGTCCTGCTCGGCGTGCGGTGCGTGATCGGTCGCGACGCAGTCGATGATCCCCTCGGCCAGTCCGGCCCGGAGCGCGGCGACGTCGCTCGCCTCCCGCAGGGGCGGATTCACCTTGTTCACGGCGTCGTAGGTCTCGAGCCGGGTGTCGTCGAGCAGCAGATGGTGCGGGGTGACCTCGGCGGTGATCGAAATGCCTTGGCCGCGTGCCCACTTCATCAGTTCGACGGTGCCCGCGGTGGAGGCGTGGCAAATGTGCACACGCGCCCCGGCGTCGCGGGCGAGCAGCGCGTCGCGGGCGACGATCGATTCCTCGGCGGCGCGCGGCCAGCCCGCGAGCCCGAGCCGGGCGGCGGTGGGGCCCTCGTGCGCGACGGCGCCGACGGTCAGCCGCGGTTCCTCCGCGTGCTGTGCGATGAGCACCCCGAGCGAACTCGAGTACTCGAGCGCCCGGCGCATGATCAGCGGGTCGTAGACGCAGTGGCCGTCGTCCGAGAACATGCGCACCCGGCCGATTCCCGACGCCATCGTGGCCATCTCGGCGAGCTGCTTGCCCTCGAGCCCGACGGTGACGGCGCCGACGGGGTGTACGTCGACGAGCCCGACTTCCTGGCCGCGGCGCCACACGTGATCGGTGACGACCACCGAATCGGCGACCGGGCTGGTGTTGGCCATCGCGAACACCGCGGTGTACCCGCCGAGCGCGGCGGCGGCCGAACCGGAATCGATGGTCTCGGTGTCCTCGCGGCCGGGTTCACGCAGGTGCGTGTGCAGGTCGACGAAACCGGGGAGCAGGATCTGCCCCGCCGCGTCGATCACCTCGACGTCCGGCGCGCTGTCCTTGCCCGCGTCCGCGCCGATGGCGACGATGACGCCGTCACCGAGCAGAACGTCGGTGGGCTCACCCTCGCCGTACAGCAACACGTTCTTGATGAGCACTGTCTCTCCTGTCACTGCACTGTCACTCATCCCGCTACCACTCATCCCGCAACTTCCTCCGCTCCGACCAGCAGCCGGAACAGCACCGCCATCCGCATGTGCACACCGTTGGTCACCTGCTGCAGCACGGCGGTTCTCGTCGAATCGGCCACCGCCGACGCGATCTCCATGCCGCGCAGCATCGGACCGGGGTGCAGCACCACCGCGTGCTCGGGAAGCAGCGCGAGCCGCTTCTCCGACAGGCCGTAATTGATCGAGTACTCCCGCTGGGACGGGAAGAACCCACCGTTCATCCGTTCCGCCTGCACGCGCAGCATGAGGACGGCGTCGAGGCCGGGAAGCTCCGCGTCCAGCGAATGCGCCACCGACACCGGCCAGGTGGACACCCCCACGGGGAGGAGCGTGGGCGGCGCGACGAGGACCACCTCGGCGCCGAGCATCGACAGCAACAGTGCGTTCGACCGCGCGACCCGGCTGTGCAGGATGTCGCCGACGATGGCGATGCGCTTGCCCTCGATGTCGCCGAGACGCTGACGGAGTGTGAGCGCGTCGAGCAGCGCCTGGGTGGGATGTTCATGGGTACCGTCGCCGGCGTTGATGACCGCCGGTCCGCCGTCGTCCTGATGCCCGGTCCACTTCGCGATCTGGTGTGCCGCACCCGACGCGGGGTGGCGCACGATCAGAGCGTCGGCGCCGGCAGCGCGCAGCGTCATCGCCGTGTCCCGGAGGGATTCGCCCTTGGACACCGACGAACTCGAGGCGCTGACGTTGATGACGTCGGCGCTCATCCACTTCCCGGCGACCTCGAACGACACGCGGGTCCGGGTCGAGTTCTCGAAGAACACGGTCATGACCGTCCGGCCGCGCAGCGTCGGGAGCTTCCGCACCTCACGTCCGAGGAGGGCTTGTTCGAAGCGTTCGGCCTCGTCGAGGAGTTCGACAGCCGAGTCCCGTGTCAGGTCCGCGATCGACAACAGGTGCTTCACTTAGCTCTTCCCCCCGGAGATCATGACCGCGTCGCGGCCGTCGTGTTCGCTCAGGAGCACCTTGACGTCCTCGGTGCGGGCGGTGGGCACGTTCTTGCCCACGTAGTCGGCGCGCAACGGCAGTTCGCGGTGCCCACGGTCGACGAGGACGGCGAGCTGAACGGCGCGCGGCCGCCCGAGGTCACGGAGGGCGTCGAGCGCCGAGCGGACGGTGCGGCCGGAGAACAGCACGTCGTCGACGAGCACGACCAGAGTGTTGTCGACACCGCCCTCGGGCACCGACGTGCGCTCGAGGGGACGGTGCGGTTTGGTGCGCAGGTCGTCGCGGTACAGGGTGATGTCGAGCGAGCCGACCGATGGGCGCACCCCGGAGAATTCTTCGACCTTCCCGGCGAGGCGCGCGGCGAGCGTCGTGCCCCGGGTGGGGATGCCGATCAGGACGACACGCGGCGCGTCACCGTCGGCGGCGTCCAGCGCGGTCTTCTCGATGATCTGGTGCGCGATTCGCGCAATGGTCCGTCCCACATCGGCTGCGGACAGCAGCTCGCGTGCGGGTTCGACGGACGGGGACGACTCTGGTGTTGAATCCGCCGGTTCCCCGGCGGGGCGAGACCCTTCGGGCACGCGCATACAACGACCTCCTTCTCCGCCTCACTGGACGGATCGTTAAAGGATGCCTGACGCGGACAGCTTATCAGCGCGTCGACTGCGCCAGGCCCGGACCCCTGACCTGCGGGCCCGCCGTCGCGGGCCCGCAGCGGGACACGAACTTACGAGCCTGCGTCGGTCGACTCGCCGCCGGCGGTCTCGGCGCGCCGCGACGTCGCGGCCGCAGCCGACCGCACCTGCGGGGCCACCAGCACGACCTGACCGAGGATGCCGTTCACGAACCCCGGCGACTCGTCGGTGGACAGCTGTTTGGCCAGCTCCACCGCCTCGTCCACGGCCACGACCGGAGGCACGTCGGTGGCGTGGAACAGCTCCCACACGGCGATGCGCAGGATGGCGCGGTCGACGGCGGGCAGCCGCTCGAGCGTCCAGTCCTGCAGGTGAGACGAGATCACCTCGTCGATGCGGTCCAGGTTCTCCGCGACCCCGGTCACCACGGTGACGGTGTACGGAGCGACCGGTGCCACGGAATCGTCCTTACCGGACAGGTCCGCGCGTTCGGTCGCGAGATCGACCGGATCGAGATCTCGCGCCTCGGCCTCGAAGAGGAAATCGACGGCGCGCTTGCGGGCCTTGTGCCGTGCGCCGAGTTTCTTATGCGTACCGGACACTCAGGAATTCACACGCCCGAGGTAGTTGCCGTCGCGGGAATCGACCTTCAGCTTGTCGCCGGTGTTGATGAACAGCGGAACGTTGATCTCGGCACCGGTCTCGAGGGTGGCCGGCTTGGTGCCACCGGTGGAGCGGTCGCCCTGCAGACCGGGATCGGTGTGCTGGACCACCAGTTCGACGGTGACGGGCAGTTCCACGAACAGCGGAACGTCCTCGTGCGTCGCAACCTGCACGGCCATGTTCTCGAGCATGAAGCGGGCGCCGTCGCCGACGGTGGCCTCGCTGATCGAGATCTGGTCGTAGGTGTCGCCGTCCATGAAGATGTAGTCGGTGCCGTCGTGGTACAGGTACGTCATGTCGCGGCGGTCGACCGTGGCCGTGTCCACCTTGACGCCGGCGTTGAACGTCTTGTCGACGACCTTGCCCGAGAGCACGTTCTTCAACTTGGTGCGCACGAACGCGGGACCCTTGCCGGGCTTCACGTGCTGGAACTCGGTAATCGTCCACAGCTGGCCCTCGATCTGCAGGACCAGGCCGTTCTTGAAATCACTAGTGGAAGCCACTTGCTTCGCGTCTCCTCGATAAGGTCGAAACCGTCTACACGACAGTCAGGTCTTTGGTGGTGAGTGTGAGCAGCTCCGGTCCCTGCTCACGAACCACGAGCGTGTCCTCGATCCGCACGCCTCCGCGCCCGGAGAAGTACACGCCCGGCTCGACGGTCACCGCCGCACCGTCCAGAAGTGTACCGGTGCCCAGCTTGCCGATTCCCGGAGCTTCGTGGATCTCCAGGCCGACGCCGTGTCCGAGCCCGTGCAGGAACAGTTCTCCGTAGCCCGCGTCTTCGATGACCCGGCGGGCGGCACCGTCCACGGCGGACACCTCCGCGCCCGGGCGCAGCGCGTCCCGTCCAGCCTTTTGCGACCGCGCGACCAGCGCATACACGTCCCGTTGCCAGTCGGCGGCCTGCCCCAGGACATACGTTCTGGTCATGTCCGAGTGGTACCCGCCGACCTCGGCGCCGAAGTCCAGCTTCACGAAGTCACCGCCGGCGAGCACCGCCTCGGTCGGGCGATGGTGCGGGATCGCCGAGTTGGCGCCCGCCGCGACGATGGTCTCGAACGAGATGCCGTCGGCACCGTGCGCGAGCATCAGCGCCTCGAGTTCCCGGCCCACCTCCTTCTCGGTGCGCCCGGGGCGGAGGCCACCACGCTCGATCAGCTCGGCGAGCGCGGAGTCGGCGGCCAGGCACGCCGCCCGCAGCAAGCCGACCTCGAAATCGTCCTTCACCATCCGCAGTTCCTCGACGAGACCCGGAACGGGATCGAGCCGCGCGTCCGGCGCGAGCACCGACCAGGCCGCGAACTCGTCCACCGTGACGACGTGACTCTCGAACGCCAGCGAGGACGGACTCCGCCGCCCCACCGATTCGATGAGGTGCGCGGCGCTGGCACGGGCGATCTCGGCCCGCAGATCGGGAACCTGTTCCCCGACCTGCGTGAGATAGCGGCCGTCGGTGCAGATGACGGTGCGCTCCTCGGCGCCCTCGGCGTCGGCGGCGTGCACGAGCAGGGCGGCGTTGGATCCGGTGAACCCGGTGAGATAGCGGATGTTCACCAGATTCGTCACCAGAAGCGCGTCGAGATCCCGGGCGGCGAGGGCCGCGCGCAGCGCCGCGCGCCGCGAACCATGATCAGCAGGCATGTCGTCAAACGTACCGGCAAATCGTCACCCGGAGGGCGCGGATCGACGGCACCCGTCCGGTGGCGAGAACAGGTTCCAGAGCGCGCCCGTGTGGGTTAGACCACACGGGTGAAAACCCGCTCGTTACGCTGTGCCCATGAATGCGTGGGTGGTACGCGGCCTCGGCATGGCCCTGATACATGTTTTCGTTCGTGTGATCCTCGGTGTGTCGATCACACAGTGGCCCCTTCAGGGTTCCGCTCTGAGATGGCTCGCACTGCTGATCGTCGTGTTCGTGGCACTGATCTGGGCCGGCATCGACGGCATCCGGGACCGTCGCCGGAACCCCGAGCCGGAGGACGGCGCCGACCTGACGATGCTGTGGCTGAAGGCGGCCCTGCTCGGCGGCATCGTCGCGGGTGTGGGGAGCTGGCTGGCCAACCTGATTCCGTCCCTCAACGTCACCCAGAACTCGTTCTTCTTCGAGATCACGTCGGGGGCCGCGTTCACGGTCCTGCTGATCTTCGTGCCGGCCATGCTCGCCGTGTTCCTCGGCCGGTTCTTCGTCAGCCGCGAGTCCAGGAAGACGCAGAAGGACCGCAGCGAGCGTCGGCCGGCGGTGCACGGCGTCGGCACGGCCGCAGGGGCCGCAGCGGGGGGAACCGCAGCAGCAGCCGTCGCCGACGACGAGGGCTACGGACAGAACTACCCAGGCCAGGCCTACGAGCAGACCGCGGACACCGGTTACGCCGGGTCCGACGCCGACACGGCGGTGTTCGAACCGGTGCACAACTACCGCGAGGACACGTCCGACCTCGATCAGCCGCAGGGCGGGGACACCGGGTGGCAGGATCCTGTCGACCTCGGGAAGCGCACCACCGACGACCAGCGCCGCGGCGAGTAACAGCTCTCGGCTTCACCACACCGACAGAGACGCGGCGGTGTGAGCGCACTCGCTCACACCGCCGCGTCTCGCTTTCGTGCCGCTACGTCACAGCAGGACGGCACCGCCGGTGCCCGGCTTCTCTTCCCGCGCCACCGCGGAGTACGCGGCCACGAGCAGAGACGGGTCCGGACCCTCGAGCCGTCCGGGCTTCGCGAGCCCGTCGAGGACGACGAACCGCAGGACGCCCGCCCGGTTCTTCTTGTCGGTCTGCATTCCCTCGACCAACTGGCCGAACGCGTCCGCGTCGTACGTGGTGGGCAGACCCACCAGTTCCAGGATGGTGCGGTGCCGATCCGCCGTCGCATCGTCGAGGCGTCCCGCCAGACGCCCCAGCTCGGCCGCGAACACGAGCCCGACGGCGACCGCCGCACCGTGGCGCCAGCGGTAGCGCTCACGCCGCTCGATCGCATGCCCGAGGGTGTGCCCGTAGTTGAGGATCTCGCGCAGATCGGACTCGCGCAGATCGGCGGCAACGACCTTGGCCTTGACCTCCACGGACCGCCGGATCAGTTCGGGCAGAACGGTTCCCGTGGGGTCGAGAGCGGCTTCGGGGTCCTTCTCGATGAGATCCAGGATCACCGGGTCGGCGATGAAGCCGGTCTTCACGACCTCCGCCATCCCGGCGACGATCTCGTTGCGTGGCACCGTCTCGAGCGTCGCCAGGTCGATCAGCACCGCCGACGGCTCGTGGAAGGAACCCACCAGGTTCTTGCCGGCCTCGGTGTTGATGCCGGTCTTGCCGCCGACCGCCGCATCCACCATCGCGAGCAACGTCGTGGGCACGTGGATCACGCGCACACCGCGCATCCACGTCGCCGCGACGAACCCGGCGAGGTCGGTGGCCGCGCCGCCGCCCAGGCTGACCACGGCGTCGCTGCGGGTCAGCCCGATCCGGCCGAGGACCTCCCAGCAGAAGCCGGCCACAGCCAGATCCTTGCCGTCCTCCGCGTCCGGAATCTCGATGCGGTGCGCATCGATTCCCTTTTCGGCGAGCGCCGCGCGCACCGCCTCCGCCGTCTCCGCCAGCGGCGGCTGATGGAAGATCGCCACCGTCCTCGTGCCGGTGAGTTCGTCCACCAGCTCGCCGAGCAATCCGCGCCCGATGATGACCGGGTAGGGGTTCGCCGTCTGCACCTGTACGCGTACCGGTTCGGTCACTGTCTGCTGCTCCGCTCCGTCTTGTCCGAGATTCTCGGATGTCTCTGTTCCGCCGGGGTCGCCCATCACTCGGCGACTCCGCCGGGGTCGCCCATCACTCGGCGAGTTTCGCCACCAGCTGCTGCACCACACGGGCGGGGCTCCGACCGTCCGTGCGTATCCGGATGGACGCCACCTGCCGGTACAACGGTCGGCGCTTGCGCATCAACTCGGTGTACTTCTGGCGGGGGTCGCCACCGGCGAGAAGGGGGCGCGCGGTGTTGGTCCCCGTGCGCTTGAGCCCCTCGGCCACGCTGATCTCGAGATAGATCACGGTGTGGCCCTTCAACAATTCCCGGGTGCGCTCGGAGAGGATGGATCCACCGCCGAGCGACACGATCCCCTCGTGGCTCTCGATGGCCTTCCGGACGATCTCTTCCTCGAGCGCGCGGAAGGCGGGTTCGCCCTCCTGGACGAAGATCTCGGCGATCGTGCGTCCCGCCTCTTCCTCGACCGCCACGTCGGTGTCGAACAACGGAAGGTCCAGGGCCTGCGCGAGGCGCCGCCCGATCGTGGACTTACCCGCTCCCGGGGGGCCGACGAGTACGGCTTTCGGTGCCATCATCCGTCACCGCCCCGACGCGACGGCAGACCGGCTGGTCATCGCGCGAGCCGGGCTGCGACGCCCGACGCGTAACGCTCGTAGTTGGCGGTCGTCTCGGCAACCGAGTCGCCCCCGAACTTCTCGAGTGCCGCCTGGGCGACGACCAACGCGACCATCGCCTCGGCCACGACACCGGCGGCGGGCACCGCGCACACGTCGGACCGCTGGTGAATGGCCACGGCCTCCTCACCGGTCGACATGTCGACGGTGGCCAGTGCGCGCGGAACCGTCGAGATCGGCTTCATCGCCGCGCGAACGCGGAGCGCCTCCCCGTTGGTCATGCCACCCTCGAGACCGCCCGCGCGGTTGGTCGAACGCAGGATTCCGTCCGGGCCCGGACGCATCTCGTCGTGCGCCTGGCTGCCGCGACGGCGCGCGGTCTCGAAGCCGTCGCCGACCTCGACACCCTTGATGGCCTGGATTCCCATCAGGGCGGACGCGAGACGGGCGTCGAGGCGGTCCGCGCCGCTGATGAACGATCCGAGACCCACGGGGAGACCGTGGATGACGACCTCGACGACACCGCCGAGGGTGTCGCCGTCACGCTTGGCGGCCTCGATCTCGGCGATCATCGATTCCTCGGCGGCCTTGTCGAAGGCACGTACCGGGCTGGCGTCGATCGCCGCCAGATCCGACGCGGTGGGTTCGGGGCCGACGTAGGGGGCGGACGCGCCGATGGAGATCACGTGGGACAGCACCTCGACGCCGAACACCTGGCGGAGGAAGCTGCGGGCGAACGTCGCGGCCGCGACCCGGGCCGCGGTCTCGCGCGCACTCGCGCGTTCGAGAACCGGGCGGGCGTCGTCGAATCCGTACTTGAGCATGCCCGAGTAGTCGGCGTGACCGGGGCGCGGGCGGGTGAGCGGCGCATTCCGCGCCTGATCGGCGAGCAGTTCGGCGTCCACCGGGTCCGCGGACATGATGGTTTCCCACTTGGGCCATTCCGTGTTGCCCACCTCGACGGCGATCGGTCCGCCGAGCGTCCGCCCGTGGCGCACGCCACCGACGATGGTGACCTTGTCGGCCTCGAACTTCATCCGCGCACCGCGGCCGTAGCCGAGGCGGCGTCGCGCGAGTTGGGTCGAGATGTCCTCGGACGTCACTTCGACGCCCGCGACCATCCCCTCGAGCATCGCGACGAGGGCGGGACCATGGGATTCTCCGGCAGTTATCCAGCGCAGCACGCCCAATATCCTTCCATGTCGCCGCGCCCGGCAGTGACGGTGGTCCTCCCAACCGCGTGCCGGGCGCGGACTCGTTCAGGTGACGTGCGCGGCGAACAGCGCAACCAGTGTCGCGGCACACATGGCAGGGCCGTGCGGGAGCGGCGGCGGCGAACGCCGGACGGCGAGGACGATGCAGCCCGCCAGCGCTGTCAGCGCCGGTGCGAGCCCGGCCGCGAGCACCCAGGCCCCTCCCCCGGCCAGCCCGGCGGCCGCGCCGACTCCGAGTGCGAGTTTCACGTCACCCGCACCGACCGCACCGGGTGCGCCCAGGTACAGGGCGAGATACGCCGCCGCCAGCAGGAACCCGCCGATCACGGCGGCGGCCGCGGATCCGGTCGCGGCACCGCCGACGACGATCGCGAGGAATCCGGGCAGGGTCAGTAGGTTCGGCAGCCTCCGCGCACACAGATCGGTGGCGGCGAGACTCACACACCACCACCAGAACGCGAGCGCACACGGCAGCACCCACGGGGCGGATGCGGCGGAGGCGGCCCACACCGTGACGGCGACGCCGACGGCGCACACCGCCTCGCACCAGCCCGGCCGCACCGTGCCCACGAACAGACAGGCCGTCCGGCGGGCTGCCCATCCCGCACCCGCACCTGCCACCACACTCGCCGCGATCAGCCACCACATACCGAGCAGCATGCATGACCGGGTCACGGTGTCGATCACCGTGACCTGGCACGACAATCGACCTGTGGACGGCGGTCCGGCCTGTGGACAACTAGCCCAGAGCGGCCGCCATCGCCTCGCGCGGCGCCGGGCGACCGGTAAACTGCTCCACCTGACCGAACGCCTGGTGCAGGAGCATCGAGAGCCCGCCGACGACGGTGCCGCCGGCCGCCTCGACCGCGGCGGCCAGCGGGGTCGGCCACGGGTCGTAGATCGCGTCGAGCACGAACGGCGCCCGCCCGAGAAGGTCCGCGTACTCGGTGATCGCCGCGGACGGAACGGTGCTGACGAGCGCGGACGCCGCCGCGCACCGGGCACCGAGTTCCGGGCTGTCGAAGCCGAGCAGCCGGACGTCGAGCCCCACCGATTCTGCGCACCCCAGTGCACCTGCCGCGCGACCCGCGTCCCGTGCCACCACGGTCACGGATTTCACGCCCATGTCGGCGAGCGCCACGAGCGCGGGCCTGGCCGTTCCCCCGGCGCCGACGACGACCGCCTCGGCGCCCGCGATGGTTCCGACACCACCCGCGGTGAGCGCACCGCTGACCCCGTCGACGTCGGTGCAGTCGGCACGCCAGCCACCTTCGATACGGACGAGGGTGTTCGCCGAGCCGATCGCCACGGCCCGTTCGGTGCGCTCGGACGCGAATTCGAGTGCGGCGATCTTGCCCGGCATCGTGACGGACAGACCGACCCATTCCGGGCCGAGCCCGGACACCAGGCCGGGCAGCCGCTCCCCGTCGCACTCGATCCGGTCGTAGGTCCACCCGGTGAGACCGAGCGCCCGATACGCCGCGAGGTGCAGTTGCGGCGAGCGCGAATGCGCGATCGGGCTGCCCAGCACCGCAGCTTTGCGTGCGGTCACCACTTCATCGTCCACTGTTGAGAATCCCGTTGTTGAGAGCCTGGTCGATGTTGGCCAGGTGTTCGTCGTAACTCTTCGTGAACAGGGTCGTGCCCTTCGAATCGACCGTCACGAAGTAAATCCAGTCGCCCGGCGCCGGTTGTTCGACGGCCTGCAACGCCCCGATGCTCGGCGAGGAGATCGGCGTCGCAGGCAGCCCGGGGCTGGCGTACGTGTTCCAGGGTGTCACCTGTGCGCGGTCGGCGTCGGTGGTCGCCAGTTCGGTGGTGTCGAGCGCGTAGTTGACCGTCGAGTCGAACTGCAGCGCCTGGTTGACCGCGAGCCGGTTGAGGATGACGCGAGCGACCTTCGAGAAGTCGTCCGGCATCGCCTCCCGCTCCACCAGCGACGCCGCGATCAGCATCTTGTACGGCGTGAGGCCGACCTGGTTGCCCGCGGTGAGGATTCCGGTCTTCTCGTAACTCGCGGAACTGTCCGTGACCAGTCGCTGGAGTATGGCGGCGGGGCCGGCGGTCGGATCGAAGTCCCAGCTTCCCGCGGCGATCAGTCCCTCGAGCTGACGGTCCCGGTCCGGAACACCGGCGACCGCGTCCTTCGCCCAGTCGGGCACCCCGAGCGCGGACAGGTCGCCCGCACCGGCGGCGTTGAGGTCGTCGTAACTGATGCACTGCTCCTGGCCGGCGTCACCCATACAGCTGGCCTCGGAGATCAGCGTGTAGATCCCCTTCTTCTTGGCCCCGGTCTGCACATCGGTGGTGTCGTGGAGTTGCCTGCCCTCGGAGATGATCATCTGCCCGACACGGGAGGCGGGGTCGACCAGTTCCTGCACGGCGTCGTCCGCCGGAATCTGGGTCGAGAGGCTGTAGAAGCCGGGTTGCACCGAGTTCATCGCGTTGCTCTGGACTGCGGCGTTGAAGAAGGCCGATCCGCTGGCGACGATGTCCCGCTCCGCCAGGGTGGAGGCGATCTCCTCGGCGGTGTCGCCCGGATGCACCTGCACGACCACTTCGGGACCACCCGGGCCCGCGTAGTCCGCGGGGGCGTCGGGCCCGCCGAAGAACATCTTGCCGCCGACGAACACGATGCCGACCAGCACGATCAGGACCGTCGCGGCCGCGAGGGCGCCGAACAGTTTCCCTCGGCGAGCGCGGCCCTCGGCCTGTTTGCGGCGGCGGGCCTGCGTGCGGGCGTGGGCGCGCGACGGCGGGATCTCCTCGGGGATCGCCGAGATTATCTGCGTCTCGGCCTCCGCGAACGCGACATCGGGCTCGTGGGGCGGTGTGTCGTAGCCGTCGTCGGGATAGGCGTGGGCCTCGTACGGTTCGTCGACACGTACGGGCTCGTCGACGTACGCGTAGTCGTCGTACGCGTGGTCGTCTGCTGCCGGTTCGCGGTAGGCGCGGGCGTCGCCGTACGAGCGGGGACCGTATCCGTCCTCGTAGACGGGCTCGGGGTCGAACGGCCGCTCGTACACCGGCTGCTCGTACACCGGGTCCGCGTAGTCGGCGTGGGGTTCGTCGACTACACGGTCGTCGTACACCACCGCGTGCCTGCCCGTGGTGACGACGTCGTCGTCCTCGGGGGGCGGCGCGTAGTCGACCTGGTCGTCGTCCTCGTCGAGGTAGCGGTGCCGTCGGGGTTCGCGGGGGGCGTACTGGAATTCGGGTCGCTCACCTGAGGGTCGGCGATGATTGCTCACTGGCCTCCCTCCGGTAGCTGCACGTCCCTACCTGAATCCCCTGCGTTCACCGACCTGCTCCGCTCGTCCAACCATCCCTGCAAGATCGCCACCGCCGCAGCCTGGTCGATCACAGGACGCTGGCCCCTCGCACTGACACCGCTCTCGCGAAGCGCCCGCGCGGCCGTGACGGTCGTCAGACGTTCGTCCGCCATCCGCACCGGTATCGGGTCGACCTTCCTTCGCAATCGCTTCGCGAACACAGTAGCGATCGAGGCGGCCTTCCCCCGTTCACCCCGCAAGGTCTGCGGCAGACCGACGATAACCTCCACGGCCTCGTATTCCTCGACAATGTCGGCAATGCGCCGGATATCCGGCGCGTCGGGTCCCCGCTCCTTGGACCGGGGCACCGTCTCCACGGGGGTGGCGAGGATCCCGTCGGGGTCGCTCGACGCGACGCCGATCCTGACGCTGCCCACATCGATGCCGATGCGCCGACCACGCCCAGGGTCGTCGACTCCCGGTCGATCCGGACCCTGTTCCGCGTGATCCACCGCTACTGGCTCCCCACCTTGTCCGCCACTTGTCCCCGGACAGCGTCGAGGGCGGCCGCAATTCCGCTGGTGTCGGAGCCGGAACCCTGTGCCATGTCGGCCTTTCCGCCTCCGCGGCCGCCGATCTTCGGACCGAATCCCTTCACGAGGTCGCCGGCCGCCAGGCCGAGTTCCTGTGCCGCCTTGTTCACGGCCACCACGAACGGAACCTTGCCGTCGACGTCGCCGAGCAGCACGACCACGGCGGGCTGGGTGCCGAATCTGCCGCGGATGTCGGTGACGAGCCCACGCAGGTCGTTGCCGCCGACACCGGCCGGGGCGGAGTCCGCGACCAGCAGCACGGGCCCGACCCGCTGCGCCTTGTCGACGAACGTGCCCGCCGCGGCGAGGACCGCCTGCGCGCGGGTCTGCTCGAGTTCCTTCTCCGCCACCCGAAGTCGCTCCACCAGCGCCTCGACGCGGGCAGGCACTTCTTCCGAGGGCACCTTCAGCGACGACGACAGACCGGCGAGGAGCGCGCGTTCCTTGGCCAGGTACCGGTACGAATCGAGCCCGACGTAGGCCTCGACGCGACGCACACCGGAACCGACGGACTGCTCACCGAGCAGTGTGACGTTGCCGATCTGCGAGGAGCTACCCACGTGAGTTCCACCACACAGCTCCATCGAGAACGGTCCGCCGATCTCGACGACCCGCACCTCGTCACCGTAGTTCTCGCCGAACAGCGCCATCGCACCCATCGACTTCGCCTTGTCGAGGTCGGTGACGAACGTGTTCACCGAGTAGTCGGCGGCCACCGCCTCGTTCGCGACGACCTCGATGTCCTGCTTCTGCGCTTCCGTCAGCGCGCCCTGCCAGGAGAAGTCGAAACGCAGGTAGCCCGGCTTGTTCAGCGAGCCGGCCTGAACCGCGTTGGGGCCGAGCACCTGCCGCAACGCGGCGTGCACCATGTGCGTGCCGGAGTGCCCCTGGGTGGCACCCTTGCGCCACGCGGCGTCGACCTGCGCGAGCACGACGTCACCCTCGGTGAGCTGACCCTCCTGCACGGTCACCTTGTGGACCCACAGCTTCTTGGCGATCTTCTGGACGTCGTTGACCTTCACCCGCAGTCCCGGGCCCGTGAGGGTACCGAGGTCGGCGATCTGTCCACCCGCCTCCGCGTACAGGGGGCTGCGGTCGAGGATGACCTCGACGTCCTGGCCGGCCGTCGCGACGGGGACCCGCTGCCCCTGCGAGATCAGCGCGAGAACGTGTGCCTCGGAGACCAATTCGTGGAATCCGGTGAACTCGGTGGGTCCGCGATCGAGAAGTTCCTTGTAGACGGTCAGGTCGGCGTGCGCATGCTTACGGGCCTGGGCGTCGTCCTTCGCGCGCTGCCGCTGTTCCGCCATCAGCGTGCGGAAGCCCTCCTCGTCGACGGTCAGGCCCGCCTCGGCCGCCATCTCCAGGGTCAGGTCGATCGGGAAACCGTACGTGTCGTGGAGCGCGAACGCCTGGTCGCCGCCGATCGTCGACTTACCGGACGCCTTCACCGACTCGGCGGCGCCTTCGAACAGCTTCGAGCCGGACGTGAGGGTCTTGAGGAACGCGGTCTCCTCCCCCACCGCGACCGTCTCGATCCGGCCGAAGTCGGTGTCGAGGACGGGGTACGACGGTGCCATCGTGTCGCGGACGACGGTGATGAACTCACGCATGCTGGGCTTGTCGGCGCCGAGCAGCCTCGCGGACCGGACGATGCGCCGCAGCAGGCGGCGCAGGACGTAGCCACGCCCGTCGTTGCCGGGGTTCACACCGTCGGCGATGAGCATCGCGGCGGTGCGCGCGTGGTCGGCGATCACCCGGAAGCGCACGTCGTCGTCGTGGACGGCGCCGTACTTGCGGCCCGACAGTTCCTCGGCCTTCGCGATGACCGGGCGCACGAGGTCGGTCTCGTACACGTTGTCGACGCCCTGGAGCAGGAACGCGACGCGTTCGACGCCCATGCCGGTGTCGATGTTCTGCTTCGGCAGCGGGCCGAGGATCTCGAAGTTGTCCTTGCTGATGCCGAGGCCACGCTCGTTCTGCATGAACACGAGATTCCAGATCTCGATGTAGCGGTCCTCGTCGGCCTCCGGGCCGCCTTCCTTGCCGTACTCGGGGCCGCGGTCGTAGTAGATCTCCGAGCACGGGCCGCAGGGGCCGGGAATGCCCATGGACCAGTAGTTGTCGGCCATGCCTCGGCGCTGGATTCGCGATTCGGGAACGCCGACCTCGTCGCGCCAGATGTCGCGGGCCTCGTCGTCGTCGAGGTAGACCGTCACCCAGATGCGCTCGGGATCGAAGCCGTAACCCCCGTCGTCGACGCTCGAGGTCAGCAGCGACCATGCATGCTTGATCGCGTCGCGCTTGAAGTAGTCGCCGAACGAGAAGTTGCCGGCCATCTGGAAGAACGTGTTGTGCCGTGTCGTGATGCCCACATTCTCGATGTCGAGGGTGCGCACACACTTCTGGACACTGGTCGCCCTCGGGTACGGCGGCGTCTGCTGGCCGAGGAAGAACGGCACGAACTGCACCATCCCGGCGTTGACGAACAGCAGGTTCGGATCGTCGAGAATCAGCGAGGCGCTGGGTACCTCGGTGTGGCCTGCCTTGACGAAATGGTCGAGGAAGCGCCGGCGAATCTCGTGGGTCTGCACGTCAGTGATCCTTATTGTCTGTCTCGAGGGCAACGATGGGTCGAACTACAGGGTCGAACCGGGGGTCCAGCCGCTGGGGTGCGGTCGCCGGGCAGCCGGGCACACCCGGCGGTTCGGCAACATTCAGCTTAACCGGCCACCCTGACGGTTCGTGCCGCGGACGATGGCGCGCAATTTGTCCACGCGCCCCGCGATGTCCCGCTCACCGCCGTGAGTGGTGGGCTGGTAGTAGTCGACGCCGACCAGCTCGTCCGGCGGATACTGCTGCGCCAGTACCCCGTCGGGATGGTCGTGGGGATAGCGGTACCCGACGGCGTTGCCGAGTTTCGCCGCCCCCGCGTAGTGGCCGTCGCGCAGATGCGGCGGGACGAGTCCGGCGTTTCCGGCGGCGACGTCCGCCATCGCGGCGCCGAGCGCGGCGATGACGGCCCCCGACTTGGGAGCGGTCGCGAGGTGGATCGTGGCCTGCGCGAGGGCCAGGCGGGCCTCGGGCATACCGATCAGCTGCACCGCCTGCGCGGCGGCGGTCGCGGTCTGCAACGCGGTGGGGTCGGCCATCCCGATGTCCTCGCTGGCATGGACCACCAAGCGCCTCGCGATGAAGCGGGGGTCCTCGCCCGCGGTCAGCATCCGCGCCAGGTAGTGCAGGGCGGCGTCGACGTCCGAACCGCGGATCGACTTGATGAAGGCGCTGATCACGTCGTAGTGCTGATCGCCGTCGCGGTCGTAGCGGACGGCCGCCTTGTCGACGCTCGCCTCCACGGTCGCGAGGTCCAGCAGCACCGGACGGTCCGCGTCACCGGCCTGGTCGAGCGCAGCGCCCGCCGCCGCCTCGAGCGCGGTGAGCGCCCGGCGGGCGTCGCCGGCGGCGAGGCGCACCAGATGATCCATCGCGTCACCCGCGATCTCGATCTCCCCGCCGAGACCCCGCTCGTCGGTGCGGGCCCGCTCCAGGAGGTTCTCGATGTCGTCCGCCGTCAGCGACTGCAGTTGCAGGACGAGTGAGCGGGACAGCAGCGGGGACACCACGGAGAACGAGGGGTTTTCGGTGGTGGCGGCAACGAGCAGCACTATCCGGTTCTCCACCGCCGCCAGCAGGGCGTCCTGCTGGGTCTTGGAGAAGCGATGCACCTCGTCGATGAACAGCACCGTCTGCTCGCCCGCAAGGAGGCGGCGGCGTGCCAGTTCGATGACGCCGCGCACTTCCTTCACCCCGGCGGACAGCGCGGACAGTGCCTCGAAGCGGCGGCCGGTGGCCCCCGAGATCAGCGACGCCAGCGTGGTCTTGCCCGTGCCTGGCGGACCGTACAGGAGGACGGACGCGGCCCCCGACCCCTCCACGAGGCGTCGCAGCGGCGCACCGGGGCCCAGGAGATGCTGCTGCCCGACCACCTCGCCGAGCGTGCGGGGACGCATGCGCACGGCCAGCGGTGCGTGGTGGTCGACCGTCACCGGACCGGGAACCGATCGCGGGGCCGCCGCCTCGTCGGGCTGCGCCGTCTCGAACAGGCCTGCCGACTCGTCCTCGCCGACATCCGAACCGAAAAGATCGCTCACAAGTTCGACGCTACTGGAACCGCACCGTCCGACCCAGTCCGGCCGGACCGCGGGTCAGCTGACGGACAGTCCCCGGATCTTGTCGGCGATGACGCGGGCGTGGTGGGCGACGACCGTGTTCCCGGCGTGATCCGCCGAACGCGCCAGCTTGTCCCAGCGCTGGGTCAGCGCCTCGGACCGCGGCACGGACAGGTGGTGCTCGCGGACGGCGGCGATCCGCGTGTGGTTCTCCGGCAGGAACAGGTAGGTGCTGAGCCACACCCAGATCAGCTGCGCCTCGACCATGCGGGCGGCGAGCACGTTGTCGTCGGCGAGCGCGGGCCACATCCCCACGACCTCCGCGCGCCAGGCCTCGATCATCGCCTGTGTCCGGTCCTCGGACAGGTCGATGCTGCACAGGCAGCCGGGGAACGAGACCAGCGCGTACGCGATGTCGAGCATGGCGTCGCGGAAGCCGCCCCACTCGTAGTCGAGGAACCGTACCCCCTCGTCGTTGACGATGATGTTGTCCGGGCACAGGTCGGAGGGGCTGAACGCCCGGAACCGGCCGCTCTCGAACAGCTTCGCGGCGCGCGCCACCTGATCGGTCAGGTCCGGCGAGACGTCGACGCGGAGGATCTCGGACAGCAGGCCGGGCACGGCGGGCACCGCACGCTCCACCTGCTCGGCCACGGTGTCGTCGCAGTGCGCCACCTCGGCTCGGCGCAGCAGCGCGGTGAAGTCCTCCTCGCGGCCCACAGTGGCCGCGTGCATGCGCCCCAGTGCCTGGGCCATCGCCATCAGGGTGTTGGTGACGGTGTCGGAGTCGGAGTGCTCGAGGAGGGCGCTGATCGGGGTGGCGTCCCCGAGGTCGCTGAGCACGAGGAGCCGGGCGTCGAGGTCGGATGCGAGCAGTTCGGCTCCGGGGCGGCTGTCCGTCGCCAGCGCGGTCGCGAACTGGTACGAGACGGCCTCCCGAAGGAAGGCGCTGCGGCTGTCGCCGGTGAGATCGTCGGGATCGACGGCCCGCGCGCCGGACACCCCGGACTCCTCGCGGACCTGCTTGATCACCAACGTCCGCGGCAGGGAGAACGGATTCTCCGCCACGCGCACACGGAGCACGATGGTGCGGCCACTACCGCCGAGATCCACGGGATCCACCAGTGTCACGGGTGCCCCTGTGCGACGGGTGAGCAGCTTCTCGGCTGCGGCAACTACCTCTGAAACGGGGTCTGCCAGTATTGCAGTCATCGCGGACCAACTTACCTGCTAGTGACACGGATCATCGAGTCCTCCACCGGAAGCCCGGATGAATTTCAGCATTTCGGCTGATCCGGCGCGAGCACTTCCATGGGCGCGACGTCAACCGACACCGCAATGGTGCTGTTTCGTGCCTCTGTGTATATGACACCCCGCAGCGGCGGCACATCAGCGTAGTCCCGACCCCACGCGACCACGGTGTACCGCTCGTCGACCAGCTGGTCGTTGGTGGGGTCGAAGGCGAGCCACCGGTCCCCCGGCATCCACACGGCCGCCCAGGCGTGGGTCGCGTCGACGCCGATCATCCGTTCCTTGCCGGGCGGCGGCTGCGTCGCCAGATAGCCGGACACGTACCGGGCCGCGAGTCCGCGCGACCGCAGGCAGGCGATGGCGAGCCGGGCGAAGTCCTGGCACACCCCCGACCGCTTCTCCAGCACCTCCGCGACACGCGTGGAGACCGACGTCGACCCCGACTTGTACTGGAAGTCGCGGTGGATGCGCGTGGTGAGATCGACCACCGCGTCGACGAGGGGCCGTTCCGGCGGGAAACTCGGCGCCGCGTACTCGCGGACCGCATCGCTGATCTCGGGGGGTTCGAGGTCCAGCACGAACTCCTGCGCCATCGCCCCCTCGGTTCCCACGGGGCGGGACAACTCCCACGGCGCGTTCGCCGGTGCGGCGGCGAGCCTGGTCTTGTCCGGACCGTAGACCTCGATCTCGGATTCCGCCGCCACGACCAGTTCCTCGTGCGGGGTGCTCACCTGGAAGTACAGGTCCCGGTTGCCGTACACGTCGGACCCGGTGGAGCGGTCCGCGGGGACCGGAGAGATGTCGACGACGGAACTGACGCACCGCTGTTCCTCGGTGTCGCGGGGCAGGAGGTAACCCCGGCCGTACGACGAGGACACCGGCCCCGAGTACGTGTACGTGGTGCGGTGGGTGATCTTGTATCGGCGCAGCACCGGCCGTTCCGCTGCCTCGTCCGTCCGGGGCGACACGCCGGTCATGCGGGAACCCCTCCCTGCGAGGCGCTCCACGTCGTCCCGCTGCCCCACAGCGGCTGGGTGCCGCCCGGCAGCGACAGCTGACCTTTCAGCATTACGTCGGACAGTTCGCTCAGCAGCGCGCGCATCGTGGTCGTCAGCTCACCCAGCTCCTTCCGGGACCCGTTCGCGTCCACCGATTCGAGTCGAAGGGGGTCGACGCGGCGCACGGTGTTGACCATGTCCTCGACGAGCCGCTCCGCACGCGACGCACCCGAGGCGTCCGGCAGTGCGGCCAGATTCGCGCGGAGCGCCTCGAGTTGGAACGCCAGCGACCGCGGGTTCTTCACGTCGAACAGCAGCAACTCGGCCACGGCGGCCGGGCGAATGCTCCGATTGCGGCGGCGGTAGACGACCGAACTCTCGGTTGCGACGAGAAGCGATTCGATCACCGCCCGCTCGGTCGCCGGATCCGTTCTCCGCCGCAGCGTGGACTGCACCAGCGCAGTCAGCGTCGATGCCCGCTCGATCCGCTTGCCGATGTCCATGACGTGCCAGCCGGTGTCCCGGACCAGCGATTCCGCGGCGACTCCCGACAGGGCGAGCATCCCGCCGAGCACCGCGGACTGCGCCTCGAACAGCACGGACCCGTCGTCGACCGTGTCGGCAGCGACCTGTCCGAGCACGCGTTCGACGGAACTGAGGACGGCCCAGATGTCGTTCGACAGTTGCCCGCGCACGG
Organism: Rhodococcus sp. ACPA1; assembly: GCF_002300195.1. NCBI lineage: Bacteria > Bacillati > Actinomycetota > Actinomycetes > Mycobacteriales > Nocardiaceae > Rhodococcus > Rhodococcus sp. ACPA1. The sequence continues at coordinate 697,151 of NZ_NSDX01000002.1, read as the reverse complement.
CCCGCGCGGCCTGCTCGACGCCGCGGACCGCGTGCGCGAGCGACCCGTCCCGGTCGGGGTCGATCGTCAGCGAACGGAATTCCGAGCGCACCCGCAGCTGGTCGGCGACCGGATCCGAGCCGGACTCGGCACCGCGACCGGGCCCCTCCGGGCGGTTCCCGGCGTCGGCGACCCGCAAGACCGTGTCCACCAGGATCGGGAGGCTTCCTCCGCCCGCGAGCCACGGTCGCAGGCGGTAGTCGCGGTACTTCTCGCCGACGGCGATCATCAGGCGTGCCGCACCCTCGGCGCGCTCGGCGAACCGGCCCATCCAGAACAGTTCGGTCAGTGCGCGCGGCGACGTCATCAGATCGGACGTCGTCGCCGCATACGTGGGCAGGGCTTCCCCGTCCCGGTCGGCGCCGTCCCCCGGATCGGTGGACGCGGTGCGCTGGGCCAGCCGGATCCAGACGTCTTTCGCGCCGGCATGGCGCCGGTCCCCGCGCTCGGCCCCGGGAACGAGGGACGTGCCGAGACCTCCGGCCATCGGGGTGAATCCCACCTGCTGCGCGACACCGAACAGCCGCATCCCGACCGGTGCGAGGAAGACGTCCCCGGATCCGTCGGCTGCGGGCGCATACGAGGGGTCCGGCACGATCTGCCCGACCCACCGCTCGGGTTCGGCCCGCACCCGGTCCAGCAGGGTGTCCCGGTCGGCGGCACCGAGCTCGGCGGGCACGATCGGCGAACCCCTGTGCACCGCGCGCAGCACCATCGACGAGGCGTTCGCGAGGATGTGCGACAGCTCCGACCGGTCGCCACCCCAGAAACTCGGCACGGACGGCAGCAGCAGGTCCTCGTCGAAGAGACGACGGCACAGGTCCGGCAGCAGCCGGGTGAGGGCCGGGTTCTCCAGGATTCCGCTGCCGAGGGGGTTGACGACGGTCACCGCTCCCCGTCGCAGCACCTCGACGAGCCCGACCACGCCGGACCGGGAGTCGGGGCGCAGGTCGAGGGGGTCGGCGAGGTCGGCGTCCACCCGCCGGACGATGACGTCGACACGTTCCAGATTGCCGAGGGAGCGCATCCACACGTGGCCGTCGCGGACGACCAGGTCGGCGCTCTCCACGAGCGGGAAGCCGAGGACTGTGGCGAGATACGCCTGATCGAATGCCGCCTCGGACCGGGTGCGGGGGCTGAGGACCACGACCAGGGGGTCCTCGGTGCCCGCGGGGGCGGCGTCGATCGCCGCGAGCCGCATCGACTGGGCGAACGAGGACAGCGGGCGCGGGCCCACGGTCTCGTAGATGCCGGGCATCGCCCGGGCGACGACGCGGCGGTCCGCCATCGCGTAGCCGGCGCCTGCCGGGGACTGCGTGTGGTCGCGCAGCGCGTGGAACGTGCCGTCCGCCCCGCGGCCGACGTCGAGTCCGTGCAGGAACAGTTGATGGCGGCCCGGCACCGTGATGCCGTGCGCCGCACGGACGTAACCCGGGTGCCCGAACACCGTGCGCGCCGGCACGGCGCCGCTCCGGACGAGCGCCATCGGTCCGTACAGATCGGCCAGTACCGCGTCGAGGAGGCGGGAACGCTGCACGAAGCCCGCCGCGAGTTGCTCCCACTCCTCGGCCGCGACGATCAGCGGGACCGCGTCGATCTCCCACCGCGGCGGCGCGGTCGGGGCGTCCGATCCGTCGAGGGGGTTGTAGGTGATCCCGTGATTGTCGACGAGAAGCCGGATGCGGGACTGCAGGCGGCGGACGGAGTCCGGTCCGCCGCCGGTGAAGTCCTGCGCCAACTCCGCCCACGGTTCCCGGACGTCGCCGCCGTCGCCGAAGAGTTCGTCGTAACCCGCGCCGTCGTGCGGTGAGACGATCATCAGGCCCTCCGCCTCTGTGCCGGCGAGCGCTCTTTCCGCGCCTGTTCGAGGAGCCGGCGGGGATCGCCTCCGCTGCGCAATCGCAGTGCCAGAACCAGAACGCCTGCGATCACGATGCCCACCATGTTGACACCGAGCTGCAGCGCCGCCAGCGCCGCGACGCGCCATTCGCCCACGGTGACCGCGACGACGGCGAATCCCGCCGCGGGAACGGTGGTGACCGAGATGAAGACGCCGACGAGTGCCGCCGACTTCGCGGACACGAGCGCGAGCATGCCGGCCGCGCCGGCGAGGAGCGCGACGATCAGTGAGAGCGGTCCGACCCGGTAGATGAAATCGACCTGGTCGAGGGACTCGATGCTCTCGAACTCCATCCAGCCGACCCGCTCCATCAGCAGCGTCGCGACCAGCGTCGCCGCCATCGCGAACGGGAAACCGAAGAGCAGGGCGATCAGCGACCGCCGGGCCAGACCGAGCTTGCGCCGCATCAGCGCGACGGCGAGCGCGGCGAGCGGACCGAACTCCGGTCCCACCACCATCGCCCCGACCACGGTGATCGGCGAGTCGGTCACCACACCCACCGCGGCCAGCAGGCAGGCGATGGTGAGGAACGCGAGGAAGGTGCCGTTGAGTGTCGACTCCTCGCGCGTCCGGCTGACCAGTTCCTCCCACACGACGCTGTCCGCGGGATCACCCGGGGCCGCCTTCTCCGCGTCGTGTGCGGATTTCGACAGCACCGTTTCGACGGGCTCCACCGTGATCGCACCGGTGCGGTCGATTCCCAGGGCCTCGAGCGCGTCGATCACGTCGTTCGCGGCCTCGCGGGCCACGTCGGTCTGGATCGCGTCACCGGCGGGGTCGATCGCGGCGGCGCGCAGCACCACCACGTGGGTGGCGCCGGGTTCCGCCGCGAGCACACCGAGGACGTCCTCGGTGCGCTCGGCCGGACAGATCACTCGCAGGTGCAACATCGTGTCCCCCGGCTGTTCCGCGTCGTCCGGTCAATCGAGTCCTGCCGGCAGATCGCGCCGGCGGGCCCGCCTACTTGGCTGCGGGTGCGTCGGGCTTGGCCGCCGCGGCCTCGCCCTTCGGCTCCGGCTTGGCGTCCACCCCGGACTCCTTGCGCTGCTGCGCGGTGATCGGAGCCGGAGCATTGGTCAGGGGATCGACGCCGCCGCCCGACTTCGGGAACGCGATGACCTCACGGATCGAGTCGACACCGGCCAGCAGCGCGGTGATGCGGTCCCAGCCGAACGCGATGCCGCCGTGCGGCGGGGCGCCGAACGCGAACGCGTCGAGCAGGAAGCCGAACTTCTCCTCGGCCTCCTCGTGGGAGATGCCCATCACCTTGAACACTCGCTCCTGAATGTCCTTGCGGTGGATACGGATACTGCCGCCACCGATCTCGTTGCCGTTGCAGACGATGTCGTAGGCGTACGCCAGCGCGGAACCCGGATCGGTGTCGAACGTGTCGAAGGACTCCGGCTTGGGCGAGGTGAACGCGTGGTGCACCGCCGTCCAGGCGCTGTAGCCGAGCGCGACGTCGCCGCTCGCGGTGGCGTCCGCGGTCGGCTCGAACAGCGGTGCGTCGACGATCCACACGAACGCCCACGCGTCCGGGTCGATGAGGTCCTGCTTGCGGGCGATCTCGCCACGCGCGGCGCCGAGCAGCGCACGGGACGACTTGGTGGCACCGGCGGCGAAGAAGATGCAGTCGCCCGGCTTCGCGCCGACGTGCGCGGCGAGCCCCTCGCGTTCGGCGTCGGTGAGGTTCTTGGCCACCGGTCCGCCGAGCGTGCCGTCCTCGCCGACGAGCACGTACGCCAGGCCCTTGGCCCCGCGCTGCTTCGCCCATTCCTGCCAGGCGTCGAGCTGCTTACGCGGCTGGCTCGCACCGCCGGGCATGACCACCGCGCCGACGTATTCCTGCTGGAAGACCCGGAAAGTGGTGTCCTTGAAGAACTCGGCGCACTCCACCAGTTCGACACCGAAACGCAGGTCCGGCTTGTCGGAACCGTAGCGACGCATCGCCTCCGCGTACGTCATCCGCGCGATCGGCGTCTTGATCTCGTGCCCGACCAGTTTCCACAACGACGACAGCACCTCCTCGGCGAGGAGGATGACGTCGTCCTGGTTGACGAAGCTCATCTCGATGTCGAGCTGGGTGAACTCGGGCTGGCGGTCCGCGCGGAAGTCCTCGTCGCGGTAGCAGCGCGCGATCTGGTAGTAGCGTTCGATGCCACCGACCATGAGCAGCTGCTTGAACAGCTGCGGGCTCTGCGGCAACGCGTAGAAGCTGCCCGGCTGCAGTCGCGCGGGAACCAGGAAGTCGCGGGCGCCCTCCGGCGTCGACCGCGTCAACGTGGGCGTCTCGACCTCGACGAACTCGTGGTGCGCGAGCACGGCGCGTGCCGCGGCGTTGACCTTGGACCGCAACCGGATGGCGTGACCTGGGCCCTCACGGCGCAGGTCCAGGTAGCGGTACTTCAGGCGCGCTTCCTCACCGGCCTGGTCGTCCAGCTGGAACGGCAGCGGCGCGCTCTCGTTGAGGACCTCGAGATCGGTGACGTTGACCTCGATGGCCCCGGTGGGGATCTCGAAGTTCTGGTTGCCCTCGGGACGCACCTCGACCACACCGGTCACCTTGACGCAGTACTCCGCGCGCAGACGGTGAGCCTGCTCGGCGGCGGCGCCCTCCCGGAACACCACCTGGGAGACACCCGACGCGTCACGTAGATCGATGAAGATCACCCCGCCGTGATCACGACGCCTGGCAACCCAACCGGTGAGGGTTACGGTCTGCTGGGCCTGCTCGGCTCGCAATGAACCGGCGAGATGTGTGCGCAGCACGGGATTCCTTTCGAAACATGGGGCAAGCTACTTCGTTGGCTGAGATCCTACGGAGACACCGTGCGTGAGCGGAAACGCATACCCGCTTCACGTGCGAGCCTCGATCGGCACGCACCGGAAAACTGACGAGAAAGCGACGACACATGACCTTCAACGAGGGCGCCCGAATGGACTCCGGCCGGGTGTCGGTCGGGGGCGGGGGCGGCGGTGGTCTCGGCGGCAAGTTCGCGATGGGCGGCGGCGCCGGCGGTCTGATCGTGCTGGTCCTCGCACTGCTCCTCGGCGGCGATCCCGGCTCGCTGCTCGGCGGCCTCAGCGGCACCACCGATTCCGCCGGCCAGAATTCCGGCGCCGGCCTCGCCGGATGCGAGACCGGCGCGGACGCCAACCGCGACGTGAACTGCCGAGTGGTGTTCACTGCAGGCAGTCTCGACTCCGTGTGGGAGCAGGAGCTCGCGAAACAGACCGGCACGGCGTACGTGCCGCCGGAGGTCGTGCTGTTCTCCGGTTCGGTCAACACCGGCTGCGGCAACGCCACCAGCGAGGTCGGACCGTTCTACTGCCCGGCCGACTCGACGGCGTACTTCGACACCAGCTTCTTCCAGCTCCTCGTCGACCGCTTCGGGTCCAGCGGCGGACCGCTGGCACAGGAGTACGTCGTGGCGCACGAGTTCGGCCATCACATCCAGAACCAGCTCGGCGACATCGGGCGGGCTCAGGCCGACCCGCGGGGCGCCGACTCGGCCGCGGTGCGAACCGAGTTACAGGCCGACTGCTACGCGGGCGTGTGGGCCCACTACGCCGACACCCTCCCCGGCCCCGACGGCGGGCCGCCGTTCCTGAACACCCTCACCGACACCGACATCGACGACGCCCTCTCCGCCGCCTCGTCGGTCGGTGACGACCGGATCCAGCAGTCCGCGGGCGCCCGGGTGAATCCCGAGGGCTGGACGCACGGCTCCTCGGAGCAGCGCCAGAAGTGGTTCGCCACCGGGTACCGGACGGGTCAGGTCCAGGCCTGCGACACCTATTCGGCACGCGATCTGAACAACCCGCCCGCGCTGCGCTGACCACTCGACACCCGACAATTATTTTTGTCTTGACAGAATTTACTGTCGGTTCGACAGTTGACGCATGTTGGACGTAGCAGTGATCGATCAAGCGGCCGCCGCCGAGATCTCCCTGGACCCGGTCCGGGCACGGCTCCTGGCGGCGCTGGCCGAACCCGGTTCGGCGAGTTCCATCGCCGCGACGGTCGGATTGACGCGACAGAAGGCCAACTACCACCTGCGGGCGCTCGAGGAGCACGGCCTCGTCGAACTCGTCGAGGAACGCAAGAAGGGCAACGTCACCGAGCGGGTCTTCCAGGCCACCGCGGCGTCGTACGTCATCTCCCCCGCCGCGTTCGCCGCCCTCGCACCCGATCCCGACCGGTCGCCGGACCAACTGTCGGCCCGCTGGCTGGTGGCACTGGCCGCTCGCCTGGTGCGTGAGGTCGGCGAGCTGATCGCCGGCGCCACCGCGGCCCGTCAGCCGCTGGCCACCTACGCGATCGACAGCGAGATCCGGTTCGGGTCCGCGGCCGACCGGTCCGCCTTCGCCGACGAACTCGGCGAGTCCGTGAAGCACCTGGTGGCCCGATACCACGACGAGAACGCCCCGAACGGCCGCAGACACCGACTCGTCGTCGCGCTGCACCCCAGCCTGAAAACACCGTCCGAGCAAGCGAAGTCACCCGACAACCGTCACGAGGAGAGCTAGCCATGTCCGAGAACTTCGAGATTCGCCGCGAGGTCGTCCTGAACGCCACTCCGGAGGACGTGTTCGCCGCCGTCACCAGCGGCACCGGCGGGTGGATGTTTCCCTCCGAACTCGATCCCGGCGTCGGCAGCGAGGGACCGGACGACCCGACCGTCGTCGCGTGGGAGCCGCCGCGGAAGTTCGCCGTGCGCCAGGAAGGTCCCGACGGCTGGTTCAACGCCCTCGAATACCTGATCGAGGCCCGCGACGGCGGCACCGCGGCGCTACGCTACGTCCACAGCGGCATCTTCACCGACGACTGGGACGCGCAGTACGACGGCGCCGACAAGCACACCACGTTCTACCTTCACAGCCTCGGCCAGTACGTCCAGTACTTCGCCGGCCGCGCGGCCACCTACATCACGACCGGCGGCCCGGATACGTCCACCGGTCCCGGCGCAATGGCCACACTCCGCGGCGCGCTCGGTCTGACCGATACCTCGACCGCCGGCGACACCGTGTCCGTCGCCGTCCCCGGTTTCGGCACCGTCGACGGCGTCGTCGACTACCTGACGCCGCATTTCATCGGCATCCGGACCGCCGATGCGCTGTACCGGTTCTACGGCCGGAACGCGTTCGGCGGGACAGTCGACGCGGCGCACCACCTGTTCGCCGCGGGTGCCGACCAGGAGAAGTCGCAGGACGCGTGGAAGTCCTGGCTGGACAACGTCTTCGCCTGAACCTGCAGCACCGACGCTCAGGTCGCCGTGAACTCGCCCCGACCCGGAATGTTCGGGGTGCTCGTGGTGATCTCGATGCTGACCCGGCCCGCCCCCGGATCGAAGTACACGGCTGTCGGCGCGCCCGGACCGTCCCACCCGCTCAACGCCCACTGCTTCGTTCCGGAGGCACCGGTGTCGAGATTGCGCCAGTGCAGGGTTCCGTCGACCAGGCAGACCCGGGAGGGGCCCACGAAGTATGTCTTCAACAGCACGTAGTTCGGCCCGTACGACTCCGGGTAGTCGGACGACGCCTGGGCGTCGATCCGCCCTCCGCACACGCTGATGTCGCCGGGGTTCAGACCGTGCCCGATCGTGTAGGTGGGGGTCAGCGTCACCGTATCCGCCCCGGCGGCGGCCGGTGCACCGAGCAGTGCGGCCGCGGCGAGCGAACCCACCACCGCCGATCGGACAACCAGATTTCCCACAGGCATGACGCTCCTCGGTCGGTGTGCGTCGGGCGAACCCCCTCTCCGCTTGTCTCCGGGAAGGCGGGGAGCGTTACTCGTCCGCTTGGCTAGTGTCGACACAGGGACATCGGTTGACATCGAAGAGGAGATTTCCATGTCGTTCACGGACGAAGAGATCGCCTACCTGCGGTCGCAGCCGATCGCCCGCGTCGCCACCGTGGGCGCGGACGGGCAACCCGACGTGGTTCCACTCGCCTTCGAGTTCGACGGAACGGACTTCTGGGTGGGAGGTTCCGGACCGTCCGTCGCCGGTACCCGCAAGTTCCGGAACATCGGGGCCGGGAGGAACAAGGTGTCGCTGGTCGTCGACGACCTGGTGTCGTTCGAGCCATTCGTCGCGCGCTCCATCCGCGTCTACGGCTCGGCCGATCGGCCGGTGGAACGGGACGGAATGGTCGGTCCCGGTCTCTACGTGCGCATCGCACCGACCGTCTCGTGGAGCTGGAACATGGCGGGAGAACCTGCCGGCGCCGAATGGTACGAGCCGAGACGGACCGTTCACGTCAGAACAGAGTGAGCGCCGGTCCGGGACGACCGACACCGACCAGTTCACCGCGATCGGACTCGACGGCCTCGCTGCGCCCGGCCTCCCGATGGTTCGCCCCGCCACCCAGACCGTACCGGTCGACGAGTGGGTCGACACGCTGCTTCAGCCACGACTTGTATTCGGGCGGAACGTAGGCCGCCCGCCCGTACAACTGCCGGTACTGACGGACGAGCGCGGGATGCTCCGTCGACAGCCAGTTCATGAACCAGCCCTTGGTACTACCTCGCAGGTGCATCGGGAAGACGGTCACACCCGAGGCGCCCGCGTCGGCGATGGATTCGAGCAGCCCGTCCAGATGCCGTACCGAATCGGTCAGGAAGGGAATGACGGGGGCCACCATCACATTGCAGGGCAGTCCGGCGTCGGTGATCGCCCGGATCAGATCGAGACGCGCCTTCGGAGAGGGCGTGCCCGGCTCGATCGACTTCTGGAGGTCGGGGTCGTGGATCGCCAGCGACACGCCGATGCTCACCGGCACCTGCTGGGCTGCGAGCGTCAGCAGCGGGAGGTCGCGCCGCAGCAGCGTCCCCTTGGTGAGTATCGAGAACGGGGTGGCGGATTCGGCCAGCGCCCGAATGATGCCGGGCATCAGACGGTACCGGCCCTCCGCTCGCTGATAGGGATCGGTGTTGGTGCCGAGCGCCACGTGCTCCCGCTTCCACGACCTACGTCCCAGTTCCTTGCGCAGCACCGCCGCGACGTTGGTCTTCACGACGATCTGACTGTCGAAATCGCGGCCCGCGTCGAGGTCGAGGTATTCGTGGGTGGGCCGTGCGAAGCAATAGCGACACGAGTGTGAGCATCCGCGAAAAGCGTTGACAGTGAAGCGGAAAGGCAGTTGCGACTCCTCAGGCATCTTGTTCAGCGCACTCTTGCAGAGCACCTCGTGGAAGGTGATGCCGTCGAACTCGGGTGTCTGCACGCTGCGCACGAGCCCGGCGCGCTCCAGCCCCGGCAATGCACCGTCGTCGGCGTCGACCGCTTGCCCATCCCACCTCATGAGTACATGCGAACATTTGTTCTAACCGCTGTCAAGACTTCGACCCGCGAGGAGACCGGACCGTCGAGTACGACCGCGCTGGTGAGCGCCGAATCGAGGCTTGCGACAATGTCGCTCATGTCGAACAGAAACAACGTCTCGTCCGGTTCCGAGTGGGAAGCCAAGATCGGCTATTCCCGAGCCGTGCGGATCGGTCAGCTCGTGTCCGTGTCAGGCACCACTGCGTCGGGTCCCGACGGGCCCGTCGGTGGAGACGATCTCGGAGAACAGACCCGGGAGGCACTGCGCCGAATCGAGGCAGCACTGTCGGAGGCCGGCGCGAGCACGACCGATGTCATCCGCACCCGCCTGTACCTCACCGACATGAGCCGGTGGGAAGAGGCCGGCATCGCGCACGGCGAGGTCTTCGGCGAGATCCGTCCCGCCACCACGATCCTCGAGGTCAGCGCGTTGATCGCCCCCGGCCTGCTCATCGAGATCGAGGCCGACGCCGTCATCGGCGACTGACTCACCCGGGAGGCGGCTCCTCACCCAGCGCTCACGCCGCACGCAGCAGCGTGATCATCACCGTCTCGACTCCGGGTGTCGAGCGGCTCCATCAAATCCACCGCAACAGCCGGGTTTGCGGTCAGGTCAGGGAGTCGACCGGTAGGGCCGCCAGCCGCCACTCGAGCATGCCGTCGGCCAGCCGCGCTGCGCGGCGGCCGTGGTCGGTCAGCAGCCGGACCGCGTCGTGGGCGAGCACGCAGTAGGCGCCGCGGCAGTAAGCGACGATCTCCTGATCTTCGGGCAGGTCGGCCAGGTGATCGGCCAACTCGTCCAACGGAATCGACACCGCCCCGGGGATGTGCCCGGCCTGGTATTCCTCGCGGGGGCGCACGTCGAGCACCGTCACCTTCCCCGATCGGGCCCGCTCGAGCAGCTGGTCCTTGCTCACGTATTCGGTGTCGGCCGGGCCGAGATACGTGGTGCGGGCGGCCTCGACGTCGGGCAGGTATTCGTTGGCGACCGTACGGACCAGTGCGAACAGCTGCGCCACGTCCTCGCCGGCGAGCCGGTAGAAAACCTTGGTGCCCTCGCGGCGGGTGGCCACCAGATTGGCCTGCTTGAGGGTCTGCAGATGCGCGGACGCGGTGGTCACTCCCAGCTCGCAGGCGCGGGCAAGGGCGTCGACGGTGCGTTCGCCCTGAGCCAGCAGATCCAGCAGTTCGAGCCGCTTGCCGCTGCCCAGGGCCTTGCCGACCCGGGCGAACTGGTCGAACAGTTCCGTCTTCGCGATCCGATCACCCATGGCATTCTCCAATCATCTTTGGAATAGTGTAGAACATGTCAGGTCGGGGCATTGCACCGCGACACGGTCGACACAGGAGAGACGCCATGGCCGGAATCGATCTGGTACCGCTCGTCGACGACGGACTCGGCAACTCCGCCTACCTCGTGGATCTCGGCGACGGTCGCGCGTTGGTGGTCGACGTCAGCCGGGACCTGCGCGCGGTGCATGCCGCGGCCGCCCGCCGCGGGTTGACCGTCGCGTTCGCCGCCGACACCCACCTGCACGCCGACTTCCTTTCCGGCGCCCACCAACTCGGCGCCACTATTGGGACGCGCGTGCTGGCCTCCGCCGCCGGGGACCGGGAGTTCCCCCATACCGGGCTGCGCGACAGCGACGAGGTGGACCTGGGCGGGCTGCGGCTGCGGGCCCTGATGACGCCCGGGCACACCCACGAACACCTCTGTTACCTGCTCCTCGACGGCGAGAAGGAGGTCGGGGTGTTCACCGGCGGCTCGCTGCTGGTCGGCTCTGCCGCCCGTACCGACCTGATCTCTCCGGAGCGCACCGAGGCCCTCACCCGCGCCCAGTACGCCTCCCTGCGCCGTCTCGCCGCGCTACCCGGCGAGGTGGCGGTGTGGCCCACGCATGGGGCGGGCTCGTTCTGCTCGGCCCCGCCCGGCGCCGAACGCACCAGCACCATCGCCCGCGAACGCGCCACCAACCCGTTGCTCGCCGCCCGCGACGAGGACGCGTTCGTCGACCAACTGCTGGGATCGCTGGGCAGCTATCCGCCGTACTTCCGCCGGCTCGGGGAGGTCAACCGACTCGGTCCTCCACTCCTCGACCAGGATCCGGTGCTGCCGGCGCTGACCGTCGACACCGTCCGCGCCCAGTTGGCCGGGGGCGCCGCCCTGATCGATGTGCGCGCGCTGGCCCGGTTCGCGGCCGAACACATCCCCGGTGCGGTGTCGATCCCGCTGCGGCCGGTCTTCGCCAGCTGGCTGGGCTGGCTCGCCCCGGCCGACCGGCCCCTGATCATCGTCCGCGACCAAGACCAGGACGTGGACGAGATCGTCTGGCAAGCAATGAAAATCGGGTACGACAATCTGATCGGTGAACTCGACGGCGGCCTCGCCGCCTGGACCGCCGCCGAACTCGCGGTGGCCGCCACGGCGCTGACCGGCCCCGACGGGGTCGGCAATGTCCGGGTCCTCGACATCCGTCAACGCCCCGAATACCTGGCCGGGCACTTGCCCGGCGCCATCCACATCGAACTCGGCGCCCTCCCGGGCCGGGTCGACGACCTGCCCCGCGAGCCCACCGTGGTGATGTGCGGGCACGGCGAACGCGCGATGGGCGCCGCCAGCCTGCTCGAACGCGCCGGCCACCGACAGCTGACGGTGCTCGAGGGCGGTCCCGACGACTGGGCCCAGGCGACCGGGCGCACCCTCGAGACCGGCGCATGAGCAGAGACCGCCACAGGAGCACCACCTCGCCCCGGCCGATCCGACTCGGCCTGGGCCCCAACCTCGCCCAGTTCAGCCTGCTCGTCGCGGTCAACGCCCTCGTCGGTGGCATGGTCGGCCAACAGCAGACCGTGCTGCCGCTGCTCGCCTCAGGCGAATTCGGGCTGACCGGCTACACCTTCATCTTCACCTACGTAGCCGCGTTCGGAATCACCAAGGCCGCCGCCAACTACTTCGCCGGAGCCTGGTCCGATCGGTTCGGCCGCAAGCCGGTGCTGCTGGTGGGCTGGCTGTTCGCCATCCCCGTCCCGCTGATGCTCATCGCCGCCCCCAACTGGTGGTGGGTCGTGGCCGCCAACGTGCTGCTGGGCATCAACCAGGGCCTGACCTGGTCGACCACCGTGGTGATGAAGATCGACCTGGTCGGCCCCGCCCGCCGCGGCCTGGCGATGGGACTGAACGAGGCCGCCGGCTACGGCGCCGTGGCCGTCAGCTCGCTGATGGCCGGCTACCTCGCCGACCAGTACGGGCTACGACCGGCCCCGTTCCTGCTCGGACTCGCCTACACCGCGCTGGCCCTGCTGCTGTCCGGGGTATTCATCCGCGAAACCCGCGACCACGCGCGCCTGGAAGCCACCCAGCACACCCCGCGTGCGGACGGAATGCACGATCACCTGCACGCGGATCTGACCAACCGGCAAATCGCTGCGGCAACCAGTTTCACCGAACCCGCCCTGTCCTCGGCGAGTCAGGCCGGGCTGGTCAACAACCTCAACTTCGGGCTCTCCTGGGGCCTGTTCCCCCTGCTGTTCGCCACAGCCGACCTGGGCGCCGGGCAGATCGGTGTGCTCTTCGCCCTCTATCCCGGCGTTTGGGGCGCCGGACAATTGGTCACCGGCGCCCTGTCCGACCGGATCGGCCGCAAGCACCTGATCACCGCCGGCATGACCCTGCAAGCCGCAGCCCTGGCGCTGATCGCCGCCTCCCACGGCTTCACCGGGTGGGCGGCCGGCACGGTGCTGCTCGGGGCCGGGACCGCCATGGTCTACCCCACCCTGCTCGCCGTGATCGGCGACGTCGCCCACCCGGCCTGGCGCGGCCGCGCCGTCGGGATCTACCGGGTCTGGCGCGACAGCGGCTACGCCGTCGGCGCGATCCTCGGCGGCGTCGTCGCTGACCTGATGGGACTGCACGCCGCGGTCTGGGTGGCCGCCGCCGTCAGCGCCGCCTCCGCCCTCGCCGTCGCGGTCCGCATGTACGAAACCCACCCCAAACCCATCCGCACGAGCACGGAGCGTGCGCCGAGGGGTTGATCGCATCCCGGGGGAATGCGCTGCGGCGGCAGCCCATACAAGGACCGGCGCCTGGCCAGCTCCCGAGTGCAGTCGGCATGAGCAGCAGGGTCGCGAGCGCACGGCTCGTCTGCACCGCAGTGATCGAACGCACCAGGCGAGCATGACCGCCCGTCCGTGTGGCGAGGACGTACGCCGCCTACGTGTGGGTCAAGATCGCGGACCAGATCCTCGAATCGATTGCGCATTACTGCGTTCGAATCAACGACTCGGGACACTAACGGCGCCTCGCTGTGTCACGCCAACCCGGCGCCCCGGGTTGTAGGAAGTCCGGCGGGTTCAGGAAGTGCCTCGTTCATCATCCGGGGGAACCCGATTCACCGCCGTCTCGTCCGTCGAGGATGAGGTGGGCGCCACGGGAATGTCCTAGCACCTATCCCGGTTGATCTATATATACCCATGGGGGTATTTTGGGAGATGTTGATCGAGGTGACGATGATGAAGCTGACCGACGACCTGCCGCGTACGTGTCTTCCGGACGATCGGGGTGGCGGTGCCCCACAGGTGGTCGTGACCAGGGGCCCTGGGCCGGCGAAGGGTGCATCCCTTGCCGTCGACCGCGACATCACCGTGCTCGGCAGCCATCCCAGGTCGGAGATCGTGCTCGGCCACGGAACCGTCTCGCGTCGGCATGCCGAAATCCGCCGGGACGATGCAACGTTCACCCTGTGTGATGCCGGCTCTCTCAACGGAACTTATCTGAACCGGCAGCCCGTCGATTGCGCCGGACTGGTGGACGGCGACGAGGTTCAGATCGGAGTCTTTCGCATGCTCTTTCGACTACCCGCCGCGTCGTCGATGTGACAGCCGACCGTAACGGCGACGCCCGGAAATCGCGAGCACCCCGAGCGCCGGGCCGTAGTGCCCGCCGCTGATCATGAGGACCGCTGCAACGGGCAGCGGACCGATCTAGCCGCCGATCTGCTCGAGGGCCTCGTGGACGGCGAAACCTCATTCGCCGTCGGTGGTGGCGGTGGCATGCGAGAGCAGCGTCTTTCGCGGGGCTGCGGAACGCCTTGCCGACGCGTTAGGCGATCACCAACGCGCATGCGACCCAAAGGGTGCCGGCGAACCCGAGGAAGGACTGTGATCACGGTGAGGACGTAGCCAGCGACGATCCATGCCCAGAATCGCGGGCCCGGTTCGCCAGCGGGTCGGAGACCGGCCGCGTCATCAGCGCGGCCGCCCCTCCGAATCCGGTGACGACCCCGACGACGAACGCGGTTGCACCCGGCAAGGCGAGTAGGGGCCGGTGATCGACCGGGCCCCTTCATAGACGAAGACCGCGAGCAGGCTGACCGTGCCGAACGCAACCACGAACCGCTACACGCCCACCGACGGCCGGGTCGATTCGGAAGCGTCGATGTGCGGAACGTGCGAGATCGGGGCGTTCCCCGCGGTGCGGAGGCCCCTGGGTAGGTTCGGCCGCGGCGGGGTCGTGCGGCGTCACCCCTGCTCCTTGTGGGGGGCGGGGACCAACAGGACGGGGCGGCGGGCGTGGTGGACGAGTTTCGAGGACACTGATTCGCCGAGGAACCGCTCGAGCAGGGACATTGCGCCGCCGCGAGAGGTGCCGATGATGATCATCAGGGCATCGTTCGCTTCGGCGATCGTGGTCAACAGTTGCGCCGGATTCCCTTCCCGCGAGTAGTAGGCCCAGTTGCCGGGCAGCGCGGCCAGCATGGTGCAGGCCTCGCGGCGTTCTTGTTCGACGGCGTCGGCGAAGCGCTGTTCCCAGTCGTCCCGGTCGGGTTCGACGGGCATGTCGTCGATGTCGACGATGTGCGCGACGTGCAGAAAAGCATCGAGTCGGCCGGCGAGGTCCATCGCGTGGGTCAGGGCGGCGTGGCTGGCCGGGTGCCGGTCGAAGCCGACCACCAGATGGCACACCACCGGAGTGGAGGTCGCGGGTCCGTCGACACGCAGCGGGGTGCGCCAGTCCCGCAGCGTCTCCCGCGTCGGGTGGTTGTCGTTATTGGTCATGGTCGTCTTCTCCTCATACCCCAGCAGCCAGGGCGAGACCGGCACCGCCAGCGACGACGGTCACCAGCAGGGTGCCGACCGCGCGACGCCGGGCGGCGTACCGCTGGCTGGGATCAGCCGCACGGTCTCGAAACTGGCGGTGCTGAAGGTCGTGTACCCGCCACAGAACCCGACACCCACGATCAGCTGAACTTCCGGCGGGACATCGTGAAAGAGAACCAACCCGGCCACGAACACGAGGAGCAGCGACCCGGTCACGTTGAGGAATCAGTACGGCCGCGTCGACGGGGTGGGGCGGGTGGATGGATACGACCAGAAGCCTCTCCGAGTCCCTGGTGTGATGCGGGATTGTCCAGTTCCGGCCCGCACTGTCAGCTCTTCGGCTCGGGGGTGCGCAGTTGAGGCGACGTGGGTGGCTCGTCCAAGTCGATCGTCGACCGCACGGACCTACTGGTGTGTCCGCCTTGAGCGGTTCTCGGCCCTGTTGCCCGGTGCCAGCCCAGGTCAGCACCGTTGACCACCACCATGTTGTTGTCGATCGGGCCCTTGTCGCGCCCGAGCCCGTCGACCACAGTCCGGTAGATCCCGGTGACGAGGATTGCCTGGTGACGGTGGTGGAAGTGACCGTGCCACAGACGTCGGGGACGCACATGATCGACGATGGTCCGTAGCCGGACGCGGTTGGCCTCCGATGCGTGACGCTCGTCGGCGGGGAAGCCCTGCCGGTCACGGTCCATACCCGGGACGGTGATCCCCTACGGGCAGTCATGGCAGAACATCACCTCGGCGGGTCCGGCATCGGCGATACGGCGCACGTCGTCGTCGGTGATGGTCTCCTGTGGCCACCACGACGTGCCGGGGATCCGCAGGAAACGGTCGATCGAGTAGGCCCCGCCCACCGCCAGACACCGCGTGTTGCCCCACCGCCAGCGCAGACCCCGCGGTAGGTGAACGATCCGATTCCGCAGGTAACGGAGGCCCGTCCGAGGCGATCGGCTGGGCCAGCAGCCAGTCGAAGTTCTCATGGTTGCCCTCGACGAATCCGAGCACCAGATCGTGCTCGTCGAGCGCACGGTCGAGCGCATCGAGATAGGCATCGGTGAACGCGTAGCCGAAGTCCCCGAGGTGGATCAGGACGTCGGCGTTGCGTTTCGCCGCATGTGCGATGGCCACGGCACCGTATGCGGTGTTGGCGAGCCAGTCCCCCGCGATCGCCACCCGCCCAGGGCTGGTGCACAGAAATCGCCCGGTCCCGGGGTTCTCGAGCTGGTGGTGGAGCATCTCAAACCACCTCTCTCGCTGCGTTTTCGGTGGCCGCGCCCACGGTCAGATCAGGTGCAGACTCGACGGGCGCGCCAGTCGCCGGACCGGAGCGCGTGTGCTCGGTCGACGCCAACCATTGCGATTGGCATGCAACGCGTGTGAGGTCCGATACCTGGCGTCGTGTCTGGGCGGTCTTCTGACTACGGGACCTCTCCGCCGTGGCGCACAACTGATCGTCCACCGGTTTTCGGGGGCGAGATCGTGCACTGGGTCGTCAGTCGGGGTGTCCGCCGTGCGGGACGGTCAACGGGAGGGATCGGCCGACGAGACTTCGCCGCAGGATCGGCAGGGATGTCGCGATCTGCCGGATCTGTGTGACGGAGGCGGCCTGCGGGGCCGCGATCATCGCCGGGACCCCGGCATCGCCCGCCTCGCGCAGTTCGATGTCGAGTGGCACCTGCCCCAGGAGCGGTGCGGCGATGGCCTCGGCGAGACGCTGACCGCCTCCGGCGCCGAACAGCGCCGTGCTCTCGTGGCACGACGAGCAGATCATCGCGGACATGTTCTCCACGACGCCGGCGACCGGCATCCGTGAGTCGCGGGCCATCCGGCCGACCCGCTGGGCGACGGTCTGGGCCGCCGGCTGCGGTGTGGTGACGACGACGAGTGCTGCGTCGGGCACGAGCTCGAGCAGCGAGAGTGTCACGTCGCCGGTGCCGGGTGGGAGGTCGATGAGCAGAACATCGAGTTCACCCCAGTACACATCGTCCAAGAACTGCTCGATCGCCTTGTGCAGCATCGGGCCACGCCAGACGACCGGCTCGTCGTCCCGGACGAAGAACCCCACCGACATCAACGCGACCCCGAAGGCCTCGACCGGCAGCATCAGTCCCTTCAGCGCGACCGGCGCTCGGCGCACCCCGAACAGGTGCGGGATCGAGTATCCCCAGACGTCGGCGTCGAGAATGCCGACCCGCTTCCCCTGCCGGACCAGGGCCACCGCAAGGTTGGCCGTGATCGTGGACTTACCCACGCCACCCTTGCCGGAGGCCACGGCATACACCTGGGTTGCCGAACCCAGTCCGAACGAGTTGGCGCCCCGTGGCCCGGCGCCGCGAAGTCGTGCGGCGAGCCGCATACGCTCGCCCTCGCCCATCGCCGCGAAGGCGACCTCGACGCCGGAGACGCCGGCGATGGCGCGGACTGCCGCGGTGACGTCGGCGGCGAGGGCCTCCTGCAGGGGGCAGGAGGGCGTCGTGAGCCGGACAGTCACCCGCGCGACGCCGGAGCGGTCGACTTCCACCTCGCCGAGCATCCCGGCCTCCTCGAGGGGCAGGTGCAGCTCGGGATCCTCGACGCGTGCCAGCGCAGTGCGCACGTCGGCCGGATCGACCTTCGCGTCGGCACGCCTCCGCGACAACAGGCTCATGCTCGCTCCTCCGCGCCGGGCGATCGGAAGGCGCGTCGGCGGGGTTTGACCGGACGCATCATGAACTCTGGACGGCGCAGCCCGGACCGGCTCGGTCCGGGACGGGTGTTGTCCATCCAGGCGCGGTACACCTCACGGGACCGCTGCGTGTCCACCACCACATCGCCGTACCGGTCGTCCGCGTGGGCTCTCTCGACGCGCACCTTCTGGTGCCAGCAGTGCATGCCCGAGACCGGGTCGGGATGCACCGCGAATGCGAGGTTCTGGTGCACACCGGGGTCGTCCCAGTAGATTCGGTCGCTGTCCGGGTCGTCACTGTGGAACGGCTTCACCCCTTCCTTGTAGCGCAGCCTCCACACCCCGTTGCCGTCGTTGCCGAGGTCGACCAGGCCCATCACCCACCGGGATCCCGCGTTCTCGGACGTGCGCCACCGGCCCATGTGGTGGGAGAGCCCCATGACGCCGGGGCGGATCGCCTCGGTGGACCAGACGCGGGCCACGAAGTAGCCGATCTCGGTGTTGACCCGGACCAGATCGCCCGTGTCGACCCCGAAGCGCCGGGCGTCCACGCTGTTCATCCACAGGGGATGGGTGTTGCTGATCTCGTTGAGGTACTTGGCATTACCTGATCGCGTGTGGACCAGGGTCGGGAGCCGGAAGGTCGGCATCAGCACAATCTCGTTGTGGGCCTGGTCGATCGAGCGGTAGCTGACGTGGGACTCGATGTAGCCGGGTGTGGCGTACTCCTCCCACCCGAAGTCGACCATGGTGTCGCTGAACAGCTCGAGTTTGCGCGACGGCGTGAGCCAGCCGGCGGTCCTGCTGCCGTCCGCGTGGACGACTCCCACCGCACCCGCCTCCCCGACCAGCGGCGGGGTCGAATCGAGGGTGACGGGTTTGCGGAGCACACCGTTGCCGTCCGGGGTCGCCCCGTCGGTTTCGGCGTCCGACAGTGGCCGCTCGTCGAGTCGATAGGCATCCTTGGTGACCTCGAAGACGCCGTACTTTCGCATGTATTGCAGGGGGGTCAGCCCCTGGCCGGCGGCGGCTTGTGGCAGGCCGGGCACGCTGTTCTCGAAGACCCAGCCGTAGTACTCGTCGACGGTGACCTTCTCGCCCGGCCGGTACGGCGACTCGAAGTACTTCCGGATGCCGAGGCTGCCGTCGGGGTCGATCCGCCAGGACAGCTCGAACCAGAACTCGTTCTCCTCCCACACCTCCCCCGGGTTGGACTCACGGGAGTCGGACACGAGCCGGCCCATCTTCTCCAGGGCCACCCGGGTGACCGGCTGGCGGAATCCGAGCCACTTGCCGGCGTACTGCTCGTAGGACTGGGTGTCGTGCCGTTCGGTGCTGTGCCCCATCGGCAGCACGTAATCCGCGAATGTCGCCGTCTCCGACCACGTCGGGGTGAGCGCGACGTGGCAGCCGACGAGCGACTCGTCGGTCAGGGCCTTCAGCCAGCTGAAGCCGTCGGGGTTGGTCCACACCGGGTTGTAGACGCGGGAGAAGTACATCGACAGCTTCCCGCGGCCGTCCTCGAGCAGGTGAGGCAGCAGGATCGACATCTCGTTGGTCGACAGTGGGAATTCGGCAGGCCAGATCATCTCGTTCCACGACTGGTGTCCCTCGGGGACGTTGGGGCCGTGGGCGATGATCTTGTCCCAGCCGTTGGGGCTGGTGCCGCCCTTGGTGCCGACGCTGCCGGTGAGCACGTTGAGGAAGAACAGAGCCCGCGACACCTGCCACCCGCCGAGGTTGCCGGACGCCGCGGCGCGCCAGACGTGTGCCGACAGTGCTCTGCCGGCGGTGGCGACGATCCGGGCGAGCTCGGCAATCTGCTCCTCGGGCACCTGCGCCTCCTGCGCCGCGTAGGCGAAGGTGTATCCGGCGTAGTCCTCGGTCAACGCGCGGATGAACTGGTCGAAGTCGTCGGCAGGACGCTCGGGGTGGCGGCGTGTCATGTACGTCGACCAGTTCACCCAGCGGCGGATGAATGCCCGGTCGATCTGGCCGGTTCGGAGCAGGTACGCCGCGACGGCCAGCAGGATCGCGGCCTCGCTTCCTGGCCACGGGGCAATCCAGAGGTCGGCGTGGGAGGCCGTGTTCGACAGCCGCGGATCGAGCACGACGACCGTGGCTCCGCCCTCGATCTTGCCCTCCATGATCCGTTGCGCGTGCGGGTTGAAGTAGTGCCCGGCCTCGAGATGACTCGAAATCAGCAGGATCACCTTCGCGTTCGCATAGTCCGGCGAGGGCCGGTCGTAGCCGCCCCAGAGCGAGTAGCCGAGCCGCGCGCCGGCGGAACAGATGTTGGTGTGGCTGTTGTGCCCGTCTACGCCCCACGCCAGGAGGAACCGTTCGGCGAAGCCGTCCTCGCCGGGCCGCCCGACGTGGTACATGACCTCGTCCCGGCGGTCCTCGACGATGGCGGCCCGGATCCGGGCCGCGATGTCGTCGAGCGCGTCGTCCCAGCTGACCCGATCCCACCGGCCGCTGCCGCGGGTGCCGACGCGCTTGAGCGGGTGCAGGATCCGCTCGGGGTCGTTGACCTGGTTGATCGTCGCGGGCCCCTTGGCGCAGTTGCGCCCTCGCGAGCCCGGGTGGGCGGGGTTGCCCTCCACCCTCTTGATGGACATGTCGGACTTGTCCACGTAGGCGAGCAGTCCGCAGGCCGACTCGCAGTTGAAGCAGGTGGTGGGCACCAGCATGTACTCGTGTGGCACCTTGCGCGGGTGCGCCTTGGCGTCGTATTCGACGTGGTGGTCCCAGTTCTCGACCGGCGGGAAGTTCCGCAGCCGTTCGTGCGTGCGTTCGCCCGGCATCGCCGGCGATGCCGTTGTGCGGTTCGTCTCGGCAGTCATGGCTGGTCCCTTCGGCGTGGTCGTTCGTTCACGAGAGGGGCGGGTCCTGGCCCGCCCGGACGTAGGCCGTCTCGTAGTCGAGGAGAGCGACCTGGGCCAGCAGGCCCGCGAGGACGAGGAGCACGGCACTGCCGGACCCGGTCCACGCGGGCGCGGCCAGCGCGGCCGCCAGCACCGCGGGGGCGATGGCTCCCAGCCAGAACAGTCGCGCGTAGCGGCCGTGCGTGATGATGTGCGCGGCCACGGACGCCTGGCGGCTGGCGTGGCTGCCCGAGTACTCGATGCCCAGCATCATCAGGTGCAGGCCCGTCGAGAGCACGAACGCGCGCGTGAGGAAAGCGGTTGCGCCACTGGCGAGGTCCGCGAACGGGGCCATGACGAGGAGGGCCCCGGCGCCGACCATTCCAGCCTGCACGAGCAGGTGCCAGAACAGCAGCGGCGACTGCCACAGGTCGCGGCCCTCGGCCTGCCCGAAGAGGAAGCCGGTGTAGCCGGCGACGAGCGCGCCGAACGGGATGGCGAGCCAGGCCAGCACGGTCTGGGCCCACCCGATCTCGAGGAGGGCGGCGAGGATCCACAGGACCGCGCCGCCGGCGAAGGCGGCCAGGGCGTAGGCGCCCCAGACGAGCCATGAGGTCCAGTTGGACTCGAGGAAGATGTAGAGGAACCGCTCGGGCCGCTTGAGGTCCCAGATCAGCAGGGCCCCGGTGGCGGCGGCGCCGAGCAGGGCGACGGCGGGTGCGCCGTAAGCGCCGACCCAGCCCAGGTCGACGCCGAGGAGGTGGGCCAGCCCGGCGATGGCCAGCGCGCCGGCGGCCACGGCCTTGGTCCACAGGTAGGTCGTCACCCGCCATCCCCACGGCCGGGGGTGCGCGGTGTTCAGCGTGGTGCGCGCCCGGGTGGTGGGGTCGCCGGGCAGATCGGCGGCAGTCTCGAGGCGCTGCGCGTCCGGCTTCGCCCACAGGTAGGTGTCGGCGACCGGTGCGGCCAGCGGGTCGAGGACGGCGTGGTCGGCGCCGAGGTAGAAGACGTTGGGCCCGGTGTTCTGCTCCGGGGAGCGCACCGCGGTCTCGTGGGTGCTGATCAAGCCGGCGATGCCGCTCGTCGGGTCGTCGAGGTCGCCGACCCAGATCGAGTGGGTGGGGCAGACCACCACGCAGGCGGGCTCCATGTCGTTGTCGATCCGATGCGCGCACAGGTTGCACTTGGCTGCGGTGTGGGTGTCCTCGTCGATGTAGAGGGCGTCGTAGGGGCAGGCCTGCATGCAGCTCTTGCAGCCGATGCAGCGCTCGTTGTCGAAGTCGACGATGCCGTCGTCGCGCTTGAACAGCGCCTGAGTGGGGCAGATCTTTACGCACGGGGCGTCGGTGCAGTGGTTGCAGCGCATCACCCCGAAGGAGCGGGTTGTGTCCGGGAACTCGCCGGTGTCGACGTATTTCACCCAGGTGCGGAACTGCCCGACCGGCACATCGTGCTCGGTCTTGCAGGCCACCGTGCATGCGTGACAGCCGATGCAGGTGCGTTGGTCGATGGCGAAGCCGTAGCGCACCGACCTCACTTCTTCCGGATGATGTAGCGGTAGACGCCGTCTTCGCTGGTGCGCTCGAGCAGTTCGTTCCCGGTGTCCCTCGCCCACGACGGGATGTCGGTCCTCGACCCGCCGTCGGTGGCCTCGACGAGCAAGATCTGCCCGGACTCGAGTTTCCTGGCCGCACGCGAGGCGAGGAGCACCGGCATCGGGCACTTCTGGCCCTTGGCGTCGATGGTGACGTCGATCTGATAATTCACGGCGGGCTCCCTGAATGCGGCGGGTCAGATGAAGAGGTTGATCTGGGACTTGGTCATCGCGGACAGCGCGGTGGCAGCACCGACGGGCTCGCCGACACCGTCGATGAGCTGGTCGCGGCGGAGGCCGAGCAACTCCATGCTCATCTCGCACGGCCACAGGTTCACGCCCAGCTCCGTGCACATCTGCACCAGGTCCGTCGGAAGGGCCACATTCTGGCCCCGCGCCAGCTTCTTCAACATCCATGGACCGGCGCCGGCCATGTGAAGTTTGGACAGCTTCATGTGGCTCATCCCCGGCCGGTTCATCCCTGCCAGTGCCTTGGTCATCGCGTTGGTGCCGGTGATCCTGACGTCGTCGCGCACCAGCGGGAAGAGACCCCAGAACGTGAAGAAAATCGTGGTGGACATGCCGTACGCGGCGCCGGTCGACCCCAGGATCAGCGTCGGCCACACCTTGTCCAGGTCACCACTCCAGGCCACGATCGTCATGCTCTCCGGGATGACATCGTCATCGTCATCGTGCTGCGGGCTGTCGGACATGCGCCGGCCCCTTTCTCGGCTGGCTGCCCAGGAGACCTCGTGAGGGCCTTCGCGCAGACATTGCTAACTGTGATCCAAAACACTACATTCGTATATGCGCATACTGCAAGATGCTTCTTCGCGTCGTATCGAACACGTGAAAGACCACCCGACATCCGTGCACCTTGGGAGGACACGTGGCTGACAACATCACCTCGACGGAACTGTTTCGCGAGATCCAGGCCGGCACCGTCACCGAGATCCTCGACGTCCGCAGCACCGACGCCTTCCGGGCCGGCAAGGTGGAAGGCCCGCGGCCCGTCCCCACCCGCCACGTCCCGGTGTACCGGGTGATGGAGGAACTCGAGGAGCAGGCCGCCGCCACCCGCGAGGGTGCGGTGATCGTCTGCGGGCAGGGAAACGGCTCCGAACTGGTCGCCGAAGAGTTCGAGGCCCTCGGAGTCCGCACCCGCTCCCTGGCGGGCGGAACCGACGCCTGGAACCGGCTTCTCGTCCCCGTCGAGATCACCGAATTGCCCGGGGACGTGCGGGTGTGGCAGTTCCAGCGACCCGCGAAGGCGTGCCTGTCCTACCTCGTCGGAGTTCCCGGCGGCAACGCCGTCATCGTCGACCCCACCAGGTCACCCGAGCCCTACCTGGAGCTCGCGCAGGTCCACGACATGGCCGTCACACACGTCGTGGACACCCACGTCCATGCCGACCACATCAGCGGTGGCCCCGCCGTGGCGGCCCGGCTCGGTGCGGAGTACCACCTGCCGCCGGAGGACGCCGGAGGGATCGTTCCGTTTCCCAACCGGCCCCTGAAAGACGGCGACCAGCTCGACCTCGGCTCCGCCGTGGTCCGCGCCATGACGATGCACCTGCCGGGACATACCCCCGGCACCACCGCGCTGTTGGTCAGCGAGACGGTTCTGCTCGTGGGGGACACCGTCTTCGTTCGCGGGCTCGGACGGCCCGACCTGACCGGTCAGGCCGAGGAACTCGCCCGCGATCTCTTCCGCAGCGTGCACGAGCGGCTTCGACCTCTCGATCCACGCACGATCATTGCCCCGGCGCACTGGTCCACCAGCGAAGAGATCAACGCCGACGGGCTCGTCACCACCACCCTCGAAGAGGTCTTCACCGCCACCTTGCTCAACGAGCGGGCCATCGAACGGTTCGTCGAGCAGATCGTCAGTTCCCTGCCCGCAGCGCCGCAGGCCTACGACACGATCCGCCGCGTGAACGCCGGACAGATCACCCCCGGGGACGACGAGATCGAGGTCCTCGACGTCGGACGCAATCAGTGCGCGGCGTCGACCTCACTGACTGGGACATCGTGACCAGCTCTCCCCGCCGGCCGGCACGCCCCGGGAAAACCCCACTGCACGAGGTCGGCGAGCATCCCGACTACCGGTTCACCCTCGCCAACGAACGCACCTTCCTGGCCTGGGTCCGCACCGCACTGGCCCTGATGGCAGCCGGGGTCGCCGTCGTCCAGTTCGTGCCCGGCCCCACGGCGATCCGCCACGGACTGGGCTTCGTGCTGATCAGCCTCGGCGGCGCGCTCAGCGCCGTGTCCTACACCCACTGGGAACGCAACGAACGCGCCATGCGGCTCGGCGAACAGCTGCCCTACTCGCCGATGCCGAGGCTGGTGGCCGCGATGCTCGCACTGGGAGCCCTGGCGGCGCTGGTGCTGACCGTAGTCGACCTGGTCGAGACCTGAGGGTCGCAGCCGATGCTGACCGGTTGGCTGCTGCCGCATCGTCGCAGGAAGGAACCGGCCGTCGACGTCGGCCTGCAGGCCGAGCGGACCGCCATGGCATGGCAGCGGACCGCCCTCGGCGTCGGCGGCGTGTCGGCGTTGCTGCTACACCTCGCCGCAGGCAATCTCCCAGTGGCTGTTCCAGGACTCGCCGGCCTGTCGGCCGCGCTGCTGCTACTCGTGCTGTCGGAACATCGGTATGTGCGGATCGTGTACAAGGTGGGAGCCGGTGAGCCGCCGCCGGCCCCCGGCCTCGTACGCCTCATCGCAGCCGGTGCCGTCGTCCTCGCGGTGTCCGCCCTTGCGCTGCTGCTCCTCACCGACGCCTGACCGAGCAGGCACGCGGGCCGCACCTATAATCAGCTTCCGAGGCCCGGTTTGGAGGGGTGATGGACCAAGACATCGCGGCACAACTACAAGAACTCCACGCCAGGGTCTGCAAAGCCATTGCCGACCCCAAGCGCCTTCTCATCATCAACGAACTTCGCGACCGTGAGCTGAGCGTCGGAGAACTCTGCGAGGCAACCGGCATCAGCCAGTCCAACGCCAGCCAGCATCTGACCATCCTGCGTGAGCGCGGCATCGTGACGACGCGCCGCGTCAAGAACAACGTCTTCTACTCGCTACGCAGCCAAAAGATTGTGCAAGCAGTGGACCTGCTCCGAGAGTTCCTGGCCGAGGATCTGGCCGACCACGCAGCATTGGACGGCGCCATCCGCGGCTGACCCCGCGAGACGTCGGGACAAGCGGCCCAGCCGCACCCGCGCACCGACAGTGCCTGCACCGAACGTGCCGCACAGCAAACCAGCAGGACGCAGTGTTCGCCGAATTCGATCTGCGCCCGCAGAGTTATCGGCTGGCCACCCCGCCACCCCGCCCCGGTCCCACCGAAACCGTACGCCGCGCCGCGCCGGTGAGATCGGTGCGCGACCAGGCTGCGCCCCCGGATACACGCACACCATCTCCCCCGCCGGCACCTCGGTGAGACCAGGAAGTCACCTCCCCCAGCGGCATCAACCGCACACCCGATACATGGGCCCGCACGGACCCGTAGCCTTCGCGCACGACCACCACCGGCGCGCCGGACGCCCATGCCGGACGCAGGCATCGACTTCCTTGTCGTGGCCACTGGCCGACTGATACCGGCGGGGGTATTTCACCAAGAGCCTGACATATACCCCCAGGGGTACTTGCATACCCCATGGGGTATGTGGCAGTCTTGTTGACAAGGAGAAAGATCCTGCCAACTTCGGAGGAGACCACGATGATTCTCGAGCAGTACTACATCGAGTGCCTGTCCCACGCCTCGTACCTGATCGGAGACGAATCCACCGGGCGAGCCGTCGTGGTCGACCCGCGCCGCGACATCACCGAGTACCTCGACGACGCCCGCACGCACGGGCTCACCATCGACGGGGTGATCAACACCCACTTCCACGCCGACTTCGTCTCCGGGCACCTCGAATTGGTCGAGGCCACCGGCGCCTGGATCGGCTTCGGCGAAGCCGCCGAAACCGACTACCCGATCCGTCGCCTCGCGCACGGCGAGCACATTTCCCTCGGGCGAGTCGACCTCGAGATCCTCGCCACCCCCGGCCACACCTGGGAATCGATCAGCGTCCTGGTCCGGGAAACCGCGGACGCCACCCCGACCGCGGTCCTGACCGGGGATTCGCTGTTCATCGGCGATGTCGGTCGGCCCGACCTGGTCAACCTCGGCGACGGCTCCACCACGGATCTGGCCCGGGCGATGTACCACACGGTGCACGACACGCTACTGACCCTGCCCGACGGCGTGACGGTGATGCCCGCGCACGGCGCCGGCTCCTCCTGTGGCAAGAACCTGTCCGCGGAGCTGACCTCGACCATCGGCGAACAACGGCGCACCAACGCGTCGGCGCAGCCGATGAGCGAGGACGCATTCGTCGCGTTGATCACCGACGGCCAGCCCGCGGTACCGGCGTACTTCTCGGTGGACGCGGCCCTGAACAAGTCCACCCACCCGGCGCTCGACCAGCACCGTCGGATCCCGGAACTGTCCGCGGACCGGGTGCGCGCCGAACTCGCCGCCGGCACCCGGGTGCTCGATGCCCGCACCGTCGACGACTTCGCCGCCGGACACCTGCGCGGTTCGGTCAACGTCGGCTTCGACGGCCGGTTCGCCGAAACCGGCGGCATGGTCGCCGAGGTCGGCGAGGCGATCGTGCTGATCACCTACCCGGGCGAGGAACAGGACGCGGCGATGCGCCTGGCCCGGATCGGCTCGGACAACGTGATCGGCTACCTGGGCACCGACACCGACGGCATCCTCCCCACCGCACTCGCCGACCTCGTCCAGACGGCACCGCGCACCACCGTCACCGAACTCGACCGGCTGCGCGCCGACGATGCGATCACCCTGGTCGACATCCGCAACCCCGGCGAACGCGACTTCGGCGTCATCCCCGGTGCGATCCCGGTTCCGTTGGCGCAGTTGCGGTCCCGCGCCCAGGAGCTGCCGACCGGCAAGCCGATCGTGGTGCACTGTGCCGGTGGATGGCGTTCGAGCGTCGCCGCATCGCTGCTCCGCGCCCGCGGTATCGAGCGGGTCAGCGATCTCGTCGGCGGCTACAACGCATGGGCCGCACAGCAGGTGTCGGCCTGACGCTCCCTCGATAAACGCCCCAAGGAAAGGATCCCTCATGACCACCAAAAACCTCACTCACACGGACTTCGCATCCACGATCACCGACAACGCCGTCGTGCTCGTCGACTTCTGGGCGTCGTGGTGCGGCCCGTGCCGGGCCTTCGCGCCCACCTTCGAACAGTCGTCCCGCAAACACCCCGATATCGTGCACGCCAAGGTCGACACCGAGGCCGAGCAGCACATCGCCGCGGCCGCGGGAATCCGCTCGATCCCGACGATCATGGCATTCCGCGACGGGGTACTCGTGTACTCACGACCCGGAGCTTTGCCGCCCGCGGCCCTCGAGGAGTTGATCTCCCAGATCAAGGAACTCGACATGGCCGCAGTACACGCCGCGCTCGCACAACAACCTGCCGCAGCGGGGCAGGCATAGCGGTTTCATTCCCGGGCCCCTCAACAGCACCGACCCGATCAGTGATCTGAAGTGCCGCCCATACCCGTCCCACACGTCACCGCCGAACTCTCCGGCGAGCAGACCCGATGACGGCGCGCGAGCCGACGCGGCGATCTGGTTCCCCGATCGGTGGCCGTCGCTGGGAGGAGCCTCCTGCCGGGCGATGTCCCCGGTCGCTGCCGGGGACAAACGGCCCTGGCGCGGTCCGTGGTCCGTGGTCCCCTGCCACCCTGACAAGAGCAGGAACCTGGTGCCCCGCCGGAGAAGAGGCACTTCGATGACGACGGCAGTTTCGTCCACGCCGATTGCACCGTCCCGGTGGTGCTTTCGCTCCCGTCCCGTGCCGGACCTCGAGCCGATGAGATCGATACCGAACGCAAACACCAATAATCGGAGGTAGAGCATGGACTACGGCAAGGCCGTCCAACAGGAACTTCGGGGACCCGCCCGGGCACTGCGCCACACGATCCCGCAGGTCTACGCCGGTTACGGGCAACTGCACGAAGCCGCCCTGGCACCCGGGGCTTTGGACGCCAAGACCAAAGAACTGATCGCCCTCGCGATCGCCGTGAGCAAGCAATGCGATGGCTGCATCGCCGCACACGCGCGCGGCGCCGCCGAGCACGGCAGCACACCACAGGAAGCAGCGGAGGCAATCGGCGTCGCGATTCTGATGAACGGTGGGCCCGCCACCGTGTACGGACCCCGAGCATTCGCCGCGTTCAACGAGTTCCACGCCGATCAGGAACCTGGCCACGAGAACTTTCCGCCCGAACGATAGCTGAAATCACAGCGATTCCTGCCGAGCGCCCACCAGGCGGCTGGGCATCCTGAGGCACTGTGCGCCACCGCGGATCCGACCGGAACCGCCGCGACCCGGATCCGTTGCTGCTCAATGACCGTCATGCCGAGGCGGGAAGAAACCGGCACAGGACAGGTGTGGTCATCCGCACATCTCCCGCGAATGGATACCCCTAGGGGTATAGTTTGTTTCGTTACGATCACCGGCATTCCGGGGAGGGACCCACCATGTGTTATCCAGTTACGTGCCCCGGCTGCGGAAAGACAACGTGGGGAGGCTGCGGTGCACACGTCGACGGTGTCATGAAGGCCGTACCCGAATCCCAGAAATGCACCTGCGAGAACAATGCCGCTCCCCCGGCGAAATCCGGATTCTTCAGCACACTCTTCGGCCGCTGACCGCACGACCCACCCGCCCTGCCGACAGCCCATCGCCACCTCGACTGCCGGCCACCGTGCACTCGAGGGTGCCGTCGACGAGAACCAGGCTTCGTCGGCGGAGCAGGGATTCGGCCGCACCGAGATCGACATGCAGGACGGCGCGCCGGCGAAGCTCGGCGAGAGGACGGCACGCAATGCCACCCTCGACACCTGTAACTCCCAGCCCGCGGATCGGGTAACCGAGGAGCCCGCACTCGCGCCGGCGATCAGGGAAGCCGGTATGCGCCAGCGATGCGCACCAACGTCGCCGGCGCCCGCCACCCGAAGGATTGCATAAATACCCCCATGGGTAACATAGTCGACCAAGTTCAATACCCCCTAGGGTATGAAGGGTGTCATGCGTGAAATCGAGATCGGTGAATTCTCCGACGCGTGGGCGGCGGGAGCGCCCGTCGTCGACGTTCGAGAGCCGTGGGAATACCGGAATGCGCACGTGCCCGGCGCGCAGTTGCTGCCGTTGGGACAGCTTGGCGACCGGGTAACGGAGATCCCGGCCGGCGCGGTGGAGTACGTGATCTGTGCGTCCGGGAACCGGAGCGTGCAGGGGGCACGAATCCTCATGACTGTCGGACGGCCCGCGGTGTCGGTGGCCGGGGGCACCTCCGGGTGGGCCGCGGCGGGCCGGCTCCTCGACACCGGTGATGGCGGCTCATGTGCCCACCGCTGATCGCCCCGCCCCTGTATCGACCAGATTGTTCCTCTCAGATCGTCAAGGAGACCGCAGATGACCCGCAGTACCACCGTCGACGGCGACCAGCCCACGACCACGACCACGACCACCGCCGAGAGTGGGGTGCTGGGCCGAATGGGCGTGGCGATGGCCACCCATACCAAAATGGTGTTCGGGGTGTGGTTGATCGTGCTGGTCGCGCTCGGTGCGGCGGCGCCGTCGGTGTTCGGCTCGCTGGCCGGTGCCGGGTGGCAGGCCAACGGCTCGGAATCGGTGCAGGTGCGTCAACTCGCCGAGCAGCACTTCGGCGGTAACTCCTCGGCGGCGGTGCAGGTGGTCGTTCACTCGGACTCCCAGACCGTCGACAGCCCGCGGGTTCAACAGACCCTCCGCGAGGTCGGCGCCGTCTTCGCAGGCGATGCCCGGTTCGGGGCGGTGATCGCGCCGCAGCCGGGAATGTCGATCAGCCCGGACGGGCACACCGGCATTCTCATTGCGGGCGCGAACGCGAGCACCGACGACATGGTCAAGGCCGTCGACGTACACAAGGCGGAGCTGACGGCACTGTCCGGCAACGGGATCGAGGTGTACCCGACCGGGGCGTCCGCGCTGTGGAGCGACTTCAACAAGGCCAACCACGACGCGATGATTCAGGCCGAATTGTTCTCCTGGCCGGTGACATTGGCGATCATGGTGCTCGCGTTCGGATCCCTCACCGCCGCCGGGCTGCCACTGCTGCTGACCCTGGCCGGGCTCGTCGCCTCGGCAGGCGGGCTGGTGTTGCTCAACGAGATCACCCCGATCTCGGTGTGGGCGATGAACTTCGCGATGATGTTCGCCCTCGCCCTCGGCATCGACTACGCCCTGTTCGTCGTCTCCCGTTTCCGGGACGCGGTGAAGAACGGTGGTGACCCCGTCTCGGCGGTCGCCGAGACGATGGACACCGCGGGCAAGGCGGTAGCCCTGTCCGGGCTGACCGTGCTCGTGAGCCTGTCCGCTGTGCTGTTGGTGCCGGCACCGGCGGTGCGCACGATGGCCGTCGGGATCATGCTGGCGGTGTTCTTCGTCCTGCTGGCCACCCTGACGTTGCTGCCCGCCGTGCTGGGCACGCTCGGCGGCAAGGTCAACGCCGGCTCGCTGCCCTGGGCGAAGAGGCAGCAGCACCGCTCGCCGCGGTTCGCCGCCTGGGGCGAGCTGCTACATCGCCACCCGTGGCCGTTCGCAATCGGTTCGCTGCTCGTGCTCATCGCGCTGTCGGTCCCCGTGCTCGGGCTGAAGGTCGCAATGCCCTCGATCGAAGTGGTGCCCACCGATGCCCCGGTTCGGCAGGGCTACGAACTCGTTCAGGGCCAGATGGGCGAGGGGGCACCGGGGATGTTGCAGATCATCGCCCCCACCGCGGAGGGTACGGAAACCGGGACGACAGCCGCCGCAACCGACGGAATCGCCATGGTGACGCCGCCGCAGCCCGCACCGGACGGTAGTGGCTACGTGATGCTGCAGGCCATGCCCACCGTCGATCCCTCCGACGCACGAATGGGCACCATCCTCGACGCCCTGCGCGCGGATCTGCCCCCAGGCGCGTTGGTCGGCGGGGCACCCGCGGAGAATCTGGACCTGCAGCAGGCGCTGAACGATTATTTCCCGCTGATCGTGGCCATCATCTTGATCCTGGGGTTCGTGCTGCTGCTGGTGGCGTTGCAGGCCCCGTTGAGCGCGATCCTCGGCACGGTGGTCAGCCTGCTCTCCACTGCGGCCGCGTTCGGGGTCGCGAAGCTGGTCTTCCAGGACGGTCACGGTGCGAGCCTGCTCGGCTTCACGCCCCAGGGGTTCCTGGACGGGTGGGGGCCGGTGTTCTTCTTCGCGATGATCTTCGCGATTGCCATGGACTACACCGTGTTCCTGCTGGCCACCGCGAAGGAACACTACGAACGTTCCGCGGATCCAAAGGTCGCGCACGTCGACGGTCTGGCGCATTCCGGTCGGGTGATCTTCGCCGCCGCCGCGGTGATGGTCGCCGTGTTCTTCACCTTCGCCCTCGCCGACCCGTTGCCCCCGAAGGAGATGGGCATCATCCTCGGGGTCGCCGTGCTCCTCGACGCGGTGCTGATCCGGCTGATCCTGCTGCCGGTGCTGCTGCGCCTGACCGGGCACGCTGCCTGGTGGTCACCGGCCTGGCTGCGCAAGGTCTTGCCGAAGATCAGCTTCTCGCACTGAGCGTCGGGACCGTGGCCGCGGGTGGGGTGGGGCATTACACAATGCACCCACCCCACCCTTGGTACCCCCGGGGGTATACTGTGATCAGGTCTCAGGAAAGGAACCATGATGGTCGGCGACGAAGACAGCATTGCATTGGTACTCAACCGGCTCCGCCGGGCCCACGGGCAGCTCGCCGGGGTGATCTCGATGATCGAGCAGGGACGCGACTGCAAGGACGTCGTCACCCAGCTCGCCGCGGTCTCCCGCGCCCTGGATCGCGCCGGGTTCAAGATCGTGGCCACCGGGCTACGGGAATGCCTCACCGGCGAGCCCGAGGACGGCAGGGAGCCGATGACCGAGGCCGAACTCGAGAAGCTGTTCCTCGCCCTCGCCTGAGGCTCGGTCCGGCCACCACCTCCGTTCGCCGTCGACGAAAGGTGACCATGACCGACGCGACCCGTCGGTGCGGCTGAACCATCGAAAGGATCGTGCCGCTCCTCGCCGGAACGGTGGTGCTCGCGGGAATCGCACTGGCAATGGTCTTTCCGTCGCGGTGGCTGCTGGTCACCGGGTTCGCAGCCCGCGAACCCGCTGCTCCACCGCCTCGGTGTGTGTCCCGGCGCACCGCAGTATGCCCGACCTGATCCCAAGTCGCCGAGAGAAAGGCAGACACGCTCATGACACTCGCACTGTCGACCACCCTGCACACTTCGTTCGCCGACGCGGTGGACCGCACCCGCAAAGCCCTGGCCGAGCAGGGTTTCGGGGTCCTCACCGAGATCGACATGAAGGCCACCCTGAAGGCGAAACTCGGTGAGGACATGGAGGACTACCTGATCCTCGGTGCCTGCAATCCGCCGCTCGCGCACCGTGCGGTCACCGTGGACCGGCAGATCGGGCTGCTCCTGCCGTGCAACGTCGTCGTTCGCGCCGATCCCGCCGATCCGGGCACGGTGCTGATCGACGCGATGAACCCACAGGTGATGGTCCAGGTCGCCGACCAACCCGGGCTCGGAGCCGTCGCCGACGACGCCACCACGGCGTTGCAGGCCGCCATCGAGTCCCTCTCCCAGGGCACCGGCGACCGGTAACGAGACCGGGCCCCCGGGTTGGCGGCGGAAGGAGGATCGTGGACATAGCGGTCGCACTCGCGCTCGGGGCGATCATCGGCGTCCTGCTCGGACTCCTCGGCGGCGGCGGGTCGATCCTGGCCGTCCCCGCGCTGGTCTTCGGCCTCGGCCTCGACCTCGAACAGGCCATTCCGATCTCCCTGCTCGTGATCGGTCTCGCCTCCATCGCCGGAGCCGTCCCGAAAATTCTCGAGCACCAAGTGAATTGGCGCATGGCCGGGGTATTCGCCGCCTGCGGCATTCCCGCCACCTTCGCCGGCAGCGCGATCGGGCGCCTGCTGCCGCAATCGGTGGTCCTGATCGGTTTCGCTGCCGTGATGGTCGTCGCCGGGATCCGGATGCTGATGGACCGAGGCGACACCGGCACGGCCTGCGAGGTCGGGGACTTGGGGATCGACTGGCGCCGCTGCGCCCCCCGATCGATCCCCGCCGGGATCGCGGTGGGCTTCCTGACCGGCCTGTTCGGTGTCGGCGGCGGATTCTTGATCATCCCAGCCCTGGTGCTGATGCTCGGTCTGGACATGTCGGTCGCGGTCGGCACCTCGCTGGTCATCATCGTCGCGAACTCGGCGGCCGGTCTGGTCTCGCACCTGAGCGGCGCGAGCATCGACTGGGCGATCACCGTCGCGTTCGCCGGCACCGCGATCGCCGGGTCCCTGATCGCCGGTCATTTCGGCACCAAGGTCGACACCGACTGGCTGCAGCGGTGGTTCGCCTACCTCGTCTTCGCCGTCGCCGCCTACGTGCTGATCGACACGATCCTTCTCCGCTGACGTGGCGGCGACCCCACCGCAGCACCGATGCACCCGGGTATGAACCATTGAGAGAATGTGAGGAAGGTACGAGTCATGGACGTATCGATCATCGAGACCTCCGGTCTGGGCGACCGCAGTTACCTGATCAGCGACGGCGCCGTCGGCGTCGTCGTCGACCCGCAACGCGACATCGACCGGGTCTTGGCCCTGGCCCACGACCGCGGCGTGCGGATCACCCACGTCCTCGAGACCCACATCCACAACGACTACGTCACCGGTGGCCTCGAGCTGGCCCGCACCGTCGGCGCCGAATACGCCGTCCCCACCGGCGACGACGTCGGCTACCAGCGGCGCGCCGTCGGTGACGGCGACGTCATCGACGCCGGCCCGATCCAGCTGCAGGTCATGCACACCCCCGGTCACACCCACCACCACGTCAGCTACGTCCTCCGTGACACCGCCGGCACCCCCCACGCAGTCTTCACCGGTGGATCGATGCTCTTCGGCACCACCGGCCGCACCGACCTCCTCGGCAAGGCCCACACCCGGGAACTGACCCACGCCCAGTACCACTCGGTGCGCCGCTTGGCGGACGAACTCCCCGCCGACACCAAGATCTACCCCACCCACGGATTCGGCAGCTTCTGCGCCGCCACCCCCGCGAGCGGGGACTCCTCCACCGTCGGCGAACAACGCACCACCAACCCCGCCCTGACCCAGGACGAGCAAAGCTACGTCGACGAACTGATCGCCGGTCTGTCCGAGTATCCCGCCTACTACGCCCACATGGGCGTGATCAACACCCGAGGACCGGCCCCGGTCGACCTGTCGCTGCCCGCACCCCTCGACCCGGACGAGCTCCGCCACCGCATCGAGGCCGGCGAATGGGTCGTGGACCTGCGGGAGCGCACCGCCTTCGCCGCCGGCCACCTCGGCGGCACCCTCGGCTTCGAGTTGTCGGACTCGTTCGTCACCTACCTCGGCTGGCTCTACCAGTGGGGTGCACCCCTGACCCTGATCGGCGAAAACGAAGACCAGGTCACCGACGCCCGCCGCGAACTGGTCCGCATCGGCATCGACGACCTCACCGGCGCCGCGATCGGCGAAATCCACACCCTCGTCGCCGGCACTGAACTGCGCTCCTACCGGGTCGCCAACTTCCCCGCTCTCACAGAGGCACTGCACGAGAAGGACATCACCGTCCTCGACGTCCGCCAACGCAACGAATACGACAGCAGCCACATCGAGGGAGCGATCAATATCCCGCTCCACGAACTCTCCGACCGCCAGGGGACCCTCCCCGACGGGGAAATCTGGGTGCACTGCGCCTCCGGCTACCGCGCCTCCGTCGCCGCGTCGATGATCGACCGACCCGACCGCAGCACCGTGCTGATCAACGACGACTACGACAACGCAAAGGACTCCGACATCACCAGCACGACATAGGCATTCGAATGCCACGGGGGGCTGACCGACTCTGGAAGACCGGCGTCCACTGCCATACCCACCCGTGGAATCGGTTCGGCCAACGCTGGAAGCAACTCTGGCGACCGCGACCGCGACCTCGTGCACGACGGCCACGCATACACCGGTGACCACCGTCCCGTGTGCGCGCGGGGACCTGCCGGGTGCGGCGACGCTGCCGCGCTGGTGACGGTGGTCCGAGAAGGCACACACTTATACCCCCCGGCGTATCATGGGAAGTGACGGGGCGACAGCATCGGGTCTCCCCCGGACGGAGGTGAGGCGGCAGATGCGTTACGGCGACTGCGGTGGGGGCATAGCCGGCTGGGTGTGGGTGTTCGGTGCGCTGCTGGTGGTCGGGCTTCTGCTGCTCATGGTGGCGGGAGGACTGCTGACGTATCGCGCGACATCTCGACCGGACAGCCACATCACGGGCCGCACCGGCCGGTACCCCGCGCCGCCGGCCGGGCAGGCCCGGGCCCGCGAGATCCTCGAGGAGCGTTTCGCCCGGGGGGAGATCGACGCCGAGGAGTTCGGTGACCGGCGGCGCATGCTCGACGGCGGCGACTGATGGAACCGGTCAGCCGCCGCCGCGCACTGCAAGTCGGCGGCCTGGGCCTGGCCGGCGTGCTCGCGGGCGGGCTCGGATTGGCTTGGCAGGGCAGCCGAGGCACCCGATTCGACGCGGCGGTCGGTGCGGAACTGTCCGAACCGAGCGTGCTCTCGAGCAGCGGCGGAGAACTCGCGCTCGCGCTGACGGCGGCCGAGGGGGACCTTCCGGTCGCCGGGGGCCGGGCGCGGGTCCTCGGGTTCAACGGCGGACTGCCCGGCCCCACCTTGCGCGTGCGGCCCGGCGACCGGATCCGGGTGACGCTGCGCAACCGCTTGTCCGAGCCGACCAACCTGCACCCGCACGGGCTGCACGTCTCCCCTGCGGGCAACGGCGACAACCCGTTCCTGCGGATCGAGCCGGGCCAGGACTTCGACTACGAATACCGGCTGCCCGATACTCATCCGTCCGGGGTGTACTGGTATCACCCGCACCACCACCACCTGGTCGCCGACCAGATCTTCGGTGGCCTGTACGGCGCCATCATCGTCGACGACATCGATCCGGTGCCCGTCACCCGGGAGCGGGTGCTGGTGATCTCCGATCTGACCCTCGACGGTGCCGGGCGGATCGCGCCCACCTCGATAATGGACCGGATGGTCGGCCGGGAGGGCAATCTTGTGTTGGTCAACGGCCAGCTCCGTCCGACGATGACCGCCGCCCCGGGCACGCTCGAACGGTGGCGCATCGTCAACGCCTGCGTCAGCCGGTACCTACGCCTTCGGTTGGACGGGCAACAGCTGCGACTGCTCGGCCTGGACTCGGGCCGCTTCACCGAGCCGCGACCGGTCCAGGAGTTCGTGCTGGCCGGTGGAAACCGCGCCGACCTGTTGGTGTCCATGGCGGGATCGGGGCAGTTGCTGGCCCTGCCGGTCGACCGGGGCGAAATGGGCATGATGGGGCGCGGGGGCAGGGGCGATCCCTCGTCACCGGGCGGGGATGCGACGGGGACGGTCCTTGCCACTGTCGAGGTCGCGGGTGCTGCCGCCTCGCCGCCGGCTCCGGTTCCCCCGCAGCCGTCGCCGCGTGACCTGAGACGCGAAACCGTCGCCGCCACCAGGACGTTCACCTTCGGGGTGGGAATGGTAATGGCCATGGGCGCCGGCGGGATGCGGTTCACGATCGACGGCCGCGAGTACGATCCCGACCGCACCGACCACACGGTACGGGTGGGCACTGTCGAGGAATGGACCCTCGTCAACGACTCGCCTATGGAGCACTCGCTGCACCTGCATGTGTGGCCGATGCAGCTCCTGCGCACCGGCGGACGGGAGGTCACCGAGATCGCCTGGCAGGACGTGGTCAACATCCCGGCCCGCAACCGAGTGACGGTCCGCGTGGCGTTCGACGACTACCCCGGCCGCACCGTCTATCACTGCCACATCCTCGACCACGAAGACCTTGGCATGATGGGCGTCATCGAGGCGCGATGACCCCCACCGAGAACGTGCGATCGAAGAATTTTCGTTGGCGGAGAGCCGCCGGGACCCGCGCACGGCTGCGGTTGGCCGGGCTCGGTCGTTGTGGAATCGTGGTGTACGACTCGTGGTACTTGATCTCACCGTCCGCGTCGACCGTGGGCGCGGCGCCCGCCACGACAACCGTTGGCGTCGCTCCCCCCGCCAGCCCGTCGTCCCGGCACCCCCCGGCGCCGATCCACACCGCTCCGCAATCATCTGTCAGCTACACATCCTGCGCCGACGCAAAAGCAGCCGACGCCGCACCGAATTACCAAGGCGAACCCGGATACTCGACGAAGCTCGACCGAGACAAGGACGGCGACAAGTGGAGCCGGAACATCGGGTCCACGCCGTCGTGGATCGCGGCGATTCCGGCTTGCTTCCGGTAGACGACCGATTCGCCCCTCTCTGAACCGCCTGCATGCCCCGTCGCGGCTACACAGACGCGTCCTCGACCATGAGTGTTGGTCACCCCCTGCGGGGCGGCGCGCGCCGTTCCTGTCGGAGACGTCGCCTTCATCGGGCGTCAGTAGCAGCGCCCACGGGGTTGCGCGCAGGCGTTCGAATAGTGTCAGTGCGTCGACGCGTCGCTCGCCGACTTCGCCGCGCGAGTCGATGGACGCGATGTACGGGTATTCGTCGGCTTCGTCGTAGCAGACGATGGCCACCGCGCCGGGGCCGAGTCGGACAATCGGCGCGCCTTTCGGAGTGACGCCGGTGCGAGGGTATGGGAAACGCGGATCAGCCGGTCGAGGCCAGTTCCGGCGGCTCCGGTGAATCTTGCGGTGACAACGTGCGCGCCAGTCGTGCCGAAGGTGTGGTTGACGCCGGCGGTCCCGTTCGCCACGGCCGCCGTGGGGGGTCACGGTGTTCTCCTCGTTGAACTCCACTGTGCCGGTGGCGTTTGCGGGCGCAACGTTCGCGGTCAACGCGACTGGACCGGTGGTCGCGACGGTGCCCTGCACGGACACTGTCGTCGTGGTCCCCACCGTCGCTGCGGACGGCGCGACCAGGATCATTGCCGTGTCAGCGGCCCCGAGGGTGAACATTGCCGATCTCTGCCGTGGCCGCTCGTCGCCACCGGGGTGACACCGTGTGCGGGCGCCGTGGCTCTGTGGTGGTCGTGGGTGACGGGGTCGGCGAGCGTCCAGTCCAGCCACTACCAGCCAGGTCGGTGGCGCAGGTCGAAGACGCCGTGGCGGTGACCGGCGATCAGGAACGGGGTGTCCCAGAGCAGCAGATCGGTGTTCGGCGGGCGCATCTCGATGCCGTCATGACGGCGAAACAAAGTGGTGGTGGGGCCGACATGACCAGGGCGGAACCCAGGGGCGGGTGGTCAGGGTTGGGTCGGTCAGGCGGTAGGTCGGGCGAATCAGCGGAGGTATGTCTGGTCCTTACCGGTCGCAGATGGGCGCCGAGATAGGCGGCCTTCGAAGAGGTGTTGTCGGGATGTCTCGTCGAGGCCCGGCGCGCGATCGGCGCTTGGTGCCGCGTGTCAGGCGGCGGGTTCGAGGGTGTCGAGATTGACGACGGTGTGGTCCTGGCCGCGGAACGTTTCGTGGTCTTTGACGGTGCCGCGCACGCTACGGGTATCGAACCGACTGTGCGGTACCAGTCCGTATCGCGCCCGAGCCGCAGACGACCCCGCGCACGCCCCGCGCTCGCGAGCGGGTGCGCATGTTCCTGGGACCTTTGCCTCTACACACAGGTGGCACTCTTCTGCGATCGTTCGGACCGAGGACGTGTTTGAGATCGGCCCTCGGTGGGAGGTGCCGGTTCACCGGCGGCAGGGAGTGAACGACGATGGCGCAGGGCACGGTGAAGTGGTTCAACGGCGAGAAGGGTTTCGGATTCATCAGCCCCGACGACGGCAGCGCGGACCTCTTCGTCCACTTCTCCGAAATTCAGGGCAGCGGGTACAAGTCGCTCGAGGAGAATCAGAGGGTGGAGTTCGAGGTCAGCAGGGGGCAGAAGGGGCTTCAGGCGCAGAATGTGCGCCCTGCCTGAGCCGATCGGCGCCGTGCGGCGAGCTGACGTCCTCGAGCGGGAAGGCCCCCTCGTCGCCGGCCTGGAAACTCATGAGATAGCGAGGATCGCCCCGAGCGGACCACCGAGCCGTGTGCGTGCCACGGAGCGTCTGACGTGATGAGCCCGATGCCGGAAGACACTGACGGACCGATTCATCGCTGGACGCCCCTGGACGTGCGGATCGAGGCGGTGGAACGTTTCGCGGACTGTACCGAACATGTGCTGACTGTCGGCGACCTGCAGTGGGCCGACGTCGAAAAGGACTACCGGCTGTTGGCCGTCAACAATTCCCTTCGTCGCCAGCAGGAAAGCATTCGAGCCGCCGTACTGCTCAGCCGACACGACTTGGGTCATCTGGCCGTGGCATTTGTTTGCGCGGCCCTCGAGGACGTGATGCATCTCGGGTTCTTCGCGTCTCTCGACCTGGAGGAGTCCCAAGAGTTGTTCGTGTCGATGGGCAACTTCGACTCCCTACGGGCACTGCTCGCGCAGCGAAACTATGTCGGGGACAAGGAGATGGCGCGGCTCTGGTATCCCAAATACTTCCTCGAGTGGGCAGTTGCCAAGAGCGAGGAGTCCAGAGCTGTGCTGAGGGTGTTGAAGAAGCAGTACGGGTGGTCGGGCGGCATCGTACCGACGGGGGTGTGGGTCGCGGACCGTGTCGGTCAACGCGAGCTGTATGACTACCTGTACGCGGCGTCGAGCCGGGCGCTGCACTTCTCGGTCGGCGAGATCATGCGCCGTGGCTGGGTAGAAGCGACCGGAATGCTGGTCACGGACAAGCCTGCGTTTCGTGAGCACCTCGCCTCCTTCGCCCTCGACCGATTGTGGCGGCTGTACGTCGAAACCTGGCGGGTAGCCGTACCGATGTTGGACAGGGCCGGAATCAGTAGCGACGGCTCACTCGAAGACGACGAAATAGTGACCGCCGTCGCTCGTCTGATGGAGACGAGCGCGGTTCCCCTCGTCCATGCTCGTGAGTGGCCTATCCCCCCAACGACCGCCCCACCTGACAATTTCATCCCGTCTCATGTCGGCCACACCACTGTGCTGGACCGATAACAGCACCGACGAGCCTGGACTCGACGGGCTCACCACAGTCGCCCGATTCGGGGCCCAACGCTTCCGACGCGCCGGGAATCGTGGCACCACATGACTGGCCGGGGTCTCGTCTTCCGGAAACGGGTTCGTGTGGGCGGCCGGCCTACCTGGGAAGTCCCGTCGCGGCACCGAGGACGAATCGCCCCGGGCACCAGAGCCGTCGCCGGTCGTCGATCTGCTCGCCGGCCTCGCCTGCCTTCCCGGCTCCACCGCCGACACCGGCGAGCGAGCCGGAGGCTGTGCTCTACACCGACGGATCCACCTAGCCGATGATCCGGCATGTGTCAGCGCGGTGGATCCCGGCCCCGGTGCACCGGCTGACCGTTGTCGGTTCTGCGTCAACCCGGTCCGGCAGCGCCCGGACTTCGAGCGTCATGGTCACGCTGTCACCGGAAGTGTGTTCGACGATGCTCGGCGCGATTTCGGCGACAGCGGACTCGAACTCGATGCGCCGGCGCACGTCCAGCGGGTCGTGCACCCACAGGTCCGCGAGGAGTTCGTGGAAACCTCGTCCAGGCTTTCCGGGCGGCCTCGAGATCGGAGATGAGTGCCCCGAGCCCCGAGGAGTCGATGAAGTCGGTGGCGCTGAGATCGGCCACCACGCGGGTCGTTCCGCCGTCGACTGAGTCGCGCAACAGCTCTCGCAGGCGGGGTGGTGCAACAATGTTCAGCCTGCCGGCCGGACTCACTACAGCCACACCCCCTTCCGTAGTCGTCGTGGACCCCGGCGGCAATCGACGACAACGAGAACTCTCGACCCGTACCTCGTGTCGTCGAGTCACCACCAGGGTTCCCAGGTGGCAATCGCCGAACGATTCGTCATTTCGAACGGCGTCGGTGAACTGCGACGCGTGGCACATCGTGGCCGGATGCTGAATCTCGTCGTACCACGCGCCTAGGTATGACTAGGTGAATGTCGGTGTTCTCCGGTCGTCTCGCCGACGACTCTGAAGAGAGAACCCGCCGCGCCGGCGGTGATGCGTGGCCGCCCAGGCCGCCTGGACCGCGTACGCCGCGAAAGGACTCTCCGTGCCAACTGACACCGCTGCGACAGACGGACGGGACCCTTCGGACAACGCGCGGGCACAGCAACTGTCCGCCGCGGCAACACTCCTGGCCGAGCATTATGGTTGCGGCCAGGATGCCGCCTTCGATGCTCTCCTCGACATCGCCCGCCGCAACCACGCCAGCGTAGCCAACGCGGCCGAGCACGTCCTGTCCCGGCCATCGGCCGTTGACGGCCGGAGAGAGCAGCAGGAACCTCACATTGCGGTCCCCCCGCAACGTGCGGTGCCCACGACGCCGGCAGAGTTCGAATGAACACGATGCCGCATCCGCCGCCCCTCATCGATTCCCCCACGCGCAGGGACAACGTCACACGCGATTCCGGTGACTGGCAGGCACGTGCCGCGTGCCGTGGAAACGATCTGGCAGTGTTCTTCTCACCCGACGCTGAACGCGGCCACGCCCGCAACCGGCGCGAAGCACAGGCCCGGCAGATTTGCCTGCCCTGCCCCGTGCTCGAACAGTGCCGCGATCACGCGCTCGCGGTGGGTGAACCTTATGGTGTGTGGGGTGGCATGACGGAAACGGACCGACGAAGGCACACCAAGCGACTCCACCGCGGTGAGCGCCGACCACTCGGTTAACAGCACCCCACCCCGTGACCGACCGTACCGCGATTACGACGGTCGGCATCGACTCTTCAGCCGCCGACCGGTCGCAGACCGGTGCGGCGTCGAGGACGGCGATCTGCTGTACGTCTCGGGCGAGCGCTGTACGTCACACGTCGAATCCGTAGTCGTCCAGCGGAACCGCAGCACCCCCCGCGTGCACGGCCCGGGCACGAACCACTTGCCTCGGCTACTGCCGACGGTCAGTGCGTCCATTCTCGATCTTCTCCGTCTGATCTGGTACCCATCCCCACGGATCAAGGAGTCACCATGACCAACCCCAACGAGTTCGAAAACCCGGCGACGGATCGGACGGACGCAACGCCACAGGCTGCGGCGCCCACGTGTTGCAGCACCGAACGACAAGCAACCTGCTGCGATCACAGTGAGAAGTCGACGTGCTGCGGTGCGGCGGCGACGGCGGGCGGCGGATGCGGCTGCCGGTAGCCGTTCATTCGGCAACAACGGCGGTGCGGTGCGAGCGAAGGTGTACTCGCACCGCACCGCCGTCTGTACGCGGTGGCGTGCGATCGCTGTCACGAGAGCCGGTGTGCCGGTCTACCGGTCGTCCGAGGGTG
The DNA here is from genome assembly GCF_002300195.1 of Rhodococcus sp. ACPA1. Lineage (NCBI taxonomy): Bacteria > Bacillati > Actinomycetota > Actinomycetes > Mycobacteriales > Nocardiaceae > Rhodococcus > Rhodococcus sp. ACPA1. Next base: position 654,212 of record NZ_NSDX01000002.1, on the reverse strand, counting down.
TGGCTCCGCAGGCGCAGGATCCGCTGCGGGGCTGGTAGTCGTGCACGTGACCGGTCCGGTCCTGGCTGATCTGACAGCAGGCGTGCAATTGGGCCTGGAGGGCGGCGCGGCCGCGTTGAACGCGGGATTTCATCCCGGACACCGAGATTCCCGCCTCCCCGGCGGCCGCGGCGTGGGTTCGGGCGTCGAGGTCGACCATCTTCACCGCCGCGGCCTGCTCGGCGGGCAGCCTCGAGAGCATCGGCACCAGGCAGGAGGCGAGTTCCTTCTGCGCCGTCTCGTCGTCGTCCGGTTCGCCGTCGAGTGGGTTGTCGGGGACGGTATCGACCGCCAGCTCGCGCCGATGGGGCGCGGACCGGTAGTAGTCGGTGATCGCGTTGCGGGTGATGGCATACATCCACCCCAGGAGGCGGTCCTGCTCGCGCAGGTTGTCCAGGCTTTTGGCCATCCGCAGGAACACGATCGACAGAATGTCGTCGGCGTCCTCGGGTCGCGAGACCCGGCGGGCGATGAAGGCCCGCAAGTCGCTCGAGAAGCGGCGCCAGAGCTGGTCGAGATCAGCTGGTGCCGACTGCGGTGTCGTCGCGGTGGTGGCCGTGTCCTCGTTCATGATCTGTGGTTCCTCTCCGTCTTACAGGATCCCCGCCCCGAGGCGCGGTGGCGACCCCCTGGGTCAGGGTCCTTCCAGAGGTACGGACGACAGTGACCGTCATCGGACGCACCTGCGTCCGAATCCGAAGTTCCTCGTCTGTATGGGTGTCGATGTCGATTTCGGATTCTCCGGTTCGACGTACCAGTTGAAGCGCGGTGAGGAGGTGAGAGCGATGCTGACCACACATCTGTTGTCGGGTTTGACCAGCGAAGAGGTCGATCTGATCGTGGCGGAGGAACTGCATCTGCTCGACGCCGCCGCATGAGCGCCGTCGACGCCCGCTCCGGGCGCATCCGCTGACCACAGCACACCAGCCGGGCCCCTACCGTCTCTACGGGTAGGGGCCGGAAGAATGCCCGGATCCGCACGAGGAGCGCACACCAGAACCCGCCCCGTCTCTCCCTTGTGGGGAGAGGCGGGGCGGGTTCGTTGTTCAGCGGGTGCGTGCCGACCGAACCACGCGGGTGAAGGCGGGCACGGCGGTCACCAACGCCCACAACCCGATCGCCGCAACCAGGGCTGCGGCGGTGTCGCCGGCGGTGGCGGTGCCGAGGACGTGGCCGCGCAGGGCATCGGTGGCGTGCGCGACCGGATTCACCGTGGCCATGGCCTGCATCCAGCCGGGCATGGTCTCGATCGGCGCGAACGCACTCGAGATGAACATCAGCGGCATCATCACCATCATCCCGGCGAACTGGACCACGTCCGGCCGTCGGAGCCGGTCCCCGATCAGCCCGAACAGGGCGCTCATCGCCCCGGCCAGCACCACCAGCACGATGACCGCGGCGACGGCATCACCTGCGGTGCCGTGGAACTCGAAACCCAAGGCCACGGCGGCGATCCCGAGCAAAGCAGCCCGGGCGAGGGTGAAGACGGCCTCGTTGATGGTGCGAGCCACCCCCGGCAACGCCGCCCGCATCGGCAGGGCCGCGAACCGGTCATGCAGGCCGTTGGTGTGATCGATCGCGGCGGACACTCCGGCGTTGGTGCCGGCCATCACGGTGGAGACGGCGAGCATCGCGGGAGTGAGGAAGACGATGTAGCTGACCCCGGCCGGGAAACCCGGTCCGGCGGCGACGCTGCGGAACACCTGACTGAACAGCACCAGCATCGCCATCGGCATGGTCAGCGAGAACATCAGCAACTGCGGAACACGGGAGCTGGTGCGCAGGTTCCGGACGGTCAGGGCGGCGAGCTGGTCCAAGGCCGAGGGGCGCCCGATCGCAGTGGTGGTGGTCATTTGTGGGCTCCGGTGGTGTGGGTGAGGTGGGTGAAGACGTCGTCGAGGCTCGGTGAGGTCACGTCCAGGTCGGTGACCTCGATGCCGCGGTCGTGCAGGTCTGCGACCAGCGTGATCGCGGCGGGGGCGTCGTCGACGGTGACCGACACCCGAACCCGGTTGTCGTCGACCCGCGGATCGGTGTCCGGGATGAACGGCAGCGCGGTGAGCTGATGGGCGGGGACGGTCGCGCTGACGACCTTGCCGCCGACGATCCGTTTCAGCTCTGCGGGGGTGCCGCGGGCGGCGACCCGGCCCCGGCGCAGGACCACGATGTGGTCGGCGAGCCGGTCCGCTTCCTCGAGGTACTGGGTGGTGAGCACGACCGTGGTGCCCGCCTCGGTGAGCTCGTCGACGACGTCCCACAGCCCGGCGCGGGCGATCGGATCGAGGCCGGTGGTCGGCTCGTCCAGGAACAGCACCGACGGGGACCCGACCAGGCTCGCGGCCAGATCGATCCGGCGGCGCGAGCCCCCGGAGAGTTCCCCGACTCGCCGAGTTGCGTACTCGTCCAACCCGAGCCGGTCGATCAGAGCGTCCGCTCGTGCGCGGGCGGGGGTGCGGCGCAGCCCGGTCAGGCGGCCGATCAGCTCCAGGTTCTCTCGGGCGGTGAGGAATTCGTCGAGGCCGGCGTATTGGCCGGTCACCCCGATCCGGCGGCGCACCTGGTCGGCGTCGGCGACGATGTCGAGGCCCTCGATCTGCACGCGGCCGACGGTGGGACGCACCAGGGTGGTGAGGGTGCGGATCAGGGTGGTCTTGCCGGCGCCGTTGTGGCCGAGCACCCCGAGCGTGGTCCCTGCGGCGGCGGTCAGGTCGACGCCGTCGAGTGCCCAGGTTTTGCCGTAGGCGACGTGCAAATCTTCGACCACGACGGCCGGGGCGCTCATCGCACACCCCTGAACCGGTAAGGGGCGGGGCGGGTTATCGGGTGGGTGGTCATCGGAAGTTCCTCTCGGAGGGTGTGCTCCCACCCGGTGGTGAGTGGGAGTCCGCTTCCTCAGACGAACCAACCTCGAGTTGGACGCACCTGACGCAGAACTAGGTCAGGGACCGGTGCCGATCTTGCTGCGCCGGCAATGCGGGATGCCGGGTGAGCGGCCAGAGACGGGAAGGAGCACTGTTCGATCAGCTGCGGCACGAGGCGCGGTCAGGCAGGCACCCCGGCGCCACCGCAGACGCCGGTCTCGGGCAACGTGAGTTCGACGCGGGCGGCGGCGTCGTGGTCGCCGGCCAGGGCGGCGGCGATGCTGCGGACCTGCTCGTACCCGGTCATCGCCAGGAACGTCGGGGCGCGGCCGTAGCTTTTCATCCCGACCAGGAACACATTCGGCTCCGGATGGGACAGTTCGGCGACCCCGTGCGGGTAGACGGTGCCGCAGGAGTGCACGTTCGGGTCGATCAGCGGCGCCAGCTCGACCGGGGCCTGCAGCACCGGATCCAGGCCGAGGCGGATTTCCGAGAGCCAGGACAGGTCGGGCCGGAACCCGGTGAGCACCACCACCCGATCGACGTCCTCGATGCGGGCGCCGGTGTCTGAGATCAACGCCACCCGGCCGCTGTCGCCGTCGGGTTCGATGGTGGCGGTGTGGAATCCGGGAACCACCGTCAGCAGTCCGGCGTCGACCGCCCGCTTTGCGCGTAGGCCGAGGGCGCCGCGGGCGGGCAGCTGGTCGTCCTCGCCGCCGCCGAAGGTGGAGCCGACGTCGCCGCGGCGCAGCACCCAGCTGATCCGGGTGCCCGGGCTCTCCAGATTGGCCAGCGCCACGATGGCGGTCAGTGCGGAGTGCCCGCTGCCGGCGATCACGATGTGCTTGCCCGCGTACCGGGTGCGCACGTCGGGGTCGTCGATGTTCGGGACCCGGTACTCGATCACCTCGGTGGCGGCGCGCTCGCCGAGGGCGGGCAGGCCTTCACCACCGAGCGGATTGGGGGTGGTCCATGTGCCGGAGGCGTCGATGACAGCCTGCGCGGTGATGCGGTCCTCGGTGCCGTCGGCGCGGCGGATGTGCACGGAAAGGGGTTCGGTGTCGCGGCCGGCGTCGACGACCCGGTCGCGGCCGCGGCGGGCGACGCCGATCACCTCGGTGCCCAGCTGCACGATGTCGCCGAGGGCGGCGGCGAGGGGTCGCAAGTAGTTCGAGGTCCAGTCCTGGCCGGTCGGGTACGCGTCGTCGTCCGGGGCCACCCAGCCGGTGGCATCGAGGAGGCGGCGGGCGGCGGGGTCGATCAGCTCAGCCCAACTGGAGAACAGCCGCACGTGGTTCCACTCGGAGATCGCCGCACCGGCTACCGGACCGCGTTCGAAGACCTGCGGGGTCAGGCCGCGCTCACGCAATTGGGCCGCGGCGGCGAGGCCGATGGGTCCGCCGCCTACGACGACTACGGGCAAGGTGTTCATCTCGATCATCCTTTCATCGACGTTCATCGATCCTTTGAACGGAGAGTATCGATGCACGTCGATGAATGCAACCATCGATGAATGTCGATATAATTAAGGACATGACTTCCCTGGACATGCCGGCCGTCCGCCCCGCCGCCGATCAGGTGGATGCGTTGGCGCCGGAGGACGCGGTCACCTACGCCGGCTGGTTCGCCTGCCTCGCCGACCCCACCCGGGTCCGGCTGCTGCATCAGGTCGCCTCCCGGCCCGCCGGGATCACCGTGGGCGCGCTGGCCGAGGCCCTGGGCATCGGGCAGCCCACCGTCTCGCACCACGTCCGCAAGCTCGCCGATGTCGGGTTCGTCACCGTCCACAAGGACCGCACCAGCAGCGTCGTCGTGGTCGACCCGGCCTGCTGCACCGGACTCCCGCACGCCGCCGATGCGGTGATGGGGGTGCTGACCCCGCGACCGTGCTGCCCGGACGACCTGCCCGGCGACGTGACCGTGCGCCCCATGCGTGACGAGGATTGGGAGGCGGTGCGCCGGATCTACGGCGAGGGCATCGCGACCCGCACCGCCACCTTCACCACCGAGGTCCCCCTCCAGACGACTCTCGATGGACTGTGGCTGCCCGGGCATCGGTGGGTCGCCGAGATCGACGACGTCGTGGTCGGCTGGGCGGCGCTGACCCCGACCTCCGGGCGGGACTGCTACCAGGGCGTCGCCGAGAACTCGATCTACGTCGCCGACGGTATGCGCGGTCGCGGCGTCGGCAAGGCCCTGCTGCGCACCCAGGTCATCGCCGCCGACGAGGCCGGAGTGTGGACCTTGCAGACCTCGATCTTCCCGGAGAACCGGGCCAGCATCGCCCTGCACCACTCCGCCGGATTCCGCACCATCGGGGTGCGCGAACGCATCGCCCAACTCGACGGCATCTGGCGCGACACCGTCTTCCTCGAACGCCGCTCCCCCGTCGCCGGATAACCCTCCGAATCAGCTGGGGCGCATCATGTCCGAGCAGCCACCTGTCGATCGTGCCGCGATCGCCGCGGACCTCGAGCGCGCCCGCAGCGTGCTGCACGAGTTGCTCGACGCCGCGAGTTCCGTCGAGCTCTCGCGGCGTTCATCCGGTACCCGGTGGACCAACGAGCAGCTGCTGTTCCACATGATCTTCGGCTACATGGTCGTTCGCCGGCTACTCCTGCTGATCCGGATGTTCTCCCGGTTGCCCGAGGGGGCGAGCCGACGGTTCGCCCGCGCGCTCGACACCGCCACCCCAGTCTTCGACGAGGTCAACTATCGAGGCTCCGCCCTGGCGGCGCGCGTCTACAACCGACGCCGGATGGGCCGCCACTTCGACCGCCTCATTGCGTCGCTGCAACGTTCCTTGGCCCGGGAAACGGACGGGAACCTGCACCGTGGCATGCACTTTCCAGTCCGCTGGGATCCGTTCTTCGACGACTACATGACCGCCGAACAGCTCTACCGCTACCCTGGCCTGCACTTCGACTTCCACCGCCACCAGCTCACCCTCGACTGAATGTGTATCGAGGTTACGGGGATGCTGGTCGGAGATGTCGATCCCGAACTCCTTTCGCAGCACCCGCTGAGGACCGAGGCATGTTCGGGTCGTTCCCGACATCACTGACCCTCGGCCCAGCCGGCGCGGGGGTCGAATCCTCCTGTTTCCTCTGCCCGGGCGTACGCCCGCAGCGCCTCAGCGGCTTCGTGGCCGAGATCGGACGGAACCACGACCTCCACGGTGACCAGCAGATCGCCGGCCGCGTCGCCGCGGCCGGGCACCCCGCGTCCGCGCAGCCGGAACGTTCTCCCGGACTGGGCGCCCGGCGGGACCTTCATACTGACCTGGCCATCGAGGGTGGGCACGGACAGCATTGTCCCCAAAGCTAGTTCGGCAAACGACACGGGAACGGTGACGGTGAGGTCATCGCCGCTGCGGGCGAACACAGGGTCCGAGTCCACGCGCACGGTGACGTACAGGTCCCCCGACGGCGCCCCGCCGAGACCAGGTTCACCCTGCGCCGGTAGCCGGATGCGTTGCCCGTCGCTCACCCCGGGCGGAACATGGACAGAGATGGCGCGGGTGCGGTCCCCGATCCCGGCGCCCTGGCAGTCCGGGCAGGGCGTGTCGACGACCGATCCCGTGCCCCGGCAACCGTCGCAGGGTTCGCTGAACCCGAAGTCGCCCTGCGTCCGGTTACGCGTCCCGATGCCGTGGCAGTGGGGGCACGTCCGTTGCCCGGTTCCCGGTCGAGTGCCGGAGCCGTGACAGCCGGTGCACACCATCGGCCCACTCACCCTCAGCGGCAACACCATCCCGGCGACCGCCTCCCGGAACGACAGCCGGGTCTCGGTCTCGACGTCACTGCCCCGCCTCGGCCGGGCCGACGCAGTTCGGGTTCCGGCGCGCCGGAACAGGTCCCCGAGCACATCACCGACCCCGCCCAGAGGATCGCCCACGATGAAGGGTGAACCGCTCCCGAACAGGTCCCCGAAGTCGAAGCCGCCCGACCCGGCGCGAGGAGGAAATCCCGTCCCGGTGAACGCCCCGGGTCGGAGCAGCTTGCGCATGCGGTCGTATTTCTTGCGTGTGGCGGGGTCCGAGAGCACCGCGTACGCCTCGCTGACCGCCTTGAACCGTTCCTCCACCTCGGTGTTGTGCGGGTTGGCGTCCGGATGCAACTCCCGCGCCAGCTTGCGATACGCCTTCTTGATCTCCTCGGCCGACGCCGTCGAAGGGACACCCAGGGCGGCGTAGAAGTCATGGTCGAGCCATTCCTGCTGCGACACTTGGCATCCTCCTTCCCTCTGCGGGCAGCTGTCCGAGAGCGCCGTGCGCTCCGAGACCGGCGCCGTCAGGCTGTTGGTCGGTATCTCAGCAATCGCCGGCCGGTGCCGTGCCCGTGACGTTCCCCGGCGGAGCCAGCTCCTCGACGACGGTGACCGTCGCGGTCCGCAGCACCTTGTGGTCACCGAATGTGTAGCCGCGTCGCAACACCCGGTCTACGACGGGATCACCCCCGGTGCCTGCGTGCTGGACCGCTTCGTGCAGGGTGGGATCGAAGCGCTCGCCCTCTTCGCCGAATGCGGCCACTCCGAGGCCGCTCAGGATCGCACCGAGCTTGGCCGCGATCGCCCGCAGTGGTTCGTTTTCGAGGTCGCCGTGCTCGCGGGCTCGGTCGAGGTCGTCGAGGATCCCGAGAAATTTCGCCGCCACCGACGCCGTCGCGGCCTCCACGGCCGCGTACCGGTCGCGTTCGATCCGGCGTCGGTAGTTGGTGTACTCGGCTTGCACCCGCTGCAGATCGGCGGTCAACTCCGCCACTCGATCTGGGTGTTCGCCCGCGGTCCGGTCACCGGGGTGCATCTCGGCGTCCGGCGTGGTCGGGTCGGGTTCCCGTTGTGGGGTCGGGGTGACAGGCTCGCTCGGGGTGTGCCCGCGTACCCGGCCGGTCTCCGGATCGACGCGGCGTTTGTCGGTGATCGAGATCGGTTCCCGCGGCGGCTTGTCGCCGTTGCGGCGCTCACTGCTACTCATCGGGTGTCCTCCCGTCCAGGTTCGTCCACCACCTCAGCGTCGAAGACTTCACCGGTGCCTTCAGAGGACCCGTTCCCCCCGCCGGGGGCGGCCGAGTCCTTCGCCTGCGCGTCGTAGATCGCCTGACCCAGGGCCTGCGAGTCGGTGGTCAGTTTTTCGATGGCTTCTTTGATGGCCGCGACGTCGCTGCCTTTCAACTTCTCCTGGGCATTCGTGATCGACGACTCGACCTTCTCCTTGACGTCGGCGGGAACCTTGTCCTCGTTGTCCCTGATGAATTTCTCGGTCTGATACACCAGCGACTCGGCCTGGTTGCGGACCTCCGCTTCCTCCCTGCGTTGGGCGTCCTCCGCAGCGTGAGCCTCGGCGTCCTTGATCATCCGGTCGATCTCCTCCTTGGACAGACCGGACCCCTCCTGGATCTTGATCGTGTTCTCCTTACCGGTGCCCTTGTCCTTCGCGGTTACGTGCACGATGCCGTTGGCGTCGATGTCGAAGGTGACCTCGATCTGCGGCACCCCCCGCGGGGCGGGCGGAATCCCCGCCAGTTCGAACGAGCCGAGCAGCTTGTTGTGCGAGGCGATTTCGCGCTCACCCTGGAACACCTGGATCTGCACCGAGGGCTGGTTGTCGTCAGCGGTGGTGAAGGTCTCGGAACGCTTGGTCGGGATGGTGGTGTTGCGCTCGATGAGCTTGGTCATCACGCCACCCTTGGTCTCGATGCCGAGGGACAGCGGGGTGACGTCGAGGAGCAGCACGTCCTTGACCTCGCCCTTGAGGACGCCGGCCTGCAGGGCGGCGCCGACGGCCACGACCTCGTCCGGGTTGACACCCTTGTTCGGTTCCTTTCCGCCGGTCAGCTCGCGCACCAGATTTGTCACGGCGGGCATGCGGGTGGAACCACCGACCAGCACGACCTGGTCGATGTCCTTGACGGAGATCTTCGCGTCCTTGATCACCGATTGGAACGGGGCCCGGGTGCGGTCGAGGAGATCGGACGTGATCTTCTCGAACTCGCTGCGGGACAACTGCTCGTCGAGGAACAGCGGGTTCTTGTCCGCGTCGACGGTGATGTAGGGCAGGTTGATCGACGTGCTCTGCGACGAGGACAGTTCGATCTTTGCCTTCTCCGCGGCCTCACGGAGACGCTGCAGGGCCATCTTGTCCTTGGTCAGATCGATGCCGTTCTGAGCCCTGAACTTGTCGGCCAGCCACTTCACGATCCGGTCGTCCCAGTCGTCACCACCGAGGTGGTTGTCGCCGGACGTGGCCCGAACCTCGACGACGCCCTCGCCGATTTCGAGCAGCGACACGTCGAAGGTGCCGCCACCGAGGTCGAAGACCAGGATGGTCTGTTCCTTCTCGCCCTTGTCGAGGCCGTAGGCCAGCGCGGCCGCGGTGGGCTCGTTGACGATGCGCAGGACGTTGAGGCCCGCGATCTGGCCGGCTTCCTTCGTGGCCTGACGCTGGGCGTCCTCGAAGTACGCGGGGACGGTGATCACGGCGTCGGTGATGTCCTCGCCCAGATACGATTCCGCGTCCCTCTTCAGTTTCATCAGCACCCGGGCACTGATCTCCTGCGCGCTGTATTTCTTGTCGTCGATCGCCACATGCCAGTCGGTGCCGATCTCCCGCTTCACCGAGCGCACTGTCCGGTCGACGTTCGTCACCGCTTGGTTCTTGGCGGGCTGGCCGACCAGCACCTCACCGTTCTTCGCGAACGCCACCACCGATGGCGTCGTGCGCGCACCCTCCGAGTTGGCGACCACCACCGGGTCGCCGCCCTCCAGTACACACACCACCGAGTTCGTGGTCCCCAAATCGATACCCACCGCGCGAGCCATGACCGCCTCCAGCACCACACCGGGCGGGTGTGGCGCTTCGGCCGATTCGCTCGGCATCACACCCACCGAACTCGAGTGTTATCGACTCAATTTTCCCCCCGGTAGAAATCGAGGTCAAGGCGAAGAATTGAGCGTAGAACGCTCAACATTCTGCGTGTTTGCTCGGCGTCACAGCACCACCACCTCGATCTCCTCGACGAACTAGCCACCGGAGACCGCGCCGCCGCTCGCGCCCGGCAACGCCGGCGTCTATCGGCCGCGCAGCCCGATCGGGTTGCCGTCGGCATCGGCGAGCACGCATATCCGCGTCTCGGGTGCGACTTGACGTGGCGCGTTGCGCTCGGTTGCGCCGGCGGCAAGCAGAGTTTCGCGTGTCGCGTCGAGATCCTCGACGTCGGCGAAGGCAACCGGTCCGGCGGTCTCGTCACCTGGATTCAGGGCGACCTCGAAGCCGTCCACGTTATACCCGACGTAGTAGGACTCGTCGGTGTGAGGTGCGCCGAGCAGCGCGGTGTAGACCGCCTTGGCGGCGTCCAGGTCGGACACGGGGATCACCAGGCTGCGGATCGTGGGGCTCATGTTCGTCTCCTCGGGCTACGGCGGTCATCGGCGACCGCCTCGTCGGCGATGGCAACCACGCTATGTGCGCGCGAGGGCTGGCGCTTCTCGATTCCTGACCGTTCTGCCACGGCGTGGTCCGCCACAGCGTATCGACGCACGCAGGCTCCAGTGACGTTTCGGCCGGCCGTTCGGCGTGGTCGCTGATCCGCCACCCCTTTGAGGTGGCGGATCGTCCACCCGTTCACCGCCTTTGATGCTCTGACCCCGGAACCCGTCAGGGAACTCGCTATCGGTGTTACCTTGAGCCCTGTGTGTGGCGGTCGGCAATCCTCGCGGCGGCGCACGGCGCTGCTCACCGTGCTCGCGGTGATCGCCGCCGAGCTGATGGTCCTGCGGATCGGCCACATTGCCGCGGCGCTCGATGTGCACGAGACGCTCCCGGCGCCCGGTGCCGACGCGCTCGCGCGGCGCCGCACGCCGGGGCGCGGTGCCGTCGGTACACCGCTGTCCCTGCCGGGCCGCGCCCGGGCACCGTCATCGACCTCGGCCGTGTCCCCCATGCCCGTGCGGAACAGCACGTGTGTGCTGCGGGTGTGACCGACCGGCACCGGCTACCGTCCCATCATCGGATCTGACGCCACAGCCACCCTCTCGTGACCGCCACGGGCACGCGCGCCACACCTCTCCCCCGACCGTGCCGCGTGGCCCGATTATCGTTCCAGCACCGGTAGATTCGTTCCGGTGCGCCCCGTCGGAATGAGGTGCCGTAATTGCATTCCAGGACCGTTCTCAAACTCGCCGGCGCCACCGTGGCCGCGGGGGTAATGCTGGCAGGGGTGATGTTCCCTGTCGCCGCCGGGCTGGGGTACGCATCCAACCGTGCCGCCGACAGCGTCGGTAATTCCTCAGCCGAACTGGCCGACGGAGTGGTGCCGGCTGTGACGACCATGACCGACATCACCGGGAACCCGATCGCCTGGCTGTACGACCAGCGCCGATTCGAGGTTCCCAGCGACCAGATCTCCAACGAGATGAAACTGGCGATTCTCTCCATCGAGGACAGACGGTTCGGCGAACATCAGGGGGTGGACTGGCAGGGCACGATGCGGGCGTTCTTCACCAACACCACCAGCGGTCAGATCGAACAGGGTGCCTCGACCATCAATCAGCAGTACGTGAAGAACTATTTGTTGCACGTAGTCGCCAAGACCGACGCCGAACGCCGTGCCGCGATCGAGACCACGCCGGTCCGCAAGATCCGGGAGATCCGGATGGCGATGACCCTCGATCAGGAACTCTCCAAAGAGGAAATTCTCACTCGGTATCTGAACCTGGTGCCGTTCGGCAACGGTTCCTTCGGGGTGCAGGACGCCGCCCGCACGTACTTCGGCATCGACGCCAAGGACCTGAACCTGGCGCAGTCGGCGATGCTCGCGGGCATGGTGCAGTCCAGCTCCGCGCTCAACCCCTACACCAACCCCGAGGGGGTGTTCGAGCGCCGCAATGTCGTTCTCGACACCCTGGTCGTAAATGTTCCGGATCGGGCCGCCGAGATCCGCGCCCTGAAGGAAACGCCGCTCGGGGTGCTCCCGAAACCGAACAACCTGCCCCGCGGATGCATCGCCGCCGGCGACCGCGGGTTCTTCTGCGACTACGCGTTGCAGTACCTCCAGACCGCCGGGCTGTCCCGGGAGCAACTCGAAAAGGGCGGATACCTGATCCGCACCACCCTCGATCCGGCCGTGCAGGGATCGGTGAAGGCGGCGGTGTCGACCTACGCCGACCCGAAACTCCCGGACATCGCGAGCGTGATGAACGTCGTGCAGCCCGGGCAGGACCAACACCGGGTCCTGGCCATGGCGGGCAGCCGCAACTACGGCCTGGACGCAGCCGCCGCGGAGACGGTGCAGGAGTTGCCCTATTCACTGTCCGGGCACGGCGCCGGATCGGTATTCAAGGTCTTCACCACCGCAGCAGCCATGGAGAAGGGGTTGCGGCTCAACGCGATCCTCGACGTGCCCGGACGGTTCGACGCCCGCGGGATGGGTGACGGCGGTGCCCCCGGGTGCCCGGCGGCGACCTACTGCGTACAGAACGCCGCCCCGTATCCGCGGGCACTGTCGGTCACTGATGCCCTCGCCCAGTCCCCGAACACCGCGTTCGTGAAGCTTCTCCAGGCCACCGGGGTGGATGCGACGGTGGACATGGCAGTGCGCCTCGGCATGCGGTCCTACACCGAACCGGGCACCTCCGGGTTCGGGGACCAGAGCCTGGCCGACATGCAGAAGGACCAGAATCTGGGGTCGTTCACCCTCGGCCCGGTGTGGATCAATCCGCTCGAACTGTCGAATGTCGCCGCGACCCTGGCCTCACACGGCAAGTGGTGCCCACCGACCCCGATCGACTCCATCGTCGACCGCGAGGGCAGGCCGGTCCCCCTCACCCAGCAAGCCTGCGAGCAGGTCATCGATCCCGGCCTGGCCGACACCCTGTCCAACGGGCTCAGCAAGGACGACCTGCCCGGTGGCACGGCGTCGGCGGCGGCCGCCGCCGCGGGGTGGAAGCTGCCGATGTCCGGCAAGACCGGGACCACCGAATCGCACATGTCGTCGGCCTTCATCGGGTACACCAACAACCTGGCCGGCAGCGTCTACGTATTCGGGGACTCACCGACTCCAGGACAGATTTGCACCAGCCCGCTGCGCTCGTGCGGGGACGGCAACCTGTTCGGAGGCACCGAGCCGGCCCGCACCTGGTTCACGGCGATGATGCCGATTGCGAACAACTTCGGCCCCACCACCCTGCCTCCGATCGACCCGCGCTACGCCCGTTGACCGGAGGGCCGGCGGGCGGTCCCTCCAGCGCTCTTGTGCAGATGGGAGAACACTGACGGCGAGCAGGATCTCACCTGCCTCCTTGTGTAACGCGGGCGGGTGCCCGTGCGGTAACGCAATTGCCTCACCGGCCACGTCGGTCGTGTTTCGCGCCGGTGGGGTCTCTCCCCGGGTGGAGACGCGGATCTCGACTCGGTCGGCAAACCCACGCGCACATCGACTTCCAGCAGTGCGTGTGCGCTCGGTCAGGCGTTTTCCTTGCGGAAGGTACGGGTTCCCCACCACACCGCGGCGACGAACAACACCACCGCCCACGCGGTTCCCCACACAATCGCGGAGTTCGCGAAGTCACCGAAGAACGAATCCCGCACGGCGTCGACGACATGGCGGATCGGCATGAAATCGCTGGCCGTCTGCAACCAGGCAGGACCGATCGTCATCGGCAACAGAATTCCGGACAATAGCAACACCGGCATCATCACCATGTTGATCACCGGAGCCATCACGTCTTCGCTCTTGGTGGTCAAGGCGAATGCATTCGACGCCGCCGCACAGGCCCCGCCGAGCAGCAACGTGAGCAGCACCCCGAACACGATGCCCCGCAACGACGCCTCCATACCCATCACGAAGCCGAGCAACACCAAGATGATCGCTTGCACGAACAACTGGAGCAGGTCCCGACCCAGTCGCCCGACCAGTAGCGCGGTGCGACTGGCCGGAGTCACCCGCTCCGCCTCGATAACGCCCTCCCGCCACTCCCCGATCAGGCTGAATCCGGCGAAGAACGCACCGAAGATCCCCAACTGCACCAGCATGCCCGGCACGAAGAACGTGTACGCGTTGTCCACTCCGAACTGACCCACCAGCGGAGTCAGCAACGGCCCGAACAGCAATAGGTACATCACCGGCTGCAGCAGACCGATGATCACCCAGGCGGGGTTGCGCAGATTCATCCGCAGCTGGCGCCGGAAGACGATGAAACTCTCACGGACGAACGTCATCGGCCTGCTCCTGGAGTGGTCAGTGCGGGGGTGGGGGTGGACTCGGATTCAGGGTCCCCGGTAGCGGCATCGGAGGCGGCGGTGTCGGCGTCGCGCAGGGACCGACCGGTCAACGTCAAGAACACGTCGTCGAGGGTCGGCCGATGCACCTCGATCGAAGCCAGGGTCACGTCGGTGCGGTCGAGGTCGCGCAGCAGTCCCGGGATCGCGCGCCCGGCACGCTGGACCCGACCACGGACATGATGGCCGTCCACCTCCACACCGGCCAGACCGTGCCGCGGCGCCTCGGCGATCGTGCCCAGCTTGTCTCTCACCAGCGGCACCATGTCGAGGTCGGCAATTTCGAGGTCGACGAGATCGCCGGCGACCTGCGCCTTGAGGTTCTCCGCGGTGTCCGAGGCAACGATCCGACCACGGTCGATGATGATGATCCGGTCGCTGAGGGTGTCGGCCTCGTCCAGGTAATGGGTGGTGAGGAAGACCGTCGCACCACGGCGGGTCCGCAGCTCGGAAATGTGCTCCCACAGGTTCGCCCGCGCCTGAGGATCCAGGCCCGTCGTCGGCTCGTCGAGGAACATCAGGCTCGGCTCGTGAATCAGGCCCATGACAATGTCGAGTCGGCGTTTCTGCCCACCCGACATCGTCTTCGGCATCCGTTCCCACAGCCCGTCCAGCTGCAATTGCGAAAACAACTCTCTGCCGCGGGTTTCGACCTCCCGCCGGGAGCGGCCGTAGAGCATGCCGTGATCCATCACCTCCTCCCCCGCCCGGGCGCCGCTGAAGACCCCACCGCTCTGGGAGACGTAGCCGATGCTCCGCCGCACCTGCGTGGATTCGCGGACCACGTCGTATCCGGCGACCGTGGCCTCGCCTGCGGTCGGCCGCAGCAGGGTGGTCAGCATCCGCAACGTCGTGGTCTTCCCCGCCCCGTTGGGTCCGAGGAACCCGACGACCTCCCCCTCGGCGACATCGAGATCCACCCCGTCGACGGCGCGGACTTCCGATTTCTCCCGCCCATGGCGGGTATGGAAGGTTTGGACGAGCCCACGTGCACGAATCACGACAAGCACTCTCCTCGAGGTCGGTCAGGCCAGTATTCAAAGATGACGGGTCGGGGCACAACCCGTTTTCGTTCTCTGCGTGATACAGACTCCTTCCGCGCACAGAACTAAGTGGTGCGGTCCGCGGGGACACCCGCCCAGGAAGCCGGCACGCTTGCCCGCCGCGTCCCCGGCGGAGCGGCCGGTGTGTGAGGGTCCGAGGGCAGCAGGCAAGAGAAACGCTCCGACAGACGTTCCGTCATCGAGGCACCGGGCGGGCTACTCGGCAATTATGTTTGAGGCATGAAGGCCTTCCTCGTCCTGCTGTCGGTGGTGCTCGCCCTCGTCGTGGTGGGCTGCTCCGGCAAGGACGACCCACCATCGACGGGCGGTGACACCGCCGGCACCAAGATCGAGATCGGCGGCGGCGACGCGTTGCAGTGGGGCAACGGTAAGTACGGAGTGGTGCTGGCCCACGGTGCCGTCTTCGACGCCGCCAGCTGGGAGGATCAGGCCACAGCAATCGCCGACCAGGGTGCCACTGTCGTCGCCGTCGAGGACATCGCGCCGGAGTCGATCGCGGCCGCCGTCGCGAAGCTCCAGGACGACGGGCACGCCGACGTCGCGCTGGTGGGCGGAAGTGCGGGCGCCGATGCGATCCTGCAACTTGCCTCCCAGCAGCCCGACCTCCCTGATCAGCTGGTGCTGCTCTCCCCCAACCGGGTTGTCGACGGCCTCGGCGGGGAGCCCAAGCTGTTCATCGCCAGCGAGGACGAGCCCGTCGCCCACGTGTCGCAGCAGCTCGCCGACGGCTCACCAGGCGTCGACAACGAGGTGATCCTTCTGCCGGGCTCCGCCCACGCTCAGAACATCTTCGCCGGCGAGAGCGGTGACGCGGCACTGCAAGCGATCCTCGAGCGGCTGGCCAACTGAGGACCTTCCGGCCAGGCAACGGCCCCCGAACTGGGAGTTCGTCAGATCGAGCCTCCCAGGAGAACCATGCCTCGGTTGGACATCGCAGGCCGTACCTAGAGAACTCGGGTCGATAACTGCGCGGCTGCGGCAGGTGGATCGGTGCCTCGTCCGACCGATGATTGCGACGGGTCCTACATCGGGTACTTCGAGACCCCGACGGACGCCTTCGGGAACTCGTATTCAACGCCCACACCGAGGCGGCCGCCTCACCTGAATAGCCGCCGAACTCGGACGGCGGCCGTTGCGCGCGACTGGCGGCTGCGTTCGGGTGTGCTCGCCGAGCGGACCCCGGGCGCGATCACGAGAAACGGCGTGCGGTGACTGCGCCGTGAGGCCTGTGACCGGTCCCCGTTCGTGTGTGCGTCTCGATCACCTCGAAGCCGGCCGTGACCAGCTTCTGGCTGAGTTCAGCCACTGGCCATCGATAGGCAGTGGTTACGGCGTGGTCGAAAGTCCCCACGGTTGCTCCTTCGAAGAAGCCCACCAACAACCCTCCGCCCGGCCGAATCACGCGCGCGAACTCGGCGAGCGGAGTCTGGATGTCCTGCGGACTGTGGTGAATGAGCGAGTACCAGGAAAGAACACCACCCAGTGATTCCGTCTCGGCGTCCAATGCTTCGAAGCCGCCGGCTTCGAACGAGAGGTCTGGATACTGCATACGAGCTCGTTCGACGAACTCAGGAACCAGATCGATCCCGCTCGCAGCCAGTCCGCACTCGGCCAAGAAGTCTGTCCACTGCCCCGGACCACACCCGGCGTCGAGCACGGGACCGGTCAGGGTGGCGGCCCAGCTGCTCACCAGGGCTCGATCTGATGGGTGTGTCGAAGTCACGGAGCCAAAGAGGTCCACGTACTCCCGAGATCTGGCCGAGTATGACTCTCGGACGGTGTCGCCTGGTCGGGCACTCGTGTTCGCCATGCCGTCAATGATCGTCGATGGCGTGCCCCATACCATCCATCCACTGACTACATCCTCCGGCGAGTCGTATCCCGGACTGCCAAATCTCACCCGACGGGGTACGGCCCCGTACCCTCCACGTTAAACGGTCCCCTGGACGGACCTCAATGGCCGGTTCGGGGCGGTTTTCGTCGAGTTGGGCGAGGTCGGCGGGATCCCGTGCGTGCCGTCGACCTCGCAGCGCGGACGCGCGGCCAGGACAGCTGTACGCATTAAATACTCTGGTAGACAGTACTTTTCGAAGCACCGAAACGGACCTCATGTCACCAGAACGTCCGGTATTGCATTCGATGATCGATCCGCCGACCGAGGAGGCGCGCGCCGTGGCGTACGCCGTGCCGTCCTAGGACGACCAGTACTGCCCGGAAGGCTTCGGCGAGGGCACTGGTGCTGCGGTTACGCTGGACGACTACGGATTCGGTTTCGACAACCGCTGGTCGCGTCCGACGAGTCGACCCCCGCTCCGCAAGGGATCGGGGGCCGTTCGCGTCATCCAGCGTGTCGGTTCGGTCAGGTGAGCACAGCGGCGGGTGCGCCGCCCGGTGCGCCGGTGACGGCATACCCGGCGCGTCGGCGTAGTCGGTGACGTACAGCGTTCCGCCGGTGTCCGGATCGGGATCGACGAGCAGGAATCGGTAGGGTCCGTACGACCGGGAGGTCGAGCCGTCCGGGTCGGTCACGAAGGTCCCGAGGACGGCGTATGTCGCGGCATCGACCACCGAGACGGTCCGGCCGTCCGCGCCGGAGACATACAGCAGATCGCCGTCCGCGCTGATCGCCACGTCTTGTGCTCCCTCGGGCAGCCGGACCGTCGCGAGCTGGGTCCCGTAGGTGGTACTGGACGGGTCGACGTCGATCACCGCGACGACCTCGTATCCGCCCGTCACACGCCAGAGCCGTCCGGTGTTGTCGGTGATGAACGATCCGGTGCCGCCGCCGCTGGCGCGCTCCACCGTGCTGACGTGGTACGTGGCATAGGCCCGGGTGCCGTCCGCGTTGACAGCGACACTGCTGGTGACATCGGTGAACTCGCTGCTCGAGCGGGTGAGGTCCCACACAGGTCCGACGGTGACCTCCGCCGTCCCGGTCATGGATTCGGTGTCGATCACGGTAACGGACGCGCCGCTCGTGCCGTACAGGTGACGGCCGTCCTCGCTGACGGCCAGATCGGTGACGTATCCGAGGGGCTGCGAGGTCACGACTCTGTTCGTGGCGGTGTCGATGACCGATACCGTGCCGTCCTCACCGCTGCCTCCGACAACCCTGGTGGCGCGTCGGACTGGATCGTGCCTCACCCGAAGGTCTTCCAGCGATACCGATCGGTACGTGCAGGGTGGGCACAGCCTCTGTGAACCCTGCACGACAGCAGGCCCTGTCGTCAGCCCTCCGGCTTCGGTGTCACCACGAAGTCGTAGGGGGCCATGGGGCCCAGGATGCGCATGGTGACCCGGTCCTCCCAACGCTCGGCCAGGTCGCCGACCGTCCGTTCGAGTTCGTCTTGCCGGTCGACCTCAAAGAGGACCGCGAGCTGGACGGCGTCCTCGTCGTGGGTGGGTTCGCGGACGGTGACGGTGTCGGTCAGCGGTGACAGCGCGCCGAGGGTGGTGCGGGTATCCGCGTCCCGTTTGGCCTCGAGGGCGTGGCCGATGATCTCCCCCAGAGCAATCCGGGCATCCCGGGTGAGCTCCTCGGGCTGGTCGCGGATCGTCTCGAGCAGGGAGGAAGCCTCCGGGCTCTCGTCGACGATCTCCCGAACGATGGCCTCGTCGACGTAGCGGCCCTTCACCATGTACTGGGCGAAGCCCTCGAGCTCATTCAGGGCGGAAGCGAACTCGTCCTCGTGTTCGGCGAGCAACTCGTTGACTACCGCATCGCGATCGGACACGACGGCACCGAACCGCAGCGGCAGCACCGGGGCGACGTGCGCGGTGCCGTCGAGGATGTGGGCGTGGGCCTGCAGATCCGCGGGGGTGCCCAGCCGTTGGTCCGGGTCGATCTCGCTGACCAACGCCGCGATGTCGCCGTGGGTGACAATCTCGATCGGGGCATCGTGGACACCGGTGGCGTCCTCTTCGGGTTGCACGTCCGCGGGCACGATGCCGTACACGTAGATCACGGCCGCCGGAGCCGCCTCTTCGATGTCGGTGTCGTCGGCGGAGGTCATTTCCGCCTCCGGCGGGGTGCGGGTTCGCGTTCGCTTCCCGATCCGCTGAGCAGCTCACCAAGCGTCTCCCCCACGCCCTCGAGGACGCCCTTGGTCTTGGACTTCGTGCTGCCGCCGCCCTTGACGTCGGACACGAGATCGGACAGGCCCTTCGGTTCACTGCCGATCGCGAGCCGGTTCGCCGCCTCGGCGAAGCGCAGGTAGGTGTCGACGCTGGCGACCACGATGCGGGCGTCGATGGTGAGCAGTTCGATACCGACGAGCGAAACCCGCACGTAGGCGTCGATGACCAGGCCCTTGTCCAAGATGGTGTCGATGACGTCGGCCAGGCTGCTCGAACTCGGACCTCCCGCTGTGGTCATTGCTTCGCTCCTCGCTCCCCGGCTGCCGCCCGTCCCGAACCTTCGTGTGCGGTCGGCTCGGCGCCGCGGCCAGCTCGCCCGCGGGCATACCCGAAACGGAGGCCCGCGCGAACTACCCGACTACCCGGAACGGCCGGAGTTCAATCCACCAAAGACCGCTGGGGACTGGGTCATTCGGCGGGTCTGCCATTTGCGAAACGGTCCGACCGGTCGGCTCCTCGGCCAGGGCTCCCACCACATTCTCGAGCTCTTCCTGCCGGGCGACCTCGACAAGAACGGCCACCCGCGCCGCATCATCCTCCTCGTGCGTGGGTTCCCGCACATTGACCAAACCGGCCAACGACGTGAGCGCCTCGACGACCTTCGCGGTGTCTTCGTCCCGCTGGGCCACGATGGCGTTGCTCACGATCTCGCCGAGCGCCATCCGGGCATCGCGGGTGGCATCCTCGGGCTGATCGCGGACGGTGTCCCGCAGATCGCTTGCCTGGGCGTTCTCGTCGATCACCTCACGCAGGATCGCCTTCTCGACGTGCCCCTTCACGACGTACTGCGCCGACCCTCCAATTCCTGCAAAGCCGCGGCGAACTCGTCGGCGTGCGCCGCGAGCAGCTCCTCCTCGACGGCGGTGTCATCGGTCATGACCGCTCCGAATCGAAGCGGGAGGACCGGTGCGACACCCGACGTGCCGTCCAGCAGGTGCGCGTGGGCTTGGAGGTCCTCGGGTGTGCCGAGGGGTCTGTCCACCGAAATCTCTGACGAGCCGGCCTGGCCGGGGTGTTCCTCGACGGCCGCCCGAGCAGCCTCGTCGGTCACCCCGGTACCGGGGTGATCGTCGCCGCGGTTGCGGCGGTACTGGTGGCAATCGCGCTACTGGCACTGGCCGTCGCGTCGCGTCGCAGGATGAGGGCAGCAGCACCGTGGGGTCGACCTCGGTCCCGTCGCCGTCCGCTCCTGCCCCGAGCAGCAGCCTCGCCCCTGCAGCGACGCCGCGGCCACGATGTTCAGCTCCGAACCGATCGCCCGGGCACTGGAAATTGTCGCGCCGACCGACAACTCACCGGGCGGAAGCGTGGGGGACGGGAACCAGGGAAACGGAAACGGGGGCAACGGCAATGGCGGCCGGAACGGCGGCGGAAACTGAAATCACGAGGAGTGGGTGTCGCCGCTTCCTCGGGGTGCCCGGATGGTCAATTGGGCCCCTGACGGCACTGGCGCTCGGGATCACACTCCACAGGCGATCACCTCACGATCGTCGCGCTGACATATCCCCACCCGTCCGCCGAAATTAACCATCCACCAATTGGTTCGGCCCGCCGCCGCGCTTCCGCCATCGAGGAGCACCAGGGGTCCTCGAATCTCATCGATCTCCTTCACCAGGCGCGCGCCACCCGGACCACCGGACGCACTCGGCGGATGTCACCAGTGGCCGAGATTGCCTTGCCAGAGCGCCACGATGATGTACAGCGCAACAGCCAGCGGGTAATACAGATTGATCATCACCGATCACCTTCACGCGGGGCCTCTCGACATCGCCTCACCCCACCCGAATCGGGTACCCCAGTCGATGCGGCAGTACGCCCGCCGTCACGTGTATGACGCCCGCGAATGCAGGCAGTGTTCGCGGCCCCGGCGCAGCGCTCGACGGCCGGCTCGATCAACGCGACACTTCCTCGAGCACACCCGGGACATCGGCCACGCCGCTCACCTCACGGGTGAATCCCGCCGCCGCGGGGCACGAGTTCGAACCACGCGCTCGCTCCGCCGCGCACATGCGGATCCGGGTAGCACAGGGCGAGGCCCTGCGCATCGAACGCGGTGAACCACTCCTGCCAGGAGATGTGCGCGAGCGCGCCGGGGCGGATCGCGGCAAAGTCGATATGCAGGGTGCCTGCGGTGGCGGTGGTCGCCGCCGTTCGTGCCGGTACGCCGTGATGCGCCTGAATCCACTCGCGGATCTCGTCGTGATCGGTGGTGATGTGCTGGTGTGAGGTCATCGGATTGGTCCTGGTTGGGGGCAGCCGTACAGGGGTGTTGCCTCGGATCGGTTGTCGGGTTACCCACGACAGCGCGACTTGAATCCAACCCCGGGCTCGCGGCGCGCTCCGAGCTGGACCCGTGTTTTCCGCATCAAGAATCCCCAGGCTGCCCACAAGGACATATCGATCAAGTTACGATCCGCGGCGTGACCCTCGGCGGTCTCACGATGGCCCTTCTCCGGTTCCCCTACCGGCTGCTGCGCGTGCCCCTCCAGCTGGTCGAGGTATTCGCAATCCCACCTCGATGAGCAGGCACCCACTCGGCTCGCCTACGAGCGGTTCCTCATCGGCTGCGACCGCGCCGCCGCCTACCTGCTGGGCGACGAGAACGCGGCCCGCCGCGCCGGCGCCCTGACCCGACACACCTTCGCCGTCCATCTGCTGTTCGCCCGCGAGCATCACCGGATCCGACACCGGGCCCGATCCCTGCTCGACGAGCAGCGGGACCGCTTCTACGCGCGACGACACCACCGGCCGCACGGAAGCGATCCCTCCTGAGCCACCGTTCGTTCCGTCGACAGTTCTGGGTCGGACGACTACGACGAGCTCAACGTCGCCCGGGCGGTCACCGCGGTCCAGGAACTCACCGAACCGGGCGACGTGCGGGTGATCGTCGCGTAGAGAAGGCACACAAGAACCGGCACGGCGTCGTCTCTGCAGCCCAGACCCGGCTGGCCGCCATCGCGCACGAGGTGATCGGCCTCGAGTAGGCGACGCGAACCGAACAGCACCATCCGGACAGCCGTGGGCCTTAGTTTGCGCCGATTGGGGCGCATGAGCCACGGCCCCGTTCGAACCGCGCAAAGCCCTCGTCGATCACGCCGCCAGGGAGGTCCTCTTGCGAGTTGGTCGAACTCTCATCCGACAACGATGAGTACGCCGACCACCGCGACCACGAGTGCCGAGGCGCCGACGCCGCAGTTGTAGTCGACTTCGAGCGGAAGATGCTCGCTCATCTCCGTGCGCGGCGGCGCCCCGCCGCATCGGGCGCAGGCCAGTAACCGACGCGATCGCGGCCTTTACCCGAAGGTCGGTGCGTTTCCGCCGTCCCACAGTTGCTCGGTCACGTCCTGGAAGCAGACGAGCAGCACCGGGTCGTCCGCCCGTGTCAGCACGGACTTGCTGATCGCCGCCCGCACGGCAGAACCGTCTCGGTGCGTGAGCGTCACGATCGTCCCCGCCGACTGTTGCAGATCCTCTGCGACCGGCCGCGGAGGGGACGCCGTCGGGAGCAGATCGCGCATCGATCGCCCCGAGAGCGCATCGTGCGGATACCCCAACATGGCCTCGAACGCGCGATTGACATGCACGACGTGACCGTCGCGGTCGAGGGCGAGCACCGGCACCGGAAGCCGTTCCAGCAGCACCAGCGCGGGAAGTCCTTCGAGGTAGCCCAGTGCGGTATCCGGATCCGCACGTCGTCTCTCCATAATGATGTATCGAGGGTGCGGCCTCGCCGTTACTCCCGACGCTGGAACACCGGCAGCGGCGGCGACCCCTCGATCGGGCCACGTCGACACCTTGACGCCGCCTAGTCCGTCGCGGCCGAGTGTGGGAGGAGCGACTCGGGCTCGCCTTCGACGACCCCGGCAGGCCGCCATGCCAGTACACCGACTTGTCGGCCGGCCGGCGAAGTCGATGCAGCTTCGTCCCGCCGCGCGACGGGCCGAAAGCCCCATTCAGCGGCCCCCCTGGGACCAATTGTTTTCGAATTCAACATATTTCACGGCCCACGCTCCCGATGAATCCCTGCTCATCGTTGGACTGGTCGAGACGTTCCTCGAGACGCCCGGTGCTGTGGGCGCCGTCAGGGCTGCGGGACCTCGACGTGGTCGGGGAGTTTGTCGCGCATCTGGTCCACCTACTGCTCGATCCGGTCGACGGCACTGTCGTCGTTCAGGACGGTGACCACGCCGGCGCGAAGGCGATCGAGATGACGATCGCCAGCGCGCTCAGCACGAGGCCGGCGATCGCCACACCCTTCCCCGTGATCCCACCCGGCGGGCCGCCCGCACACCGAGGATCAACCCGATGATGCCCAGGACCAACCCGACCGGGGACAGGATCACGATCAGCACACACGAACGCGGCCACCCCGACCGCGAGCGCGAACGCCGCGGCCGCGCGGGTGCGGGCGGGCTTGGTCACCACCCGCTCCTCCACAGCGATCGGGCGGTCGTCGACCCCGGGCTCCATCCGCCGCGGGTCATCATCGCGTCCCGGGCCGGTCAGTGGTCTGCTTATCGCTTACCTCCGTGTCGTCGAACCGCCGCATTCGGTGCGGGCGGCACACCCACCCCTCGCTGCTCGGTATGCCACCCACAACGTATGCCCAGGTCACGGGTGTTCCAATCCGACGAGCCGGCCACCGGGCGGCCGTCACCATGGGCGGCGGTTTCTACTGGGCGTGGGAAGAAGCCACCGAGCCGACGCCCGCACGGACCTGGCCGCCGTTCCGGTCCTCGTCAGGCTCATGTAGCGGCGGGGGGAATTATCCGTTCGCCGGTCCAACTCCGACACGGGGCGGTCTCCCCGATACGTGTCCGAGACCGCGGAATCGGGATGACCACGCACCGCATCCGTCCCATCGCTACCGCACCGAACCGCCTCGGCGCACCGCGCCGCGCTGAGGATCCAGCTCGGCCCTGCCGGTCATTCCCCTAGGGCGATCCCGTCATCCGGTCGATGAGCGCCTGTTGCGCCTGCTCCTCCTCTTCGGCCGTGATTTCACCCCGCGCACGGGCCACTTCGAGTTCCTCGAGTGCGCGGCGGATGGCCGCCGGATTGTGCATTTCCTCCTCGACCTGCCGTTGGATCAACTCGGCAGCGAAATCACACTCTTCACAACGTGATGATGAATGACAGCAGTCCCATGGTTCAGCCCTGCCCCGTCGGATTCTGTGTGACCACGAAGTCGTAGGCGGCCATGGGCCCGAGCAGCTTAATCTCGACCCGGCCGTCCCACTCCTGGGCCAGTTCCCCGATTGCCTGTTCGAGTTCGTTCTGCCTGTCCACGTCGGCGAGCACCGCCACCTGCACGGCCTCTTCCTCGTGCGTGGGTTCGCGGCGGTTGACGGAGTCGATGAGGTCGTCGAGGGCCTCGACCGTCTTGCGGGTGTCTTCCTCGCGCTTGCCGGCGATCGCGTCGTTCACCAGTTCCCCGAGCGCCATCCGCGCATCGCGGCCGGCGTCCTCCGACTTGTCCCGGATCTCATCACGCAACTGCGCCGCCTGCTCGTTCTCGTCGAGGATCTCCCGCAGGATCGCCTGCTCCACATATCTGCCCTTGACCACGTACTGAGCCTTTCCCTCCAATTGTTCGAGGGCCGCCGCGAACTCGTCCGCATGTGCCGAGAGCAGTTCCTCCTTCACGGCGTCGGCGTCGGTGAGCACCGCACCGAACCGCAGCGGCAGCACCGGCGCCACCCCGGCCGTCCCGTCCAGCACATTCGCATGGGCTCGGAGGTCTTCGGGTTTGCCGATCGGACGGTCCACGGACATTGCGCTCACCAGTGCGGCGATGTCACCGTCCGTGACGATGTCCACCTTCCCGTCCGCGACCCCGGTCGCGTCGTCCCCAGGTTCGACGCCGGCCGGGACGATGCCGTAGACGTACACCCCCGCCGTCTGCTTCTTGTCCGACTTCTCTGTGTTCCCGCTCTTCTGGTTCTTCGCCTGCTCCGATGTAGCCATCACCTGTCACCTCGAGTCGACTTGCGCGACACCCGTTCCCGTTCCGGTTCCTCTTGCCCGCCCAGCAGGCCGCCGAGCTTCTCTTCGATGGCGCTCTTCGTCTTCGACTTCGCAATCTTTTCCGTCCCGCCCGACACCAGATCGGACAGTCCCTTCGGCTCGCTGCCGATCGCGAGCCGGTTCGCCGCCTCCGCGAACCGCAGGTAGGTGTCGACACTGGCGACGACGATGCGGGCATCGATGGTCAGCAGTTCGATGCCGACCAGCGAGACCCGCACGTACGCGTCGATGACCAAGCCCTTGTCCAAGATGGTGTCGATGACGTCGGCCAGGCTGCTCGAACTCGGCCCACCCGCTGTAGTCATGCTCGTGCTCCTTACTCCCCGCTATCGCCCCTCCGGCACCGCCGGTGTGCGGGCGGCTCGGCGACGTGTGGCGGTACCGGTCGTTCCTCGGCCCGCTCTGCGCTCTCGCCGTCGCCTCCTCCACCTCGCCCCTGTGGCACACCCGAAGTGGAGAGGTAAGTGCGGACTACCGGACTACCGGACTACCCGGAACTCCGGAAGTTCAATCGATCAAAGACCGCCAGGGACTGAGCAATTCGACGAATACACCCCTGCTCGAAACGGTCCGACCGGTCGGCTCCTCGGGTGCCCGTTGGCCTGTTCCGACGTCGACATCACTTGTCCCCGCGAGTGGACTTGCGTGAAACCCGTTCGCGCTGAGGTTCTTCCTGTCCGCCGCCGAGGAGGTCGCCGAGCTTCTCGCCGGCGGCCCCGAGCGCGCCCTGGGTTTTCGATTCAGCGTCGCCCTCGCCGCCCCCAGCCAGGTCCGTCAGCCCCTTGGGCTCGCTGCCGATCTCGAGCCGGTTCACCGCTTCCGCGAACCGCAGGTAGGTGTCGACGCTGGCGACGACAACGCGGGCGTCGATCGTCAGTAGTTCGATACCGACCAGCGAGACCCGCACGTACGCGTCGATCACCAGGCCCTTGTCGAGGATGGTGTCGATGACGTCGGCGAGACTGCTCGAGCTGGGTCCACCGGCCGTGGTCATGCGCGTGCTCCTGTCCTACGCCGCGGCGTTGCCTTCTTTGCAGGGGTCCTTTTTGCCGGGGTCTTCTTCGCTGTGGTCTTCTTTGCCGGGGTCTTCTTCGCTGTGGTCTTCTTTGCCGGGGTCTTCTTCGCGGCGGCCTTCTCGGGGGCCTTCTTTGCCGCGACCTTCCGGGGACGACGCCGGCGCGGCTCGGGCTCCTCCTCGGGTTCTTCCTCCTCGTACTCGCCGGTCTCGTCCTCCGGCTCCTCCTCGTCCTCCAGCTCCTCCTCCTCCGCCTCGGCGGTGTCTTCCTCGGGTTCCTCCTCGTACTCGCCGGTCTCGTCCTCCGGCTCCCCCTCCTCGTACTCGCCGGTCTCGTCCTCCGGCTCCCCCTCCTCGTACTCGCCGGTCTCGTCCTCCGGCTCCCCCTCCTCGTACTCGCCGGTCTCGTCCTCCGGCTCCCCCTCCTCCGCCTGGGCGGTGTCTTCCTCCGGCTCCTCCTCGTACTCGTCCGTCTCGTCGTCGGCTGTCTCGTCGTCAGCCGGTTCCTCGTTGTTGTCCTCGGCCTCCTCAGGTTCGACAACCTTGCCGTCCCGAATCTCTCCGCGCCAGCCCTCGACTTCGTCGGGATGGAGAACGGACTGCGTCATGACATGGCGTCCGAAATGCTTCAACTCCAAGCGCGCTCGCCGCCCCTGTGCACGCCACAGGTTTCCTGTCTTCTCGAATAGTCCTTTCGGGTGATACTCGAGGATCAGAACGATGCGGGTGAGGTCGGGAGTCACCTCGTGGAACGTCACCGCCCCGTCGATGAAACCCTTGGCACCCTTCGAGCGCCACACGATCCGCTCGTCGGGAACCTGCTCGATGATCGACGCTTCCCAGGTCCGGTGCGACAAGAAGATCTGAGCCTTCCACTCGACCTTTTCGTCCGATTCCTGTTCCACCCGCTCGACCTTCTTCATGAAGGAGGGAAAGTCGGCGAATTGGGTCCATTGGTTGTAGACCAGCTGGACCGGCACTCCGACATCGATCGTTTCGACGATATTGGTCAACTTGAGCTTCTTGCCCTTACCGCCCCCGCCACCGCCACCACCAGTGACCGCGTCCTTCACATCCGACGCCGTCTCCTTCACCTTGTCCGTCAACCCGGAGAACAGTGACTTGCCATCGGCCTTCTCGTCCCCGTTGCCGTCACCCTGCTGCTCTTTGCCGGTGACCGCGGACAGCAGGCTTCCGCCGCCACCCTCGGCGTAATCGGTGAGCCTCCCGGATGCACCCTGCACCTTGTCGGACACGGTGGACATCGCCTTGTCGGTCACGGTGCCAAGCAGGCCCTGCGCCGCCTTCTTCAGCGGTGACACCGATGCGGCCTCACCGGACGCACCGGACACGTTCTGGCGCAGCTTCTTCGCTGCACTGTCGAGATTCGAGGTCATCGCTGATCACTCCCGGGTGCGTCGTCGTACGGGTACAGAATCGGTCGTCGCCTTCGCGCGCGTCCTGCGGGCCCTGGCTCGGGCCAGATCGTCTTCCTCGTCGTCGTTGTTCGTCGACGACCGGGACCGTGACCGGTTGGGCCGGGAACCACCGCTGCTCGAGGTGCGGCGGCGCGGGGCCCGGCGCTTGCGGGCGCGGGGTGACTCCTCCTCGGCTTCGTCCTCCTCGGCGGTCTCGTCCTCCGTGTACTCGTCGTCGTAGTCGTCCTCGGGCTCCTCATGACGCCTACGCTTCGCCCCCTTCCCGCCCGCGGCCTCGTCACCGCCCGATTGCAACCGGGAGTTGAGTGAGTCGATGCGATGGCTGGCCGCGGTCACCGCGGCCGTCTTCGCCGCGTTCATCAACTCCTTCCGGACCGCCCCGCCGAGCTTGGCGACCTCGGGCGAATCCGCGAGCAGCTTGCCAGCCTGACCGAGCACACCCAGTGAGCCAGAAGGAAACCGACTGGATGCTCCGGCGCCCGCGAGCATCAGCGCCAACTTCATCTTGTGCGTGCGGCCCAGCATGTACCCGGCACCCACGGCCAACGCCATCTGACCTTTGCCTGTCATCGCCCAACCCCTTGTTGTCGAGTAGATGTGGTGCACCTCGGCGCCGGCGTCGGCGAAAAGGGTGGGGCCGTGGCCGGTGGGTGGTGCCTTCGTTCCCGCCGACTACCCCGCGTCGGCGACGCTCAATCCGAGCGAAGCCCTCGAGTTCCGTGAGGGCGGAGGCGAACTCGTCGTCATGTTCGGCGAGCAGTTCGTTCGTCACCGTCACGATCGAACAGGACCGCACCGAATGACCGCGGGGTCTGCGGCCTTCGGGGATACCCGCGTATCGCAGTTGTCTGCGGGTACCCGCTGAGTACGCTGCCCGCGCCGCGAAGGCGGACCGGGCAGCCAGCCCTGCTCCGGCCGCCGAACCCCTTCGGCCGGCGGGGCGCCCCGCCGCGCCCGGACCGAGGTCGAGTGCTCGCCCACCCCGCCTCGGCCGTGCGCGGCCCCCACCTCCGCAACCTCGTGGATCACGCAAATACACACGAGAAACAAATGCGCCGAGTAATTTGATTGCCACCCGTTCCGCCGTCGATTGCCCAGAACATGATGGGCGGTTGTTAATTTGCCGAGAACATTATGGGCGGTTGTTAATTTGTCCAGAACATTATGGGCGGTTGTTAATTTCATTATGTGAGAACTTCGGTTTCTTGCGAAACATTCCACGCCCCCGAGCGCGATATGCACCGTATGCGGGGATCGACGATCCCGTGGATTCATCACCAGGAGAGGAGTGAATTCTGATGGGTTCGGCATCGGCCTGAGCTGATCGACCGGCGAATCCGGCCAGCGGTGGCCCGGCTCACCTGGGGGTGGCCGGTCCACCGCCCTGATCAGCACGATCACCGGCCAGGTCGCCGCCTACCCCTACCGCCGTCCTCGGCCGGGATGTGAGCTCGGCCTACGGGGTGCCCGGTCGGCAGGCGACCGCGCAGTCGAGTCGATATCGTCACCCCGAAAATTGGGGAGCCTAACCCGGAATAACTTTCGTGAAGCGCGGTTCGAGAATGTGGGTCGCCGCGAGATAAGCGCGGCTCGAGGATGGGGGCGCTTCGCAGTATGTGCGAATGTTTTTGCCGACACCGGATATCCGAGTGTCCCGTGTCTGCATTTTCATCACCGCGCACGGGAGTGATGGGTTTCGGAAATTCCCGGCGCGCAGGATGCGCAACGGGCACCCCACGGAGGTGACGCGGATGAACACCGGATACGGCGTCGTCATCAGCATTGTTGGCCAGTGCGGCTTGCCCGAAACCACGCCCCGGTACGCCCGTGGATCGGCTGGGGCCGCGGCGTGGGGCATCGGGACCGTGGAGATCTCCGCCTGGACGTGTCACCGCCGCCGATTCCGCGACTCGGGAGCCTTCTCGTGAAACGAATGCGGCGGCCGGTGCGACATAGCTATTCATTGAAAGGTGTTGTGCAAGAATGAAACCGACCAGTCGTGACTGAATTGTTCGAACCGTACCGGGCGCCGGAGGGCGCCGCACAATCCGGGTTCCCCGAAGAGGTGACCCGATCCGAGACGGGATCGTTCCCGGGCGCGGCGATGTCGGCGCAGCTGGTCGCCGCGTTGGAATGCGCGCCCGCCCCGGTGGCGCTGTGGGAGTTCGGCTCGGGCCGTCTCCGCTATCTGAACCCAGCCGGAGCCGCCCTGGTGGGGTTCCCGAAGGGCGGCGAGGTGTCCGCGCGCAGGGCTGCCGATGTCTGCACCGCCAGCGCGGTGGCGCAGGCACCGGAGGTCTCGGCCGCCCTGACCGGACGGGGTCGGTGGTGCGGGCCGACGGAGTTGCGGCATTTGCGCACCGGTGCGCCGATCCCGGTGGTCCTGTCGGTCTTCGTCACCGAGCGCGACGAGGACGGGCGCCCGCTGCTGATCGGGGTAATCAGCCGTGAGCCGTCCACCGCGGGTGAGCAGGAGCAATCGCTGCTCGCCGCCCTAGCGGAAGCCGACCGCCGGTGCCGGGAACAACACGTACTCGCCGAACTGAGCCGGCTCGCGGTCACCGCCGACCTCGACATTCTCCTGACCGCCGCGACCGCGGAGCTCACCGCACTGATGGGGGTGCGGTGCGCGGCGGTGGCCCGGGTGCCGGACACCGCCGGGGCGGCGCTGACGGTACTCGGCTACCACGGGCCCGGGCCGCGCCCGACCACCGTCGCCGCCGGCCACGGCTCGCTGACCGGGTACGTGGCCACCGAGGCGGTGGTGGTGTGCTGCCCGGACCGCGCCCGTGAGCGCCGGTTCGCCACCGCGGACATGGCCGCGCACGGGCTGGGTGGCGGCATCGGTGTGCCGATCGGGCACGACCCGATCTGGGGGGTGCTGACCGCCCATTTCGCCCGACCGCGCCCCACCCTGGAGCATGAGGTGGCGTTTGTGTCCGCGGTGGCCGCGGTGCTGTCGACCGCGCTCGAGCGAATCGAGGCGGAGGAGCGATTGCGGCATCGCAGCCTGCACGACCCGCTCACCGGGTTACCGAACCGCACCCTGGCCCTGGAGCGTCTCAATGCCGCCCTCGACCGAGCGGCACGCACCGGCGGCCGGGTGGCGGTGCTGGTGATCGACCTCGACAACTTCCGACACCTCAACGCCCGATTGGGGCACGCCGGTGGCGACGCCGCCCTGATCCGACTCGCCGATCGCCTGCGGTCCGTGGTCCGGCCGACCGACACCGTGGCGCGCCTGGGCGGCGACGAATTCCTGATCCTGTGCCCGGCCGTCACCGGTCCCGCGGACGTGATTGCGATCGCCGACCGGATCGCCACCGTGGACCCGCACCCGGGGGACGGGCCGATCACTGCGAGTATCGGTATCGCCGTCACCGGTGCCGCCGTCTCCCCGCACGAGCTGATTCATCACGCCGACCGGGCGATGTACCGGGCCAAGGCCACCGGACCCGGCCAATATGCACTGCACCATCCCGATACCCACGGAACGGGCCTCTGAACCGCGCACACAACGCGAGAACTCCGGGGACAAGCGTGGTCGGGCTTACCGCACTACACTCAGGGTCGCGTAGAGCTGGGTGGCTGGGCATATGCCTAGTCTTCCCTGGTTGTGGGCCGCGAGCCGCGCCACATCGCGCCTGCCGTTCAGTTACTGCCCTTTGATGTCCTCATTCGAACGCGCGTCGGCAGCGGTCGATCATGTCCTCGGCGCGGCGCCGGAAATCGGTCACCTCCACCCCGTCGAGGAGTTCGCCGAGGACGTCGAGCTCGGTGAGCCACCAGCCCATCTCTTCGATTCCGTCCTGGCGGCGGGGGCAATCGTGGCTGAACTGCAAAACCGTCCGCGAGTGCCCGTCGCCGGTGATCTCCCACCGCAGCACGCTCTCCCCGCAGGTGAACTCGAGCAGGCTGGGCGGCCGGACCCGGCACGCCATGCCCGTGCCTCCGCACGCGGGATGCAGCAGGCGGAGCACCCGCCACACCTCGTCACAGGTGTGGTGCAGACGGCGCTCGAGATGCAGCCGGTAGCGCCCGTTCTCGTCGACAGTGACGATATCGGTCATCGGCGGACATCCTCCGGCGCCCCGACCTTCGGATCAACGTGGTCTTTCGCGGCGCTTACCCCGGTACGCTGGCGCGCAACCGAGCACCGGCCCGTTCACTGGCCGGACGGTGACCGGCCGGAGGGTGTGACCGTGGGGTGTGATCGTCCGGGACGATCGCCCACGAGAAGGCTGACCGCGTTGCTTCCTCCTTCGATTCACGTTGGGGGGAACGCGAGGCGGACGACCGCGCATCGGATGTTCGCGGCCGCCCGGGCAGCTGAATTTGCCGTTACCCGGGGCAGGAGCCATTAACAATGGCGAACCGGACAGTGAGCTGGGCGGGGCCGGGCGATGCCGGTCAAAAACCCGCGTCACCGTCCGCCGGGCCCGTAGGGCTTCGACGAAACATGCCGCCCAGTCCACCGAAAGCAACGCCCCCGCCGTGTCTGCGGCGACGGTGCTCCTGGCCCGCGGGTTGCTTCCCCGGCTCGCCCAGCACGGTGGGTACCCAAATGTTGCCGGGGCCATCAGTCCACCCGTCCCCCTTTCATGGAGGTGAGTGCGGTGATCAATCTGTACTACCCGCTGGTCATCGTCCTGTACGTCATCTCTGCCTTGTGGCAGGGCAATCTCGGCCACTGGTGAGCATTCATCCAGGACCACCCCGCCTTAAGGCACCGCAGCCCCCGAGCGGATCCGGATGCTGCTCGACGCCCTGTTTTGGCTCGACGACATGCTCGATAACAACCTGTGAGACCGCCAAAAACTCTGTGGCTCGGTGACGGAGCCGCCTGGACCGACACCGTGCGGGCAGGGACCTCTGCGTCCCGGGGACCCATGTCCTCGGGCACGGACTGCCCCCACGATCGGATCGCGGCCTCGTCGTCATGCCCCCGGCGACCTCTCCTGTCCGGGCCCTGCCACCGACAAATCGTCAGCGCCCGACTCCAGGGGGGCAGTCGGTGCATCCGGTCCTCAGCCCGACCTCGTCGAGGCGCCGCTCCCCCAGCCGGGAACCGGCGGTCCCTCACCGCCGCAACGGCCCGTGCGCGGCGGGGCGGGTACCGAGCCGACAGACGACAGAACCGGAAAACTGTTCGGGGCTCGGCATTCGAGGTGCAGCAGGTCGGCGACGAGCTCGTCAGTTCGGTCGGCGATGATCTCGGATTGCGGGCGACGGCCGATCCCGAGCCCGGAAATGACCAGGACACGATTGCAGCGCTGACCCTCGATTCCCAACGACCAGCCGAAATGATGGTTCCAGGCGATCAGGATGTCGCGTCCGCTGTAGTACCGGAACTGCCTCGACACCACGACCACCGCCTCGAAACTGATCTCGTCCCATCGGCGGATCCTGTCGGCATTTTAGTGCCCGCGCCACCGCGAACACGTATGCAGTGACCTCGGAGGCTTCGCCGACGCCGGCGCCGTGCTTCACCGTGAACACTTTTCTCCCTCGCGGATCATCGACCCGTCCGCGGTGACTCGAAACTACTCCGCCAGTGCTGGTCAGGACAGAGATCGTAAGCGATTCCGTCATTCGACGGGAACGTGCGCGCTGCGTCGCTGCTCGGCATCGTCGGCGCCGGCGGCATCGGGCATGGAACTCACCCAGCAACTCCGGCTCTTCGAATACGGCAATTCCTCACCATCGTCCTGGTCGTCCTGGTGGTCGTGGTTGCGCTCGACCGCGCCGCCTCTTACCTCAGAAAGAAACTCATATGACCGTCACCGACATCGAGATTCTCCCCAACCTCCGCGACCTCGGCGGACTCCCCGCCGCCGACGGGCGTGTGACCCGGCCCGGAGTGCTCTACCGCAGCGCTTTGCCCGCGCCTGGTGACACCCGCCCCACCACGGTCGACCACTGACCGGCCCGCACCGTCATCGACCTCCGCAGTCCCCGAGAGTTCGCCGCCCGCGCACACCCGCTGCAGTCGGACGACACAGCTGTCCACCAGATCTCCCTGCTGTCCGACGCCGAGGTCATCGCACCGAACCAGGGTGCCCGGCTCACCGACATCTATCAGGGAATTCTGAGCAACGCTGGGGAGCGACTCGTAGAGGTCCTGCAGGTCGCAGCGACCTCGCCTGGTCCGGTGCTGCTGCACTGTGCGGCGGGCAAGGACCGCACCGGTGTCGCGGTGGCCCTGTTGCTGCGCGCGGCCGGCGTTGCCCCCGACGTTATCGTCGCCGACTACCTGACGACCAACGAGCACATGCCGGCCGTCCTGGCCCGCATCACTCGCTTCGCTCCCGAACTCGGTCAGACCCATCCCAACGATCGCGATCTCCGAGGCGCCGTACCGGACGCCATCGAGGGTGTTCTGGCTCGGTGGGACGCCCAGCCGGGTGGCGTGCACGCGTGGCTGCGAGCGCACGGTGCCACCGACGAGGCGATCCGGATTTGGGCGGACCGGTTCACCGCAAACGCGTGAGAATGCCCCGTGGGCTCCTTCGAGGGGGCACCGGACAATCCCCGCCTCAGCCGCGATCGGGATGCCGTGGTCTCCGTTTGGGTCTGGGCCGCGCAACACAACCCGCCAATGCGCGGTCGCGTTCTCTCTCGCACGGTGTCAGTGACCTTCATGTCGTGTTGCCATGACCCAGGCCGCGATTTGGGCGCGTGAGGTGAACCCGAGCTTGGCGAGAAGGTGTTCAACGTGTCCTTGCGCTGTACGTGGTGAGATCGTCAGACGGGTGGCGATCTCCCGGTTCGTCAGCCCCTCGGCGACCAGTTCGGCAACCTCGAGCTCTCGCTTGGTCGGAGCTGCGGAGGATGGCGCATCCTGCGGGGATGGTTCCGGCGCCTGTTCGCCGAGTGCATAGGCCACGGCAGCGGCAACTCCGAGTGCGCTTCCTTTTCGGTAAGCTGCGGTGAACTTCTGCTCACTCAATACGTTACGAGTCTCGCGTTCACACTTGTCCTGGTAGTCGCGAAGGGCCGGAATGAACACGATCGGACTTCCGACCGACTGGCTTAGCTGCTGCGCCGCGGCAGATAACACC
Source organism: Rhodococcus sp. ACPA1 (assembly GCF_002300195.1). Classification (NCBI taxonomy): domain Bacteria; kingdom Bacillati; phylum Actinomycetota; class Actinomycetes; order Mycobacteriales; family Nocardiaceae; genus Rhodococcus; species Rhodococcus sp. ACPA1. The sequence goes on along the minus strand of NZ_NSDX01000002.1, from coordinate 619,294 downwards.
ACTGCGCGTTCGGGGTTCTGTTCCTCGGCCGCGATCCAGGCCAGTGCTTGCAGGCACATGCTGGCGTTGAGGCGGTCGTTGATGTTGCGTCCGACATCGAGTGCCTGCCGCAGAAGTTGGTTCGCGCGGGTGCCGTCGCCGTGTCGCCATACCGCGACCGCAAGGGCCCAGAGCGTGTACGAGCGGTAGACGGTCTCACCGCGAACCTCGGCGATGGCGAGTCCGCGCTCGTAGCATTCGATGGCGCGCTCAGTGTCATCGAGCAGTTCGTGCGTCAGGCCCAGGACGCCGATGGTGACGACCTCGAAGAGTTCGTTGTTGTGTTCGGCGTAGACGTCGGCGGCGTGGTCGAACAACCCGCGCGCGTTGTCCAGTTCACCGCTGAACAAGGCCCGGTAGCCGTCGGCGAGGTCGATGTGCGCCTGCAGCATCGGCTCCCTGGACTGGTTTGCGAGTGCCCGTCCCTCCTGTATCAGGGTGGCAGCGGCGCGAAGGTCGCCCTGCAGTCCGGCCATCACGGTTGCTGCGTAGAGTGCCTTGGCACGGTCGAGGTCGCCGGGCTCGGGGTTGCATGCCAGGAGTCGAGCAATCCAGCGTCGCCCTTCGCTGAACAGTCCGCGGGCGAGCCAGAACTGAAAGAGAGCCCCGACCATTCGAATTCCGGATTCGTGGTCGTCGGTGATACAGAATTCCAATGCCTGACGCAAGTTCGATTGTTCCGCAGCCAATCTGGTGATCCACGTGAGCTGTCGTGGCCCGATCCAGTCGGCCTCGGCGTCGCGGGCGAGTTGCTCGTACCAGTCCCGGTATCGGCGGCGTAGTTCGGGATAGGTGCTCGAGTCACGCGCCTTGTCCCGTCCGTAGTCGCGGACGGTGTCGAGCATGCGGAACCGCGCGATTGGACCTGCGTGCTCGCGGATCAGAATCGATTTGTCGATAAGTGAGGTGACCGTGTCAAGGAGGTCGTCCGCCGGTTGGTCGCCTCCCCAAACCTCTTCGGCGGCATTGAGTTCGAAACTTCCGGCGAAAATCGACAGGGCGGACCACATGTGTTGCTCCCGGGGTGTGCACAGGTCGTAGCTCCAGTCGATACACATCCGTAAGGTCTGCTGCCGGGACGGGGCGTCCCTGTTTCCGCGGGTCAGGAGTGCGTAGCGGTCGGTCAGTCGTTGCAGGATTTCCTCCGGCGGGATCGCCCGTAGCCGCGCGGCTGCGAGTTCGATCGCCAACGGTAGCCCGTCGAGACGGTGGCATATCCGGGCGACGACGACGTTGTTGTCCTCGGTGACGGCGAATCCGGGGTCCACCGCCGCTCCCCGCTCGGCAAACAACGTCACCGCGTCGTTCCGGGGCCTCCTCTGCGCTAGTTGGTCGGGATCGGGCACCGCCAGAGGAGGAATCGGTAAGGCCACCTCCCCGCTGATACCAATCGGCTCACGGCTGGTCATGAGCATCCGAAGCCTCGGGCTGGTGCGGAGTAGTGATTCGGCAAGTTCGGCCACCGCGTCGAGTACCTGTTCGCAGTTGTCCAGCACGAGCAGCACTTCCCGGTGTGCAAGAAAATCCTCGAGCACCTCCAACAGTGGTCTGGGCGAGCGATCTCGCACCCCCACCGCGTCGGCAACCACGTTGACCAGAAGCAGCGCATCGCGCAGCTCCCCCAACTCGGCCAAGAACACGCCGTCGGCGAAGCCGGATCTCACTTGGCTGGCGACCCGCAAGGCCAGACGAGTCTTGCCCACCCCGCCCATCCCGGTCAACGTCACCATGCGAGAGGAAGCCAGCAGGTTCTTTACTTCGGCCGACTCGGAGCGGCGGTCGACGAAACTGGTCAGCTCGAGCGGCAGCGCCCCTGTTCGCCCTGAGTGCGACACCCGTGGGGCGTCACTCTGTGCCCGATCTCCGCCGGCCGACTCCGGTGGGTCTGCCTGCGAGGGACCGTTCATGGCTGATTCAGGGTCGGCGCGCTCAGCCTGGTCGGCGACCGGAAACCCGTGCGTGCGCTGCACCGACCGTAGGTGCCTGCTGAGCTCTGCGATGGTCGGGCGGCGACCGGGGTCGGTGGACATGGCGCCTTCGATCAGGGCGCTGACGTCGTCGGCGATGCCGTGCTCGCGGGGGTTCGGTACGGGCTCGCTGGTGATCCGGACGAATTGTGCGACCAGTTGTTCGCCGCTGCGGCGTTCGAAGGCGGCGTGCCCGGTGATGGCGGCGAACAAGGTGGCGCCCAGCCCGTAGACGTCGGCGGCCGGAGTTGGGGGTTCTCCGGCGATGACCTCGGGGGCGGTGAAGGCTGGTGAGCCCGTCACGACTCCGGTGGTCGTCTGGAACCCTCCCGCGATGTGTGCGATACCGAAGTCTGTCAGTGCGGGCTCTCCGTAGTCGGTGAACAGGATGTTCGCCGGTTTGACGTCGCGGTGCAGAATGCCGAGACCGTGTGCGGTCGCGAGAGCCCCGGCGATCTTGACACCTATTCGCAGCGCATCTTCCAGTGTCAGCGGACCGTGGTGGCGGATCCGTGTCTCGAGGGAGTCTCGGGCGTGGAAGGGCATGACGATGTAGGGCCGGTCGTGTGCGGTGATTCCGGCCTGCAGGATGTTGACGACGTTGGGGTGGCCGGTCAGTCGGCCGGCGGCCCGCTGCTCGCGAAGGAACCGGGCACGGTTGTCCTCGTCGAGGTCGGCGGTCAACACCTTGACTGCCACCGTGCGATCGAGGGAGGCCTGCCTACAGCGGTAGACCACCCCGAATCCACCCCGCCCGATCTCACGCGCATCGGCGAACCCGGCCGCCGCCAATTCCGCGGCGACCGAACCTGCTACGTCGCGTTGGGTCGCGAAGGGATCGACGTCGGTCATGACCTATGTCGTTTGATCGCTTTCGGGCAAGACATCACAGCGCACCTCGCTGACTAATCCAAGGATATCGTCACGCCCGCGTCTGTAATCGTCGATTCCGCGAACCGCGCCGGTGTTCGACGGCTGGTCACGGAGCTGATCGTGGACCGATCACCGCGGGACGGCGGCTTCTCGAACGGATCGCGATCGAGAAGCCGCCGATTAATCCGGCGAAAGTGCCAAACGAACGGACACCTAGCCTCGCGCGCGGGTGACCTGGGGTTGGGTGAGGCTCTCATTCGGATTGGATGTACCGGGGCCGTCGCCGCGTTCCCTGGGGGTGCGCCGGATGATCGCGATGATGGTGAGGAGCGCCCCCAGTAGTGCAGATGCGAGCGGAACCCAGACGGTCAGGAGGTTCAGTTGTCGTTCACCCTGTACGAACTTCTGGACTGCGGACTGGATCGAGGCATCCGAGGTTTGGATCTGGACCTCGGAGAGGTCGAGGAGCGGAACTGTCACATTTCCGGACTGCACGTTGAGCACGGTGGTCTGGGTCTGAGCAGTGTTGATGGGTGCACCGAACCGGGTGTCGACGGCCAGCGTCGTCGTGTTCTGTGAAGTGAAGGCGAGGGGCACCTGGTCGGGGACGGTCTCGAGTGCCCGCCGGGCATCGTCGGTGCGGTCGGCCGGCAGAGCGGGGATCAGGCTCTGCAGCATCGCTTTCGGCAGGGTGGAGCCGTCACCGTTCTGGGCGAGGGCTGCGATTCCGGCTTTGACGGGTCCGAGCACTGCTGGGTCGGCGATGGGCGCGGTCGTCGTACCGGTGAACCCGAACACTTCCCGTCCCTCGAGGGTGCTCGTTTCGGTGTAGGTAACGGGCTGAGCGGTACGTGTCACCGAGTCGTAGACGAGCGCGTCGTCGGTGGTCGGGTTCATCGGGAACGACAGTGTGACGCCGCCGCGTTGGTCCTCGACCTGCACGCCGTCCGGTGCGCTGGCTTGGGTGTAGTCCGTGCGGCTGATGGCATAGGTGTGGGCGTCGGTGCTGTCGCCACTCGGGAGATGGGTCACCGCCGTGCTTGTGACCACTGCGGTGTCTCCCGCAACCTGGTCGACCTTGACGGAGCGATCGATGGTGATCGGGGTCCCCGCGTCGAGTGCGAAGGTCGTGGGGTCGAGTTGGCGGAGGGTGCCCGCGAACGTCGCGGCCTCATTGGTGTCTTCGGGCAATTTTGATAATTGCGGTACTGCAACATATTTGATCGCTGCTGCTGCGGCGATCAGCAGCAGGCCGACGATGAGCAGCACGATGGACGAACGGCGCATGGCCATACGTTTCTCCTCGGATAGCGAGTGGATTTCGTATTTGTGAGCGAACAGTCGTCTGATCACTCGGCGACGGTTGGTGGTCAACTTTCCGGGGCTCCAATCAGAGCCCGACAGATCGGCACCATAGAGATCTAATCTGGTTGTCACCGCCGAAATACGTTCGCGTGTAGCCTATTCCACGAACTAGCGTGATGCAAGACACATATGCGCGGAGGTCGGATTTATGAATTGAATTGCCCGAATTCTTTTGCTGTCCATTTCGGGCATGGTCGAGACAGAAGGCATACCGGACTCCCGGCCTTCGACGCGCGTTCTGCACCTATTCTCTTTTTTGTTCCGAGTTCGACCGTCGGTCAGTATCAGCAGTACGTCATTTGTCGGTTCTCATCCACCAATCGCACCCATACTTCTTGCGGGTTGAGTGAATTCCGCCGTACCTATCTCGTGCCCGGCCGATTTGTTCCACATCGCGCCACGCCACAGTTGCGCGAGCTCCTCGTCGGTGGCCCCCGCGCGCAAGGCACCCTTCAAGTCCGTTTCCCGGTCGCTGAACAAGCACGGACGCACAGTTCCTTCGGTGGTCAGGCGAGTGCGGTCGCATTCGGAACAGAATGATCGCGTCACCGAGGCGATGATTCCCACAGTTGCGGGTCCTCCGTCGACCTGCCACTGTTCTGCCGGTGCCGCAGGGTCGTCTCGACCTACCGCCGCGAGGTCGAATCGGCGGCCGAGTACATCGAGCAGCCGCTGGGCAGACACCATGCTCTCCTGCGCCCATGTGCGGTCCGCATCCAGAGGCATCTGGTCAATGAACCGTAGTTCGACCCCCTGTCCGACGCACCATTGCAACAGTTCGCCGGCAGCGTCGAGGGTCTGTCGCATGAGCACGGCGTTGACCTTGACCGGTGAGAACCCTGCCTCCCTGGCCGCGGCGATGCCGGCGAGCACCGAGTCGAGCCGGTCACGCCGGGTCAGTGTTGCGAACTGTCGGCGATCTATCGAATCGAGGGAGACATTGACTCGGGTCAGGCCCGCGGCGGCGAGGGCCTGCGCCCGGTGCGCGAGTCCGACGCCGTTGGTGGTGAGGGCGAGGGGAATGCCGGGGGCTGTTCGAGCGCATCCGGCGACGATCTGTTCGAGATCGCGGCGCATCAGTGGTTCGCCGCCGGTGAAGCGCACTTCGCGGATTCCGAGTCGCTGGACTGCAATTCCTACCAGGCGGCAAATCTCGTCCGCTGTCAGCAGCGCCTCACGGGGAATCGGTGGCAATCCTTCCTCCGGCATGCAGGTGCATCGCAGCGAACATTTCTCGGTGAGAGATACGCGCAGGTCCCGTGCCACACGCGCGTATCGGTCCAGCAGATCTGGGGTGTCCGGCCGATCGGATACGCGTGGGGCCCAGTTCGGGCGGATCGTCGGGATTCCCACATGCACCGAGGTCACGACCTCTGCACCGCTCGTCGGCTTCGTTCCGACCCGACTGCGGGCCGCGTTCTCACGGTTCCACCGAGTGCTCCCGGCACGTGCATCATCCCCTCGATTGCTTCTACGGAACATTGGTGTCCGTCCCCGCGCGTGCTGCGATACCCCCCGGCCACACGCTGAGACGCCCCGGTTGCCGCTGCCTGCCGTTCTCCTGTGCTGGAGGATCACCCTTTCGGTGGTGTGGACATCTAGTCGTGGGCGCGGCTGCGGTCGGCGATCGCGAGCATCTCGTCGATGTCGACCAGCTTCACGCGAGGACGGGGGGTTCCGGCAGCCGATGCCTGCTCGTGCAGGTCGATCGTCCGCCAGTCGGAGTAGTCCAGGGCGTGTGGCTGCCGCCGGGACAGGAGCGATTCCAACGATTCGGTGTCATGTGCCGGCGCCGTCAGCCGGCCGGCGTCGTGATCGGCGAGGAGTCCGGAGACTGTTTCTTTCGCGCACTTCTTGTTGGTGCCGATTACTCCTGACGGGCCCCGCTTGATCCACCCGGTCGTGTAGACGCCGGCTATTGGCGAGCCTCCTGCCGGGTCGACCACCCGGCCTGCTTGGTTGGGGATCAGGGCGCGGGCCTCGTCGAACGGCACTCCCTGTACCGGTACTCCTCGGTAGCCCACCGATCGCAAGACCAGGCCGCAGTCGAGTTCCTCGACCTTCCCGGTGGGGGCTGCCTCGAGGCGGCCTCCGGGAGAGGTGACGAGCTCGTTGCGAGCGATACTCAGCCCGCGAACTCGGTCCGTACCCAGAACTTCGACGGGAGAGCCGAGATAGCGCAGTGCTATTCGCCGTCGGTGTCGCGGTACGCGGGTCGCGTACTCCGCGGTGATCGATGCCTTGAACTGCGCGGTGGGGTCCGGGTGGTCACGGAGCCAGGCGGTGGTGTGGGCATCGAGTTCTGCTTCGGCGGGGTCGACGGACACATCGATCCCACGCAGGTGGCCGAGCGCGAGCAGCTCGGGTGTGGTGTAGGCCGCTTGCGCGGGGCCGCGACGTCCGAGCACGACGACTTCATCGATGCGGCTTTCGGCGAGCGCGGCCAGTGCGTGATCTGCTGCATCGGTTCGGGACAGTGTGTCGACGTCGGTGAGCAGTATCCGGGCGACGTCGAGCGCTACGTTTCCGTTTCCGACGACGACGGCGCGTTCGGCGGAGAGGTCGAAGGTGTAGTCGATGGCGCGGGGATGGCCGTTGTACCAGGCGACGAAGTCGGTTGCGGAGTGGCTGCCCGGGAGGTCTTCCCCGGGGATGTTCAGTCTCCGGTCACGATGAGCCCCCACCGCGTAGATGACGGCATCGTGGTGGTTCAGCAGTTCCTCGTGGGTGATGTCCTTGCCGACCTCGACGTTGAGATGGAAGTGGAATCCGGTTCGGGTGACTGTGTTTTCGAAGGAGCGGATGACGTCCTTGGTGTCGGGATGGTCGGGGGCGACCCCGGCGCGCACCAGCCCCCAGGGGGTGGGCAGTCGTTCGAACATGTGGACTTCGACATTGCTGTGGCGGGTCAGGAGTTCCTCGGCCGCGTAGCACGCGGATGGCCCGGATCCGACGATCGCCACCCGGAGAGTTGTCGACGGCGTCGGCTGCGCATTCGGGTGCTGTCGCTGGGAGACCAGTTGGGAGATCCCGATCTCGGTCTGTGGCTTGCCGGTGAGGGTGGAGTTGTGGGCGAAGTAGAGCGCGTTGAGTTCGGCGTATTGGGTGGTATGCGGTGTGAGTTCGTCGTGCGGGACGATGGCGTCCACGGGACATGCCTGGATACAGGCGCCGCAGTCGACACAGCTGCGCGGGTCGATGTAGAGCATCTCTGTCCGGGCGTAGTCCGGTTCGTCCGGCGTTGGGTGAATACAGTTCGCCGGGCACACTACGACGCACGCAGCATCGTTGCAGCACGATTGGGTAATTACGTGTGCCATCGCGCCGGCCCCCTGGCTCCGAGTCCTGTCATGAACGTTGCGCTCCTCTCAGCTCTGGGTATCAGAACCGTCATTACCTTTGTGGGGCCGAGTTTTTCGCGGTCACCGTGACGCGGACTCCATCGAGGAGCGACATGCCGGACAAGGGGTCCTTCGTCTCGATGTCGTTGGGGATGAGCTTGTTGATGTTGATGCCGCCGTGTTCGATCGCGGTGGACCACCCACCGGAATGGCCCCACCCGTGCGGATAGCTCACCGTTCCGGGGCGTACCTCGTCGGTGACGGTGACGATGACGTCGCCGGATCCCACCGACGTCGTGAGAGTGACGGTCTCGCCGGTCTCGATGCCCCGTGCGCGGGCGTCCTTCGGGTGTAGGTACAGCGTCGGTCCCCCGCCGGGCCGGGCTTTGCGCGCGTTGTGCATCCACGAGTTGATGCTGCGCAGGTGTCGGCGACTGATCAGCAGCAGGGAGTCGGGGTCGGGCGGCTCCTTGGACAGGAACTGGTCGAGTTGCGCGAGGACGGGTCCGGCGCCGAGGTCGACCGTGTCGCGGGCCCCCTTCGTGTAGGTCGAGATGCGTTGCGCGATCACCCCGACCGGTACGTCACCGCCGAGTTCGACGCCGTGTGGGTGCTCCTTGATGCGGTCGAGGGTCCATCCTTCGGCGGCCCCGCGGTCACCGGTGCGGATCATGGTGTCGATCAGTTCCCAGGGGCTGGGGCCGGGCGGAACATCCATTCGGCGCATCAGTTCACCGAAGATTTCCGTTTCTTCCCAGGTGTCTCCAATTCGCGGGACCACCGGTTCGGTCCACTGCACCCAGGGGCGGGTCATACCGCCGCCGAAGTTCAACAGGACGTCGGCTCGCTCCAGGAAGGTCGGTGACGGCAGGATGTAGTCCCCTCGCTCGTTGGACTCGGTGACGTACATGTCGACGGAGACCAACAGGTCGAGTTGGTCGAAGGCTTCTTCGAGGCGGGCTGCGCCGGGAGTCGAGGAGACCGGGTTACCCGAGGCCAGAAAGACACCCCTGACCTGACCTTCCCCGGGGGTGAGGATTTCTTCGGCGAGTACCCAGGGCTTGCGGCCGCCGACCTCGGGCAGGCTGCCGACGCGCGTGAATGTCGACGAATAGGAGGTTCGGCCGACCTTGGCGTTGATCGCGGGGAAATCGACGAGACCGCTGCCGAAGACCACCCCTCCCCGGCGGTCCAGGTTGCCGGTGACGACATTGAGTGCATCGAGCAAATAGTTGGCCAAGGTCGGGAATTCGCCGCGGCACAGTCCCAGCCGGCCATACGCGCAGGCGGATTCTGCCGTGGCGAAGTCGCGGGCGAGCGTCCACACAGTCTCGGCGTCGACCCCGGTTCGGTCCTGAACCGACTCGGGGGTGACGGATTGGACTGCTGCGGCGAGGGTGTCGATGCCGATGGCGGATGCATCGGCACGGGGTGAGACCAGGTTCTCGGCGAAGATGACGTGCAACATCGCGGCCATCAGGAGCGGGTCGCTGCTCGGGACGACGGAGACGTGCTCGTAGGTTTCCGCGGTCTGCGTGCGGGCCGGGTCGACCACCACGACGCGACCGCCGCGGGCAGTGATGTTCGCCAGCTGGCTGCGGGTGCGTCCGCTCGACATGAGGGAACCGTGGCTGACTAGCGGGTTGGCTCCGAAGCAGAGGAAGAAGTCGGTGTAGTCCAGGTCCGGCAGCGGAACTTCGTGGGTGTTGCCGTAGAGGAAGTGCGACGCCGCCCACCGCGAGGAGGTGTCCTGCGGTGCGGCACTGTAGGACCCTTTGGAACCGATGCTGTCGATGAATTTCTTCGACCACATGTGCCCCGCCATGCTGAAACCGGCGGGGTTGCCGGAGTAGTAGGCGATCGAATTGGGCCCGTGGTCGGCGATGAGTGTCTTGACTCGATCGGCGATGTCGTCGAGGGCCTCGTCCCAGGACACGGGGACGAATCCGCCCTTCCGGTCGCCCCGCAGCGGGGTGGTGACGCGTTCGGGGTCGTTGGTGACCTTGACCATCAGCGAGCCCTTGGGGCACATCAGCCCCCGCGACGAGGGATGTTCGGGGTCGCCGTGAATGGCCGTCACGCGCCCGTCCTCGACATCGGCGAGGATGCCGCAGCTGGCCTCGCAGATGCGGCAGTAGCTCGGAACCGTGGTGCGGGTCATGACAGTTGGCGCAGGCGGCGGTGGGCCGGGTCTGCTGGCGTTCCGAGGGCGTGCACCTCGGCCGGGATCGGGTCTGCATACAGGGACTCGATTTCCTGGGTGTACCGCTCGGAGATCGGACGGCGCCGGAGCTTCATCGTGGGCGTGATCTCTACTCCCCCGGGCTCCCAGAACACGGGCAGGATCCGCAGGCGCTTGATCTGCTCGACCCGCGACAGCCGTGCGTTCGCCGCGGCCACCCCGGCCAGAATGGTCTGCACGAGGTCCGGGTCGACGGCGAGCGCGGCCGCGGACGCGTCAGATAGTCCCTTCTTGGCCGCGTAGGCTGCCGCCGCGTCGGCGTCCAGGACGATCAGGGCTGTATTGAACGGGCGCCCGTCACCGATGGTCACCGCCTCACCGATGAGCGGGCACATCGTTTTCAGGGTGCCCTCGATGTTCGCCGGCGACATGTTCTTGCCCGCGGCGTTGATGATCAGTTCCTTCTTGCGATCGACGATCGTCACGTATCCGTCCGCGTCGATGTTGACCACGTCGCCGGTGTACAGCCAGCCGTCGGCGTCGAGTGCCTCGGCGGTGCGCTCGGGGTCGGAGCGGTATCCCCGCATGACGATGCCACCGCGGATGAGCATCTCACCGTCGTCGGCGACACGGACCTCGACGCCGGGCAGCGGCTTTCCTATCGTTCCGGACCGGATTCCGTCCGGCGGATTGACCAGGCCGGCTCCGGCGGTTTCGGACATCCCCCAGATCTCGCAGACCTTGATTCCCAGGGCGAGGAAGAAGTTCAGGGTGTCCGGCGCGATCGACGCCCCTCCCGAGATCGCCCATCGCAGTTCCTCGAGGCCCAGCTTCGCACGCACCTTCGAGAGCACAATGTGGTCGAGGACACGCAGTTGCAGCTGTTCCAGGGCGCTGAGTGTGGGGCCGCCGCGGCCGGCCTCGACGTTCTTGGCACTGAGCGTGCGGGCCCGGGCGAGAAGCGTCGCCTTGACTCCATCCGCCTCGGCGAAGCCCAGTTCCAGTGCGGCCTTCAGCTTCTCCCACACTCGCGGGACGGCGAACCAGTAGGTGGGGCGGGCGTCGGCGAGTGCGGCGGCGAGATTCTTGGGGTCGTCGAGGGTGGTGAGCTGCGTCCCGTGCGCAATCTGTAGATAGTGTGAGGCGAGCCGGTCCGCGATGTGCGCGGCGGGCAGGAAGGACACGAAGCGGTCGCCGGCCTTGACGTCGAACACGTGACTGAGGGCCTCGACCTGGCTCAGGATGTTGGCGTGGGTGAGTTCGACCCCTTTGGGGTTGCCCGTGGTGCCCGAGGTGTAGATCAGCGTGGCGACATCGGTCGGTCGCACTGCCCTCCAGGAGGCGTCGAAGTCAAAGTCCGGGACCGACCTTTCCTCGACCAGTTTCAGCGGGAGTGTCCCGCCCACCGGCGCGTCGATGACCACGATTGTCTCGACCGGTCCCCCGGCGGCGCGGATCGTGTCGACGAAGCGGGCCTCGCAGAACACCACCTTGCTTTCGGCGTTCGAGAGCAGGTGCGCGATCTGTTCGGCCGAATTGGTGTTGTAGATCGAAAAGGGGCCGGCCCCGAGGTGGAGGATCGCGGTGTCGATGAGGTTGAACTCCGGCCGGTTCCCCATCATCAGGGCGACCGTGTCGCCGTGGCCGACGCCGAGAGACGCCAGACCGGTCGCGATGCGGCGTACGCGGTTCGCGTACTCGCGCCAGGTGATCTGTTGGGTTCCGGCGACCGTACGCAGTGCGACCGCCTCCGGATCCACCTTCGCCGTGCGCTGGAACTCTTCGCAGAGGGTGCTCGACAGAAGACCCTGACGGCCGACACTTGCCATTTTGTTACTCCTACAATGTTTTTCGCGGTATGTGAATTCAGGCCTTGGGTCGGGCGACGTCGAGCATCGCGTCGACGTCGACCAGCTTGATTCTCGGCCTCTGGTGCTTTCGCGCCGCTGCACGTTCGAACTGGTCGATGGTCTTCCAGTCGGTGTAGGTCAGGACGTTCGGCTGCCGCTGAGCGAGCAGTGCGGCAAGGGCGTCGGTGTCGAGGGTCGGTGCTGGAAGCTGTCCCTGGGCATAGTCTTCGACGAGCGCTCGGACCGTGTCCTTGGCGCAGCGGCTGTTGTTTCCGATCGATCCGGAGGGGCCGCGTTTGATCCAGCCTGCGGTGTAGACGCCCGGGATCGTCGCCCCTGTGGCCGGGTCGACGACGCGGCCGCCGTCGTTGGGAACCGTGCCGGTCGCGTCGTCGAACGGCAGACCGGCGAGCGGGGTGCCCCGGTACCCGATCGACCGGATGATCAGACCGCATTCGATCTCCTCGAACCGGTCCGTCGGGCGGACGGTGACCTCGCCCTCGGGCGATTCGACCAGTTCGTTGCGCTGGACCCGGAGCCCGCGCACGTGGTCCTCACCGACGATCTCTGCCGGCGACGACAGGAAGCGCAGAACAATGCGTTTCGGTGCGCCCGACGGTGGTGTCGCCGCGATCTCGTCGAGCAGCCGGCTTTTGAATGCGGCCGCAGCCGACGGCGTGGTCGTGGCGGTCACGCCGATCGACTCCACGTCGGCAGGGTCGACGACCAGATCGATGCCCTCCGCCGCGGCGAGGCCGAGCAACTCGGGGGTGGTGTAGGCGGCCTGTGCCGGGCCCCTGCGCCCGAGCACGACGACCTCGGAGATCTTGCTGGCCGCCAACGCCTCGAGGGCATGATCGGCGATATCGGTACGGGCAAGATGCCCCAGCCCGGAGGTCAGGATTCTGGCCACATCCAGCGCGACGTTGCCGTTCCCGACCACCACCGCGCGTTCGCAGGACAGATCGAACGACCGTTGCGCACCATCGGGGTGCCCGTTGTACCAGCTGACGAAGTCCGATGCCGGATGGCTACCCGGCAGATCCTCTCCCGAGATGCCGAGCCGGCGGTCGTGATGGGCTCCGACTGCGTAGATCACCGCGTGGAAATGCGTCAGGAGTTCCTCGTGGGTGAGGTGCTTGCCGATCTCCACGTTGAGGTGGAAATAGGTGCCGCGGCGAGCCCCGATCCGGGCGAAGGCGTCGGTGACGGACTTGGTCTGCTGGTGATCTGGTGCGACACCGAACCGCACCAGTCCCCAGGGTGTGGGCAGGCGCTCGAAGAAATGCACCTCGACGCCGGGGGCCCCGGACCCGAGAACTTCCTCACCGGCGTAGCACGCCGCGGGTCCGGTCCCGATGATCGCTACTCGCAGCGGCGTCGCGTCGGTGACACCGACTACCGGGCGCTGCTGCACCACAGGAGCGCTCGGGTAGTCCCGATGTTTGGGATCCTCGAAGTAGTCGGCGTTGATTTCGAGGTACCGCTCGGTTCCCTCCTCGAGGTCGTAGTCGGGGACGATCGCATCGATCGGGCAGGCATCGGCACACGCACCACAGTCGATACAGGTGTTCGGATCGATGTAGAGCATCTCGGTGCGTGAGTAGTCGCGCTCGTCGGGCGTGGGGTGGATGCAGTTGACCGGGCATACCGCCACGCACGACGCGTCATTGCAGCAGGGTTGGGTGACGACATACGTCATGGATTGTTCCTCTGGGTGACCAGCGGAAGGCATTCCAGGTTTCGGGCCTGACCGCGCTGGTAGCGCAGCTTTGTGTAGTCCTCGACCTCGAAGGACTTGAACCGGTTGATGACCTCCTCGAGGACGACCTTCATCTCGAGTTTCACGAGGTTCGCGCCGAGGCAGCGGTGCGGTCCGCCACCGAACGCGACGTGGGGGTTCGGGTGCCGGTCGAGCAGGACCTCGTCGGCGCGTTCGAACTTCTCCGAGTCGCGGTTGGCGGGGCCGAACCCGAGCAGGACCTTTTCGTTGTGCGGGATCGGGCAGCCCTGCACCTCGACGTCCTTGGTTGTGGTCCGCGCCATGTATGCGACGGGGCTGACGTAGCGGAGGAACTCGTCGATGGCCGTGCGCATCAGGTCCGGATCTTCCCGCAACCGGGCGTAGTCCTCGGGGTGGTCGGCCAGCCACAGCATCATTCCGCCCATGGCGCCGCTGGAGGTGTCGGTGCCACCGAGGATGGTCAAGATCAGCATGTGCTGCATGTCCAGATCGGACAGCGGTTCTCCACCGAAGTCGCCGTCGAGCAGCGCGGAGATGAGGTCGTCGCGGCGGGGTTGTTCGCGTCGTTCGGCGAGCTTCTGCGCGAAGTACCCGTAGAGGGTGGCGCCGGCGGCGGCTCCTCGCTCCGCATCGTCGTAGGCACCGTTGAGCGCGATCATTGCGTCGATCAGTTCCGGCAGATCTTCGTCGGGTACACCGATGATGCGGAGGATGACGTGACGTGGCAGCTGGCTCGAGAAGTCCCCGACGAAGTCGAACTTCGTGAGATCTTCGATGCTGTCGAGCAATTCCACCGTCATCTCGCGCACCCACGACTCCATGGATTTGACCGTCTTCGGCGTGAACAACGGATCCATGATCTTGCGGTACATGCGGTGCTCGGGCTCGTCGGTGTCCTCGGGGGGCATCCGAACCGGGTGCCGCGGAACGGTTGTCCCTTCCGCCGACGAGTAGGTCTCGGTGTCGAGGGTTGCGGCCCAGACGTCCTCGTAGCGGCTCAGGAGATGGAACCCTCCGAGTTCGTCGCTGTGGGCGACGGGGCATTCGTTGCGCAGCCGCGTCCAGATGTCGTGTGGTGCCTGGCTGAGTTTGCTTGCGAACGGATTGAGTCGCGCGCCGATGGTGTCGGTGCTCTCGACGTGATCTACGGTGATGTCGCTCATTCCGTATTCCTCCTGGCTAGTGATATCGGTGCGTCCGTGGACGGGCTGGTCGTGAACGCGTGTGGTTCCGTCTCGCTGCCGGGTGCGGCGCACCCGGTGGCGGGTCGGTTGTCGGCGAGGTGGCTATCCGGCTTCGTTGATCGCGAGGACGGTGACGGTGCCCTTGGCGCCGTCGACGAGGACCCGGTCTCCGTCGCGGAGTCGACCCGATCCGTCCCCGGTGTTGATGACTGCGGGGAGTCCGAGTTCGCGGGCGATGATGGCTCCGTGGCTGCCGACGCTGCCGATGTCGATGACCACCGCGGCCGCGAGCATGAACAGCGGGGTCCAGCTGGGGTCGGTGGACTCGCACACCAGCACGTCGCCGGGTTCGAGGGCGTCCTCGTCCTCCGCGCGGCGGATGATCCGCACGGCGCCTACGTGGGTCGCGGCGCTGGCGCCGACGCCCGAGAGGACGTCACCGACCTGGGCGCGGGCGGAGTTGACGGTGAGCGGTTCGGGCATGCCGACGAAGGTCGTCGGCAGCCGGTAGCCGCGGTATTCTGCGGCGGCCGCACTGCGGAAGGCCACCAGTTCTGTGACAGATTCGCCTGTATCCTGGGCGATTTCGTCCATGTCCAGGAAGAAGACGTCGTCGCGGTCAGCGAAGCGGCCGTCGCGCACCATCTGGTCTCCCAGATCGCGGGCCGCGGCGCGGAATCCGTCGATCGCGGTCAGGAATGATGCTTTCCCGAGCTCCGTTTCTCGGACTGCGGTTGCGGTGTCGTCGAGCGCGGCGGCAAGTTCGATTCGCTGCTCTTCGGTGAGTTTCGCTTCGAACTCGGCGACGGCGGTCCGCTGCTTCTTCACAGCTCCCTCCGCGCGGCGTTCCGGGTGCTCGGTGGCGTTACGTGAGCGCAGTGCCGCGATCGTCGAGGACAGCAGGTCGGGGTTTTCGCGCCAGGAGCGTCCGGCGGGGTTGCCCTCGTTCTCCCCGTGGTAGCCGTGCCGCTCGACGAAGGTCGCCATGTCCAATTCGCCGTTGGCCAACGCCCACAGGTCGGCGCCCATGGAAAGTTCGGCGACGTCGCCGAACGCGGCAGTCAGTGCGGGGACGATGTCGAGCATGTCGGTGGCGGCGGCGAGCCGGTAGATGCTGCTCATCGCCGCGACGATCAGCAACCGTGTCTCGTTGTGGATACCGATGGACCAGACGAACCGATCGAACGCTTCGGTGAGCCGGGCGCGAGGGTCTCCAGCGTCCTCGCGGTGGAGCACTTCCCGGCGCCACCACTCGTTCTGATCGCGCACCATGTCGGACAGGCGCTGACTGTGCGTGTCACGGACTCGTTCGACGACCTCGGCGACGAGTGCCTGTTGGGCGTCGGTGAGGGGGGTGAAGGGGTCTGCGTCCGGGTGCAGGGCGCCGGCGAGGCCGAGTTCGAACTCGTCGGCGGTGATTCCGGGGAACCGGTCGACGTAGCGGCGGATCGGTTCGATGTTCATTGCCTGGCGGCCGTAGAAGATGCCGGTCAGGCGGTTGTTCTGGTCGGGGTCGACGTAGACCTCGTCGGGGCCGAGCATTCCGAATCGGTGCCATGTCCCTCGCACTGCCAGTTCGTTACCGGGTCCCCACAGACTCCAGCACAGCGGTGTCATGACGGCCGGCGCGGCCTCACCGATGTTGGCGGTTGTCCAGTACCGGTTCGGGGTGCTGTTCCCTCGGACGGGGTCGGTGTGGGTCGATTCCGCGGTCGCGGACTGTTCGGTCGTGGTCATGATTGCCCCTGGGTGAGAAGTGAGATGAGAGCACCGCGGTCGAGATAGCCAATGCCGTGTTCGCCGTTGCAGGTCCAGTCGACGAAGAAGTTGGTCAGGAAGTAACGATCGGGTCGGGCGAGGTCGGTGCCCATGCAGAATTCGGCGCCGTCGGCGACGGTGAAGTTCATGCCGTGACGGATCCGGCCGTCGATGACGACCTGCCTGCCTTGGACGTCGAGTTCGACCGTGATCGCGGTGGGTTCGCAGTTGAACGCCGTCAGGTCGGTCCACCGAACCATCGTGGCGTCGTGAGTTCCGGCCGAGTCGAACAGAGCTGCGCGCTGGAAGGCACCGGATTCGTACTCGCCCAGCATGGTGGCGAATCCCCACCCGGATTCGAAGATGCCGTTGCCCCAGAAGGCGCGGCGCAGATGGCTCATGTCCCGGGGGCCGATCGAGTGGTCCCGGTGCCCGATTCCATCGAGGACATGCGTCTTGCCGGCGATGGTGACCGTACCGCGCACGATGACGGCCTGCTCGTGGTGGAACCGTCCCCAGTCCCCGAACTGGGTGGATCCCTCCGGGATCCACACCGGGTAGGCGGCTTCCAGGTCGAGGTCGATCTGAACCGAATGGTGGTGGTCGTCGGGGGTGAGGCCGGTTGCACCCTGATCCTGGGAGACGTCAACCATGCCGCCGAAGAAGGTGAACCGCCACTCGCGGTACGGGGTGATGGTCGCCAGGTGCGCGTTCGGCGAACCGAATTGCCCGGCGCCCGGCGCCACGATTTTCGTGGAGTGCACGGTGCCGTCGGGTTGGGTGACGGCGATGACGATGTGCCACAGGCGTGGGTCGTCGAGCATCGTGCCCATGTGCCACATCACGCCGAGACCGTCTTTGTCTCGGACGTTCCACTGGATGTTTTCCGCCCAGCGGTCCACTCCGGCGGGGGGTTCGTGCACGAAATCGTCCGCCGGATCGAGTCCGGTTTCGTCGGTGATAGTCATGTCGGCCAATGCCATTCCTTTCAAAAGGTGGCGCGCTTATCCGGTAGCTACCGCTCGTGCTCGGAGTCGGAGCAACTCGGGGAGGGTGTGCTCGGTCGTGCCGGTGGTCGCTTGCGCCCAGCCCAGCAGTTGTTCGAGGTCGGAGTCGTCCTGGACGGCGGGTTCGACGAGTGGGAGGGCACCGCGGTAGACGATCCCGTGGGTGGCGTCGACGGTGACGGTCTGACCGGCCAGCTCGACTGCTCCGTCGCCGCAGCCGACGACGCACGGCACATTCAGTTCGCGGCACACTACGGCGGCGTGTGAGGTGGCGCCGCCGAGTTCGGTGACGACTCCGCTGACCAGGGACATGGCCGCGACGTCGTCCGGATCGGTGGTGGGTCGGACGAGGATGACCTGCTCGCCGTTGCTCGCTCGTTCCTCGGCCTCGTCGACGTCGGTGATCACGACTCCGACCGCGACACCCTGGCATGCCTGCTTGCCGCGGGCGACTTCCTCGGCCGTGCGGAGCTCCGTGGGGTCGATGTGTGGTGTCATCACCGACTCGACCAGGTCGGCGTTCACCCGGTCGAGGGCTTCGTCGACGGTGATCAGTCCTTCACGTTGGAGTTGCACCGCGTGACGCACGGTGGCCTCGGCCGATCGTTTGGCGGACCGGGTTTGCAGGAGCCACAATTTGCCGCTCTCGATGGTGAATTCGATGTCCTGGACATCCCGTCCGGCCTGTTCGAGCTGTCGGGCTGCGGCCATGAGTTCGGCGTAGGCCGTGGGCATTTCGTCGGCGAGTTCGTCGAGGGCTCGGGCGTTCGACCGTCCCGAGACGACGTCCTCGCCCTGTCCGTGCAGGAGCCACTCGCCGTAGGGGGTGGATGCTCCACTCAACGGGTCGCGGGTGAACAGCACCCCGGTTCCGGAGCGGTCGTCGAGGTTGCCGAAGACCATTGCCTGGACGGTGACGGCGGTGCCGCCGTCGTCGGAAATGCCGCGGTCACGTCGATACGCGATGGCACGACGGGAATGCCAGGATTCGAGGACGGCGACGATCGCCATCCGCAGCTGCTCCCACGGGTCGTCGGGTGGGTACGTACCCACCACCTTCTCGAACTGCTCGACGAAGCGGCGGCGGGTGTCGGCGGCGTACCGGCTGTCTCCGGTCTCCTCGGCGAGCGCCTTCTCGACCTGGTCGTTGATCCCGAGGTTGAGGATCGTGTCCATCATCCCGGGCATGCTGATCGCTGCCCCGGACCGCACCGATACCAGCAACGGATGCGTTTCGTCGCCGAAGTGTCGACCAGTGACCGAGGCGATGGCGGCCATCGCTGCCGGCAACTCATCCCACACGTCGGAGGTCAGCTGGCGCTCGGCGCGGTAGTACTGCCGGCACACGTCGGTGCCGAGGACGAACGCGGGCGGCACCGGGATTCCCAGCGACCGCATGCGCTCGATGCTCCATGCCTTGCCGCCGAGCAAGTCCCGGTCCAGTCCGGTGGTGCCGTCCAACATCAGAACGTGGGCGCTCATTGTGCCCTCCCAGCGGCGGCTTCCTCGGCGCGGGTGAGCCCGGCCAGTCCGATCAGATCTTCGTGCAGTTCGAACCATGCGGTGTGGTAGCTGTCGATCAGTGGTCGTGCCAGCCAGGAGTGGTCACCGTCGCGGATCTTCGTCAGCGCCGCATCGAAGCGTGCGGGATACATCTTCAGGCGCGGGGCAAGCTCGGTGAGTCGTTCGAGCAGTGGCCGGAAATCGGTATGGACGCCTTCGAGTCGGCTGATCACCGCGGCGTCGTACGCCGCGTCGGTGTGGTCGTTGGGTTTGTCCTCGTCCACAAGCTGCCAGTCGGTCACCAACTGCTTGAACGTCGCGTTGACGGAACTGAAGTCGTGATAGGCGGCGGACATCCGCGCCTGATCGACGCCCTCGCGCTCAGCGGCGATCAGTGCGGTCAGTTCCACTCGTCCGTCACCGGTGAGCTTGAGTCGTCCGCGCAGGTCCTGGACCAATCCCGCATCGCAGAGCTCGCGCACCACGCTGTCCACAAAGTCGGTCGACAGGCCGGTGCTGGCCGCCACGTCCGCGGCAGTCGTGCGTCCGCGCAGGCGAACGAGCTGCAGAATTTGAAGCTTGTCGTTCATTGATCAACCACCTGTGATGCGTGTCCGGTCGAGCCAGTGGCTGGACCGTGAACCCGAGGATGGGCAAGTTCGTCAGTGCTGCGGTGCAACGCCGGTCTGCGGGTGCCGAGAGGGGATTCGTCTGGCTTCGCTACCGCCATGCCATTCTCCTGAATTCAATGTGTCGTAGATCTCATCCGTGAACATAACAGAGTCAATGGTATGGAGCAATAAGGTACCGATTCTTTCGCGAATTCGATTGGAAGCGTGCGGATTTAGCGCACAAACAGGTCACTCGCGTGTCACGTTTCGCACGCATCACGTTGGGCCAATGGGGCACGAGTCAGGGGCCGCGTCAGTGGCTACTGTGACCAATTTATCAGCAGGCTGCTGATAAAGGAAGACCTCAGAGGTCACGCCCGAAAACCATCGCCTTGACCTGCACGAATAGCCGCGGTCGACGGCTTTGCGCGGCCCCCGCCGGCCGAAGCCGATTCGCTCTGCGCGCGCACTTACTGGAACGATGTGCACAGGGCGTGGAGCCCTACTGAAATGAGGTGAAACCGTGGCACGGCCGAAGAAACCGCTGATCTCCCGTACACGGGTGATCGAGACGGCACTGATGTTGATTGACCGAGACGGGCTGAAACAGCTGAGCCTCACGCGTCTCGCCGCCGAACTCGGTGTTCACAATTCGTCTGTCTACTATCACTACAGGTACAAGGCCGACATCCTCGCCGACGTCCTGCGCTTGGTCCTCGACAGTTTCGTCGTCGAATCGGATACAGAGATCGACTGGAAGACCTACATCCTCGAATACGCTCCGCGGTTTCTCGACACCCTCAACGCTCACCCGCAGGTCGTGCCACTGCTGGTCGCACAGACGCCGAGAACGTTCGGCCTCGAGTACGAGAACCAAACGGTGAGCATTCTGCTGAAGGCCGGTTTTCCTCTGGAGTACGTCATCGTCATCCGCGAGCACCTCGAAGCGTTGACGGTCGGTGCGCTCCAGTACGGCAACAACAACTTGTTCACCGACGTTCCGGAATCGTTGACGGAACTGCGATCGGCGGTCGAGGCCGCCCGTGCCGTTTCGGCACAGGATCGCTTCCGCCTGGCACTGAAAGCTTACGTCGAAGGTCTCGAAATCCAGCTTGCGGCGTGGACCACCGGCCAATCGGAATCGTTCATCTGATCGTCGGAGACCACTCCGGGTGCGTGCGCACCGGCACGGCGAGGGTCGAAGCCCTGCTGCACTCGCGAAGTGGGAGCCCTCAGGCCGTTACGTGTCGACTACACGGAATCCCGGTCGAGCAGCGGGGTGGCGACGCGGGTCATTGCCGTGCATCGCTCAGCGAACTCCGGGCCGACAATCAGCGGGAAACTAATCACCGAACAACGAGACCACAGACCCCCTGGCCAGCGGGTGACAGGAGATGAAGAGTGAGTCCACCGATAGCGGCAGTTGTCAGTGAATAGTGCTGTGGCACAAAAACTTGGAAACCGCTTTACCGACTCTTCGATACGGCATGCATGGAAATCAAGCGAAGATACTCGTCGTACAGAGGTACGAGTTCGGTGTGCTGCCCCTCGGCGGTGAGGTTTTGGAAGCCGACCAGCAGCGCCATTCCCAGCGAGACGATCACATCGGCCGCCTCGTCGCTGTCGACAACTTGGGCGATGACCGATCTGACCGTCTTGCGGCGCGCCGAGTCCACGCGGCGTTGCGTTTCACGCACGGTGGCATCGTTCATTCCCCACGCCCTGATCGCGGCCTCCGCCGCGTGCGGGAGCCCCAAGGTCAACGTGCGCAACGCAGCGAGGTCGTCTTCTGGACCGCCACTGCCGAATGATAGATCCCGCAGAATGCGCTCCTGGCGGTGCTCCCAGTACTCGAGCAGTGCGTCGACGAAACCTTGCCAGCTCCCGAAGTAGTGATAGAACGATCCGGTGGTGACACCCAGGGTCGTGCACATCCGACGGATGTTGAGCCCTTTGAACCCGACCTCGGCGAGGACGTCCAATGCCGTCTCGAAGTACTGTTCCTTGCTCACAATGGTGGGCATCAGCCGCCTTGCCCCCCTCGCTCATCCCCGAACCGACTTGCCCGGTGTCGTTGCACGTCTTATCGTGACGAGACAGCGAACCATCCAGTCACGATCCCAACATACCATAATGTGTGTTGTGGTACTTTGGCGTGCCCGGTGGTTCCCGATACGCCCGGGGTGCACCGGCAGCATCGACCCGCGAACCCTCGATCGGCGATGGTCGAGGCGGCCGGAGCAAGTCCTGCTATCTCGGTCGGGGGCGCTTTCCCAGCCGGACCGCAGTGTTCACGATCCGATCTCCGGTGGTGTGCACAAGGTGCGCCTGACCGGTGCTGCCCCAATCGATGCCCACGTCCTGGGTGTAGCACGATGCGGCCGCGACCGAAACCGACGCGCCCGCGAAAGTACACAGGGTCGAGTAGTGCAGATGGCCGGCCAGGATAGTCCGGAGATCGCCGTCCGCCACGGCCGATTCGAGCGCGTCTTGGTTCGCCAATGCGCTCATTTCCATCAGCGGATCAGGGGTCGGCACGGGAGGGTGGTGCAGGACGAGAATGCTCCCGTGCGGTGCCGGCACAGCCAGAACGGCACTCAGCCAGGACAGCTGCGATTCGTCGATCTCACCATGCAGTCGACCCGAGACGTTGCTGTTGACGGCGATGAGGCGTAGCCCGTTGACATCATGGACCTCGTCATCGAACTCGTCGGATGTAGCGCCATCGCCGTGATCGCCCATCCCCCAGATCACCTGAATATCCGCACGCTCGGACGCACGCTCGACCGCAGATCGAAATGGCGCAAGGTGGTGATACCCGACCGGCAGGGTTCCCGTAAGCGCCAACGCTTCTGGACGATCGTCGATCTCTTCGACCTCGTCGAGCAGTCGTGCCACGGCATCACTGCAGTCGATATTCTCGCCAGAGCCGCCGGTCAGCAGGCGCGTGTCACTGATGTGCAGTATGCGGTGGTCGGGGACGTTGGATGAGGACATGGCGACACCTTCGCTGTTATATACCGATCGAATGAGGTTCCGCGATGAGTGGGTCGAAGCCCTGCGCGGCCGGCCACCGAAGCAACCTCGCATGGAGGGCGATCCTGACGTCGGCAACGCATCGCTCGCTCGGCCCGCAGCGCGGGTGTAGCGATGCGTATCGCCGATATCGGCCCCCGCGCGGCGGACTACTCGGCGGACTCCGAGGGGTCACAAGGCAGTGAGTCCCCCATCGACAACGAGGGCCGAACCGGTGACGTAGCTCGAGGCCGGGCTGGCGAGGAAGAGCAGAGCCGAGTCGATCTCGGCTTGGGTGCCAGACCGCCCGAGCATGCTGTGGTCGGCCAACATCTTTTCCAAACCGGCTGCATTCTCGGTCATCTCACTACGGAAGAACCCCGGCAGGAGTGCATTGACGCGAACGCCGCGACGCAACGACCATTGCTGCGCCAAGTCGCGTGTCAACCCGAGGACACCCGCCTTGCTCGCAGCGTAAGCCGCCTGCGGCAGGCGGGGGGCGACCAAACCGAGAACACTCGCCACGTTCACAATCGACGACCCCTCGGGCATGACGCCGACGGCTGCCTGCGCCATCCAGAACGATCCATTGAGATTGACATCGATGACCTTGCGGAAGCCCTCTTCGGTCTCCTTGGAGGCGGGGACCACGTCCGCGATGCCGGCGTTGTTGACCAGGACGTCGATCCTGCCGAACTCGTCGACCGTGCGGCTCACCAAAGCCTTGCAATCATCCGGGGAACTGACGTCGGTCCGGTGGGACAGCGTCACCCCTCCTGCCTCGCGCAACTGGTTTTCGACATCGCTCAGTTTGTCTGTCCGACGAGCAGCAAGCACGACGGTGGCGCCGACTGCCGACAGGGCGCGTGCGAAACCGACCCCCAGCCCCGAACTTGCTCCCGTCACCACGACAACCTTGCCGTCCAGCCGGAACGCATCCAATGGATTCACTGCCACACCAACTTTCGCGTTTGGTTCGCCGCTCCGCGTGGGATCACCCCACTCGAAGAAAAGGGCTCAGAATCCGCTGACAATAACACATTGTATGTTACGTTCCTGGGGATGGCCGGCTGGCACGACATCCGGAGACCGCCGGCCCACTCTGCTTCTCCGGCCCCAGACAAGGATGTCCTGTGTCTTCCAACCCTCTCGTCACCGCAGAGCCCAGTGATACTGCTGCAAGCAACGACCTCGTCTACACGGAGATGGCCCGCCCCGGAGTACTGCTCGTCCGGCTCGACCGTCCGGACGCACTCAATGCCATGAATGCCTCCCTGATCGAGGCACTCCACGCGGTCCTACGCCGAGTCCGCGACGACGCCGACGTGCGGACCATCGTTCTCACCGGCGCCGGCACCACGTTCTGTGCGGGGCTGGACCTGCGCGGTTACGGCACGGTGCCGACCTCCACCGGACCTGAGGGACGTCCGCAGGAGGCGATGCGCGCAAC
This sequence comes from Rhodococcus sp. ACPA1, assembly GCF_002300195.1. Classification (NCBI taxonomy): domain Bacteria; kingdom Bacillati; phylum Actinomycetota; class Actinomycetes; order Mycobacteriales; family Nocardiaceae; genus Rhodococcus; species Rhodococcus sp. ACPA1. Next base: position 595,405 of record NZ_NSDX01000002.1, on the reverse strand, counting down.
CGAGCACATCGCCAACCTGGCGGATGCTCTGCGCCGCGCCCGGCAGCCAGTGATCTGCGCGATCAACGGTCCCGCAGCGGGGGGCGGGATGGCACTGTCACTGCTCTGCGACATCCGGTTGATGAGCGAATCGGCAACATTGCACCCGTCCTTCATCAAGCGCGGCCTCAGTAACTGCGACGTCGGATTGAGCTGGATCCTGCCCCGCGCCATCGGGTTCTCTCGATCGGCGGAGATTCTGCTGTCCGGTCGAACGATCGCCGCCGACGAAGCGCACAGGATCGGACTCGTCTCGCAGGTACTGCCCGCCGAGGACTTGCTGTCCGCCGCGCTGGACCTGGCCTCCAAGATCGGTGCTAACAGCCCGTTCGGGGTCTGGATGACCAAACAGGTCATGTGGGACAACCTCGAGACGCCGGGGATCCGAGCGGCAATCGATCTCGAGAATCGGACACAGATCCTGAGCGTCCTGACCACCGATCACCGTGAGGCGGTGTCCGCGTTTCTCGAGAAGCGGGCGCCCGAGTATCGCAATCACTGACGGCCACAGCACGTTCGACGAATCGGCAGGAGAGGAACATCGTCATGAAGGTTGGAATTTCTGCGGGCTATTGGAGTGGGTCACCGCCGCAGGGCATCGCCGAACGCGTCGCCGAGGCCGAAGCGCTCGGGGTGGACAGTCTGTGGACCGCCGAAACGTACGGGTCGGACGCGCTGACCCCGTTGGCCTGGTGGGGTTCCCAAACGACACGGTTGCAGCTCGGCACGTCGATTTGCCAGATGTCGGCGCGGACGCCGACGGCGTTGGCGATGGCGGCGCAAACTATCGACCACCTCAGTGGTGGTCGGATGATCGTCGGCATCGGGGCCTCGGGGCCGCAGGTCGTCGAGGGCTGGTACGGGCAGCCGTATCCGCGGCCGCTCGAGCGGACTCGCGAGTACGTCGAGATCATGCGCGCGGTGTGGGCCCGGGAGAAGCCCGTCACGTTCGCCGGGCGGCACTATCAGCTGCCCTTCGACGGCGGCAGTGGGCTCGGGAAGCCGCTGAAGTCGATCGTGCACCCGCTTCGTGCGGACATTCCGATCTATCTCGGGGCCGAGGGGCCGAAGAACGTGGCGCTGGCGGCGGAGATCGCCGACGGCTGGACGCCGCTGTGGTTCTCCCCCAAGAGCGACGAGTTCTACCGGGCTGCCCTTGCGGAGGGGTTCGCCCGCGCCGGCGCCCGCCGGACGGCGGACGACTTCGAGATCGCCAACACGTGCTGGTTGGTGGAGAACGACGACGTCGAGAAGGCGGCGGCGAAACTGAAGCCGGTGGTCGCCCTGTATGCCGGGGGCATGGGTGCCAAGGGCGCCAACTTTCACAACGACGTCTTCACCCGCATGGGCTGGGGCGAGGCATGTGCCGAGATCCAGCGGTTGTATCTGGAGGGTCGTTCGGACCTCGCCGCGCAGGCGGTACCGACAGCAATGGTGGAGGATGTCGCACTCGTCGGGCCGGCCGACAAGATCTGCGAGGACATCGTCACACGATGGAAGTCGACCTGCCTGACGACGATCGTGCTGGCGGGATGGCCACGCCCGGATACCCGTGCACGCATCGTGGAAGCGATTCGCGCGTAACCGGAGTAGACCGCGTCCGGGCCGTCCCGGTCCCCCACCACTGGGTGCGGGACCGGCACGGCCCACCGATCTATGGTCACACGAAAAACCTGCTCGCGTGCAACGAGCACGGGACGTCCCCGATCAGTTCTCCGGGACTCAACCAGGGCTGCACAGCCCGTGCGACCTGGGCCGTCCGGCGCTCTCCGCGCCGTCTACCAACCTTCACGACGGGGTGGGTGTCGGCACTTCTGTTAGGCGGTGTCGCCGGAGGTAGGCCACGGCCGCAGTGCTGTTCACGGAACGGGCAGCGCCCGCTTGGCTTCTCTCGCGCGCGCGAAGTCGAGGCCGGCGGTCCACGTCGTTGCCTTCATGATCAGGCCGCGGTACTTCATGATGTCGGCCTGGCGATTGAGGGCGAGTGCACCGACCAGGCGGTCACCACCGCGATAGAGAGCAACGAATCGGCCGCTGCCGACGTCGCCGATGACCTCGATCTCGTCGGCATCCGGGACACCGACGAACTGGATCCGCGTGTCGTACCAGTCCGACCAGAAATACGGGACGGTCGAGTACGGGGTGGCCGCGTCCGGATCGAGAGCGTTTCGGGCGGCCAGTGCCCCTTGTTCGGCGGCGCTTGTCCAGTGTTCGAGGCGCATGGTGCGGTCGAACAGCGGGTTGCGCCAACGGCATACGTCGCCCGCCGCGTAGACGCCGGGTACACCGGTCCACAAGGTGCTGTCGCAGACGATGCCGTTGTCGAGCGGCAATCCGGAACCGTCGAGCCAGTCGGTCGCCGGGGCCGCTCCGACACCGACCACGACCAGGTCGGCGGGCAGGACCGTGCCGTCGGAGAGCCGCACCCGTTCGACGGCGGTCTCCCCCTCGATGGCCTCGACGGCAACGCCACATCGCAGGTCGGTGCCGTTCGCCGTGTGCAGTGCCGAACACGCCACACCCATCTGGTCACCGATTGCTCGGACCAGCGGCGTCGGCAGCGCCTCGACCACGGTCACGTCGAGTCCGCGCTTGCGGGCCCCAGATGCAACTTCCGATCCGATGAAACCGGCGCCGATCACCACGGTGCGCGCACCAGCGTCAAGTGCGGACCGGACCGCCCTGGCGTCGTCGAGCGTGCGGAGGGTATGCACGCCCGCCAGTGCCTCGGTGCCGGGGAGCGTGCGGGCGCGGGCACCGGTCGCGAGCACGAGGGCGTCGTAGTCGACGCAGGTGCCGTCGACGGCGACGGTGCGCTGTTCGGTGTCGAGACCCGTTGCGGGCGCGCCGAGGACCAGTTCGACATCCAGCTCCTGCAGCCCGGCGAGGTCGCGGTAGGCGAGCTCGGACTGCCGGTCGGTGTCGGCGTCGAGGAATGCCTTCGACAGAGGCGGCCGATCGTAGGGAAGGTGATCCTCGGCGCCGATCAGGGTGATCGATCCGGTGAATCCAGTCTTCCGTGCCGCTTCGGCCGCCCGCAGGCCTGCAAGCGACGCCCCGACGACGACCAGACGCGTGGTCATCGGATCAGCCGCAGCGCGGCCGTGGGGCAGCCCTCGACGGCCTGCTCGACCTCCGCCAACTGGTCGTCGGTGATCTCCTCGGTCAGCAGGACCAGGTCACCGTCGTCGTTGACCTCGAAGACATCGGGGGCGATGGACTCGCAGATCCCCAATCCCGTGCATTTCGTTCGATCCAACTCGATCTTCATGCAAATCACCATAACAGAGGATATGGTATGTTGGAACCCAATTTGGGATTCGAGATCACAGGAGGCGTCCGATGGCGGATTCTCGCGGGGCCGCGATCGCCGGGCTCGGCATTACCGAGGTGGGAAAGGTTTTCGGTCGCAGCGCAACAGATTTCGCGGCCGATGCGGTTCGCCGGGCCGCCACTGATGCCGGTCTGCACCTGTCCGACATCGACGGACTGTTGATCAACAGCGGACTCAAACGCGATGTGTCGATCACCCTGCAGAACGTCCTCGGCCTCCGCGACCTCCGGCTCCTGACGGAGATGAATGCGTACGGTGCCTCGGCCGGCTCGATGGTGTCCTACGCGGCAGCGGCGGTCACCAGCGGCATGGCCGAGGCCGTGGCGTGTGTGTTCGCCGATGCGCCGTTGAAGCCGAAAGTGTCCGCCGGCGCCGCCTACACCGGCCGCAGCGCCAAGCCGATCGTCGGCCTGCCCAGCTATCTCGTCGCCAGTGGCATCACGAACGCCAACGCCAAGTACGCGTTCGCCACCCGCCGCCACATGGAGACCTACGGCACCACCACCGAACAGCTCGGCGAAATCGCGGTCGCGCAGCGTGCGTGGGCGGTGCACAACCCGCTCGCCCAGATGCGCACCCCGATCACCCTCGAGGACCATCAGAGTTCACGCTGGATCGCAGAACCGCTGCGACTGCTGGACTGCTGCCTTGTCTCCAATGGCGGTGCGGCGGTGATCGTCACCACCGCGGAGCGAGCGAAAGACCTGGCGCAACCACCGGTACACGTGCTCGGGTGGGGACAGGGCCATCCAGGGCAGGTCGCCGAACGCGGTTCGGATTTCGGGCTGCGCACCGGTGCGGCGATCTCCGGACCCACTGCACTACGCATGGCGGGGGTGACGGTCGACGACGTCGATCTACTCGAGCTGTACGACTGCTACACGTTCACCGTTCTCGTGACACTCGAAGACTACGGCTTCTGCGCCAAGGGTGAGGGTGGCAAGTTCGTCGCGAACGGGCGCACCGGGCCCGGCGGTGAGCTGCCCGTCAACACCGGCGGCGGACAGCTTTCGTCGTACTACTTGTGGGGAATGACTCCGCTCACCGAGGCGGTCATTCAGGCCCGTGGTCAGGGCGGCGGCCGTCAGGTCGACAACCACGACGTGATCTTGGTCAGCGGCAACGGCGGCATCCTCGATCACCACTCGACGCTGATTCTCAGTCCCCACTGATCGAAAGGTCCAGTCATGACAAACGATCTCGCTGAAGTATCCGGTCCGGCCGTCCTGCGTGACGCCCGCAGCGGCGAGTTCTTCGATGCCGCGGCCGCCGATCAACTTGCGATTCGACGCTGCACCCACTGTCACCACGCGTTCAGCCCCGAGGCTCGGACCTGTACTGCCTGTGGCAGCTCCGATCTGAGCTGGGACACTGCGACGGGAGCGGCGACTCTGGTGTCGTGGGCCGTGGTGCACCATCCGCCGCATCCAGCCTTCGCCGAGCAAGTCCCCTTCCCCATCGGGCTGGTGGAGTTGAAAGAGGGGCCGTGGATCAACGCACGTATCGTCGGATACAACCTGGGCGAGTTACGCGCCGGGCTCCCCCTGCACGTCGCGTTCGTTCATCCCGAGGTCGGTGACTCATACCCGGTCTTCCGGGTGGAAGCCCTGGCCGACGAGTAGCCCAGATGCGCATTACCCCCTTGCCGGACCACTCCTGCTCCGGCATCCGAGCGGCGGCGACCCTCGTAGCCCCGCTGATTTCCGGGGCAACGGTGGTGCGGGGCGCGACCCGAACCCGACCACGCGACCGGCCTGGCTTCGTCGCTTGATCACTCAGCCGCCCCAACGTATTTCCCGCAGAGGTCACATGAGCGAGACTTCTTCTGAGAATGACCGCTCGCAGGGATTCAGAAAAGCGATGGCAAGTATTCGATGCCAGACCCCATGAAATTTTCCGGATTGAGGAGCTCGCATGAATGTGCACGACGCGGTGCGATCACGACGCTCCGTGCGCGACTTCACTGACCAACGTGTCGACCGAGCGGTCCTCGAACGCGTCCTCGAGTCTGCCGCGCGTACCCCATCGGGCGGCAACATTCAGCCCTGGCACACGTACGTCGTCACCGGCCAATCCCACGCTGCAATCGTCGAGAAGATGTCCGCCCGACTCACCGCCGGCGACCTCGGCGACGCACCGCAGTATCCGATCTACCCCGCCGACCTGAAATCACCGTACCGCGAGCGCCGCGTCTCGGCGGGCCAGCAGCTCTACTCCGCTCTTGGCATTCCGCGAGAGGACAAGAAGGCCCGGCGCGCGTGGTTCGCCCGAAACTGGCAGTTCTTCGGTGCCCCGGTCGGGCTCTTCTGCTATGTCGACCGCAACATGGGTTCGGCGCAGTGGTCCGACATTGGTATGTGCCTGCAGACGATCATGCTGCTCCTACGGGAGGAGGGACTAGCGAGCTGCCCCCAGGAGGCGTGGTCGGTTTACCATACGACAGTCGACGAAATCGTCGAGCCGCCAGCCGATCTGATGTGGTCTGTGGGATGGCTATCGGATACGAGGACACCGCTGTGAGCGGAGGCACGATAATCGACCGCGCCCCGATTTCGGCGACAGTCCAGTTCCTCGGCTGAATTGTCCTGCGGAGCCGGTTCGACTGGATGCCGATACTTCTGTCCCGCTGCACTTTCATCGACACATGTCCGTGTCTGCACGATCGATAACTCGTTGGGTGCTGGATGCTCGCCGGTTGCGTGCACCCACCCCTCCTGGCCGGTGCGAGAATCCGGTTGGTGGACCGATGGAGGCCGATCACGATCCTTGTAGTGGGCGTGGATGACGGGACCCGTCCCTGTCCCGTCATCCACGACCGGTCGGCAGGTCTGCCCGGGACCTGCCGACGTCGGTGTGGCAGCTAGTGCGGCACCAGAATCGGCTTGACCACCTTGCCGTCGAGCGCGGCCCGCTCGGCGGCGTCGATGTCGTCGAGAGCGAACTTCTCGATCAACCGGTCGAACGGGAACTTGCCGTCCTGCCAGAGCGAGATCAGGCGGGGAACGAACAGATGTGGGATCGCGTCGCCTTCGACGATGCCTTTCACGGTCCGTCCGGTGCACAGCGCTGTGGCACTGATTCGCAGATCACCGGCGGGCGCGCCGATCAGCCCGCATACCCCGGACGTCCGGAGTGTGTCGATGGCGGTCGCGATCGCCCGTGCCGCCCCGGTCGTGTCCAGTGCGTAGTCGGCGCCGCCCCGAACCGTGCGGCGAAGCTGGCGGGTGACGTCATCGGCGCCGCCATCGATGGCATGTGTGGCCCCCAGGTCGCGGGCCAACTCCAGCCGATCTCGGTTGAGATCGACCGCGACGATGGTCGCCGCTCCGGCCACGCGCGCCGCCATCACCGAGGCCAGGCCCACGGCACCGGCGCCGAAGACGACGATGCTGGCACCGACCTCGATGCCGAGGGAGTTCAGCACGGCGCCGGCCCCGGTCTGAAAGCCGCACCCGAGCGGGCCCAGCAGTTCCAGCGGCAGCGCCGGGTCGACCTGGACGGCGTTGCGGGCGTCGACCACAGCCCGGGTGGCGAAGGACGACTGCCCGAACCAGCGGGCGGACACCGGTGCTCCGTCTGCGTCGCGCGCGTTGGTGGCACCGGCGGCGGTGCGACCGGACATGTTGCGGGGAAAGAAAGTGTCGCAATATGCCGGACGGGCCTGCCGGCAGTTGGCGCAGGTTCGGCACGAATCGAAGGACAACACCACGTGGTCACCAACCGCGAGACCCTGGACGTGGGATCCCACCGCTTCGACGACCCCGGATCCCTCATGGCCCGGTACCAGCGGCAACGGCATGCCCGGTTCGGCTCGGGGCAGCAGATCGGTATGACAGAGCCCGACACCCGCGATCCGCACCGCGATATCGTCGGGTCCGGGCGGATCGAGGGTCAACTCTTCGATCGAGTACGGACTGTCGGCCGAACGGAGCACTGCCGCAGTAGTTTTCACAGCGGGCTCAGTTCGCCACGGCCGAGGCGAGGAACTCGTCGTTGTGCTCCCCCGGGGACGGCGGCAGGCCGACAGCCGCGGGGGTGAAGCTGTCGAATCGCGCGGGCGTCCGGACGACCACCTGCGCGTTCTCCCCTTCCCCGACGGTGACGGCGAGTTCGTTCTCGGCGAACAGGGGGGTGTGCACCACCTGCTTCCAGTTGTAGGCGAGCGTGGCCATCAGTCCCTTCTCGTGCAGTGCGTCCACCCACTGCGCAGCCGTTCGTTCGGCCAGCGCCGACTCCAACTCGTCCTTGAGTTCGTAGTAGTTGACGGCGCGCAGTTTTTGGTCGGCGAAGCGTTCGTCCTCGGTCAGGTCGGGCCGGCCGATCACCTCACACAGCAGAGCCCAGTGCTTGGGGACGTAGGCGCTGAGCACAAGGTGGCCGTCCGCGGCCTTGAACGCATCGGAGGGTTGAGTCGCGAACGCAACTTGCTTGCGCGGCTTGCCATCCGGGCCAAGGGTGGGGGCGGGCTTCGCGGACTTCGACGAGGCGTTGGGGTCCTTGTTCAAATGCAGGGTGAGCTGGTTGGCCTGCAGACTCACCGCGACGTCGTACATCGCGACCTTGACGACATCGGCGACACCGTGACGTTCCCGATTCAGCAGTGCGGCGAGAACGGCCTGAGCGAAGACGTGCCCGGTGGCGCCGTCGACGAGCTGGAACGGAATGATCTGCGGTCCACCCTCCGCCGTCCGTAGCCCGGTGGTCATTCCGGCCTCGGCCTGCACCATCAGGTCGAGACCGGGCCGGCTGCTGTTGACACCGTTGCCGCCGTAGGCCGACAGTCGGGCGTAGACCAGCGACGGGTTACGCCCCTGCAACGTCTCCGGCCCCAACCCCATCTTTTCCATCACCCCGGGGCGAAACGCCTCGAGCACCACGTCGGCGCTGTCGGCGAGGCGGAGAACGTGCTCACGGCCTTCGTCGGACCGTAGATCGACCATCACCGACTTCTTCCCGCGGTTGTTCGGCAGAAAGTAGGTCGCCAAGGGCTTGCGCCCGGGAACGACGGAGACGATGCGGCGAGCGGATTCACCTCCCGGCGCTTCGATTTTGATCACCTCGGCACCGAGGTCAGCCATCACCTGTCCGGCCAGCGGTCCGGCAACGTTCTGCGTGAAGTCCAGCACCCGGTAGCCGTCGAGTGGCCGCGGGCCGTCACTGCTCGGCATCATGTTCACCTTTCTGGGCATAACGACCTACATAACATGCTCTATGTTGTTGTCACCATAACTGCATTCATGGTCGAAGTCCAGAGGCCTTTTGTCTGCCGATCGGGTCACCCGCCCGGACCGCGGCGGTCCGTCCAGGAACCAAAAGATGGTCCAAATTCTCTGACGTAGAAGAGGATTGATCAGCGGGCAGGACCCGCTCGCCTGAATACGCGCCAGGAGGGCTCGCGGCGAACGTCGCACCGCTTGTTTGCCGCGGAGCGGTGCTCGAATCCGCGCACGGCTTTCACACCCGAATCGACAGCAGGCGGCGCACCGGCCGTCCGCGGCACCACGTGGGCACCACAGCCGAGGAGTGGGAGCCCGTCAGGCCCTTTGGGGCAATTCAGCGTGCGAATAGATGAGCCGCACGAACTCGTCGAGAAGCTTGTCGAGGGGCGCGTACCCGCCGTCGGCGGCCACCTGCTGATAGCCCACCAGCATGGACATGCCGAGTGAAGTCACCACCTTGGCGGTCGCACGATCTCCGACCACCCGGAGCACTGCCTTGTAGACCGTCTTGCGCCGGGCGCCGTCCACCCGGTTTCGCACCTCGCGTACCGATTCGTCGTTGGCGGCCCACGCCCTGATCGCAGCTTCCGCTTCGTGATTCAGTCCGAGCGTGAGGCGGCGCAGGGATTCGATGTCCTCTTCTGGTGGGCCGACGCCGAATTCGACGTCACGCAGGATCACCACCTGACGGTTCTCCCAGTAGGTCAGCAATGCGTCGACGAAGCCCTGCCAGCTACCGAAGTGGTGATAGAACGAGCCGCTGGTCACGCCGAGTTTCTTGCACATCATCCCGATGTTCAGACCCGTGAAGCCGAGCTCCGCGAGCGCCTCGAGAGCCGACTCGAAGTACTGCTCTCGGGTGACTATCCGTGACATGGTCCGCCCCGATCGTTGGTCGCCTACCCGTCAATAACACAGTCTATCGTATCGAGGCCCTCGCTCCTCGCCGAGAGGCTCGGCAGCCCTTCCCCATCTCCATAACATGCGCTATGGTACGGACATGTGGTGTTTCTATGACAGGCTCTTCATCGGGGGCGAATGGGTACGTCCGGCATCTCCGGACACCCTCCAGGTCGTCTCGGCCAGCACCGAAGAGGTGATCGGATCCGTCCCGAAGGGCAACGAGGCCGACGCCGACGCTGCTGTCGCCGCGGCCCGCCGCGCATTCGACGACCCGACCGGCTGGTCCAGCTGGTCCCCCGACCAACGCGCGGACGCACTACTGCGCTTGGCGACCGCCATCGACAAATACAGCGGGGCCATTGCCATTCGGGTCAGCAGCCAGAACGGCATGCCCACGAGCATCAGCAAGCAGACCGAGGCAGTCGTGCCCGCGACGCTGCTGCGGTATTACGCCGGACTGATCCGCGACACTGCCGTCGAAGAGCACCGGCCCTCGCTGGTCTACGGCACGACCGCGGTCCGCAAGGAACCGCTCGGCGTCGTCGCCGCCATCGTCCCGTGGAACTTCCCGCAGTCGTTGACCTTCTTCAAACTCGCCCCCGCCCTCGCCGCGGGATGCACGGTCGTCATCAAACCCTCGTCCGAGACCGTCCTCGATGCGTTTCTGCTCGCCGACGCGGTCGCAGAAGCGGATCTCCCAGCCGGCGTGATCAACATCGTCACCGGCGGCGGCCGGACGGTGGGAACGCATCTGATCCACCACCCCGGAGTCGACAAGGTGGCCTTCACCGGCTCCACCGACGCCGGGCGCACCATCGCCGAACAGTGTGGGCGGCTGCTCAAACCGGTCACCCTCGAACTCGGCGGCAAGTCCGCGGGAATCATCCTCGACGACGTCGACCTCCATCGGAGCATGAGATCGATGTTCTCCTCGACCCTGCTCAACAACGGCCAAACCTGCTTCATCAGCACCCGCATCCTCGCCCCGGACAACCGCTACGACGAGGTCGTCGACGCGTTCACCGCGATGGCCTCGGCACTGCGTGTCGGTGACGCCCTCGACCCCAAGACCCAGATCGGCCCGGTCGCCAGCGCGCACCAACGCCACAACATCGAGGCACACATCGCCCAAGGAAAGAGCGAGGGAGCACGCATCACCACCGGCGGCCGACGGCCGGCGGATCTCGACCGCGGCTGGTTCGTCGAACCGACGATCTTCGCCGACGTCGACAACAAGGCGACCATTGCGCAGGAAGAGATCTTCGGCCCGGTGCTGAGCATCATCCGCTACCGCGACGAAGACGAAGCCGTCCGGATCGCCAACGATTCCGTCTACGGTCTCGGCGGCACCGTGTGGACCGCCGACCCCGACCGAGGGCTGGCTGTGGCCCGACGCGTCCAGGCCGGTGCCGTCGGCGTCAACGGGTTCACCCTCGACCATGGGGCCCCGTTCGGTGGCGTCAAGTCGAGCGGTCTCGGGCGGGAGCTCGGTCCCGAGGGCCTGCACCCGTACCAGCAACTCAAGTCCGTCTACCTGCCCGCTTGATCTTGGAGAACCTGATGACCGCTGCACGTACCGACGCCGCAATCCGCCCCTACCACGAGATCGACTTGTCCTCCAAGGCGTTCTGGGCGAAGTCCGCCATCGAACGGGAAGCCTCGTTCACCCAACTCCGCGACCACAGTCCCGTCAGTTGGCAACCGCCCGTGGAGGACTCGTGGCTGCCGGAACCGGGCGACCCGGGATACTGGGCGGTGGTGCGGCACGCCGACATCGTCGACGTCAGTCGCCGCAGCGAGGTCTTTATCTCGGGCCTGGGGGTGCAGTTCGAGAATCTCCCGCCGGATGTGCTGCGCGGGTCGCAGTCGATCCTCGCGATGGACCCGCCCGACCACACCAAGATTCGCAAGCTGATCAGTGCCGCCTTCACTCCGCGGCAGGTCAAACGAATCGAAGACCAGATCAAACGCAACGCCTCCGAACTCGTCGATGCCATCGCCGCGAGGGGCGACGCCGAGTTCGTCAGCGAAGTCGCCGCCAAGCTACCGATGCGAACCGTCTGCGACATGATCGGCATCGACCGCGACGAGCAGGAGAAGGTGGCCCACGCCGCCGAAGTCATCACCGGATGGAACGACCCCGAAGTACGGGGCGGCCGTGAGAGAGGGCCCGCGCTGGCCGAGGTCGGCTGGTATCTCACCAAACTTGCCCGCACACTCGCAGCGCAGCGCCGAGCCGAGCCCCGGGATGATCTGATCAGCGCCCTGGTCAATGCCGAGGTGGACGGTGAACGACTCAACGACATCGAAATATCGTCCTTCTTCACACTCTTGTGCGTCGCCGGCACCGATACGACGCGGCAGACCGCCACACACGCGGTGAAGGCATTGACCGATTTTCCTGACCAGCGAGCCTGGCTCCTGGAGGACTACGACGGCCGGATCAACAACGCGATCGAAGAGTTCGTGCGCTGGGCATCCCCGGTGATGACCTTCCGGCGCACCGCCATCGAAGACACCGAACTGGCCGGTCAGCCCATCAAGGCCGGCGAGAAGGTGGTCATGTTCTATCCCTCCGGGAACTGGGACACCGCGGTCTTCACCGACCCCGACACCTTCGACCTGTCACGATCGCCGAACCCGCACGTCGGTTTCGGCGGCGGCGGAAACCACTTCTGCCTCGGCAATCAGGTCGCCAAGAGTCAGCTGCGGGCGCTGTTCCGCGAACTGCTCACACGAATTCCCGATTTCCGGGCGGGTGACCCCGTCATGCTCGAGGGCAACTTCATCCATGGTGTGAAGTCGATGCCCATTCACTTCACACCCGAACAGTCGTGAGATTCCTACGCACTCCATGATGATTGGTAGAGAACATGACAGTACGCACCGACAAAATCCACAGCATCACATCGCCTGCTTCGAGCACCCCGAGTATCGCGATCGCACCTGCGATCATCTCCCGGCTGATCGGCACTCTGCCTGGTAGCGGACCGGAAGTGTCGACAGCTGCACCGGCCACCGGGCAACAATTGGCGACCTTCCGTACCTCGACCGTCGACGACGTGGCGGCGGCGTTCACCGCCGCCCGCACCAGCCAACGCACATGGGCTGCCACATCACCACGTGAGCGGGCCAAACCTTTCCTGCGGCTGCACGACCTCGTCCTCGCGAACGAAGGCCTCATCGACATCGTCCAGGCCGAGACCGGCAAGTCCCGCAACAGCGCATTCGAAGAGACCCTCGATGTCGCGGGACTGGCGCTCTATTACGGCAGGCACGCATCGAAGTTCCTCGCCCCCCGCAAACGAGCCGGAGCGATCCCACTCGCGACACAAACCCGTGAATTGCGGCAGCCCAAGGGCGTGGTGGGCATCATCTCCCCGTGGAACTATCCCCTGTCGCTGGGTGTCTGCGACATCATCCCCGCGCTCCTCGCCGGCAATGCCGTGGTCCACAAGCCGGACACGCAGACCGCGCTGACCGCACTACGCGCGCGGGAGCTCCTCGTCGAAGCCGGCCTCGACCCCGCACTGTGGCAGGTCGTCGTCGGCGAGCCGGCAACGGTCGGACAGCCGATCATCGACCACGCCGACCACATCTGCTTCACCGGCTCGACCAGCGCGGGCCGCAAGATCGCGGAGGCGGCCGCGCGCCGACTCATCGGTTGCACACTCGAGCTCGGCGGCAAGAACCCCATGCTGGTGCTCGACGACGCCGATCTCGACAAGGCCGCCAAGGGAGCAGCTCGGGCGTGTTTCTCCACCGCCGGGCAGCTCTGCCTGTCGACCGAACGCCTGTACATCGCCGGCGCCATCTACGACGAATTCGTCCGCAAGCTCGTCGCGCAGACCCAGGCACTCAAACTCGGGAAGGGCGCAGCGTTCGACTACGACATCGGCACTTTGACATCGCAACGACAGTTCGACAACGTCGAACGTCACGTCGCCGATGCCCGCGATCATGGGGCCACAGTGCTCGCAGGAGGACGGCCACGTCCCGACCTCGGCCCGTATTTCTACGAACCGACCATCCTCGAGGACGTCACCCCCGAGATGGAGGTGTACGCCAACGAGACCTTCGGACCGGTGGTCTCGTTGTACCGGGTCGACAGTGACGACGAGGCTGTCCGCCTCGCAAACGACACCGAGTTCGGCCTCAACGCCAGCGTCTGGACCTCCAGCACGGCCCGTGGCCGCCGTGTCGCCGAACAGATCCGTTGCGGAACCGTCAACATCAACGAGGGCTACGGCTCTGCCTACGCGTCCAACGACGCACCGATGGGCGGAATGAAGTCCTCCGGTCAGGGCCGTCGGCATGGCGAACACGGCATCCTCGAGTACACCGAGCTGCAGACCATCGCGAGCCAACACGTCGTGGGATTCGATCCCCCGGCAGGAGTGAGCACCGAGCAGAACGCAACGATCCTCGCCTGGACGTACCGGCTGATGAAGATGTTTCGAATCAAGTAGAAACGTCGTCAGTCCCGCGTCTGCGCGGATCCGTTGCTTCTGCAGGCTGAACGACCACGGCCTGCGGGTCACAGAGGTCAGCTGTGCTCCCACCGGTGGACACGTTTCGCGCCCGAACCCGGGGCACCGCAGCGCCGATGCTGTCGACCATCGCGGCGACCGCATCGGTGCGGTGAAAGCGACCCAAACGGCAAGAACTCTTTAACCCATCTTTCGGCTCCTCCCGGGAGCACCGAAACTCTTTCCCATTCATCTGCAGCGCAATACCGATCGAGGAGTCAGTGTGAGGAGCGATCTTTTCGAGGTCGATCACGAGGCGTATCGCCAGACAGTCCGCCGTTTCGTGGAGAACGACGTTGTCCCGAATCTCGAACGATGGGACGAACAGCGATCGATTGACCGCGAAACATGGTTGGCCGCTGGGAAGTTAGGATTGTTGGGGTTGTCGATCCCTGAGGAGTACGGCGGCAGCGGGGTCACCGACTACCGCTTCCGGGTCGTCGTCATCTCGGAGTTGGCCCGCGTCGGTGCCGCAGCATTGCAGTCCGGATTCTCCACCAACGACGACATCGTCGCGAACTACATCCTGCGACAGGGCAGCGCTGATCAGAAGCGACGATGGTTGCCGGGGTTTACGACCGGGGAGACGATCGGAGCAATCGCGATGACCGAACCCGGAACCGGGAGCGATCTTCGCGGCATCAAGACCACTGCCGTCCAAGACGGCGACGCCTGGGTGGTAAACGGCAGCAAGACCTTCATCACGAGTGGGATCCTCGCGGACCTGGTGATCGTCGTCGTGCGCACCCCCAGCAGCGATGGAAGTGGTGCGCTCAGCCTGGTGGTGGTGGAGGATGGCATGCCCGGATTCCACCGAGGCCGGCAATTGCACAAGGTCGGTCTGTCCGCCCAGGACACCGCTGAGCTGGTTTTCGACGACGTTCGAGTTCCCCAGGAGAATGTGCTCGGTGAGATCGGTGCCGGGCTGCACTATTTGATGGACAGTCTCTCGCTCGAGCGGCTCGGTATCGCGCTCGCTGCGCAGATGTCCGCCGAAGCGGCGCTGCAGTGGACCGTGTCCTACGTGACCGAACGCAAAGCGTTCGGGAAGTCGATCTCCGAATTCCAGAACACCGGCTTCGTCCTGGCCGACCTCGCGACACGGATCGATATGGTCCGCGCCTTCCTCGACCGTGCCGTAATCCAGCACTCACATGGAGAACTCTCACCCACCGACGCTGCCAAGGCCAAGCTCGCTGCTACCGAACTGCAGTGGGACGTCATCGATGCGGGACTCCAGCTGCACGGCGGCTACGGCTACATGATGGAGTATCCGATTGCAAAGGCCTTCATCGATGCGCGCGTGCAGCGTATTTACGGCGGCACCAACGAAATCATGAAGGAGATCATCCAGCGCGATCTCTTCAGTTCAGCGGATAGGCGTAGCTGAAGCCCAACGATGCTCCACGCCACCTAACATCTACTGCAGGTGAGTGTTCCGAGGACGCACCCCGGCGAGGGATCACCACCCTTACACAGCCGACCCGGACCAGCAGTGCTGAGCCGGGGGATGCACGTGCGACACACCCTGATAGACAGCCATGCTCCGGAACTTCGCCGCTGAAGAAACCGTAAGAGCTCGTAGTTTGCACCGTAGAAGTCTGCGGTTTCACAGAAGGATGAGGATATTGCAGCGGGTTTCACACAGCAGCGCACGGCGCACCAATCGCCGTGCGCTACAAACCTGGAGCGCTGGCTCACCCGAAATGGACGCCGAATCCTCGGCAATCGTTGACTTCGCTGTCCGCTGGCTCCCCTTCGGCGGCCCGCCCGCTGATGACATTCTCGTCGAGTTTGGAATCAGCATGCTGACCTTTGCTCAACGGATCGAGAAAATCCTCGTCTCAGGACGCCCCACCGGTCTGTCGCTGGCCGAGCGAAACGGGCTACGCGAAATGGTTGCCGTAGTGGGCCGCACCGCAGAACGAGGATGACTCCTGGACCGAGCGTGCGGTCCCGGGCAAGACCGACCACACCCGGAGGCGTAGACCGCCTGCGCCAACCGCGCCTCCGCGTGTTCGTACGGTGGCGTCCATACAGTCGAGGCGCGTGGCGGGTTTGGCCGCGCCCGCTCATCCGCTAGGGAGACACACGTCGGCCTCGAGACTCGCCAGGGCCGGCGGCGGCGGTGGGTACCCGCAGTTCGGACATCACCGCGAGACCGTTCCACGCCCAACGACGAGTCCCGGGGTCGCGGACGTTGGTGCCGTCGAGCCCAGTCCAGCTCCCGCATCCGCTCGACCGGTGCTTTCCCGGGGGCGGGGGGCATCGCCTTCCTGGTCGCCCAGATCTGCTCGTATCCGGGTCGTCGCTAGTCGTAGTCGGTGTTGTCGCTAATGCGGACCATGGATTTGTGCTGGTAGTAGGCACGAGCTATGGACTCTTTCACCAGCAGGCGGATGCTCGCGGATGAGTCCCGGATCCATGCGGACGGGAACGCGCTGGCGGCCACTGCGGTGAGGGCCTGCACACGGCTGGTCGACATCGGGTGCACCTCGGGCACCACGGTGCCGTAGTCGCCGTAGCGACCAAGCACTTCCGCGGCGATCCGGCCTTCTGCGGCCCCGCGGCGCAACTCGAGGTTGTCGACCTCGACCGTGGCGACACGGATCGAATCGGTGCGGGCAATGAAGTCCGCCGTCGTCGCCTGGATCAGTGCGAGGCGCTCGACGCGTTCCCGCGGGGCCGAGCCACCGCAACTGTCTCGTCATGTCGTGGTCTCCGCTCGACGGCGCGCTTCTCGGCGATCTGCTGAGCGAGCAGTTCCTTGACGTGGCTTCTGGCCGCGTCGATTCGTTCGCGTTTCGGTGGGGTCGAGACGGGTAGCGATCTCGGCGTCGACCGCGGTGGCGACGAGCAAGCCGGCAGTGCGGACAGCGGCTACGTAGCGGCGGACCGACTCAATGGGGGTCTGCGGTGTACGCCGCTATGCGTTGCACGCATACATCGGGCAACCGTTCTTGCTGCATCCTCAACCAACCTGGTGGACATACTTGAACATGACAATCCTGAGTTTGTGTTCCGGCTTTGGAAGAATGCGATGCGGTGACCGGGGATTCAGGCGCTGCGGTTGGCTGTCTTGCGACCGAGGATGCGGTCACGATCCTCTTCGGAGGTGCCGCCCCAGATTCCGAACGGCTCCCGCGCAGACAGCGCGTACTCCCGGCAAGGCCGTGGTACCGGGCATCCGGAACAGATTTGCTTCGCTCGAGCAATGCGCGTGGCTCGCCTTGGTCCGCGCTCGTTGGAAGGGTGAAAGAATAACGACGGTTCGACGACGCGGCACAGGGCAGCGAGTCGCCCGTTCAGGCTCTCGCGTGTGGGTAGATGGCTTTGACTTACGGTTCGAAAGGCCCGCACAGTGGCACTCCTTTGCTGGTGGGCGGTCGGGCTCCGCGACGAGGGCACCGACAGTGCCGGGATGCTGATGAGGTTGGTGAAGCCACCGTGACACGGGGCGTCGGCGAGTAGATCGGATGCTGCGTTCTCACCGTTGCAGCCTGACGGGAATTGATCGCACGCATCGGAGCTACGCATCCAAAGCTCAGGCGGGACTATGCCGATGACTTGCCAATGCCGCGAGAGCAAGGCTTCGGAATCGAAGAGTGAGAAGAGGAACAGAGCGGCAAGCACTTGCAGGTTGGGCGACTACCAAGTCGCCGCGGCGACTGCGAGCCGGTTCCGGACAAATTTTCACTTCTACAGCAGCTGGCGGCAGTGTCCTGAATCAGGATTGAGAAGCGATCGACAATTCACGCATGAAAGACTTTCGCGAATGCCTCGAGTTCCCGAGGAATGTCCGGACCAACCGGCGTGTAACAGAATCTGGTGGCCCCAGACTGCTCGATCTCCGCTAGTCGGTCGCGGATCTGTGCTGGGCAACCGGTGAGTGTCCCATCACGGACTGCGTTGCCGTTAACATACTTCCGATCGAGTTCGGTCAATGTGAGCATATGACCACGATGAGTTTCGATCACACGCTCGTCCTCGGGGAACGATTCGATCGCTGCGGTGAACCCCCGCTCTTCCTCGGAGCCGGCGAGCGGACCGTACGGGCCCATGTGCAGAGCGAGAGCGGCGGCAGGCGCTACTCTCTCGATCACAGCAGGATCATCGCATGTTTCGTTCGGCGCCAGAACCGTGCCGTAATAGCTTACGGCGCAAGGGCCCTCGAACGTGATCTTCTGGTCGCCATGGGTCAGGTTGGTGATGATGCCGTTTGCGACCCGGGAGGCGACACCGAGCCCTTTCGGACCGTGCGCGGCTACCCAAATCGGAACATCGATGGGAAGCGAGATACCAGATTCCGCGACATGCAGCATCGAGCCCTTCCGACCATCGATTTCGATCTCCCCGCCGGCAAGGAGGGTTCTGAGCTGACCGACGAACGTCTCGACAACCGACCAGGGAATGTTCTTGCTACGCAGCAGTCCGGTGCTGCTGAAGCCGGATCCGACTACCAGGGTAACGCGGTCAGGTGCGAGCTGGTGCAGGGTCGCAAGTGAGCTTGCAACGTCGGCGACATGGCGTAAGCGCGGCACGATCACCGAGATACCCAGGCCTATTCGAGAGGTCCGCTCCGCTGCCAGAGCGAGCATCATCCATGGATCGGCGTATATCGCGGGTGAGTAGAAGGGCCACGCGCTGACGTATCCCAACTCTTCGGCGATGCGGATATTCTCCGGAGTCGACAGCGTCGTTGCGAATGTGCACGAGAGTTCCATGTTCATGAGCGATGATCCTCATCCTCTGCCGGCGCTCTGTCCTGAGCGCCGATCAAGACTGCTAGGACTGTGGCTGGTTTGTCGCCCTTGTTGCGCCATGCGTGGCGGGTGCCGTGTTGAACGACAATGTCGCCGGTGGTCAGATGAACCTCGCCCTCAGAAAGCTCAAGCCACACTTCCCCTTCGATGACCACGTCGTAGTCCACAGTCGGAGTGGTATGCATTCCAGGATTGTCGGGTTCGAACAGTTCGGCCAGACCGGGTGAGCTCTCCGCTGCCTCGGCGCCAGCTGCTACGGGATCGTAAGAGGGATCAGCGTAGACCGAGTCGGGCGGAAGGGTCAGCAACAGCAGACTCGTCCCTCCCACCACCGGCAGGAAACTGGACTTGGCCAGGGTGGGATCGGTTGTAGAGCTGCTCAGAACCGGTTTGGGCTCCGTGGACCACACGAATCCGGAGGCGAATCCAGGTGTGTGCCGGGAAAGATTCAGGCGGGTCGGCTGCCCGTCCTCGACGACCGTGCTGATGCCGTTGACATTTGAAACCACCACTCTGCGGTAGTTCATAAGACGCCTCCTAGACGGGAAGTTGCGATAACGGATCTCATCAAACTGCAAAACGAACTTCTGATATGTGACTACGGCTCGACTGGCTGGGGTGCGCAGTGATTGCCACGAGGATTTTCACCGACAACTGGAGCGGTGAATGACTCACCGGGCGGTCCCAGATGGAGTTCGCTGCGGGTGGGGTTCGGCACCATATCGCCGGAGTGGGTTGCCCTGTAGCTGACGCTCCGTTCCGTAGATATGAAGCGGTTGCGGGCCGTCCCGATTCTTGGGTCGTCGAGCCCGGGGGGAGCCAGATCAATGGTGGGTTGGTCTGTGCAAGGGGACATTCCTCAGGCTCCACGTTCGAAGGGATCTCGCGCTGCCGGCGAGGTCCACACTAGAACTGCTGTACAGGGCGTTGTAGTGAACTGCACTACGACTAGTGGCGTCTCTCACAGTGCCTCGAATAGACGCGATTGTCAAGACAATACTCGATACTCTTCTTGGTTAACGATAGTTGCAAGCGAGCCTTGGGTGGCATACCCGTGACGCCGACGCTCGGGCGTCTCGGGCCGAGTCAAACTATCGATCATGGGATTGACAAACGATAATCTGTACAAGATTATCGTGTTGCCAGTGTCACAGTCGTGTGGGTACGCGACTACCTTGGGCGAGTGCTGGGTCTTGCGACTTTCGCTTGCCCCAGCCACGTAGAAGGAAGCACCACGATGCCTGACGTGCAGAGAGCTACTGACCGTCCCGCCGGGACGCCGTGACTTACTGCCTCTACTGAAGTACATGCCCACTCTCATGGGCGCGCAGGCCCGTCTCAACGAGACGAGCACTTGTACCCCCGCTAACAAGGTGCGACACGCGGTGACCGAATCACGCCGACCACAGGAGACTTTTGACTCAATCCCCAGGAATCTTGCAATGGTCCCGGATCTCCTCCGGTCGGCGAACCGAACGCTCCACTCTTTGACAGAGTCTCACGTCCGGCGACTCGCTACTCAGCGCCTAAAAGGCCACCACTACGCCTCTCACCGATGAACAGTTTCGAAAGGTCCTTCAATGTCTAAGACCATGCGTGCTGCACGAATGCACAACAGCGGCGATCCGTTGCGAATTGACCGCATCGAAGTGCCCCGCCCTGGACCTACCGATGTCCTGGTCGAAGTAAAGGCATGCGGCATTGTGCCCAATCTGGGCAATGTCCTTCGCAACCTCAGCACCTGGTACCCCCACCTGACTCTGCCACCTCTGCCTGCAATCTACGGCCTCGACCCGTCGGGTGTCATCGTCGACAAAGGATCCCAGGTGCACGGACTTGACATCGGTCAGCGCGTGTACGTGAATCCGGCACGCTACTGTGGCGGATGTTATGTCTGCCGCATCGGAAAGCCCGAGCAATGCGAGGCTTTCGCATGTAGCGGCTATTTCGGTGTAGGCCGACGATCCGGTGAGCTACTCGAAGACTACCCCTACGGCGGTATGTGTGAGTTCATGACCGCGCCCCAGTACAGCATTGTGACGATTCCAGACAACGTTTCGCACGAAACGGCCGCCCGCTGGGGCTATCTCGGCACCGGTTATAAAGCCCTGCGTACGGCAGGAGCAGGGCCAAACAGCACGGTGGTCGTAAACGGTGCCACCGGTACGCTCGGGATCGGGGTCGTGCTGTTCGCGCTTGCTATGGGGGCGAAAGTACTTGGTGTCGCCCGCGATCAAGCCCTCCTCGATAGACTCCGCGAACTTGCGCCCGACCGCATCGAGGTTTTCTCGATCAAAGAGGGCGGCAGCATCGCCGAGTGGGTTCGGTCACAAACCAATGGCGATGGCGCATCGATCGTTGTCGACGCTCTCGGTCCTGGCGCACCCCACCAGGTCCTCGTGGATTCGATTGCAGGCCTTCGCCGCGGTGGGCAACTCGTCAATGTTGGTGCGGTCGTCGGAGACGTACCGGTTAACCTCAACTCGATGATGTCCAATGACCGCAACATTATTGGCTCAAACTGGTTCTCTGTCGCCGACGGACAAGCTATGTCCGGCATGGCTAAAGCAGGTTTGGTGGACCTGAGCATTTTCGAGCACGAGATTTTCAAGCTCGAGGAAGTAAACGAGGCCCTCTCCGTGATCGGAAGCCGGAACGGCGGATTCAGCAACTACGTGATCGTTCCGTGAACGTCACGATGCCCGTCAGCACAAATTCAGGTGCGGCGGTGGGTATAACGGGTCCGATCGATCTGGCAGCTGTGGAGTCGTGAGGTTGTAGACATCGGGCCAACGCGTAGCTCCCTTTGGTGAGGTGTCACAGCCAGAGAAACCGCGTGGAGAGCACTACTCCAGCGTGGTGGGTCGAGGCGTGCGAGTCGGAGCTGGATGCGACGCTGGTTGATCCATACCAATTTGAACCGACGGATTCGTCGCGCACGCTGTTCGTCCGCAGTTGAACAAGGGGCGCCACAGCTGCTGTTGCTACGGCGCTGAAGAGTCGGGTGGTCGCCTCCCTGAACTAGCCCGACGGGCAGGACGAAGGTTGACTGGAACCGCCGACGAGTTGTGCCAGTTCGCCACGAAGCTGCAGAGCGTGTGGTCAATAGCGCTCTGCAGCTTCCTGTCATGAAACAGGACTCCTGAGGCACGGGATTCCGGTGACGATGGGTCAAACATGTCTCGAACCCGTACACATCACCGGCACAGTAGCGAAGAATGACCGCTTGGACGACCTGGCGGAAGTCGCCGAAAGAGCCGCCGCCCTCCGCGACGGAGACGGCCAGCGGGCAACGCGCGCGCCTGACTACGGAACCACCTATGCGAAGCGGCCTGGTCGCTTGCACATCTCGTACACGGGAGTGGCGAGGAGGTGTCGCCCCACTCGCTTTCGCTTGTTGGTACCGGTGCGGCCAACCCGTCGACCACGGCCGGTCGCCCCTCTGGGGTTGGTTGAGTCGCCTGACGATGCAGCAAGATCGGTACTTGACGGGAGGTCAGTAGGCTGGCGACGTCGCCTGCACCTGTGTTGAGTCCCCGTCCTTGCCGTTACCTGCAAACAGGGCCGGCGCGCGGAAGAGCCTCACCGGCGTTCCGAGAGGAACCTGCGCCGGGCAGGTAGAGGAGGGGGGCCACATCCTTCTAGGGGTCCGCGGCGGGTTGCGGTGGGGATCAGCACGGAAGTCCCCGCGTATTGCTCCGACCCTCACCGCAGTGGTACTTGCCTTGACCGTCCACTCCACACCGTCTGTGTCGCTGACGCTCGCCCAGACGTGCTCGTGGTCGGAGCCGAACGAGGTGATGGGCTCATCGGTGCCTGCGCGGGTTGTCGGCTGTTCCGGGTCAAGCCCGCCGGGGCGGCACTCGACGGCGCGCACTGGCCCCCCTGGGATGGAGCGCTGTTTCTGGCAATGGGACCGCCGACCAATCAGCTGCAGGTGAGCGAGCATTCGAATACATAAGAGCGGAACGTATTTGAAGTGACCTCCTTTACACCGCCCGGCGCCCGCGCTTGAGGTGGACGCCGCAGTGACAGAGCAGGAGCAGGGAAGCGGGGTCCGCCGGTCGAGGCCGGCGTCCTGCTGGCCGGCGGGGAGCCATTGAGGGCGCGAGCGCAGAGAGCGCCGCGCTCCCTCAATAGCCCTTACCTCACGCGAGCTGCTATCCCTGTGGGGCGATTACCGCGTCTGCTGGTCGTCGTCGAGGTCGTTCCAGGACGGAGTAGGCACCGCTTCATCGAACCTGATGGTTGTGCGGCGCAGCCGGGTAGATCCGTCGATCGCGCCTTCGGCGTAGGCACTTCCGACGCCGCTCGACTTGATTCCGCCGAACCACAAGCCGGGCCCGTACATCCTCATCGTGTTGCCCCAGATCGTTCCGGCCTGCACGAGCTGGCTCATGCGATGCATCCGCCCCAAGTCGCGAGTCCAGATGTTTGCGCTCAAGCCGAACTCCACGTTGTTGGCAAGCTCCACCGCTTGATCCTCGTCGTCGAAGACGAGGATCGAGAGGACTGGACCGAAAATCTCCTCCTGGGCAACACGCATGGACGGATCGACGTCGGTGAGCACGGTGGGCTCCACGAACAAGCCATTAGGGTCGGTTCCAGGGGGCGTTCCCCCTCCGTGCAGTATCTGCGCTCCTTCATCGCGTGCAATCTTCAGGTAACTCTGCACCCGATCGAACTGCTGCTGCGAGGCCAACGGCCCGACATGATTATTCGGGTCCATGGGGTCTCCGACGCGCACACGTGCAGCTCTTTGGCGGAGCGCCTCGACGAAGTCGGACGCGATCGAACGCTGAACGAGCAGACGTGTTCCCGCGACACAGACTTGGCCGGCATTGTTGAATATCCCCCACACCGCAGCGCGGCCGGCTGTCTCGAGGTCCGCGTCCTCAAACACGATATTCGGCGACTTGCCACCGAGTTCGAGCACGCTCTTCTTGAAAGTGTCTGCGGCAGCCCGCGCAATGCTTCGGCCAGTCGGCACACTGCCGGTGAAGGTGATCCCGCCGATACCTGGATGTTCCGCTACTGCGGCACCGACCTCACCACCACCGGTGACGACGTTGACGAGCCCGGCCGGGAATCCGGCCTCGGCACCGAGCCGGGCAAGCACGAGCGCGGACAAGGGGGACATCTCACTCGGCTTGACCACTACGGCATTTCCACATGCGAGTGCAGGGGCCACACGGCTGCAGAAGCTACCCACTGGTCCATTCCACGGCATGATCACCCCGATGACCCCAAGCGGTTCCCGGGTGGTGTATGACAGGTGGCCCGCGTTCCCCGGGACCTGGGTGCCAGTCATGCGATCCACCTGACCGGACCAGTAGCGAATCAGGCGTGCGCTCGCCGCGCCGTCACCGAGAGAGTCCCGGATTGTGCGCCCCATGTTCCGTGTGTCGATTTCTGCCAGCTTCGCATGATGACTCTCAACGAGGTCTGCCCACGCGAGCAATACTTTGACACGGCGGCCCGGCTCCCAGCCGAACCACTCGTGCTGCGCCCGGGTGGCTGCCTGCACGGCACGGTCGACATCGGCGGCGTCGCTTTTGGCCACCTGGGCGATAACTTCACCGTTCGCCGGGTTGATCGCATCGAAGAATCCGGTCGCGGATTGGTCGGGCGCCCCGTCAATGTATGCGAACTGCCGATCTGTCGGAGCTTCTGTGATGTGAACCAAAAGATGACCTTCCAGGTCTCGGGATGTCCGATCGAGCATTCACGCGGCAAAGGGCCGCGACGAACCGCTCGCGTTCGGTTGAAACCGACGGACCACTGAGTGGGCAGTCGTGCCCGTCGCACTCTACCCAAGATAATCGACTATTGACAGGTTAGTCGATAATGTCACTGAGGTGGCGGCACGGATGCCTACACAACGGTGGCGTTCAGTCGACCGCTTGCCGCCCTACCAACAGTCGAGTATTATCCATATAAACGATAATATGGGTCCGGTTCCCGGCCCTGCTCGTAGTCCGCCATCGAGTGCCCGTTGCACCCCCGACGCTGTGATCCATACCCGAGGAGGAACAAACAAAATGACCCAGGGAACCACCGAGGACGCTCGACCGAAGGCTGGGCTGAGTCGGTTGCACCATGCAGCGACTTCGGTCCTCGACCAAGAGGTGAATCGGCATTTCATTGAGGACCTGATTGGGCTGCCGCTGGTTGCGACGTGGTGTGAGGAATCGGCGACCACGCCGGGCATGACGTTCTGTCACACCTTCTATCAACTCGATGACTGCAGCGCGTTGGCCTTCTTCCAGATGGGGAGGCCTCACGATCGCGAGTACCTCGTCGGCAAGACGAACAGGTACAACCACGTCGCGCTCAACTCTACCGAGGAATCGATGCAGGCGATTCACGAGCGACTTCTGGCCGAGGACTATCCGCACATGATCCAGGATCACGGTTACGTGAAGTCGCTGTACGTGACCTCGCCGGACGGGCTCGAAGTCGAGATTGCGGTCGACCCGCCGTTCGTCGAGGAGATCCGCGCGAAGCGGTTGTCCGACGCTCGTACGGAGCTGTCCCGCTGGCTTGCCGGCGATCACGCCACGAACAACGACTGGCGTCCACAGTCGCACTCCGTAGCGCACTATCCGAAACGCCCGGCGGAGCCCAATGCCTGAACTGACACTTACCTTCGACAACGGTCCCACCCCTGGGGTCACCGACCACGTTCTCGATGTCCTAGAGGAACGGAACCTCAAGGCCACGTTCTTCGTTATCGGGCGCAAGCTGCAGACCGCAGAGGGCCGGTCGTTGGTCGAACGCGCTCGCGTGCAAGGGCATTGGATCGGCAACCACACGATGACCCACGGCGAACCGCTGGGCACGCTCAACGATCCTGAGCGTGAACTCGCCGAGATCACTGGAGCCCAGGAATTGCTGGGTCCGCTCGGCGAACCTCACCGTCTGTTCCGCCCGACGGGACATGGTTCGATCGGACCGCATCTGCTGACACCGATCACCGCGGACTATCTGACCGCGAACGCATTCACCGTCGCGCTGTGGACCATCTTCGTCAGGGACACCAAGTTCCCGACGGGATGGGTCGACAGGGCATTGGAGCTGCTACCAGAACGTGACCACCACGTTCTGGTCGTTCACGACTTGCCCACCGGAGCCATGGATGACCTGCCCCGGTTTCTCGACACGGCCGCAGCACGAGGCGTGACGTTCGTTCAGGACTTCCCGGACGACTGCACTCCCGTCAAGGAGGGAACCCCCTCCCCGTCGTTCCGCAAAGACTATGTAACGGACCCGTCCACCTCCACTGTGACAGGAGCAAAGTGATGGCTCGAACTAGCGGTGCAGAGACCCGGAACCACATGATATATCTGCAGATCCGAAAGAACCTCCTGCGAGGACACTTTCCACCTGGCCACCGATTCAGGCTGACGCAGCTGTGCGAAGAGTACGGAGCAAGTGTCAGCGTCGTGCGCGAAGCGCTGACCCATCTGTCCAGCCAGGGCCTGGTGGCCCTGGAACCGAACAAGGGCTTCTCGGTCCCGTCCCTGACCGACGCCGAGATCAACGACGTGGCATTCATCCGCTCGGAGATTGAATCCTTGGCGGTGCGCAGGTCAATCGAACTCGGCGACCTCAGCTGGGAAGCGCGCGTGCTCGCCGCACATCACGAACTTGCGGAGACGCCGAACGCGTCACTCGAGGACGATCCGGAGGCCAACGAACTCTGGACAGACGCGCATCGCACCTTCCACGCGGTCTGCGCGGAGGCATGCGAATCACCGCGGCTGCTGGCGTTCCGCGCCCAGCTCTACGACCAGTCCGAGATCATTCGACAGATGGCGAAGCTACGGCAGGGAAAGACTCGCAATGTCGCAGCCGAGCACGCCGCGATCGCCAAGGCGGTCATTTCCCGCAACGCAGACGAGGCCGCACGCCTTCTTCACCACCACATCGACGCCACCAGACAAGCGTGCCTGCACTCGCTCGCCAAGAGCCAATGATTAACCACAGCAGGATGAAAGCAGCGCAATGGATCTACAACTGAACGGCCGATGGGCCATCGTGGCCGCGTCCTCGGAAGGACTCGGCTTCGCGTGCGCAAAGGCGCTCCACGCCGAAGGCGTCCATGTCGTGATCAATGGTCGTCGCCTCGACGCGCTCGAGAAGGCAGCCGCCGCGCTTCGCGAGAATGGGGGCAGTGGAACGGTGGTGGCGGTCCAAGGTGATATCACGCTGGAATCGACGAGAACCGAGTTGCTTCGCGCGTGCTCGGAGCCCGACATTCTTGTAACGAACAACGGTGGTCCGCCACCCGGCTCCTTTCAAAAGTCCGGTCGAACCGAGTGGATGCACGCGCTCGACGGGAATCTCCTGGCCCACACAGCGATGATCAATGCCGTAATCGACGGAATGTGTGAGCGGCAATTCGGGCGCATCGTGAACATCACTTCGGCCATGGTCACGACGCCGCGACCCACGATGGCCACATCGTCTGCCGCGCGAGCTGCGCTCACTGCCGCGGTCAAGGGCCTTTCCCTCGACGTCGTCAAGCACAACGTGACAATCAACAATCTACTGCCGGAACGCTTCGACACCGAGCGACAGCGCTACATGGCGAAAGTCGCGACAACGCGAGATGGCATCACCTACGAGGAGGCCCGAGCCCGGCAAGTGCGTTCGATTGCAGCCGGCCGCTTGGGCGACCCCGACGAGTTTGGTGCGGCGTGCGCATTCCTGTGTGGCACCCAAGCCGGATACATTTCCGGGCAGAACCTTCACCTCGACGGCGGTAGCTACCCCGCCTTGGTTTGAGTGCAGCTCAGTCAAAGAAATTCTGTCGCCTTGGATATCGAGGGCAGCAGCGGTACCGACCACTCACCACGTCTGTTGCAGCCAGTCTGCGAGCGTGACAGCGAAGGACATCAGTTTATGAAACTTGCGAATATCCGCGGCCGGGCTTGCGCCGTTGACGGTGAACGGCTCGTGGACCTCAACCGAGTCAGCGGCGGTGAGCTCCCCGACGATCCGATGGCGTATGTCCAGCCGTCACTGATCGAACGCGCGCGGCTGGTGCTCGCCAAAGATCCGAACGTCGAGACCTTCACCGCCGAGTTGAGCGACTACGGTCCCCCAGTGCCCCGGCCTGGCAAAATTCTTGCAGTGGCGTTGAACTTCTACGACCACGCGGTCGAGTCCAAGCGCGAGGTTCCAAACGAACCCGCTGTTTTTCCTAAGCTCACCAGCTCTATCTGCGGGCCGTTCGACCCCATCGAGGTGCCCGACACCTGCACTATGATCGACTACGAGGCAGAAGTCGTAGTAGTAGTCGGCAAGCAGATGCGTGGCGTCGCGGCCGCCGACGTCTGGGACCACTTGGTCGGTGTCACGGCCGGACAGGACATCTCCGATCGCTTCGAGCAGCGGCGACCTCCGCTCGGACAGTTCTCGCTCGCGAAGTCGTACGACACCTTCTCTCCAATCGGGCCTGTGATGGCGACACTGGACGAAGTCTCCGATCTGAACAACATCGCTCTCTCAGGGCGCCTGTCCGGGCAACAGGTCCAGCATGGGACTACCGAACAACTCATCTACTCGATACCCGAGCTCGTCGAGTGGACGTGCCGCTACGTCACCCTCGAGCCCGGCGACCTGATCTTCACCGGTACCCCGGAAGGCGTCGGGACCCGCCGCGAACCGCCCCTGTACTTGGTCGACGGGATGGTGCTGGAAACGTATGTGGCCGAAGTAGGCACGATGAGGAACCCGGTGCGTGGTGTCGTCGGCCAGCGGCAGGACTCGTCTGCCGAGCACTTCGTGGCTGGAACTGGGGCCGAACGTTGACGCCGACGAAACCTGCCGGGGGCCCGACGTCCTTCGTGCTCGTGCATGGCGCCTACCACGGAGGGTGGTGCTGGAGCAGGGTGCGGGACCTTCTCCAGGACCGCGGCCACCGTGTCTATACGCCCTCCCAGACCGGGTGCGGCGACCGCGCTCATCTCCTCGACGAACGGATCACAATCGACACCTTCGTCGAGGACATCACCGCGCTGATCCTCGCGGAGGAGCTACACCATGTCGTCCTGGTCGGACACAGTTTCGGTACCCGAACGGTCGTAGGAGTTGCCGATCGGATCCCGAACCAGCTCTCGCACTTGGTGTTTCTGGACGGCGGCTTCCCGACACCCGGCCAGAGCCGTCTCGAAGTCATGACACCCGCCCAGAGGGAGGCTCGGATCAAATCGGCTCAGGAATCGAGCGGAGGGATCAGTATCCCACCGCCGGCTCCGGAGGCCTTCGGGCTGAGCGCTCCCGATGACATCGCCTGGGTGCAGCGGCGACTGACCCCCCAGCCCTTCGGTGCCGACACCTCTCCTCAGAAGTTGTCGCACGAAATCGGGAACGGTCTGCCGTGTACCTACGTACGTTGCATCGAGCCCGAGTTCGACGGCGTGGGAACGGCAGCCCACTATGCACAACAGCGTCAGGACTGGAGCTATCTGACGATCACCGGCGGCCACGATGCCATGGTGTCGAACCCACGAGCAGTCGCGAATCTACTCGAATCGCTCGCCTAAATCGACCACGCGCTGGTCTTCGACAACCACCGACAGGACCGTCACGTACAGAGGCGCAAAAGACAGCCATGCAGTAGGCGCGCACGACATGGAGGCAACCGTCAGGAGCCTCCCCTGTGTTCACTAACAAACCCTGGAGCCATTGACATGCCATTCATCGACGTGACCGTCGCAGAGGGGTGCGCACCCGCACAGCTACGGGCACTTATCCGCGAGCTGACCGACGCCGCCTCCCGCGCACTCGGCTCTCCGCAGACCAACGTGCGGGTCGTTATCCGAGAGGTTCCGCTCACACACTGGGCTGCCGGCGATGTGACGATTGCGGAGCGGCGGTCTGTCAGCTGAGTATCGGGAAGTGCGGGCAGTCGTAACCTCGTTCGCCCGTCGGGCGAAACAGTTGTCGCAGACGAGGAGACCCAGCCTTTCGGTAGTCCACGCGACCGAGGTCGATCAGATGGTCGCCCGTACGAAATAGACTCGATTGGAAGCCGGATGCAATTCCGGCTCTATCCGCCACCCGAAGTGCCCTACGCGACCGCGATGCCGGGCGCAGACCCGGCAGGACGACGGCCGCCCCGCCGCCCTGCTCCAGCCCCGGTTAGGTCTCTATGCACCGAGCACCCAGGTGGCGGGACGCGGGACCGTCGGATGGCGCAGAAGCGTTTCGTGGCGCTGGCATGCGGTCGACGCTACGTGTGGAGTGCGCGTGCCGCTCAGTGTGGACGGCGCGGCAACCGCATCCAACGCCGCCATCGCCGCCATCGCCGCCGACGGTTCTCCTTCGGATAGTCAGACGTCACGCGGACCCCCTCTTCCCGCACCAGCAGCGATCTACACGACACCGGCTCTCGAAGTTCATCAACCCCAACACGATGGGTAACCGCGCCATGGACGACAACAAGACACCCCAGAGACCACACCGGGAAGAACGGCCACGCACATATACGTCCGAACACCTCTCCCCCACCGATCTCGCCGGCGTCGTCGAAGCACTCACCGGTCAGCGCGTGCTTCCTAGCCAAGAGGCCAAACACAGCCAATAACGCCTGGGGCGTTTCGATCTGCACCGGTAACCTATAGTCCCGCAGGACCGGCAGTTCGACGTCGATCACGGCGTGCGCGAGCGCTTCGACAATGTGACTCGCCGCGTGCCGGCCGGCCAATCATCACATTGCGTCGTGTAATTGACGACAGTCCTGCACTGCGGTGGCCACAGAAGGCGCGCCCCACTGGTAGCCGCCGTCGCCGCCACGCGGTAGGGCGAACTCTACCCATGTCGCTCCGTTGCGCCGGGTGAAGAAGGCTTCTGCGAACCACAGCCCGGGGGATCCAACATCACCCATGAAGCGGAACGACCCCGAGGCGCAACCGGTGACGCGAACCATGTAGCCACCGAACGAGATCCGGCACTTCCTCGAACGTTCAAACCCCGGCGATCGTCAGCCTCCCCGACGACCGACACCCAGCAACGAAATCACCCGCTCAGCACCGCCATAACACTCAATGTCGGCTGGGCGGTCGGGCCGCCGGTTCGGGATCCGATCTCTAGCGGGCCGCACGGTCACGCCACACAGCCGACACAGCGCGGAAACATGGGCGTGATCTCGGGTTCGTACAGTCGGCCGAGTCGGTTCCGCAGACCATGCGAACCAAATCCGAAGGGTACCTCATGACGGGAAATGGCGTTCGCCTCCGAGCGATCAAGGATGTCGAAGCGTACGTGCCGCCGGCCGTGACGTTCCTGGACTCGGAAACGCCGGGCGGAAACTTCGGAGCCAACGTCTTCAGCAAGATGGTCATGCAAAAGCGTTTGCCGAAATCGGTGTTCAAGTCGGTGATGGCGACGATCGACCAGGGAATGCCCCTCGACCCCATGGTGGCCGACGCTGTTGCGGCGGCCATGAAGGACTGGGCACTCGAGAAGGGAGCGACGCATTACGCCCATGTGTTCTATCCCTTGACGGGCCTGACGGCCGAGAAGCACGACAGCTTCTTCGACCCAGTCGGTGATGGTTCGGCGCTTGCCGAGTTTGCTGGAAAGACTCTCATCCAGGGTGAACCGGATGCCTCAAGCTTTCCAAATGGTGGTCTGCGTAACACGTTCGAGGCCCGCGGATACACCGGGTGGGATGTGACAAGTCCGGCGTACGTGCTCGAAAACCCTAACGGCAACACCCTGTGTATCCCCACAGTTTTCGTGTCCATGACCGGTGAAGCGTTGGACCATAAGACACCGTTACTGCGCTCTCAGCAGGCGATGGGCAAGCATGCCGAACGGATCCTGGCACTGTTCGGGCACGAAGACGCCGAGCACGTCGTCTCGTTCTGCGGCCCGGAGCAGGAGTACTTCCTGGTAGACCGGCACTTTTTCCTGGCCCGGCCCGATTTGCTCAACGCGGGCCGCACCCTCTTCGGTTCGAAGCCGCCCAAGGGTCAAGAATTTGACGACCACTACTTCGGGGCGATTCCGGAGCGGGTGCTCGGCTTTATGATGGACACCGAACGTGAACTTTTCAAACTGGGCATTCCTGCCAAGACCCGCCACAACGAAGTCGCACCAGGCCAGTTCGAAATCGCCCCAATGTTCGAACGTGGCAACATCGCCGCGGATCATCAGCAACTGTTGATGACCACGTTCAAGACGACGGCCAAGAAGCACGGAATGGAGTGCTTGTTCCACGAAAAGCCGTTCGAGGGGGTCAACGGCTCAGGCAAGCACGTCAACTTCTCGCTTGGTAATTCTGAACTTGGCAGCCTCCTCGTACCCGGCGACAACCCGCACGACAACGCCCAGTTCCTCGTCTTCTGCGCCGCGGTCATTCGCGCAGTGCACAAATACGGCGGACTGCTCCGAGCGTCGGTCGCGTCGGCAACCAATGACCACCGCCTCGGCGCCAACGAGGCCCCGCCGGCCATCATCTCCGTCTTCCTCGGCGATCAGCTTGCCGATGTCTTCGACCAAATCGCCAAGGGTGCGGCCACGTCCTCGAAAGGAAAGGGCACCATGCTGATCGGCGCCGACACACTGCCGGCACTCCCGACCGATCCTGGGGACCGCAACCGCACCAGCCCCTTCGCCTTCACCGGCAATAGGTTCGAATTCCGAGCGCCCGGTTCGATGCAGACCGTCAATGGACCGATCGTCACGATCAACACGATCATGGCCGAAGCCTTGGACTTCATCGCAACCGAACTCGAGACAGCAGTCGCAGACGGAGCTGAATTCGATACTGCTGTCCAGAATCTGCTGACCGAGATCATCACAGATCACGGCTCGGTGGTGTTCAACGGTGACGGATACTCCGACAACTGGCAACTCGAAGCCGAATCGCGCGGCCTACCCAACCTTCGCACCACCCTGGACGCACTACCGGAGCTCATCAGCGAGTCGGCACTGGAGCTGTTCGACAAGTACCAGGTGTTCAATAACCGAGAGATGCACAGCCGGTACGAGATCGGTCTTGAGCAATACACCCTGACCATCGGAGTGGAAGCCCGTCTCACCCTCGAGATGGGCACCACCATCGTCTTGCCCGCCGCCGTGCGTCATCAGACCGAGGTAGCGCAGAACCTGGCAGCGCTAAAGGCAGTGGGCGCGGAAGTAGACCTCACCCTGCTGAACGCGGTCTCCGGTCCACTCAGCGATCTACGCACAGCGCTGACCACCCTCAGCGACGCATTGGCCGAACAACCACGCGAGTTGACCCTCGAAGAAGCACAGTACGCGCAGAAGGTTCTCCTGCCCGCGATGACCGCGGTCCGGACCGCCGCCGACACGCTCGAGGACGTCGTTGCCGATGATCTTTGGCCTCTGCCCACCTACCAGGAAATGCTCTACATTCTGTAACCGACTACGCGCGCCAATCGCAATCGGATCGGATTCTGCTGTTCGTCCCCCGGAGATCGCAGAACAAATCGCCACGGAACTTGCGAAGTCGCTGGTATCCGGAGAGATCCACGTGATACGAGTCATCACAGACAAGTTGTGCGAGGTCCGGGCGTGCCACGGCGATTTCTGTCGCCAAACCCACGAAATCCCTGATCGACGGCGTCAATCTACGCTCTGCAGGGCAAAGGTGCACTGCCCTGCTGTTTCACCGGAGACACTGCGTAAATATTCGTTTACAGCAGTCATCCCACAGACTGGCAGCGACCCACGGACTCCTCGCCGGCGGAGGTCGGCCGATCCTCCAGCGCCCGCCCACCAGCACGAGCTGCAGCCATCACCACCGATTCGCCGGTAGGGCGCGAATGTGCCCGCAGCGCGGGGAATCAGGTGTGATTAGAGGCCTGGCTTTCGTGTGATTACCGGCCCGTAATTTCGGGGAACTACCAAGGCCTGCATCGTTGCTCGCCATAGGTGAACACCCCGGCAAGGGTGTGCACCCCTTAGACCGTGTTGTGTTCACCTATTGGGTCCGCGATCGGATTCGGACCCCTATTTCTGCGCATTCGACGCTGTGACGCCCGTTTCGAGCGGATCTTCGGTCACTCCGCGAGACGTTCGACGCGGTGGGAGCAGCAAATCTGCGAACCCGTGCTCGATAATGGGTCATTTTCGGCGGGTAGGCGAGGTCGGCCACCGGGATCCGGAGATTCCGTTGCCGGGGCAGGGTAGCTATCTGCCGGGACGGGTGGCAGACGACGATTCTGTGTGGCCCTTGTTGGCTCGATTGATGCGAGGCCGCCGTCGCGGTGTGCGCTCGGGTTTGCGTCGTGCAGGATCAGCAGGTTCAACGCAGCGTACGACTCGACCTGCTCGACCGTGTACGGCGCGGACAGGCCCTGCCGCGACCCACCTGCGCCGGATGCCGGCCACGGTCGCGGGCCGAGCCCGAGAGAAACACAGCTGAGATGACAGTCAGAGCGATACTGCTCCCCTCGATCGTGGTGTCCGTGATCGCGCTGGCGGTGGCGTCATTGTTCGTCGGCGGCTACGACATCACCTGGCGCGTGCTGATCGAGGACTGCTCAGCGTACGTAGATCGCGGTGCGCTGTCCGTCGATGGTGTGGACACGAACAGGTGTGTCGAAGACGTCGCTGAGGATGTGCTCCTGCATCATCTCGTCCGCGGTCCCACTGACTACTTGCTCCGTCGACGTTCCCACCATCACCTCCCTTGATGTGACCGTGGCGTCCCGAAGGCCTACCATCGCTGTGGCCTCACTTTTTCGAAGCACCCTTGGAATACTTCATGTTTCGTCACACTCGGCAAAGAGAAGCGGTGGGTGGGTACCTTTGTCGGCGGCTCGTATCGTTGCCGTCTTCCCAGCTATCGGCTGAGGTGTCGTCCCATTCGCGGCTCCCCGACATGGGTACGCCGAATATCTACGGGGCTGTATCGCGTGTCAGCAACAAGCTGTATTGGCCGAGAGAGCATCATGCCGGGGGCCTTGTTCCCGGTTCGGACACAGCTAGAAGTCGACCCCGTGGCCTTCGAGCCACCGCGCGGGTGTGAACCATGGGGTATCGAGGTGATACTCCTCGTCGAGGGCGACCCAGATCGCACGCGCATCCGCCCCGTGGTAGCTCTCGTACATCCGAACATTAAGCCCTGAACGCTTTTTCACTGCATCGAACAGGATGCCGTGACGGAACATCACCGTCTCGGGAGAGCGAACTACGATGTTGCCGCCGTGGTCGGCCACAAGTCCGTCCGCAACCTCCAGGCACAACACCATGCGGGGATCTGTCGAGAGCACAACAAGGAGCAAATCCAGATCGTGGACGTTCGTCACCCCATGCCACGGCCGCCGACCCTCGCTGCCGCCTACCGCCACACAGTCGAGCGCTCGACGCCAGGGCCGGCCTTCGCCGATGTGCAACCGGCCACCGGACCTCAGAGGCGGAAGAGGACAGTTCCCCGCCGCCCCGGACGCGGAGACGTGCGTCGGGCCGGGTTCGGTTGTCTTACTCCCGGCGCTCCCGCAGAGATTCATGCTCGTTGGACCCAGCCGTCGACGGACTCGGGGGTGCGGGGTGCGGGTCCGGTGTAGATGGCGGCGGGGCGGACGAGCTTGCCGAGACGCTTCTGTTCGAGGATGTGGGCGCACCAGCCGGCGGTGCGGCCGCAGGTGAACATCGCGGGCATCATGTGCGCGGGGACCTCGGCGAAGTCGAGGATGACCGCGGCCCAGAATTCGACGTTGGTTTCGATGGCCCGGTCGG
The DNA here is from genome assembly GCF_002300195.1 of Rhodococcus sp. ACPA1. Lineage (NCBI taxonomy): Bacteria > Bacillati > Actinomycetota > Actinomycetes > Mycobacteriales > Nocardiaceae > Rhodococcus > Rhodococcus sp. ACPA1. The sequence continues at coordinate 559,896 of NZ_NSDX01000002.1, read as the reverse complement.
GGCGGCGTTCGCGCAGTTCGGCGAGGGCGGCCTGCTCGAGGGCGGCGGCCGCCTCGTAGCGGGGGGCGTTCAGCCGTTTCGCGGTGGCGCGCAGCACCCGGGCGCGGGGGTCTTCGGCGCGGTAGACGCGGTGCCCGAAGCCCATCAGCTTTTCCTTGCGGTCGAGGATACCCTTGACCAGGGCGCGGGCGTCGCCGGACTTCTCGGTGTCCTCGATCATCGGCAGGACGCGGGCGGGGGCGCCGCCGTGCAGGGGGCCGGACATCGCGCCGATCGCCCCGGACAGGGACGCGGCGACGTCGGCGCCGGTGGAGGCGATGACGCGGGCGGTGAAGGTGGAGGCGTTCATGCCGTGTTCGGCGGCGGAGACCCAGTAGGCGTCGATGGCGGCGACGTGGGCGGGGTCGGGGTCGCCCTTCCAGCGGACCATGAACCGTTCGGTGACGGTTGTGGCCTCGTCGATCCGTCTCTGCGGGACGGCGGGCTGGTAGATACCGCGGGCGGACTGGGCGACGTAGGACAGGGCCATCACGGAGGCGCGGGCGAGTTGTTCGCGGGCGGTGTCGTCGTCGATGTCGAGGAGGGGCTGGTATCCCCAGATGGGGGCGAGCATGGCGAGGCCGGCCTGGACGTCGACGCGGACGTCGCCGGTGTGCACGGGCAGCGGGAACGGTTCGGCCGGGGGCAGTCCGGGGCCGAACCGACCGTCGACGAGCAGGGCCCACACGTTGCCGAAGGTGACGTGCCCCTCGACGAGTTCTTCGATGTCGACGCCGCGGTAGCGCAGGGCGCCGCCGTCCTTGTCGGGTTCGGCGATGTCGCTGGTGAACGCGACCACACCTTCCAAACCGGTCACGAAATCATCCGGCGTCTCGGGTCCGGGCGTGGGGATAAGGCCGGACACAGCTGTCTGAACGGACATTGTTCTCCTTGGCTTCCGGTGTGGCTGATGCCACGCGTGAGTAATTGAGGGTGTCGAGAGCGGCTGGCGGCGAACTGTGTCAATTCCGTGAGGGCCTCGAAGCGTTGCGGCCTATAGGTCGCAACGCTTCGAGGCTGGTTCGTGCGGTTCACCCGGATCGGCGTCGGGCAGCCGATGGGGGTGCAACACTCGAACCGGTCGGTCAACGCTCGTCAGCGTCTCCTTCGTAGGGAGCGATGCTGCGTCGAGCGTCGTGCCGACGCTTCGCAGATTGCACGGGTTCATCCGCGCATCTGGGAAACTCAGGGCTGGATGCTTTCAGCCGGAAGGCGACTCGGGAACCTATCTCGTGTTCCGCGGAAAACATGCCGAGTTCTGTAATCGGGAGTGCCCGTGAGGATTCGACCGATAGGCGTTCGGCATGATATGCATGGTTGATTCCGGCTCCTGTCGTGATGATTAGCCGACGGTGACCGGCATTTGCTCGTCGCCACGGTCTTTGGTGAACACCGATTCAGGGTTGCGGCGGTTGCGGACGATGCTGGAGATGAAGGCGGCACCGATGAGGGCGACGCCCACGAGTCCGGTGACGTTCTCGTTGACGTGGTAGCCGATCGACACCAGCAGGATCACGGCCAGTGCGCCGATGGCCCAGTGGGCGCCGTGCTCGAGGTACACGTAGTCCGACAGGGTGCCCTTGCGGACCAGGAACACCGTGATGGAACGGACGAACATCGCGCCGACGAAACCGAGGCCGAGGGCGATGATGATCGGGTCGGACGTGATCGCGAACGCGCCGATCACACCGTCGAAGGAGAACGACGCGTCGAGGACCTCGAGGTAGAGGAACAGGAAGAACCCGGCCTTACCGGTGGCCTTGGCCAGCTCGGTCGGTCCGCCCTTGGACCCTTCGACCAGTTCGCCGTTCTCGTCTTCCTCGGGCGTGTTGAACAGCTCACCGAGACCGTTGACGGCGATGTAGGTCACCATGCCGAGGACGCCGGCGATCATCACCGTGGAGACCGTGTCCGCGGGGGCGATGTACGCGGCGGTGATCAGCAGCAGGGCGCCGGCGATGATGACGGCCAGCTGGTCGAGCTTGCCCGCGCGGGCGAGGGGCTTCTCCAGCCAGGACAGCCAGGTGATCTCCCGCTCTTCCAGGATGAAGCCGAGGAACAGCATCAGCAGGAACATGCCGCCGAACGCCGCGATCTGCGGGTGCGCGTCGGTGAGCAGGGTTTCGTAGCTGGCGCTCCCGTCGGGGAAGTACGCGGCGCCGTCGGCAGGCGGGTTGAGGGCCAGGTCGAGGGCGGCGACGGGGCCGAGACCGGACGCGAGCCACACGATGACGAGGGGGAAGACCAGGCGCATGCCGAACACCGCGATGACGATGCCGACGGTGAGGAAGATCTTCTGCCAGAACTCGCTCATCCGGCGCAGCACGGTGGCGTTGATGACGGCGTTGTCGAACGACAGCGAGATCTCGAGGATCGACAGGATCACCACGAGGAGGACGGCCTGGGGGCCTCCGTAGATCGCCGCGATGATGAGGGAGATCACCGTCACGGCGAAGGAGAGACCGAATATGCGCAGAACCACGAAGCGTGGCCTTTCTCTAGTGGGCATGCAGGGTGAGCTCCGCGGGGAGGTAGGGACTCTCCCTGTCACACCGCTGGTCTCATTGCCAGGCCCGTGGAGGCATGCGGCAAGAGACCTCCGCCTGACGGTGTTACACCGCCACCGTCAGGGGTTCGCCGATCCGACTGAAGTGTTCGAATCGATCGGCCAGACGCTGTTGGGGGTCCTGTCTGATGAGAGCGAGCAGTGCCGTGTGGAGGGCCGTACCGACGCGTTCACAGAATTGCACCGGTTCGTCCGTGGCATCGGGGAACTCGGGTATCACCGTGTGCACGACACCGCCGGCGAGTAGATCTTCCGCCCGAATATGCTGTGCGGCAGCCATTTCGGGCGCATGGTCGACGTCGCGATGGATGATCGCGCTCGCCCCTTCCGGTGGCAGCGGCGAGAGCCACCCGTGTTGGGCGGCGAGAACTCGGTCCGCCGGGAGCAGAGCAAGCGCCCCTCCCCCGGTGCCCTGGCCGAGCAGCAACGACACCGTGGGTGTTCTCAACGCTACGAGTTCGGCCAGGCATCGGGCGATCTCGCCGGCGAGTCCGCCTTCCTCCGCTTCCTTCGACAGGGCCGCGCCGGCGGTGTCGATGACTGTGACCAGCGGGAGGTCGAGCTCTTGCGCCAGGCGGATGCCGCGGCGTGCCTCACGCAGTGCCGCCGGACCGAGGGGGCGTTGTGCGGTCTGCCCGTTTCGGTCCTGGCCGAGTAGAACGCAGGGGACATCACCGAAGCGGACCAGCGCGAGGGTCAGGCCGGGATCCTTCTCTCCCTGTCCGGTGCCGTTCAGGGGCAGTACGTCGGCGGCGGCGTTGAACAGTAGTTCGCGGACTCCGGGGCGGCCGGTGCGCCGAGAGGCGAGCACTGATTCCCACGCGGGGGTCTCGGGCAGCGTGATGGGCGCGGCGTCGGATGTGCGTTCGTCGTCGGTCGGACGTGAGGTCGTGATTCGTAAGGCACGGTCAAGGATTTCGGCGAGTTGCTCCGGCGGGCGGACGGCGTCGACCAGTCCGTGTGCTTGGAGGTTCTCCGCCGTCTGCACGCCAGGTGGGAATGGGGCACCGTACAACGCTTCGTAAACCCGGGGGCCGAGGAAGCCGACGAGCGCACCCGGCTCGGCGACCGTGACATGTCCGAGTGACCCCCATGACGCGAACACCCCTCCAGTGGTGGGGTTTCGGAGATACACCAGGTACGGAAGATGGGCCGCTTTGTGGGCGGTCACGGCGGCGGTGATCTTGACCATCTGCAGGAATGCGGTGGTTCCTTCCTGCATACGTGTTCCGCCCGAGACCGGTAAGGCGATCAGTGGCAGCTTCGCTGCGGTGGCCCACTCGATCGCGGTGACGAGTCGGCGGCCGGCGGCCACCCCAATCGATCCCGCGAGAAATCCGAAATCGCAAACTAGGACCGCGACCCGGCGACCCCGCAGCAGAGCCGCTCCGGTCACGACGGATTCGTCCAACCCGGTCTTCTTACGTGCTGCCGCAAGTTCGTCGGCGTACGCGTCGTTCCTGGCGGGCTCGGTAATGTCGGTATCCCACGATTTCCACGAGTCACGATCGAAAACCAGGTCGATCAGTTCATGCGCGGTCAGGCGGGTCATCGGACCGCCTCCTGCAACCACTCGGACACGGTGTCGTTGTCGGCGCCGAGGACCGGCGGTGCGGTGTGCCGGGTGCGGGTGACCTCGGTGCCGTCCGGTTCGAAGAACCGCAGGGGCGGGCCCGGCAGCGTGATGTTGCCGAGTGTGCGGTGGTCGACGTCGATCAGCAGTCCCTGCGACTTGGTCTGCTCCCATTCGTAGACTTCGGAGATCGTCCGGACGCGTCCGGCGGGCACCCCGATGCGGTCGAGTTCGATGAGAAGTTCGTCGCTGGTGTACGCGCCGAATACGTCCTCGACCAGTTCCAGGACCTGCTTGTGGTTCTCGACGCGTTCGGGATTCGTGGCCATTCCGGGGGTGTCCGGATCGAGGTGGAAGCCCGCGCAGAACCGCTTCCACAGTCCTTCGCTGCCGACGGAGATCTGGACGGCGCCGTCGGCGGTGCGGAACAGCCCGTAGGGCGAGATCGAGGGATGGTGGTTGCCCTGCGCCTCGCCGACCTCGCCGGCGACGGTCCACTTCGTCCCCTGGAAGGCGTGCACGCCGACGACGCTGGCCAGCAACGACGTTCGCACGACGCGGCCCCGTCCGGTGCGCTCACGTTCCTGCAGGGCGGCGACGACGCCGAACGCCCCGTACATGCCGGCGAGCAGGTCCGCGATGGGCACGCCGACGCGCTGGACGTCGTCGGGATTGGGGCCGGTCAGCGACATCAGTCCGGCCTCGCCCTGCGCGATCTGGTCGTACCCCGCGCGTCCGCCTTCGGGTCCGTCGTGACCGAATCCGCTGATGGACAGGACGACCAGGCGCGGGTTCAGCTCCGCGAGCCGTTCGGTGGTGAATCCCAGGCGGTCGAGGACGCCGGTGCGGAAGTTCTCCATGAGGACGTCGGCGCGCCGGACGAGGGCTTCGAGGGTGGCCCGGCCGTCGTCGGCCTTGAGGTCGAGGGTGATCGACTTCTTGTTCCGATTCGCGGACAGGAAGTACGTCGATTCCCGCTCGGCGTCAGCAGGGTTCACGAAGGGCGGCCCCCATCCGCGGGTGTCGTCGCCGCCGTGCGGGGTCTCGATCTTGATGACGACGGCGCCGAGATCGCCGAGCATCATCGCCGCGTGCGGGCCGGCGAGTGCGCGGGTCAGATCGACGACGACGATCCCGTCGAGGGCCCCGTCGGCCTGTGTGGTCGTGGGCTGTGCAGTGGAAATCATGAAGAGCCTGGCTTCCTGGCGATGCGCCGCCGACCGATTTGGATCAGTGGCTGATTGGACTAGCCACTAGTAGAGCAGTGGTCGCCGCCACTGTCAAGCAATGCTGTGATCGCTATTACGGATCGACGCCGTTGCCCGAATAAGGGGAGGGCTACTCTGAGGGCAGCACAGCACTGGAATGGAGAGTGGGTGGCCTAGTGACTGAGCAACTGCGCCCCGTGACACGACCCCGCCTGTACGAGGTCATCGTCGAACAACTCTGCTCACACATCGCCGACAACGCGATGGTGCCCGGCGACCGCCTCCCCGCCGAGCGCGAACTGGCCGCGAAACTCGGCGTCAGCCGGGCATCGCTGAGCCAGGCCCTCGTCGCCCTGGAAGTCCAGGGCGTGCTGTCGGTCCGGCACGGCGACGGCGCCGTGCTCGTCCGCAGACCAACCGAGGAACGCGTTATCAAGGCCCTGAGGGAACACGCGGACCGCCTCCCCGACATCATCGAGGCCCGCGAGGCACTCGAGGTGAAACTCGCCGGCCTGGCCGCCGAGCGTCGCACCGACACGGAGATGGCGGCGATCGATTCCGCGATCTCGACGATGGAGTCGGAGATCGCCGTCGGCGATCGGGGCGTGGTCGGTGACGAGATGTTCCACGAGGCCATCACGACCGCCGCGCACTCGTCTCTGCTCGCGAAGCTCATGCACGAGATCTCCGAGCTCGTCCGCGAGACCCGGATCGAGTCGCTGTCGCAGACCGAACGGCCGCGGGCGTCGCTCGAGGGTCACAAGAAGATCGCCGACGCGGTCCGCCGGCAGGATTCCGTCGCCGCCGCGCGAGCCATGGCCGCGCACATCCGGATGGTTTCCGACGTCGCGCTACTACGCGAGATCAGCTGAGCCGGTTCGATACTCGTTCGTCGAGCTCGGCCCGATCGGCGCACGGCGAGCCCGGGAGCGGATACGCCGGAGAGGATGGTGCCATGCCGAACTCGCACGAGGAACGAATCCGCACCTCCTTCACCCAGCAGGCACCGACAATCGAAGATTCGCGGCTCAACACCGCCTTCACCGCGAGCGTTCCCTGGTTACTGGACCACCTGACACCCGAAGCGGACGACGTCGTTCTGGACGTGGCCGGAGGGACCGGCATCGTCAGCCGGGCCCTGGCGCCGCGTGTCACCCGGATCGTCGCGGTCGACAGCACGCCGGCGATGATCGCCGAAGGCCGACGCCGCGCCGCCATCGAGGAGCTGACGAACCTCGACTTCGTGCGCGGGACGGCGGAGGCACTGCCGTTCGCGCCCGCCACATTCACCCTAGTTTTCGCGCGGTTCGCGCTGCACCATCTGACCGAACCGAAACGGGCGGTGGTCGAGATGGCACGCGTGTGTCGTCCGAGCGGGCGGGTTGCGGTGATGGACCTGGCAGCCTCGGCCGACCCGAGCACTGCCGAACGGCAGGATCGATTGGAAAGACTGCGTGATCCCTCGCACGTGCGCATGCTGCAACGAGGCGTAGTCCCGGGATGGCTATGCGAGCAGGGCCTCATCGTCGACCGCGTTGCCGAGCGAGAGATCGATCGCCCGGTGCAAACGTGGCTAGAGCAGGCAGTAACGGAGGAATCGGCGGCGGCCCGAATTCGCGAGAGATTCGAGGCAGAGCTTGACGGTGGCGCGGAAACCGGGATGCGCCCGCACCGCGGCACAGATGGTGTGTCGCTGTGGTTCCACCAGCTGTGGGAAATCACGGTGGCACGCACATGCCCTGCCGTCGGCTGAACACGACTAACAGCGAGCGCGGCTGTCCAGCGCGAGTGCTGCGATTCCTCATCCGGGCCATCCGAGAATTCTTTGAGCCAACTGCCTCCGACGACCACCATGCCCAGGCCCAGCGGCCTCTAAGGGCGCGGCTGGCAGCCAGCAGTACAGGCGACTGCATTCCGACTGCCAGCACCGCCGACGCCACTGCGGCCGGTGCCGGCGTCATAATCGGTCGGCGACCGAGACGGTCCGACAACGGGCCGCCGATCAACGTGATCGGAACCAATCCGACCACCTACGAGAACAGCAATCCATTGCCCGCGATCAACGAAACACCCTCTACAAGATGATATTCCACCAGAAGTTTGTGAACGCATTGCGCCCCACCGCAAACATGCCGATCGCCACGCGCCACCACCGTGCCGACACGTCGGCACCGCCCCACAATGGAGCCGCGGCGACTGCACTATCGGCGTAGGGCCGACCGAACGCCGGCGCGGACCGATACACACTCGCGTACGGTCATAATCATCCCCCTGCCAAATGATGAACTTCACGCATATGGACCCCCAGCAGCTGATCGAACTCGTTGGCGCGGCCCTGCTCGACCAACGCCAGCAAGGCCGTGTGATCGGTGAGAATCCGCTCGAGCTGAGCAGGATCGCGTTCGACCGAGGTCGCTGTCATGCGACGTTGCCGGTCGCGCAAGCCCGCATAGAACGCGGACAGCAGAGGGTTGGCGCCGTAGCGGACGACGACGCCGTGGAAATCGGCGTCCTCGGCGCTGAACGCCACGTGATCACCTGTCGCGGCGAGCGTGCGTTGCCGCTCGAGGCTCTCGGCCATCTCGGCCGCAGCCTCGGCGCACTGCGGAGCGTTCGAGCAAAAGGCTCGCAGGCTGCCGGTCTCGACGGAGTTGGCGCGCCAGCAACAGGTGTTCGGCTTCACCTGCCACGACGGGGACGACCAGCGCACCGCGCTTGGGATACAGCCTCATCCACCCCTCCGCCTCGAGCCGCAGGAACGCTTCACGCACCGGAGTGCGGCTGGTTCCGATACGGGATGCAACCTCCCCTTTACTGATCAGGTCACCGCCGGGAAGTTCTCCGGTGACGATGAGCTCCTTGACCGTTGCGTAGGCCACTCCTGCCGCCGACTTCTGCTTAGCCACGACTAGTATCGTGGCATAGATACAAGTCGTGTTCCAGGCTGGCCGTGCTGCGTGCAGACAGGAACAGGCCGCTGTCGCACTCAACATTCTGGTGGAGTTCCGTGCCGTTCTATTTGGGGTGGGCAACAGTCCGGCAGAAGGTGGGGACTCTGCTGATGGTTGACGAGGCGGATGTCATGGACGCGCTCTCCATTCGGCCCGCCGTCAACCCACGTGGTCCCACAACAGCGACGGTGAGCAGCTCACACAACAAGGGCACGTTCACGGTCAACCCTCCAGGCCGAAACGAGACCGGAACCGGCGCTCCAGCGACGAGTCGTGTGGTGCGCCGACCCCTCGGTACATGGTCGGGGCGCCGCACCCCGGACATGGTGAGGTTTCGTGGAGCGGACTGAGGTGGTCCGGCACGGACGCTCGGGCGCGACTGATTGCCGGCACCGATTTGCGATCGGTGCCGATCTGCCCCGGTTCCTGGCCAACCCTCGAGTCTGGTGGTGGGCCGTTGACGGGGGTGGTCCGCGGTAAAAGGTCCGCCGGCCCGGGCTTCCTCATGTCCGTTGACACGGTCGTCGGCGGATTGGCAGGTGCGCGGCGGCTTGTTTCTCTTTGCGGGGTCAGACCCCTCGGCAGTCCTGACCGATTGGCTCGGCCGCGTGAGCGACTGTGCCGCCGATTGAGCGACCTGGGCACTGGATCGGAGGCGTCGAGGATCGCCTCAACGAACGCGTTCAACGGCGTCAGAGCCATCCCGGCAGCACGAATATGGCCCAGGCCACGAGCGGCCCGACAAGTGTGACGAGAGCGCTGTATTTCAGGATCTGCTTGTAGAAGCGGTCGCGGTCAACGTCCTGGGCATTGGCCAGCACGAGGGCGCCGTTGGTCGAGAACGGACTGACGTCGACGATGGTAGAGGAGACACTCAGTGCCACGATCACCCCGACCGCGCCGATGTTGCCTGACAGCAGGAATGGGACCGCGAGTGGAATCGTCGCACCAAGGATCGCCGTGGAGGAAGCGAACGCGGAGACGATGGCGCCGATGTAGCAGAGCAGCAACGCAACGAGCAGCGGCAGTCCGAGGCTTGCGACTGCGTCGCCGACGTACTCAACGGTTCCGGCCTCCTGCAATACGCCGACGAACGTGAGCACGCCGCCGATCAGCAGCACCGTCGACCAACTGATCTGTGCAATCGCACCCTTCTGTGCCTTCGGGGATGCGAGGGCGAGCACTACCGCGACGGTCATCGAGATGAACCCGACATCGAGGTCGAGGACGAGCGAGAAGAGTGCCAGGGCGCCGAGGCCGATGAGCGTGAGGATCTGTTCGAAGGTGACGGCGCGGACTGCGGTGGCCAAGGGCGGGCTGCTCTCCGCGGTGACCGTCTGGACAGGCGCCTTTGTTGTGGTCGCTCCATGTCCCCGCATGGGGGTCGGTGCGGCGCTCGCTCCGCCGACAGCGCCGTCGTCGTTGCGGTCTTCGTCGTGCACGCTTCGTCCGAGAAGATTACGGCCGCCGAGGAAGACGAACAGCAACACTCCGATCGCTGCATTGAAGAACAAGCTGCCGAGGAACAAGGCCAGCGGGCTACTGACGAGGCCGGCTTTCGACGCGATGTTGTTGACGGTGACGCCATAGATGCTGATCGGAGAGAAGCCGCCGGCCTGCGCCCCGTGAATGACCATCATGCCCATCAGAAGAGCGTTGATCTTGTACCGCGCGGCGAAGCCCAGCGCGATCGGCGCGATGATCGCGACCGCGGCGGGCCCGAGCGCCCCGATTGAGGTGAGCACCCCGGTGATCCCGAACATCACCCACGGAATCAGAGCGACCCGGCCACCGACCAACCGGACGGCACCACGTACCAGTAGATCCACGGTGCCGTTGTTCTGCGCGATCGCGAACAGGTAGGTGATGCCTACAAGAGTCAGGAACAACTCGGCGGGAAATCCCCCGATGATGTCGTCACTGCTCATACCGACGGCGAGCGTTCCGACGAAAAAGGCTGCCACGAACCCCAGCGCGCCCATGTTTACGGGCAGCAATGTCGCTGCCACGAACATGACGGCGAGCGCCAGGATCGGGATTAGTTCGGTCGACATCGGGGTCTCCGGTTTCGCTTTGATTGATGGGATAGCGGGTAGCGGGGTAGCGATGCCGCGAGGACCCTTCCCAGTGACTCGGTGGCGTAGTGGCCTAGCCAGTAAGTCGATCAAAGCAGTGAGTGGCATCACTGTCAAGGGTTGTTGTGCGTGAGCGCATACCTGCTACTGCGCGTCGGATTGATCGCGAACCCCGAGGGTGTGACTGGTGTCGCGTACTGATGGCCATGTGGTGGCGGGCGTCGGCCAGAGTCCAAACCCTGGGCGCCGTAGACCGACCCTGCCGCGTGTGGGCGCGACGTAGCCGCACTCAAGGTATCGCGGGTCCCGCGGTGGGGGCTCGGCGTGCGGCGATGAGTTTGACCGCCGGCTTCGGGCTCGGCGGCGGGGTGGCGGGCGTGCGGTGGTGTTCGGCTGCGGCTGCGGCTGCGGCATGGCGATGGTCGCGGTCCTGCAGGAGATCCGACGGATTGCCGGACCGGAGGAACTCGCGGTGGTAGCCAAACGGTTCCCGAGGGTGGTGACCGCACCCGGGTCGGTGGCTGCGTTGACCGCGCTGGTCTTGGTGGCGCTCGAATCGACTGCACATCTTCCCGATCCGCGGGTGTCGTAACGGGTTGCATTTCCGGTGTGGTGATGCCGGCGGGTGGGGCAGGCATCCACGCGCCGGCATCGTCGGGTCAGGAGCAGCGTTGCACCCGAACAGCTTCCGGGGACGCGATCTTGAATCTGTTGAGCCACTTCTGCCGCTTGCGTTCTGTCGGCGAGAGTCCTCCCCAGATGCCGTGAGGCTCTTCTGTTCCGACCGCGTAGTCGCGACACTGACTCAGAACCGGACAGTCGTGGCAGATCGCCTTCGCTGCCTGCTCATCGGATGAGTTCTCCGGGGTGTCGAAGAAGAGATTCGCGTCGAAGTAGCGGCAGCGGGCGTGCTGCCGCCACTCCCACTCGTCCAGTGAGCGGGCAGGAGCCGAGAGGATCTGTTCGGAGAGCATGGTCCGTTCTTTTCGGGCGTGTCGACTGTTATCGGTGGTGGCCGGCTCGAGATCCCGTCGAAGCACAGTGCCTGGGTGAAGGTCCGACCGAGAGGTACACAGACCTCCACCCAGGTGTTTGGAGACCTGGGTGGAGGCCGGGTTCGAGGACGGTCTCCACCCAGGAGTTCAGGGATGTCGTTCACGATGTGGTGCGCTGATCACAGACGCTATGGGGTCGGGCTTGGGCCGGTTCGAGTTCGTGGTGAGCGCGATTGCCGTTCCGGAACGGCGATCTGCGGGAATGCGATCACTCCGGGCCTGTCGCAGAACTCTCACAGATGACCGTTTCGGAGAATGCGGCAAGGCTTCGGCGCGCCTCCCGTTCCGGTCAGAGGATGAGGACCAGACGGCCGCGGACACCGCCGGCTTCCATGCGGCGGTGCGCTTCAGGGGCCGCGGCGGCGGGGTACTCGGCGGCGACCCGCATCGTGAGTTCTCCTCTCTCGGCGTGCACACGGAGGCCGTCGAGCTTGTCTTGCTCGTAGACGTATTCCGGTACAAAGACCTCGTGAATGGTGATGCCCGGATGCTCGCCCAGGGGGCCGACACCGGGCATGTCGGACCCGCGGCCCATGACGAGCTGTCCGCCCGGGCGGATCGCCGGAAGGATTTCCCGCCCCAGGAGCGCCCCGTCCATGAGGCTGGAGACGCCTCCGGGGACGGCGTCGAGGATGCGTCCGGCCACGCCCGCACCGCGCGCAACGATGCGATCGGCGCCCAGGGACCGCACCAGCTCCTCGTCGGCGGGAGCCGCGTCGGCCACCACGTGCAGGCCGGCAGCCTTGGCCAGCTGAATGGTGTAGCCGCCCACCGCGCCGGCGGCACCGGTGACGGCCATCCAGTCCCCGGCGGCCGGCGAGAGGAGATCCATGGCCTGCTGCACGGTCAACCCGTTGCAGGGGATGGTGGCGGCTTCGGCGTGGCTGCTTCCGGCCGGCGCGAGCGCCACCTGCCGCGGGTCCAAGACCAGGTGCTGCGCGTACGCGCCCCCGGACGCCATGTAGGGCACGACGAATGCCATCACCCGGTCCCCGATCCTCAGAGCAGTCTCGGTCTTCGGCCCGATCTCGTCGACGACGCCCGCGGCCTCGTTGCCCGGGCTGAACGGCGGGACGAGACGGCCCGCGAACAGCGCCGCCGCCGCCCCCTTGCGGACCACTGCGTCGGACGGGTTCACCGTTGCGGCGTGTACGCGCACCCGAATCTGGCCGGGGCCCGCGTGCGGGTCGGGGACGTCCATCCACCGCAGAACCTCGGGACCGCCGAATTCCGTCACCACGACTGCCTTCATACCGCTCCCATCACGTTGTGAGCGCGGGAATGCACTTCCGCGCGCCGTGGTACCTTTTCAGCCTGTTGGTATATGATGGATACTACTCCGGTGACTAGTGAACCCGGCGTGCACCGGCACGAGAGCAGCAAGAAGGCCGCGCCCGCCCCCCTCCCGGAGAGCTCCTCAAAGCAGGCGGTGCCCGCGCACTGGAATGACGAGGGGCGGATGGCGCTCGTGCGCGGCATCCTGGCCCGGATCGGCGACAAGTGGAGCGTGACAATCATCTGCTCGCTCGGGCAGCGACCTCGCCGGTTCAACGAGCTGCGACGCGACGTCGCCGGAATCACGCAGCGGCAGCTGACTTCCACCCTCAGGGCGTTGGAACGCGACGGCATCGTCTCCCGCACGGTCCTCCCCTCAACGCCCCCGGCCGTCGAGTACGCACTCACCGATGTCGGCCAGGACCTCGAGCGCGTCGTGTACACCCTCGCCGCATGGGCCGACGACCATGCCGACACCATCCGAACGGCCCGCGTTCAATACGACAGCCAGGCCGACACCTGACACCACAGCCCACGTCGCCCCATGCCACACGCCCGCCGTCACATCCTTGTCGGTCGCCTTCTACACCGATCAGGTGACCGTCACCGAACTGGCCGCAGATCGGAGCATGCGGGGCCCGGATCACGAGGTCTTGCGCTACGAGGGCGTAGTCCGAATCGGTCCACCAATCCTCAGGGGAAAGGGTCTGTGCGAGCGAGATCTCTCCCGACGTCCTGGCGGCAGACCTTGCGGAGATCTCGGTCCGGAGGTCCGCATCCTTCGAGGCGATCTCGAGATCGAGCGCCTTCAGGAGAACGCTGTGGCCCTCAAATGCTCGCAGCCGCATTTTAATCCAGTGGATTTCGGCATCCCAGACCGCGACGGGCGCGAAGCGAGACAGGCGAAACCACCCGGCCTTGAGCTCGCGATTCAGGACGCGCGGGACATTGAAGTTGAACTACGCCGTGCCCCCTGCGGCGGCGACGTAGGGGGCACATACGAGTCCTGTGGGGTCCTTGGCCAGGTCGACTCCGATCAACACTACATCGCCCGGCGCGAGGCCTTCGGCGAGGGTGGCCAGGAAGATTCGGGCCCTCGGCCGCGCGTCAGTTCGCCGAGTGGGGATCCGGGAACAACGTCCTACGCCGTGGCACCCGAGGTGATCGCCGAGCTCGGCGACGCCAGGTCGCTGGGCTGTCCGGCTGGTCGATGTCGGCCGATGTTCCAGGTGCGGGTGAGCATTCAAGACGCGGGCGACCGACCACTGTCGGGGGGCGAGGTCTGTTCGAACCCGCTCGCGCAGATTCTCGAGCTCCGGACACGCCGTTTGGCCGGACCGAACGGTCTCGGGTGGCTCGAACTTGCGCGATGCCAAGCCGACTGGGTCGTTGGAGGTCTTTGTGTCCGAAAATTCCTGCGGTGTCGCCGCACTGAACATGACTGTGGCACCGATCTGCCCACCTGAGGTCCACTCATCCAGCGTTGGGCTGCGTAGCGGGGGGTGAGTGTTGAAAGTCACTCTGAAGTTAAGCGGAGCGCATGTTCATATTACCCGGGTTGTCGTACGGTCGAGATGTGCCCATGTCAAAGAGTCGAGCTGTGAAGCGGCAGGCGCGCTCGGATGCGGTGCGGAACCGATCGGCGATCATCGAGGCAGCCGCGGCCGAGTTCACCACGCGGGGGCGCAGTGCGGACGTGCGCGACATCGCGGCACGCGCCGGTGTGGCGATTGGCACCCTGTACCGCCATTTCCCAACCAAGGATGACCTTCTCGAGATGGTCATGCAGGACCTGTTCTCTGCATGGCAGAACGCCGGCTTGTCGAGTTGGGTGAATCATGCGGACCCGTGGACGGCCATGACCGGGTTCATCGACGACGCCGTGCGCCGCCAGGCCACCCATGTGGCCTTGACCGAGCGGCTGGCCCGACCCTTCAGCGAACGTCAGCTCGATGAATGCGCCACTCGCGTTGCCGCCGTTGCCGAACAACTCGTGGCCCGTTGCCATGCCGCCGCGGTGTTGCGCGAAGGGGTCACCGGCGAGGACATTATTCAACTCATCATCTGCCTTGCCTCGCTCGCTGATCACAGCGAGATCGGTCGGGTAGAACCTCGAGCCGACATTCCAGCCACCAGGCCCGGTACGGACCTGCGACAACGCACTACGACGCCGTGGGTCCGCCAACTGCAAATCGGGGTCGACGGGCTTCGTCCCGTCCACGGTGCCCTCGCACCTCCGTGAGCCCCATACGTCACACCAACCGACTCGTCCCGCGCTATACCCGCTTTCACGAATCCAGCAGAAGAGGAAAACAGTGGTAAAGCTCTCCATCGTCGAGCAGGTAACAGTCCCCGCAGACGGCAACGCGTTCGACGCATTCGATGAAGCCCTGATCACCACGAAACATGCAGAAGCTCAAGGGTTCCACCGCATGTGGTTCGCCGAACACCACGCTATCGGCTCGGTCGCTTCCCACGCACCGGAAATACTCATGGCCGTCATCGCACGCGAGACCGAGCGCATCCGCATCGGGTCCGGAGCGATCCTACTGAACCACTACAGCCCCCTTAAAGTTGCCGAACTGTTCTACCAGTTGGAGGTCGTAGCGCCCGGACGGTTCGACATAGGCCTGGGCCGAGCCACCGCCGGCCCACTCGTGGACGCGGCGCTCAAACGCGACCGCGAATCCCGGCTCACTGATGACTTCTACCAGCAAGTTCAAGAAGCGCTCGCGTTCCTACGCAGAGACTTCCCAGCCGATCATCCATTCAACCAGATCCAACTGATGCCCACCGTCACCCCCCGTCCCGACCCATGGATCCTCGGTTCGTCCGGCAGCAGCGCGAACCTGGCCGCCGCGCTGGGAATTGGATACTCCTTCGCCGGATTCATCAACCCACCCGGGGCGGTCCGCGCGTTGCAGTCCTATCGCCGGGCGTTCACTCCGACCCAGTACGGCGAACAGGTCCCGCAGGCAATGCTCGGCGTGAGCGTGTTCGCCGCCGACACCGATGCGGAAGCCCACAAGATGACCTGGCCCACCCGCGCCGTCTACGCCAGCCTGGGCCGCACCAGCCCCGGACAGATCGTCGTCCCCTCGATCGACGAGGCCTCCCGCACCCTCACCACCAGTCAAAAGGATGCGCCATCCCGGATCGTCGACGGAATCTGGCCTCAGCAACTGGCCGGGCGCCCGGAAACCATCCGCAGCCAACTAACACAGATGATCGAACAAACCGGTGCTACGGAAATCATGGTGCAAAGCATCAACCCCGATCAAGAAGCCCGACGCTACTCCCACGCCCTGATCGCCGAAGCCTTCGGCCTGCGAACCAACGGGCACAAGGCGGCGATGGGCGCAGTCTGAGGCGAATACGGCATACCCAGGTCCAACTCACCCGCCACCTGATTGATCGCTGCACACTGCCCGCATTCGACTCATCGGGCCCAGCGAGATGGCCACGCGGTCGACGAACACCACCACAACTGGAACCGGAGCGAGCAGGAGTTTGGTCAGCCGTTCACGAAATATTCATGGGCCTTACTCGATTGCACTACCCAGTGTCGCCGACACGAGCCTCAAGCTCTGGACATAGACGGATTTCGCGCTGGTCGGTGAGACTGCGACGGCTCAATCAGAGTGTAGGCCAACGAGCCTTGCTGTTAGCACGCCGCGCGCCCGTCAGGGCTGCAGAGCCCACATCAACTCGAATGGAAGAAGGCAGAATCCATTGGCGATGTTCCGTGGCGTCGATTGGCTGTCTGGGTAGTAGAAGTTATCTGCGCCGAATGCCACTTCGCGACAGTGGCATTCATATCGTTCGACCAATCCACACCCCTGAACGCGCTCGACTGCATGCAGATGCGACAAGAGCGCCTCAACCCCCTGTTGCCTCATGTCAAGATGCCCGCGAAGCCTGATTCGTTGACTCATCAAGGATTGCCCGCGTGACGGCGGTCTTCGCGGGCGGTGTCATCTTGGCGGTGGCGAGGGTGATCAGCTCGGTGGACAGTGCCTGGATTTGGCGTTGGACGGCGGCGGGGTTGATGCTGGCATGGGTGTCGCCGAGGATTGCTCGATCCTCGGCGCAGACCCGCTCGTGAGCGAGGGCACGGTGATACGGGGTGGTCGCTGTGTCGTATTTCTTGATCACCTTCGCGCCGTCCCGCACCTTGGACGTCGATTTCTGCTGCGGGCGGAAGTAGTTCGTCAACTGCGACTGCGACACCCAGATCGTGTTGAGTAACACCAGCTCTGCTGGTGTGTCGTACCGCAGGTAGCCGACGATGGTGCGCACCACCGCCCAGTTCTTCTGCTCGACATGAGCGCCGTCGTTGGAGTTTCCGGGACGCGAGCGGGTGAAGGTGATCTGTCGTTTGTCGCACCAGTCGAGCAGATGGTGATTGATGAACTCGCTGCCGTTGTCCAAAGCGCACAGGTTCGGGCCAACGTGTGCGAGGTGGCGCCTGATGTTCACGGGCTGGGCAGACGTGTGGTACCGACGGTGTCGCCGAGGTAGTGCAGGACCGCGCCGCGACGGATGCCGAACGCTGCGGCGACGAGGACGGGATCCATGACGGCGACCAGTTGAGCGAGGCGGGTGGCGCGCCGGGTCGCCACGGTGACCTGGGCGGGGACGAGAGTGCGGGCGAGGTGGTCGATGGAGACAGGGCCACCGGTGGTCTTGCTTTTCTGGTTGACCAGCAGATATGGGCTTGTGTGGTGGTGCGTGTCGCGATAGTGGAGGCACCGGCGCAGTGCTGTGGTGGTGGCCGGGTCGAGCGGGGTCGGCTGGGGGCGGCGGCCGAGGTCGACGGTTGCTGCGGTGAGGTCGATGTCGTCGACCCGCAGCGAACGCAACTCGGTGACCGACGCACCGTGCAGCAGGCCGAGCAACCCTATCGTTGGTTCGTGTGGGTGCAGTTCGGTCGCGCCGCGGGTCCATCGCCGGAACAGGTCGCGTTGGCGCGCATGGTCGAGTACCTGTCCGTGGAAGGCGATGTTGGAGTTGGCGTTCAGTCCGCATGTGGGGTCGGCGAGGATGTGACGGGCGTGGCGGGCGAATCGGAAGAACACCCGCAGGGCGTGGAGGTATCTGGCACGGTTGCTCGGGTTGGTGATGGTAGCCAGGAACGCCTCTACATCGCCGATACCGACCAGCGTCGGATCGGTGACCCCGGGGCGGTTCTCGACCAGGTAGCGCGCCAGATCGCGCACGGCGGCCAGGTTGATCTCGAGTGTGCGGTCGGAGCGGGGTTGGTACCGGCGCGGCGGGCCCGCTCACGCGATTGGAGCTGATTACGGTCGAATGCTGCCGCGATAGGCCGGAATCCGTAGGGCACCTCGGCGACTCGTCTGGCGCGTCGTTCGGCTGCGGCTTGGCCGGCGACGTCGAGGGTGAGGGTGAGCCGGGAATCGACGAAGTACGTTTCCAACGCTCGCGCCAGCGCGCCCACGGCCGGGCCGGGAAGTCGCGCGGCGCGCAGGATGGCGGTGGGTCCGGCGCCCGGACTCGCGGTGAGTATCGCCGCCAGCTGGTGAAGCAGGGAGATGGCGCGGGTGGGCGCCGCCCGCGTTGCGAGGAATTCGCCGAATCCGGGGAACCATTCGGGTGTCGGATCGAGTTGTGTCGCCAGCTTTTCGGTGCACCGATACACCATCGCCGGGTCCGTCTGGTAGCAGCGGGCGCATTGGCCGAGGGATTGGTGCGGTCGCTGCTGCCCCGCACGTGCGGCAGCAGACGATCCGGCGTGGACGGGTCACAGCGGTGGCATGGATCGTCCCGGCTTCGCAGGGCCCGCGGCCCGCGCCACCGGAGCCGGTGGGGTGGGCGTGGCAGCGACAGGTGTGGTGTCGATGTCGAGCAGGTCGTTGGGTGTGCAGTCCAGTGCCGTGCACAACGCGGCGAGAGTGCCGAGTTTGAGCTGCGCGGGTTGTTTGGTCAGCAGCGCGGACACCGACGCCGATGACATCTTCAGGCCAGCTTTCTCGGCGAGCAGCCGGCGCAGCTGGGCGCCGGTCCACACTTCGCGTTGCGCTGCCGCCATCCGCAGCCGCCAGGTCGCCTTCATTGCTGCCCGTCCTCGAGTGCGGTCAGTGTGGCCGACACGGCACGTCGGTAGGCGTCCTCTATGAAAGTCGCCGACGGCCGGACGTAACCCATTGTGGTACCCACCTGCCAGTGACCCAAAAGCTGTTGTATCGCAACGAGGTCCATGCCTCGCTCGTAGTTGTGCGTGGCGCACGCCCGGCGCATCGCATGTGGGCTGAAACGCTCGGTAGGGCAGCGTCCTCGAGATCGAGAAGTCGAGCCAGCCGGTTGCGCACACTACCGCGATGCAACCGATCCCCGGACTGGTCCGGGAACAACACCGCTCCGTCGGCGAGTTTGCCTCGCACATCGGCCAGATACCACCTCAGGATCAGGTCCAGCCCGTCGAGCATCGGCACCCAGCGAGGGCGGGGACCGGATCCTTTGGCGGCCTTACCGAATCGCACATGGATCTTGCCGAACGGTCCTCGGTCGAAGTAGAGGTCGGCGACATCGAGCATCACCGCCTCCTCCGATCTCAACCCGGCGTGGTAGAGCGTGCGGAACAAGGCGTAGTCGCGGCCCGCGCTGCCGAACACTCGTGCCGTGGCTATCCGGTCACGCAGGAACGCGAAGAACGTGTCCAACCGCTGCGGGGTCGGCGGTGGAAGCACATGTGGGGAATCGGTGCCGACATGGCGGGCGGCGTTGAACTCGTCGACCGGATCTGCCACCCGCACCCCGTACATCGCTTCGATCTCGCCGGCCTTACGCGCGCAGAGGAACGTGAAGAACCCCTGAATGTCGAAAGATAGCCCCGTCGTGTCGATGTCGCCATCCCGACCGTCGCCTGCTCGCCGACGACCCGGTCGATGTCGTCGCTATTCCTGGCGGACGCGCCGGTTATCGAACCGGGCAGTGTGGCACGCCACCATCACCGCGGTTCTGACGTCCTACCACGTCGAGCGTGACGGGCACGGTTGGCGTCGGCCGGAGTCGCTGTACGGATCAGTGAAGAAGTCCGCCTCATACGACGGGAGGGCATCGCGGTCGCCCGGTGCACCGTACAACGGCTCATACGGGTCAACCGCTGGCGCGGCGCCGCCAGGGCGACGAAGGTCCGCACCACCACCCCGGACGCATCGGCGCCGCGGGCGCTGGGTCTGTCGATCGGAACTTCCGGATCGATCGGCCGGACGCGCTCTCTGTCGCCGACTTCACGTACGTGCGAACCGTGCCTGGCTTCGCGCACACGGGGTTGGCGATCGATGCGTTCGCCAGCACCATCCTCGGCTGGGAAGGTTCGGCTTCCAAGGAGACCGCATTCGTGCAGCGGTCGGTGAATCAGGCGTGCTCGTTTCGGTTGATGCAGGGGAACCTTCTGCGCAAGAACATCATTAGATGTAGTCGGCCACGTACGACGCCACACGATGTGCCGATCAATTGATCGCACAAATTGCCCTGCGTGCATAAGGCCCGAGACGGTTCACGGACCTTGAGACCCGGTTCCACCCAGCTTCCACTGGCCTACACCCAGCTGTCAGATAGACAATCGATGCTCGCCGAAGAAGGCGCGATACTCCTGGGCGAGGAGGTCGGGCGCCTCCGATGGGAGAAAGTGGCCTCCTCGCGGGAGCACGGTCCACCGCGCAAGGTTCACGCGCCGCTCAACGGCGGCCCGCGGCATGAGCGCAACCTCCTTCGGTGCCACCGCCACGCCCGTCGGGACCGGTATCGAAGGCGTGTCTTGACGTAGCAGCGACCATTCGGTCGGCGCCGGCATACCTGTCGCGCGCACGCCCCCGCCATACTGCTCCTTGTAGAGCCGGAGCGACGAACCGATCGTATTGGTCAGCCAGTACACCGATGCCAGGCTGCACAGGAAGTCGCGGCCGCGGTAGGACATCACATCGCTATTGCTGTCGCTCCAAGCCCGACGCCGAGCCCATATCCACGCCGCTGTCCCGACGGGTGAGTCTGCGAGCGCGTAGCTGATCGTCTGTGGTTCGGTGCTGTGCAGCACTCGATGCGCGGTGATCAGCGGTACTGCCTCCCGATTGCGCGCGATCATCCACTTCTCGTCGGGGGCGTAGTCCTCCTGTCGCACGTCCTTGTAGTGAAACTCTGGCAACAGCAGGATGCAAAAGTGCACAGCGAACACGCGCTCGGGGTACGCATGACCGAGTTCGGCGGTGATAGCGGAGCCCAGGTCTCCGCCGGCTGCCGCGAACCGCTCGTAACCCAGGACCTCGGTCATCAGCTTCACCCAAAGGCGCCCAATTCCCCGGATGTCGAGGCCTGGGGTTCGGAGCGGTGACGAGAAACCATACCCGGGGAGCGACGGGACAACGATGTCGAAGGCCACGTCGTCATTGTCTCGCGTGAGTTCTTCGACTACACCACGCCAGTCCCAGAAGGTCCATGGCCAGCCGTGCGTGAGTATCAGCGGGATAGCATTGGGCCGGCCACTTCGAATGTGCATGAAATGGATCAGCACGCCATCGATCTCCACACGGAACTGGTCGTAGGCGTTCATGCGCGCCTCCGCCGCCCTCCAGTCGAAGTCGTCCGCCCAGTAGCTCACCATGTCGCGGAGCCAGCCCTGTTCGACGCCGTAGTCCCAGTCGGAATTTCCGAAGTCTCCAGGCCAGTTGGTCGCCCGCAGCCTTTGGCGCAGATCGTCGATCCGTTCGTCCGGGATGTGAATGCTGAACTTTTCCGGTTCCATCACCCTCCGTAATGCCAGCCAGTAGTACTCCGAAGTAATCGGAGAAGCGAGAATTGTCTTCGTACTAGCATACTTCCCAGTCAGGAATAGCGAAATAGGTAACGCATTTTCGGAAACAAGATCGCCGCAACGGGTGGCGCTGAAACCGAACTTCCTGCATAGATCAGGAGTTACGGACAACGTCGTTCCGGAGTGCTGCACAATTCGATCTTGTTGTCGCTGTTGGGGGCGAGGCGAACTTTCCTCGAGGTCGACCCACCAGCGACCAAGAACGGCCCTGGAGCCGTCGACGTCGCGTGATTTTGGGAGGTGAAGGGCGGTCACTTCACGAATGCCCCAGGTGCGGTCGCCGAACGGGTGGCGGCCACTGATCATCGTCGACTGGCTCAGCAGAGGACGGATTCTACGAGTCGATCCGGCCATCACGCGACATACATGATCGACTACGCGATAATGTTCTCCGGCACAGTGGACTTCGATCTTCCCCGGCGGCAAGATGCGAACCCTGGCCGTGGTGATCGGCGGGCGTCACGCACGCGTGGAGAACTGCTACGACGAGGACTGCTACGTCGAATCGATCAACATCCGCGCCAAGCGCTCCCAACTCCCCCACCTATGCGACGTTTGCCGTACCGACGAAGGTGTCGGACATACCTGTCGGAGATTCCAGAGCAACGCTCGAGGGGGACCGCTATCCAAACGACACGGACTGGACTTCCTCGAGACAATCGCAATACCAATGATGTCGTCCGTCGGAGCACGCATCGGACCACTCCGCGCATCCGCCACTCAAATGATTTGAGCTTCTGACTCTTTGATCGGTGGATGGTGCAGGCAAGCCCCGGATGACCGGAGCCTCCTGCGTCCACGCCAATCGCAATCAACCGCTCGTGTTGGCCCGTCGATGGGCAGCATCACGCCGGTAAAGTAGCCCGCCTCGTCCGACGCCAGGAACTGCGACCAACCTACTGTCGTCTGGTAAGTGCATGTTTCGACGTCGTCGAAGGAAGATCAAGTGGTCAGGAGATGACCGGCCAGGCGACCTTCTTCAGTTCGAGGTACTCTGCAAAACCGTACTCGCCGAATTCGCGGCCGAGTCCGCTCTGCTTGTAACCGCCCGAGGGGCCGAAGGTGTCGACGCCGCCGGTTCCGCCGTTGATGAGTACTTCACCGGTGCGCAGCCGCTCTGCCACCTGGTAGCCCTTGAGCGAGTCGCGGGTCCAGATCCCTGCGCTGAGGCCGAAGCGGGAGTCGTTCGCGATTGCGATCGCGTCATCGACTGTGTCGAACGGGATGACCGTTCCGACTGGACCGAAGATCTCTTCCTGAGCGATCGTCATGTCGTTCCGGCAGTCGACGAAGAGCGTCGGCTCCACGAAGTAGCCACGCGCGAGATCGCTCGGGCGGCCACCGCCGAAGGCGACCGTACCGCCCTCGTCGATGCCCGACTGCACGCATCGTTCGACGCGATCGCGCTGCCGTGCGCTGATCAGGGGCCCTAGCACCGAGGTCGGATCGGCCGTGTCGCCGATCTTCATTCCTCCGAGGATGGCGCGCACACGCTCGACAAGCTCGTCGTGGACGCTGCGCTCCACCAGCGTCCGGGTCTGCAGGCTGCATCCCTGACCAGCGTGGAGGGTCATATGGAGGACCACCGACTGTGCCGCCGCGTCGAGATCGGCGTCGGCGAACACGATGCCGGCGGACTTGCCGCCGAGTTCGAGGACGACTTTCTTGATCGTGCCCGCGGCTTGCTGCATCACGCGTCGTCCCACATCGTCGGAACCGGTGAAACTCACGACGTCGACGTGTGGACTCGACGTCAGCTCGACTCCAGACGCCACGCCTCCGGAGACGACGTTGAGCACGCCAGGGGGCAGATCCACCTCGGCCGCCAACTCTCCGAAGATGAGACCCACCAGCGGGGTGAGCTCCGATGGCTTGAGCACGGCCGTACAGCCGGCACCCAGCGCCGGGCCGATTTTCATCAGCGCCAAGTGAAACGGGTAATTGAAGGCCGTGATGAGGGCGGCCACTCCTGCAGGCTCCTCTATCACAACGCCTTGACCCACCCGGCTGCCCAACACCGGCGGGGTGCCGCGCACCGGTTCGTGTCCGGCGACTACCCGTTCGGCCATGTCGACGAAGTGCGTCAGGCCCAGGCGGAACTGCATAGCCTCTGCGAACGCGACCGGTGACCCGGCCTCACGGACGAGCAGGTCGACGATCTCGTCCTTGCGCCCCTCGATCGACTCGGCGAGTCTCAGCAGCGCTTTGGCGCGTTCCTTCGGACGCAGCCGTGGCCATGGCCCCTCGTCGAACGCGGTGCGCGCCGCTGCTATCGCGCGGGCGGTGTCACGCGCGTCGCCGTCGACGACCGTGGCGATCACCTCCTCGGTGGAGGGGTTCACTACCGGGATGGCGTCCAGCTCGCTCTCGCTGACGACCCAGTCGCCGCGGATGAACAGTTCCCGCCGATGCGGAATCGTCTCCGACGGTGTGCGGTTCAGGATGTCGGTCACTGTGCTCTTCCTTGCGCCCCGGGTGTCGTGAAGTCGATCACGCCGCGGATCACCTCGCCGTTGTGCATGTCGTCGAACGCGAGGTTGATGTCGTCGATGGCGTATCGTTTCGTCACGAGCTCGTCCAGCTTGAGCTGCCCGTCGGCATACATGTTGAGCAGATGCGGCACCGCGGCGCGAGGTGACGTCATGCCGTACAGCACTCCCTGGATCCGCTTCTGGTACATCGAGATCTCGAATAGGTTGATGGGCGCTCCCACCGCCGCCACTGCCCCCTGCGAGGTCACCACGACGGTTCCCGCCTTCCGAATCGCATTGAACGCGTCGGCGATCTGTTGCCCCTCGATCACGCCCACTGTCACGATCGCGGAGTCGGCACCCTGGCCGTTGGTGATACTGCGGGCGAAATCGGTCGCCTCCGCGATATCCGCGAACGTGTGCGTCGCGCCGAACTCACCCGCGATCTGCCGCTTGAACGGCTGCGGGTCTACGACGATCACGTGCCCTGCTCCGGCGTGCGACGCGCCCTGCACGGCGTTCATCCCGACACCACCGGCACCCATCACTATCACGACATCGCCGGGAGAAACCTGTGCGCCGTTGACTGCTGAGCCCCACCCGGTCGGCACACCGCAGGCGACGAGGCACGCGACTCCCAGCGGCACGTCGTCACGCACCTTGATGAGTGAAGACTCGTCCATGACCTGCCACTGAGAGAACGTGCCGAGCATCGCCATCGTGCCGATGTCGTGCCCGCGGCCGCGCAGCCGGTAGCCACCGTCGAACTGCGCGCCGGTCAGGATGAGCGCACCGTTGTCGCACAGGTTCTGCAGTCCCCGCGCACACCAGAGGCACTTCCCACACGCGGGGATGAATGAAGTCACTACGTGGTCACCCACGTTCAGGGTGGTCACACCCGGCCCGACTTCACGGACGATTCCACTGCCCTCGTGACCACCACAGAGCGGCAGGTTCGGCAATGGAGTGTCGCCGGTCGCGATGTGGTCGTCCGAGTGGCACAAACCTGTCGCCACCATCTCGACGAGCACCTCGCCCGTACCCGGTCCCGCCAGGTCGAAGTCGTCGACCTCCCACTTGCCCGGCTGCTGCCAGAGTACTGCTGCGCGTGTCTTCATCGAACCGGTTCCTTCGTCAGTACGGCCGGGATGTATCCGGCGTGGTTGTCATATCCAAACGTGCAATATCTGCGTGGCCCGAAGGCCACACGTGATACGGCGATGAACGGAGATAAGGTCATTGCTTCCTCTCCAAACGGTTGCTTCGGTTGACTTCTCCTGCTTCAGGTTTGGTGGCTGCGCGTGCAGTCGGGCGCATGTGTTGCGGCGTCGGCCCTGTTGGTTTGGACGCAGAGCGTGCTGCACCCCACCGGCTTCGGTCGAGGCTTTGCGCTGATGCCTTCCGGCCGGATCGCTCTAGGAGAAGGGCGGTCCGTCGTAACACGATGAAGCAAGATCGGTCGTCAAACCATTGCCGCTTGTCCCTTTCTGGATGTTCTCGAACTCTCCGGATCCGCCCGTATAGCTGTAGATCCAGTAGCAGGAGACCGGCGGAGCCGGCTCACCCGGCGTGTAGGTCACCGGCTGAGGTAGTAGCCCGCCTAGGGTCTCGTCCTTGATCGTTCCGTAGGCATCGATCACTTGCTGACGGGTCAGACCTTCGGCAGTGTGCCCGGCGAGGGCCTTGCGGAACATTTCCAGACCCGTCCATGTGCTGGTCTGCCATGTGCCTGTGATCGGCACGTCCGGGGCGAACTCCGCCATCACGTCGCGGTATTGCGCGACCGGCGCGTCGTCGACCCACCAGGGGAACCCGTTCATCGGCCCCGTGAACTTCGCGTCCGGGACTTCGTCCAGGCCCCCGTTCACCGAACCGGATCCCACAACGAATCCGCCGGTGTAGCCCTGCTGCAGGCAGTCACTGGCCATCCGGGTGCCAGTGGCCGCGAAATCGAGCGCCATCCCGATCCACTCGGTGTCACTCTGGTTCAACTTCAGGCACTCCGCGGTGAAGCTGGGCTGCGACCCGGTCACCTTGACTGTCCCTGTGTACTTCATGTCGAGTCCCGGGGCGAGCTCCTCGGATACCTCCCCGGCCTGAGCGCAAGCCGCGACCTCGGCGCACACGGCGAACGCAAGTGACTTGCCCCCGGCCGCCGCGGCGGCCTCGGTATAGCCGGAGTGCATGTACTTGTCGGTGGTGCTCGTCGCGAAGAAATTCGGGAGAGCGCTGAACATCTTCGGATCGAAGCTCTGAGCCTCCAGGACCGCGACGTCGCTGCCCGCCAGGTAGTCCCTGAGACCACTCTCGCTCGCGCCGTCGGCGAACATGAGGGCGATCACGCCCTCCTGCTCGACGAGCTCCTTGACGGCGGTCAGTGCGGTTGCCGGTGTCGCGGCGGTGTCGCGGACGACGATCTCGACGGGTCGGCCACCGATCCCGCCCTCGGCGTTGACCCCTTTCGCCCACGCCTGGGCGACCTCTGCCGTCGGCCCCACCACCCCGGAGGCAAATCCGGTCTGGGCGACCGCGTATCCGATTTTGATCGTATCGCCCTCGGGTCCGCCAGTCGGTGCCTCTCGAGACGATGCGGCTCCAGACGATCCACCGGAACCACATGCGGTCAACAGCAACGCGCCAGCCGCCAGCGTGGCCGCGGCCCGAAGTCGTGACATTTTCATGAAATGCACCTCTCTGTGCATGGGCGCAACCTTCATTGTGTCGCGCGTCGCTCACGTTACACCGAAACTGACTATCAGAAAATGGAAATTGATGAAGGAATTATCGCAACGATTGCTTGACTTGGCCATCCTTCGTCGGAATACTCGGCGTGCATCCTTAGGTGCACCCGGGCGTGCCGTCCGGAAGTGGGTTGGCGAAGTGTGGATGCACGAGGGAGTGCAATGTGAGCAGACGAAGCCGAGGAGTCATTGTGGCGAGGCCGTTCGAACGCTGTCGTGACATCGATCTCGTTGCGGAGTCGCGCAGCTTTCTGCCGGCTCAGCACCGACGGCGCACACACGAAGGAGCTCTGCGATGAACGCCGTTCTTCCGTTCATTGTGAGCGGGATCGCCGCTGGTGCCATTTATGGCATGGCCGCCAGCGGACTCGTGCTCACCTATAAGACGTCAGGAATCTTCAACTTCGCCCATGGCGCGGTCGCTGCTGCGGCCGCATACCTCTTCTACTTCCTCACTCACGAGCTGCAGCTGCCGTGGCTTGCGGCGTTCGTGATCAGCGTCCTGATCCTGGGCCCCGCGCTCGGGTTGCTTTTCGAGGTTCTGGCCCGCTTCCTGGCACCCCAATCGGTCGCCATGAAGGTGGTCGGCACGATCGGGGTCATCCTGATCGTGCAGGGGTTGGCGCGGGTGCTCTTCGGCCCTGATCCGTTGCGGATCCCGCAGTTCCTGCCGAACGGATCCCACACGTTTCGGATGTTCGGGGTGGTCGTCACGGTTGGACAGCTGACCGTCACCGCGGTCGCTGTGGCTGCCTCGGCACTGCTCTACGCCTTGTTCAGGTTTACCCGGATGGGTGTAGCCATGCGCGCGGTGGTGGACGACTCCGACCTGGTCGGCCTGCACGGCGTCAACGCCCGCGGGGTCCGGCGGTTCGCGTGGGTCATCGGCGTGACGTTCGCGGCACTGTCCGGGGTTCTCTTGGCACCGCTGGTCGGGATCGATGCCGTGGTGCTGACCTACCTCGCCGTCCAGGCGTTCGGAGCCGCGGCGGTAGGTGCGTTCTCCAGCATCCCGATCACGTTCGTCGCGGGGATCGGCTTGGGCATCATCGCTGACGTCTCGAAGACGTACGTCCTGCAGGTCCCGTGGTTGTCCGGGCTACCGGCGAGCCTTCCGTTCATCGTCCTGTTCATCGTTCTGCTTGTGACTCCGAAGCGGAAGCTCGCGATGCCCACGGCCGCTAGCCGACGACCGCCGCTGCAATGGCGTGGTCCCTGGCGACTCAAGCTCCTCAGCGGTGTAATCGTCGTCGGTGCGCTGGTGCTACTTCCGATCTTCGACTCCTTGCGGATATCCTTCTTCACCGTCGGCCTCGCACAAGGGATCATGCTGCTCTCACTTGGCCTTCTGGTGCGCACGTCCGGGCAGATCTCTCTCGCGTCTGGGGCGTTTGCGGGCATCGGGGCGGTCGTGTTCTCGCAGTTGATGACCGACTTCGGGCTGCCATGGCTGGTCGCGGTAGTCCTCTCCGGCATCATCGTGATGCCGGTCGGAGCTCTGATCGCGCTCCCCGCGATCCGGCTGTCCACCCTGTTCCTCGCGTTGGCCACCTTCGGCTTCGGGCTGCTCGTCGAGCAGCTGTTCTACCCCACCGAGATCGGGTTCACCACGCTCGCCCAGGGCCGGATCATGCCGCGACCGCCGGGATTCGAGTCGGACTTGAACTTCTACTACGTAGCATTAGCGTTCCTGGTGGTCAGCGCTCTAGTAATGCTGTTGATCCACTCGACCCGCCTGGGC
The DNA here is from genome assembly GCF_002300195.1 of Rhodococcus sp. ACPA1. NCBI lineage: Bacteria > Bacillati > Actinomycetota > Actinomycetes > Mycobacteriales > Nocardiaceae > Rhodococcus > Rhodococcus sp. ACPA1. Next base: position 531,371 of record NZ_NSDX01000002.1, on the reverse strand, counting down.
CGGGTACTGCAGGCCATGTCGGACTCGCCCACTGCGGTATCCGTGATGGGCCTGAACACGTACATGACTCGAGTCATTGTCTTCTGCATCTCGGCGTTCTTCGCTGCGATCGCGGGAATCGTCTACGGGGTCTCGGTGAACTTCGCGGTCAGTGGCGACTCCTTCTTCAGCTCATTCAATTCGCTGGTATTCCTTGCGATCCTGGCTATCGCCCCCTTCGCCTCGCCGTGGTACGCCCTGTTCGGCGTAATCCCCCTGATCGTCCAGGCGTACGCCCAGAACGTGTACACCACCTACTGGCTCAACGTCGTCTTCGGCGTATTCGCAGTGCTCACCGCGGCAGTGGGTGGGACGCCCACGATGCCGGAGGCCGCACGGAGATGGTTCGAGCGGGTCTTCGGCGGTCGTGCCACGGCCCCACCGCAAGCTGGGCCCTCGTTCACGCCGGCGAAGCTAGCAGGGCAGGTCTCCGTCGGCGACGGGTCGGGGCTACGCGTCGCTGGCCTCAGGGTGCGGTTCGGCGGCATGCTCGCGGTCGACGACGTTGCATTCGAAGCGCCGCGTGGCCGGATCACGGGCCTCATCGGGCCAAATGGTGCAGGCAAGACCACGACGTTCAATGCAGTCAGTGGGTTGAACCGAAACATCAGCGGGCAGATCAGCCTGCACGGTGTCGATGCCAGCCGCTATGGACCGGCCGCACGCGGACGACTAGGGCTGGGTCGGACGTTCCAGATTCCGCAGCTATGCGAAACGCTGTCCGTGGCAACGAATGTAGCGCTGGGCAGGGAAGCTGGTCAGGCCGGCAGCAACCCGTTCTCCCAGATCGTCGCGACGCGTGCCGAGCGCGCCACAACCCGTCAAGCGGCTTTCGAGTCGATGGAACTCTGCGGCATTACCGACCTCGCCGACCTACAGGCCGGCAGTCTGTCCACAGGTCAGCGCCGCCTCGTCGAGTTAGCCCGTGCGTTGAGCGGACCTTTCGACATACTCCTGCTGGACGAGCCGTCATCGGGTCTCGATCACGAGGAGACGGCGGAGTTCGGCCGGATCCTGCAGCGTGTGGTTCAGGAGCGCGGATGCGGCATCGTGCTGGTCGAGCATGACATGTCGCTGGTGATGGGGATCTGCGACCACATCTACGTGCTTGACTTCGGACGTCTCCTCGAAGACGGCAAGCCCGTCGAGATCGCCGCGAGCCCGAAGGTCCGCGCCGCATACCTCGGCTCCGAGGAGCTCGAACCGGAAATGAAGATCGGAGGGGCAGTGTCATGACGAACATCGTCGAGCAAAGGGTGGGCGACTCCGGCGTGGAAGGCGGACCGGCCGCCCTGAATATCATCGATCTGACCGCGGGTTACGGACGAACAACCGTACTGAGGGGCGTCTCACTCCGAGTCCCTCGAGGGACGGTCGCGGCCCTCGTAGGACCCAATGCCGCGGGCAAAACCACCCTCATGCGGGTCGCCTCCGGTCTGCTTCCGCCGATGTCCGGTTCGGTTCAGATGGCGGGGCGAGACGTGACGAGGGAGGCGCCTCATCGGCGGGCGCGCAGCGGACTCAGTCTGATCCCGGAGGGTCGGGCAGTGTACAAGTCGCTGACGGTGCGCGAAAATCTGCTAATGCAGGCGCCGCGCGGGGGCGTGGACCTAGCGATCGAGGCGGCCTCCTCGTCCTTTCCAGTACTCGGAAAACGGTTGCACCAGAAGGCGGGCACCCTCAGCGGTGGAGAGCAGCAAATGCTGGCGCTCACCGCAGCATACGTGCGTAACCCTTCGCTGATCCTTGTCGACGAGGTATCGCTGGGGCTGGCACCGATCATCGTCGACAGGATCTTCGACTTCCTCCTCGAGCTAGCCAGCCGCGGCGCAGCGCTGCTGATCGTCGACCAATACGTGACGAAGGCTTTGGGGATGGCCGACCACGCCTACGTCCTACGCCGTGGCAGCATCGTCTTCGACGGGGCACCCAACGCTCTGCTCGAAAGTGATCTGTTCGAGCAGTACCTGGGCACGGCCTGAGGGACCGGTATGGTTTGCCGCTGGTTCTGTCAGGGTTAGATGGTTCTGGCCCGGTTTCCGTGATGGCCGTGTTCTCCGCGTGTCGCCCCCGATGGGGCGCAGATTGTGAGGGATGATCTTGCTGCCGTTTCGGAAGCCGTTGCGCCATTTGCGTTTTGCTTCCCCACCTGGTGGGTGTCGCGATCGATTCGAGTGACGTCTCTGGGGCGGGGTAAGCACTCGCGCTTCCCCACAGCCGGTGTCGGCGTCCCGCCGCCAGTGATACCTGCGAGCAAGTGCACAGCCGATACGAACGCACGGTGACCGACATCGCGATCGGGAACCGACCGAGTCGCCTCATCCTGCAGGTGCTGGCTGACCGAACACTCGCGCGTACGCCGAAGGGGCGCGCACCGGAGCCCCCAGCGTGATTGAGTTGCCGACCGCTCGCACCTGTGGCACCTATGGCCGATGCCGTGGAGAGCACCGTTCCCGCCCAACATGATTGCCTCCGCGTCAACGCCGCAGTCGACCTCCAGCCCAGCATCGAACACACCGCCGCGGAGGATCTCCGGTGGGCCACCGAGCAGGCGCACACAGCGCACCGCGAACAATCCGTCCTCGTCGCCCGCACACAGCGCCGCTACGGGGCGGCACGGAAGATGGAACGACGGATTCACGACCGCCCTCACGCTCTTCGACACCGCCCTCACCCTCTTCGACGAGATTCGGGGGCTATCGCGGCAGCTACGCCGCCGTTCGTGACTACCTCTGCCCGTTCCGCGACGTCGGTGCCGCACCGCCGTCCACACCGACAATCGCGAAGGTTCGGCGAATTACTTGTGGATGCTGTGCCATCCCGACGACCTCACCGACGACATGCAGCTCGGACTCAAACAGGTTCTCGCCAGATTCCGGCACCTCGAGGCCACCCCGCCCACGCCCCTCGTTCGCCGGCATGCTGACCGGCCGTCACGGCGACCGTCTCAATTCGTGCATTGCGGCCGCCCCCGTCCGACGATCTGTCGCAACTGCATCGATTCGTCCGAGGACTTGAGCTCGACCACACCTCCGTCCTCAACGGGCTGACCTTGCCCTACAACTCCGGCGCTGTCGAGGGAAACGTAAATCGGATCAAATGCTCAAAAGACAGATGTGCGGACGAGCCGGATCTTCCTCCTCCGCAAGCGAATAGTCCTCAACCACTGACACACTCAGGAATCATCACGGAAAGTGGGCCAGAGCCAGGTGCGATTGACAGTGCCACGGCCGCAGTATTCACGGCCTCGACCGCGAGTGATGCCTCGCGGCGCTCTATGGGCAGGCTGAGGATAGGGGAATATATCGTTCAGTTCTTCCACCCGCCGGTCGACGAGCGAAAGACCGCCGCGAGCCGACAACTGTCCGGATCATCACCGCGTGCCGCCCGCTTCGCGGGATAGCCAATCCCACTGCCTCCACAGGGCGAGTCGGAGCTTGTAGTCGTCCTCGACGAGCCTGAGTGGATCCTCGCCGAGCAAGATCCGCAGCGGGGGCTCCTCGAGATCGACGAGCTCCAGCACCGCAGTGGCTGCCGCGGTCGGAGATCCCGTCCTGGGGAGGCGGCGCTGACCGAACGCTGGCGATTCGCGGACGACGTCGTAGTCCGGGATCGGGGTGGGCAAACGGATGGACACCCGGTCCGGGTCGGTAGCGAAGCCGCCGGGCTCGAGGAGCGTGACGCGAATACCAAACGCGGCCACCTCGTCCGCAAGCGCCTGACTAATGCCCTCGAGCGCCCACTTGGATGCGTTGTACATGCCGATGTTCGGCCAGGCGGTGACGCCGCCGACGGAGCTCACCTGCAGGATGTGCCCGGACCGCTGCGCACGCAGGTACGGGAGCGACGCCTGCGTGACCCAGATTGCACCGAAAAGATTGGTCTCGATCTGGTCGCGCACGTCGGCTTCCGACAGCTCTTCCACCATGCCCTGCTGGGGGTAGCCGGCGTTGTTGACGATCACATCCAACCGACCAAAACGCTCGTGCCCTCGGCGTACCGCCTCGAAAGCTGCGCTGCGGTCGGTGACGTCCAGCGGCAAAGTCAGCACCCTGTCGCCGTAGTCGGCAACGAGCGGCTCGAGCGAGCTCGCATCCCGCGCCGTCGCCACGACTGCGTCGCCACGGTTCAACGCCGCCTCAGCCCATTCTCGGCCGAACCCCCGAGACGTCCCTGTAATGAACCACACCTTCATTCCTTCTCCCTGCCCTGCTGCGCCTTGATCGCCGACGCCGCCTTTGGCGCGACATGAAAGGATCCCCCACGTCGAAATCGGCGATGCCGAAGATCGGGGCGTCGGCGTCCTCATTGATTGCGACGATCTTCTTCGCCGCCTGATTCCTGTCCGCCACACCCGCTGCACGTATGCGATGTTTCCGGCACCCTCCACCGCTCGGATCCTCCGACGGCCGCCCCACGATCGACGCTCACCTTCGAGCCGGCAAACGCAGGGACCATAGAACCTCTGTTGCGGTAGATAATTCGTGGCGTTGCGACACGGTTCCACCCGGACTGGTGACGGTTTCCAGGGCGTCGCCCGCGCCCACCACGAGCGCGGCCACGGTACGGCCAGCGGCGCCGCCCTCGATCGAGTTCAGCGCCGCATCCGGCCGCACCGTGGCCGCGGAATCGTCCACCGCGGCGACCAGCACCTTCCTTTAGCCGGAGGCTGCCACCTCCGTGACCAAGCTCGGTGTGGTGACGCCGCGACACGAGAGTGCCGGTCACGCAGAGGTTGTCGATTCCATCTTCCGCACACCGCAGGCGTCCGGTGCCTCCTTCACCAGCCCCACGATCCGCATTCATCCACCCTCGGCGGCGGTTGCCACTGCCAGACAACATCACTGCTTTGATTACATCAGTGATGAACGACTGACCTGATGTACGCGGCCACTCGTGCGATCGACTCGTCGGCGCTCGCCATCATGTTCGCCATCGTGAAGTATCCGTGCATCTGGTCGGCGACGTAGTCGACGACCGTGGGAACCTTGGCATCGATAAGCCTGTCTGCGAAGGCCTTCGCCTCATCGCGTACCGGGTCGTACTCGTCGACCAACACGAAGGCCGGAGGCAGCCCCTCGAACGACGCTGCCCGCAGCGGCGACGCGTCCTCACCGTCTCGCACAGCCGGATCACTCGCATACTGCGCCCAATACCACTCCATGTCGGACTTGCCGACCAGCAGCCCGCTGTCACCATGCTCGTCGTACGAGGTCCGCGAGAAATCGTGATCCGTGACCGGATAGACCAACACCTGAGCTGCAAGGGCGGGACCGTCATGATCGCGCGCGCGTCGTGCAGCCACCGCCGCGAAGGTCCCACCCGAGCTGTCCCCGGCCACGATGATCGGTAACCCGTTCGCCAAATGCTCTGCAGACCAGAGCAGCCCAGCATACGAGTCGTCGACCCCTGTCGGGAACGGGTGCTCCGGTGCCAGCCGATAGTCGATGGCGACGAGCCGCACCTGCGACTGTGCCACCAGCGCGTGGTACAGCACTTCGAAATCGCGAGGCGCGCCGAGGACGAAGCCGCCTCCATGGAAGTACACGACGAGTCCCTTCGCATCGCGCACCGGCTCGTACACGGTGGCCTCTACGAATCCACCTGACACGGGGATCTTCTCGACTCGGGTGCTGCCGATGACGGCCGCGTCTCCCTGCATCTGGCGGAAGCCTCCGGATAGCGCCCGCATTTCTTCGACCGAACGCTCCGGTGGTGGGCCGTCGCCGGTGGCTGATGCGAACGACTCCAGCAGTTCCTGGGCTTGTCGGTGCAGTGTCATTGGCCGGTCCCTACGAGGCGGTCGGCGCTCTCGAGCGCCTTGAACTCGAACCCGCGGTAGCTGTCCGCCGCGATCTCGTTGCAAATGTTCCGGAAGGTGTTGGTGCCGGCCAGGTATGCCATGAATACCCGCGGCTTGCCTGGGATGTTCGAGCCCAGGTACCAAGAGGTCGTCTTCGTGTAGACCGTGGAATCCGCGACCTGAGCAACGTGCTCGAGCCAATCGTTCTCCGCCTGCTCGGTCGGCTCCATGGTGTCGAGCCCGTCCGCGTGCATCCGCTCGATCGCCGTTGCGAACCAGTTGACGTGCTGTTCCGCCGAGTGAATCACATTGCCGAGAACCGAGGGGCTGCCTGGTCCGGCGATCATGAATAGGTTCGGGAAGTCGGTGATCATCAGGCCGATGTAGGCCCGAGGGCCATCCTCCCACTTCTCGCGCAGCGTGAGACCGTTGCGTCCGCGGATGTCGATCTTGGTCATGGCACCAGTCATTGCGTCGAATCCAGTGGCGTAGATCACGACGTCGAGTTCGATGTTCTCGTCGCCTACCAGGATGCCGGTCTCGGTGAACTCCTCGATGGGCGTCTTCTTCACGTTCACCAGGCGCACGTTGCTGCGGTTGAAGGTCTCGTAATAGCCGCCATCGACACAGAGTCGCTTGCTGCCCGCGGGATAGCCGGTGGGCACCAGGTCCTCCGCGACGGCCGGGTCGTTCACCTTGTTGCGGATCTCGTTCTGCAGGAACTCGGTGAAGAAGGCGTTTGCCTCCATGCTGGTCAACAGATCGCTGTACGAGAACATGATGGCGAACGCGCCGTTGCTCTGCCGCCGAGCGAAGTTGCGCTTCCGATTCTCTGGCGTGTCGTCCAGGGCCGACATCGGGTTGGGGTCGTACACATTGCCCGTCGGGGAATCGAGGACCTCGATCCGACGCTCGGGATAGGTCGCCTTCAGCTCAGCAACATCATTGTCGGAGTACCTCTTGTGCCCCGCAGGCACGCTGAAGTTCGGCGTGCGCTGGAACACGACGACCTCCTTCGCTTCCTTGGCGAGTTCGGGGATGAGCTGGATCCCCGTCGATCCCGTGCCGATAACACCCACCCGAAGTCCTTCGAACGAGATCTGCTCGTCTGGCCAGGTGCCGGCGTCTATCGTTCGGCCCCGGTATCGCTCAGCACCCTTGAATACCGGACGGTTGAATGAGGAGAGCTGGCCGGTCGCCATCACGCAGTACCGCACGACGAACGTCTCGCCCTCTGACGTCGAGACCGTCCACATGCCCGTCTGGTCATCGAAAACAGCGGCTTCGACACGCGTATTGAACTGGATGTCCTGACGAAGGTCGAACTTGTCGGCGACGAAGTTCAGATACTCCTCGATCTCCGGCTGCGTCGCGAAGCGGTCCTTCCAGGTCCACTCCTGATCGAGCTCGGCGGAGAAGGAGTACGAGTAGTCAGCACTCTCGACATCGCATCGAGCGCCTGGATATCGATTCCAGAACCACACACCGCCAACGCTGCTTGCGGCCTCGAGAATACGAACGCGCAGCCCCGCCTGGCGGAGTCGATAGAGCGCATAGAGCCCGGAGGCACCAGCCCCCACCACGATGGCGTCGAACTCGACATCCGTCACATCGGTCATAGCACAGCCTCCCTTGAGTCGAACAGTGGATCGCGGACAGAGGCACGCCCCGTGCCGCCCAGGACGCGATGCATTCTGAAAATGCACCGAGTAATTCAGAATATGTATTCGAGATTACACATGCGGTTCGATACTGTCCAGAAAACCCCGACTGATTTCGATCGGGTTCAGCTCGAACCTGCAGCCGGCACCGCCTGCGCGTCTCGCGCGCTATCGGGCGAGCTGACCCGCGTCGACGGTGAGTTGGTGCCCGGTCACGTAGCGCGACTCGTCGGAAGCAAGCCAGAGGACGGCGTTGGAGACATCGATCGCCTCCACCCAGGGGATCGGGATGACCGTTGAGATTCAGAAATCGTGGTGTCACCGATTCCCTTGTCCGCTCCGCAGGGGTGACATCCGGCATGAACAGCTCGTAGATCGCGTCGTTTTGAATCATCTTCGTGTCCACACTCGTCGGGTGCACGCTGTTGACTCGGATCCTGTCAACGCCCAGCTCGAGCGCAAGACTTTTGGTCAGCCCGACCATGCCGTGCTTCGACGCCGAGTAGTGCCCGATGTTGCCCGCCCCGCTGATCCCGGAGGCGGAGCTGGTGAGAATGATCGATCCGCCCTTGTTGCCCCGAAGATGCGGAATGGCCGCCTTCGCCGTGTGCCATGCCCCCTTCAGATTCACATCGAGCAGATCGTCGAACTGCTCTTCTGTGAGCTGATCCATCGGGGCGAAGCTCAGGATTCCGGCGTTCGCGGACACGATGTCGAGTCTGCCGAGTTGAGCGACCGCGTCATCGAGCCCCGACTCGAGCCGGTCGTAGTCGCGCACGTCGACCTCATAGATGACGACGCGTCGACCGAGAGCCTCGACTTGGCGTGCGGTCTCCGCGAGGTCAGCCGCAGTCCCGAGCCCGTACGGCACCGACCCGATGTCGCGTGCGATATCCATGGCGATGATGTCGGCCCCCTCCTCGGCCAACCGAATCGCATGGCTGCGCCCCTGCCCCCGCGCCGCTCCCGTGATGAACGCCACCTTTCCCGCTACCCGCCCCATCTGATCCTCCATTCGTTCGACGACCTCGGTGTCCCGCCCGCCGTGCGGGACACCGACGTCACATTGAGACCCACCTGGCCTCACCTGTGTGGAATTCGCTTAGACAAATCATGACAGATCCTATATATAGTGGGAAGCACAATGTAAATAAACGAAAGTAGTTTCGGTATGACTGAACGAGCACGATCCGATAAGCGGACCCGACAGGACCTCGAAGGCGCCGGTCACATCGATCCGTCGCTCAGCGTCGAGATCTTCCTCAAGCGCGCCCTCGACGATCCTTCGGTCGCCCTTACGCAGTTCCAGCGGTTCGGCACCGGACACTCCGGCGACACCTACCGAGCAGTGCTCCATCGGTCTACCAGGCCTGATGACGACATCGTGGTGCGGCTCTCACCCACGGGAGTGCGAATTGCAGGTCCCGCGGACGTCGGGCGGCAGGGCCGGATCATGGGCACCCTGCACCAAAATGACCTTCCGGCTCCTGCGGTACTCGCGAGCGATAGCACCGGAGCGGTCGATGGGCGGTCCATCGCGGTGATGTCACTGGTTTCCGGCGCCGAGTGGCACGAGTTCGCCGAGCGCCACTCCCACGACGAGACGGCGAACGCAGCAGTGTCGGCACTGAAAGCGATCCAAACGCTCTCCGTCGAAGAGTCGGGTATCGCAGGCGACCCTCGTATGCCACCGGAGGGCGAGATCGCACGTTGGGTGCCGCTGGTCGAGCGAGGACCGGATCATGTCCAAGATGCGGCTGACGAACTGCGCGTGCAGCTCCTCCGCGAACTCAACCGCAGTGATCCGTCAGCGGAGCCCGTGCTCGTTCACGGCGACTACCACTTCGGCAATCTGCTGTTCGGCCCCCGGACAGTGAATGCTGTGTTCGATTGGGAGATTGCCGGGCTTGGGCATCCGCTCACCGACCTCGCGTGCCTGACGGTTGCCGCGCTACGGCGCCGGTACGAGCCCGAGCCGAATCCGACCGGATCAGTGGAGGTTACCGGCGCGCGACTCGCCGAGCTGTATGGAGCCGACCCCGACGTACTGTCTTGGCACGTCGCGGCCTCATGCTTCAAGTACGCCGCGATCCTGGCATACAACCTGCAGCTCAGCCGGCGCGGTCGGCTCCGAGACCCCATATACGAGGAGCTGCAGGGCACGATGGCCGGCTTACTCGAGGATGGCCGAGCCGTACTCGACCACGGCCTGACCGCGTTCTGGCCCGACGCCCACGCACCGCAGGCATAGACACCCCGTCAATTCAGAAACGAAAGAGGTTCATCCACATGTCACAGAGAGCGCCCGGGTCCGCGCGGCCCGCGTACGCCGGAAAGGCCGCCGTCACCGGCGTGGGTTACACCAAGCTTGCGGTCTCAGGGGAGCCGCGAAGCGTCCTCGACCTCGCCCTCGAGGCCGCTCGCGCGGCGCTCGCCGATGCGGGCCTGACCGCAGCCGATGTAGACGGGGTGTGCAGCTATGGTTTGTTCAACGACTCGGTGACAAGCCAGGCTGTCGGAACCGGTCTGGCTTGCAACGACCTGAGCTTCGTCCTGGACCTGAACAACGGAGGATCGCAGCCTGCGTTCGCCGTATTGAACGCCGCGATGGCTGTCGCGTCGGGCGTCGCGTCCACCGTCATCGTGTACCGCGCGCTGAACGGGCGCAGCGGTAAGAAGGTGGGCTCGACGCACTTCGACTCCCCGTCGGGTCAGTTCCGATATCCGATCGGCTTGAACTCGTACCCTCAGTACATCGCCATGTGGTCGCGTCGCTTCATGATCGAAACAGGCGCGACCAGTGAAGATCTCGCCGCGGTCGTGATGAAGCAGAGGGAGTACTCGGCGCTGAACGACCGCGCTGTCCGCCGCGACCCGCTCAGCCTCGACGAGTACTTCTCCCGCTCCTACGTCGTGGAGCCTTTCAGAACGGTGGACTGCACCGTCGAGGTGGACGGCGCGGTCGCACTGGTCGTCACCTCCGTCGACCGCGCCGCCGATGCCCCGGTCACTCCGGCGATCATCGAAGGAGGTGCCTGGGTGACCGGGCGCGGTTCGGGTCTCGACATCGCGGACCTGCACTCATGGCCCGACTTCAGCCGCAACTGCCAGCACCTGCTCGCGCCGCGACTCTGGAAGTCCGCCGGTCTTGGACCGACCGACGTGGACGTCGCTGAAATCTACGACTGCTTCAGTCCTGCGGTGCTTTACGGACTCGAGGCGCTCGGCTTCGCCGAACGAGGCGAAGCCGGCGACTTGATCCGCTCCGGCGAGACGGGACTGACCGGCAGGATCCCGACCAACACGCACGGCGGGCTGCTTAACGAGGGCTACGTGCACGGAATGAACACCGTGACCGAGGCGGTCCTCCAGGTCCAAGGACGCGGGGAGCGCCGACAGGTAAAGGATGCCGAGGTCAGCGTCGCCACCTCTGGTGTTCTGGTGGACGGATCGGCGATCGTGTTCAGGAAGGGGAACTGATGTCCAACTCATTCGAGGTCATCGACCAGCGCGCAACCGTCGCTCCCGACATCGATCCGGACACCCGCTGGTGGTGGGACGCACTCGGTCGCGGCGAACTGCTTATTCCGCATTGCCAGTCATGTGACCGCACCTTCTTCCCACCCACGCCGACCTGCTCGCAGTGTGGCAGCGAATCGGTCGATGATCGTCCTCTCCCTGAGCAGGGCAAGGTGGAGTCGTGGATCGTCGTCCATCGGACTGCGGACGAGACCTTTGCGTCGGAGACTCCGTACACGATCGCAGCAGTCCTTTTCGACGGAGGCGGACGGATCTTCGGCCGCATTGCGAACGGACCGCTCGAGGACAACATGGTGGTCCGTCCGGTCGCCTACATAGTCGACGAAACGACACTCCTCGGATTCGAGCGGGTCACACCGTGACACCCGACGACGACGCGAGTCAGGCCGCGTTCCGTGCCGAGGCCAGAGCGTGGCTCGGGGACCACGCGCACCTGGCCCCCGTGATCTCCGGTATCCCGACCGAGGCGGAAGTCGACCAGTGGCGGGCCTGGAGTCGCACGATGGCCGAAGGCGGCTATGCGGGCATCACGTGGCCGATCGAGGCAGGTGGACGGAGCCTGCCATATTCCTACCTGGAGATCTGGCTCTCCGAGGCTGCGCGAGCCGGCGTGCCCGAGCACTTCGGCGTGATTGGTGTGGACATGGCGGGTCCTACAATCATCGCGTGGGGTAACGATGAGCAGCAACGGAGACTTCTTCCACCGCTGTTGACCGCGGACGAAATCTGGTGTCAGGGGTTCTCTGAACCCGGCAGCGGATCCGACCTCGCCGCGGCTCGCACTTGTGCAGTACTCGACGGCGACGAATGGGTGATCACCGGGCAGAAGGTGTGGTCATCATTCGCGCAGTACGCGAGATGGTGCATCCTCCTCGCGCGCACCGACCCGACCGCGCCGAAGCATAAGGGCCTCTCCTTCTTCTTGGTGGACATGTCGCTGCCAGGCGTCGACGTGCGGCCACTCCCCCAGCTCACGGGAGACCCCGAGTTCAACGAGATCTACTTCGACAACGTGCGGATACCGCGAAGCTCCATGCTCGGCGAGCCTGGTGACGGATGGAAGGTGGCCCTGACCACACTCGACTACGAGCGGTCTACGCACGGGGTGGCCCTGTCATCGCAGCTCATCGCCGAACTCGACAGGGTCGGCGGGCTTATGACACGGCCGGGAGCGGACGGCAACGTCCCAGCCGATGATCCGATCCTGGCGGAACGGTACGCCCGTATCTGGGTGCGTGCCCAGGGGCTGCGCGTCACCAATCTCCGCTCATTGTCAGAGCTCGACCAGACCGGCAAGCCGAGTTCCGCCGGCACGATCTCGAAGCTGGAGTGGAGTCTGCTCAACCAAGCACTCGCGGCTCTCGCCCAGGACGCCGTGGGATTGGACGGCCTGGTGCCCGGCGCAGACGGCCTCGACGGCGGCCACTGGGCATATACGGTGCTCCGCACCAGAGGCAACTCGATCGAAGCGGGCACAAGTGAGGTCCTACGCAACATCATCGCGGAGCGCGTCCTGCGACTGCCGCGTGCACGATAGGAGATCAGATCAATGGACCTTCGACCCACGCCGGAACAGGATGCTCTTCGCAAGGTCGGCCGTGACTTCATCGGCACGATCAATCCGCTGGAGCAGCTGAACAGGAACGTCGACGATGCGACCGGCCTCACGTCGCGCGTCTGGCGAAAACTCGCAGAGCTGGGGTGGCTCGGACTCACCGTGCCAGAAGACCTCGGTGGCGCAGGGGCCACCCACAGCGACACCGCGGTGCTCTTCGAGGAGGTCGGCGCCGGACTTCTGCCTGTCCCGCTGCTCGCCACCGTCGCACACGTGCTGCCGTGGCTGATCGCCTCCCCTGACTCGGAGGAGCTTATCCCCGCAGTCGTCGGCGGCGAGCGACGCGTCGCGTTCGCGGGAGCCTCAGCGGGCGGACGCACACTGTTCGATGCGTTCGTGCCGCTGACCGTGGGAGGGACCTCGACGCAGCCGCTCCTGTCCGGAACTCGAACCTGGGTCATCGGTGCCGATGCCGCAGACGCGTTCCTCGTTCCCGTATGGGGCGACGCGCCGGCGATCCTCCTCGTCGACGCAGCGCATGCCTCGGTCAGGCCCACGGAGAGCCTGGACGCCAGCCAGTCGGTCAGCGAGGTCGTCTTCGACTCCGCACCGGCACGAATCCTGCTGAGCGGTCAGGAGGCTACGGACACGGCTCGGCGGGTCGAGGACCTGTCCGGACTCTTCGCCTCCGCGGAGGCAGTCGGCATCATCTCCAGGCTGCTGACCATCACCGCGGAGTACACCTCCCTGCGCGAGCAGTTCGACCGTCCGGTCGCGACGTTCCAAGGAGTCAGCCATCAGCTCGCGGATCTCTACGTGGACGGCGAACTGGCGCGCTCGCTGGTGCTCTGGGCTGCGTTCGAGACGGACCGCCTCAAAGCACCCGCGTCGCTCGAGATCGCCGCGGCGGCAGCGCACGCCTTGCCTGCAGCCGTTGCAGCCGCCGAGACGGCAATCCAACTGCACGGTGGTATCGGGATGACGTGGGACGCGCCCTTGCATCGGTACTACAAGCGCGCACTCTTCCTACGGGCGAGCCACCAGGGCTCGAGCGCGCTGTTGCGTCAGATCGCACGCGACGTCCTCACACCCGCGGGCTGACTCAGCGGCTTGAAATGCATTCGGGTTGCGCGGGGTCAGCGGAGCGGGAAGCCAAGGATTCGGAGGGACTCACGCAGCCGGTGCCGGCCACTGAGACTGTCTGCCGACGCCAGCCGAGCAAGTACCCGTTCAGTCCACGAGTGACTCATCTCCTGCTCCGCGTAGAAGGCACCGATCCGCTCCTCGTATACATCGACCTGTCCGCGCTGAGATTCGAGCGCGTAAGTCTCGTGATGCAGCACCGCGGCCTGCGGGAGGCGCGGCTTGATTCGGGCTTGTTCGGACTGGACGGGATGTCCGACGAGTCCGAACACGGCGAACACGTGCTTCGGCAGCCCTAGTTCTGCAGCCACCTCTTCCGGATTGTTGCGGATGGCGCCGACGAATACCGTTCCCAAGCCCAATGATTCAGCTGCGGTCACTGCGTTCTGGGCCGCCAGCGCCGCATCGATGAATCCGACGTAGCTGCTCTCGAGATAGTCCGCACCGTCCAGCGCTACCCCGCGATCTTGGGCGAGCTGGCGAAGGCGCGCGAAGTCCGCCGTCCACACCAACAGCAGCGGCGCTTCGACGAAGTGCGTCTGGCGACCAGCCAATGCGGCGAGGCGAGCCTTGCGCGCTTTATCGCGAACCGCGACGACCGTCCAGGTCTGCAGGTTTGACGACGTCGCTGCAGATTGTGCCGCCGATACCAGCAGACTTATCTCTTCGTCAGTCACTGGGTCTGGGAGATACCGCCGGTAGGACCGGTGGTTGTGCACCGTGTCGAGCACGTTATTCCACCGCGCAGGCTCGGGAATCGTCGCGTCGCCGTAGCGTTGTTGGAGGGCAGACTGAGGTTGAACTGTGCCAGTTGCCATATGAAACGATTTTACTACAAGCAACACCTAGTTCCAGATTTCTACCCTTCCGAATCAATTCCTCGAATACATGCGTCACAGTCGCCGTACAGGATGGGGCCGTGTTCCACCACCGACCCAGTGGCGGCACCGCACAGTCGATTCTACGGGATCGTTGCGAACAGCCCACCGCCAGTTGCGCTCCCGAGGGCGCCGGGAGACCGATGTCAACGCCGCGACAACCCCATACCGCCTAGATGACCCTCACCACTGGCATTCGGCTTTTATTGATATGACTTCTGAAAATCAGTTGTTGACTGATCAAATCCTGGACGCCTTGTGACATTTCGTCTAGCCTCGTGGAAAGCAGGTATCGAAAGTCGCCGCATGCATAGATGGGGAAGCCGTGAACAACGTCGTTACCAAGAGCACCCTCGCCGAGAGGCATGAGGCGGCTCGTTCGTCTCTTCCAAAAGTGGAAATCATCATCGGTGACGAAAGGCGCACCACCGGCAGCGGCGGCGTTCATCAACACGTCAACCCCTCTACGGGCCAGGTTCAGGCCGAGATCCCACTTGCGAGCGCCAAAGAAGTGGACGAAGCCGTCCGCGCCGCCCGAGCGGCTTTCCCCGCGTGGCGTGCTTGGAACCCCGCACGACGGCGCGAAGTGCTGCAGCGGTTCGCCGAGCTGGTTCGAGACTATCCGCACTGGTCGCCGCTTCAGGGACTGGAGAGCGGCATGCCGCTAGGGGTCGCCGATTCCGGAGCTGCGGCCGCCTACGACTGGGGCTCATATGCGGCCGGGTGGGCCGATCGGCTCGACGGTCAGGTGACCACGCACGACGCTGAGCAGGGATTTGTTTACACCATACACGAGCCGGTTGGCGTCGTCGCTGCGATCATCACATGGAATGCCCCGTTGATCTCACTGGCGATGAAGATCCCTGCCGCGCTCGCGTCCGGCAATACAGTGGTGTTGAAGCCGGATGTTCAGACGTCCTTCAGTGCGGTGCCGTGGATAGAGCTCGGCCGTCAGGCGGGCCTCCCCGACGGCGTCCTCAACCTAGTACCTGGCGGGATCGAGGCCGGTGAGGCGCTGGTCGCCCACCCTGACGTCAACAAAATCTCGTTCACGGGTGGACCTCCCACGGCCAGCGCCATCATGCGTGGCGCCTCACATTCCCTCACGCCGCTGGTGCTCGAGTTGGGCGGCAAGGGAGCCAATATCATCTTTGATGATGCCAACCTGGACGAAGCCGTCGGCTTCCAGTGCAATTTCTCGTTGGTCAATACGGGCCAGGGCTGCTCCTTGCCGACACGGCTACTGGTCCAACGCGGAGTTTACGACGAAGTGGTTTCCAGGATCGAAGCGTTTGTCGGTGGACTGAGCATCGGTGACCCTCTCGAACCTGGACACATCGGTGGTCCAGTAATCAATGAGGCGGCACTGGCCCGCATTCTCGGCACAATCGTGTCTGCAAAGGCGAGCGGAGCCGGTCGACTCCTAGTCGGTGGCGAACGTCTGGGTGGCGAACTAGCCGACGGTTACTTCGTATCGAACACCGTGTTTGTCGATGTTGATCCAACGAGTGACCTTGCTATGAAGGAAATATTCGGTCCGGTCATGGCGGTTACACCGTTCGATACTGAAGCCGACGCTGTGCAGATCGCGAATTCGACGCCGTACGGACTGTCGAATTACCTGCAGACGCCGGACGCTCGACGAATCCGCCGAATCATTCCGCAGCTCAAATCCGGCACCGTCGGTGTCAATACAGGCGTGGCGTACAGCCCCACCGCACCGTACGGCGGAGTCGGACGCAGCGGCTTCGGACGCGAGGGCGGCCGACTCGGCGTCGAGGAGTTCACGAACATCAAGACGGTCCTCGAACGCTGAGTAAGCGCCGGCAGAGCCGTCTCGGCCGGGCGGGCGAGCGCTAGTTCTCAACTACCTGAGGACATTTCGTGTTGCGTCGCGGTTCGGGAGTGAGGCGAAGGGCGACTCGACGAACCGGGACCGTGTGCGTAGCCACCTGACGCCACCGCAGCTTTTAAGACCAATCGAAGGCTCATGCATTGCTAGACAACGATCTTCGCGAGCGAACTACGGAAGGACACAACAGATGACCGGACGCGTGCAAGGAAAGGTCGCTTTCATAACCGGCGCGGCGAGAGGCCAGGGACGGACGCACGCTCTCCGACTCGCCGAAGAAGGCGCTGACATCATTGCGATCGATATCGCTGCACCCGTCGAGGGTGTGATGTACCCAGCCTCGACCAACGAGGACTTGAAAGAGACCGTGCGTCAGGTCGAGGCCCTTGGTCGGCGAATTGTCAGCGACGTCGCAGACGTGCGGGACCTCGACAGCCTGAAGACGATTGTCGATCGAGGGGTCAGCGAGTTGGGACACCTCGACATCATTGTCGCCAACGCCGGCGTGGCCATCATGAAGCCCTGGAACGAGGTGACACCCGAGATTCTGCGCACTGTCATCGACGTGAACCTGATCGGCGCATGGAACAGCGTGATGGCGGGGGTAGAGCATCTCATCAGCGGCGGTGGCGGTTCGGTGATTCTGACAAGCTCGTCCAACGGTTTGAAAGCAGGTCCCTTCAATCTCCCGTACAACGCCTCCAAGTTCGGCGTCACCGGATTGATGCGATCCTTCGCCATGGAGCTCGCGAAGCAGAAAGTGCGCGTGAACAGCGTCCACCCCGGCGCAGTACAGACCATGATGGTTTCGCAGGCCGCGGAAATGTTCGAGCGGTTCAACGAGGTAAACCCCGACCTTGTGGGCATGTTCTCCCAGTGGATTCCCGGTCGCATGCCTCCGGCAGAAATTTCGAACGCCGTCCTCTATCTGGCGTCCGACGAGTCAACGTGGGTTACCGGCACCGCCCTGTCGGTGGACGGTGGCCTCGCCAACTACTGAGTGCGCGAACAGTCAACTCTCGCGTTGGTAGCGAATGGCGATGTGGCGTTCAAAGGCTTTCCGCACCGAGCTATTTGAGTAGTGCAGCCGGTTCGCTTGCCCGCATCGATCCAATCCGGGCAAGCGCCGGCCGGCCTTTGCGCACGAACCCGAGCAAATCGAGACAGGAAGCGCAGAAGGGCAGGTAACGCACAATGGCAGGTCGATTAGAAGGCAAGGTTGCGTTCATTACCGGCGGGGCAAAGGGCCAAGGCCGAAGCCATGCGGTGCGGCTAGCCGAAGAAGGCGCCGACATCATTACCGTCGACATCCTGGCTGACGTCGCCTCAGTTCCATACGCATTGGGTACCGCGGACGACCTCCAAGAGACGGTCAGGCAGGTCGAGTCACTCGGCCGGAAAATCGTCGCCACCCGCGCTGACGTCCGCGACTATGACGCTCTGAAGAAGGCGGTCGACGACGGTGTCAACCAGTTCGGACGACTCGACATCGTCTCCGCAAACGCCGGAGTTGTCAGCGGCTTCGTGCCAGCCGAGACTCTCGACGAGACAACATGGCAAGACATGATCGATATCAACCTCACTGGCGTATGGCACACGGTCAAGGCTGCAACCCCCCACCTTCGTGCCAGCGGCGGCGGATCCATTGTCATCACGAGTTCGGTCACTGGATTGCGCGCGGTACGAAATGCCGCGCACTACACAGCGGCTAAATCTGGTCTCATTGGGCTTATGAAAACCCTTGCCCTCGAACTCGCTGAAGACCGCATTCGCGTCAACACCATTCACCCGACGACTGTCGGAACCGACATGACTTTCAACGATGCAACCTACCGGGTCTTCCTCCCCCACATGGAGAACCCGACAAAGGCTGATTTCATCGCGGCAACCCACGTGTTGAACCCATACCCGGTGGACCTCATCGAGCCTGTCGACCTAAGCAATGCGCTTTTGTTCTTGGCATCGGAAGAAGCGCGCTACATCACGGGAGTCGCATTGCCCATCGACGGTGGCAACGCAATCGGGTGATCCACCAGCAGTACGGCAGGTCCAGTCGGCTGTGTCGACTGGACCTGCATTGTCGTTTCTTAGCGGGCAAGCCGAGGCAACACATGCTCGCCGATCCGACGCATCAAGGGGATCGCGATGTCCGTGTCAGGCGGGGAGAGCAGGATGACACCGGCCACTCCGCGCCGATGCCAGGATTCCAGAGACCGGAGGATGTCGTCATCGCTCGAATCGGGTGAGACGACCATCGGCGAGATGATGTCCCGATCGGCCGGGAGCAACGGCCGAAGCTGCGCGAGGATCTCCTCGCCCGCATCGCCCGGGGGCAGAATTGCACCCGATCCGCGGGTCCGAATAATTTCGACGACCGCGGGTGAGGATCCTCCGAGCCAAATCGGGATATCCGATCCTTGGGCCGCGGCGGGGCTGCAGACAAGCTCGGGGAACTGCCAGAACTCGCCCTCGTGGGTGAAGGGCTGACCGGTCCAAGCT
The DNA here is from genome assembly GCF_002300195.1 of Rhodococcus sp. ACPA1. Taxonomy (NCBI): domain Bacteria; kingdom Bacillati; phylum Actinomycetota; class Actinomycetes; order Mycobacteriales; family Nocardiaceae; genus Rhodococcus; species Rhodococcus sp. ACPA1. The sequence goes on along the minus strand of NZ_NSDX01000002.1, from coordinate 512,401 downwards.
TTGCGGAGGATGTCGATCGTCTCGCTCAGCCGGCGAGCTCGCTTGTTCGTCGGCTGACCGAGCACGGTTCCTTCCTCAGTCAACCAGCCAGAGCCCAGACCCAATTCCAGACGGCCGCCGGAGAGGTGATCCACCGTTGCAGCCTGCTTGGCGAGGGCGAGTGGATGCTGCGTGATGAGCGGGATGACATTTGTACCAAGACGAACGTGAGTGGTGACGGCGGCCACGTAGGACAGGAGGGTCAGCGAGTCCGAATACAGCGTGTCGGCAGGAAAGGGCAGCTTGCTGTCCTTCTGATAGGGGTATCGGCTGGCGTAATCAGTGGGAATGATCGTGTGATGAGGCAACCAGAGCGAGTCGAGTCCGACGGCATCGCAGACTCGCGCGAGCTCCGCGAGAGCGAGAGGGTTCGCCTGCAGCGTGTGCCGCAGGCTGAGCCCGACTTTGAGTGGTTTGGCCGTTGTAGTCATGTAATGCCCTTCGTTGCTGCTGGATTTGAGCCTCGGCGGCATGGAAACCACACGACCTGCGCCACTCGTCAGGTACGCGGGAATCCGCCGATGCGATACGAGGGATCCGACCCATCCCAGCTTCCGGTCGGATAGCCGCGTGCATTGAACGTCTCCGAGTAGAATGCGCTCGCGTCCCCGCTCATCGACCATTCGATGACGACCTCGCGTGCGCTGATCAGCCAGCGGTCGTTGCGCTTGTCGAGCACGTCGAGGTACCGAGCACCGAGTAGCCGTACCGTGGTCCGGTCGCCGGAGGCCAGTCCGGCAAGAACGTAGGACTCCGCCTCGGCACTGTCCCCGTCGATGCGGCAATTGTGTGTCGTGATGTTGTGCGTGTGCGCCCGCGACGACGAGGCGTGGCCCTCGTTCAACTTGCGCGCAATTCCGGGAACACCATCGATAATCTTGCCGTATCGAACGACGGCGTCCGGATGGAAGGCGCTAGCCAGCAGTTCCACATCATGGCGGTCGAGGCCCCGCGCTGCGCGGTGAATGCAATCGAGGATCTGCTGTCGCGCGAGCAGTTGGCTGAGCTCGGCGCGAAGATGTTCGAGCTCCCCTACCGCGGCCTCAGGCATTTCGCGCGGAGAGATCGACCATACAAACGGAGTCGGTCCCGAATACACGGTGGAAACGCCCGCCCCCGATGAATCCGGCAATCACCAGACCCAGGTCGACGAGTTCGGGATCGGAGAAGCTCGCATGCAGCCGGTCCCAGAACACCTCATCGTCATGGAGCGCGATGTGGTCGAGAGCGAATCGTTCAGCGAATTCGATTGCGAGCGACTCCCGTTCGCTGAACGGAGACTGATCCTCACGCCAGGTTGTGACTGCCTCGTAGAAGGACTCCGGAATTCCTGCGCCGCCCTCCTCTTCACCAGGGGCACCTCGCCGAGACTGACACAAGTTGCAGTCGTTGATCAGCGCGATGCGGTAACGAGCGGCTTCGAACTCACGACCGGAGAGCCGCGCGTGTGTGCGTGCAGCCCCGTTAAATGCGACGAGGTCATCCCATATCCGTGGGGATAGAGCTCCCGCCGCCGCCGCGAGGTTGTCGGTGTCCGGCAGATCGAGTCTCAACATACTTACTCCTTCTCAACTGCGACCGTGATCCTCAGCGACGGTGGCGCGCGCCCACATACGTCAACGCGAGCTCTGCGTTGACGTCACGTCTCACACCTTCACGCCCGCCAGGATTTTCCGGACGGCGCGCAGGGCCGTCGTGCCTGCCAGCGAGAGTGATCCACCGTAGCCCTCGAAGTTGACGCCACCGCAGTCTGCGCCCGTGGCGTAGAGCCCTTCGATGGGCTCACCGACCTCCGAAAGCACCTGCGCGTTCGTATCTATGGCGATGCCTGGGTACGGGACCGTGATGGATGGCTCGACGAAGAGCGCACGGAAGGGCGCACTGCCGTGGTCGGCAGGCAGGACCGGAGGCGCGAAACCGTTCTCCTTGGCAAACTCGGCGACCGCCTCGGGTGTCTCGCACAGCTTCCCGAGCGCTCCGAGCATGAGCGACTTTTCGAATGAGTCGATCGGCTGGACAGGCTTCGAGGCCGGCACACGGGTGTTGATGTCTTCGTCCCAGACGAGCAGGCCGGTGGAATCCGGCTGGCTCAGCAGCGCCAGCGAGTTGATGTGGTCGCCGCGTTTCTCGTCGGTGAATCGTTCTCCGTCGCGGTTGTAGAGCCAGCAGGCCCAGCTACGTAGGTTGCTGTAGGTGTGCCATGCGTCGCTGTGCTCGGCGAGTTCGACGTTCTTGCCCACGAGGTGTCCGTAGAAGCCACCCTCCCGCACAATGCGCGCGCCGGCCGCCCTGGCGAGGTCCAGTCCGTCGCCACGGACCGTCTCTGCAGCGCGCGCACGCAGCGTCGCACCGGCCGGGCCGAAGAACTCCTCGAGGTGTTTCTGCGACTGCGCGAATCCACCGGTAGAGAGCACCGTCGCGGAGGCTCGCACCTCGACCTCGAGGGAGTCGTCGAGAATGACCGCGCCCACCACTCGACCCGACTCCACGATCAGCCGGTCGGTGACGGCGCCGTAGACGATCTGTCCCCCGGCCTTCTCGACCTCGCGGATAGCGCGCGCGAAGTAGGTGCCCAGATCGGCCTCGTGCCCCCAACCGTCGAGCACAGGGATGAGAGGCGTCGTAACTCCGCTCACGTCCTCGAGATGCGAGATGAGGTTCTCGAACTCGTCATAGATGATGGACTGAAGCTCCCGGTTTCCCTTGGGGTCCTCGGCCGCATACTCCTCCATCGAGCCGAATCGCCAAACGAAACCTGACGAAAGCATCGAGGTGCCGCCACTGGTTGCAGCACGCTCGACGACAAGGACGCTGGCCCCTCCCTTGGCTGCGACCGATGCTGCGGTGAGCCCGGCCATCCCGGCACCAAGCACCAACACGTCCACTTCCAACAATTCCCGTTCGGACACTGCGCACTCTCCTCGGCGTCACGCTCAATGACAGTCACGTCCGGTGGCGACGATGCGCGAGTGCCAACCGATTACGGGTGCAAGTCGCTGTTCATCGAAATCATGGGGCCGCCAGGATCGGCGGAGCGCTGTCGTTCGAGCAAATTTGCGAAACTAACTTCTATTCTATCGAAATTCTAACCATAAATATAGCTATCGATACTGTTTTTCGGCAATCCCCTATGTCAAACGGGCCATGTTGACGCGGATTCGCACGGGATCGAGTGGCGTGTCGGCCGGATAGGTCCCGCCAAATACCTCGACACCGTCCTCATGAAGCCGTGCTGGGAGCTCGGGCCAGTACGAGGTCCCCGCGTCCGACACCGATGCGCCTGGCCCCACCCGCGCGATCCGCACCCGCGCGTCGCTCGAGCCCGTACCCGCGATGCTCAACACGATGTCCGCACCGTCGAACTGCACCCAAGGATCCACGATCGGCACCGAGAGAAAACCGTGGTGCGCGACGAAATGCACCGAACCGGTGAATCGCAGTGTGCCCGTGCCGTGAGCGAAGGGCACTGCGTTCTCCTGCTCGACAGCGGGCGCGAAGAAAAACTCGTCGGAGGCGGAGACTCCCGCACCGTTCCCGACCGCGATTCGAGATCCAGGCGACCGCGCGACGTACCCCCGGAAGCTGCTCCTCACCCCCCACAGCAGCCCTAGCAGCTGCGTCGGCTCGCCCGTCATCGAACGCGGGTCTCGAGGCTTTTCTGTATGGCGAGCTCGGCATCCACGATCCGCTGGCGCGCCATTCGCACGCCCCGTGGGTTGTTCCAGCCCACCACGCCGGTGACTCGTCCGTCGGAGATCGCCCTGACGAGGAACCGATTGCGTTCCGGCTCATCCTCTATCGTCTCGACGGTGGCTCCGTCGGGGACGGTGCCGTACACCTGGATCTTGACGTCATACTGGTCGGTCCAAAAATAGGCGATCGGGGTGTACTCGAGTTCTTCACCCAGAATGTTCCGTGCGACCAGCATGCCCTGCTCGGATGCGTTCGTCCGGTTCTCGAATCGCACATGGGCGTCACGGCGCTTGTCATACCAGCGCGCGACATCGCCCGCCGCGTAGACGTCCTCAGCTGCGCGGCAATACGCATCGCAGACGACGCCGTCAGCAAGTTCGAGACCGCTCGAATCGAGCCACCCTGTCGCCGGCGACGAGCCGATAGAGACCACCACGATGTCGGCGGGGATTACCTCGTCGCCGACGTCCACGCCGACGACTCGTCCACCGTCGGCGACGATGTCCCGAACCATCGTCTCGAGTCGGAACTCGACCCCATGAGCCTCATGCAGTGACCGGATACGGGCACCGAGCGCCTCGCCGACGACGCGTAACATCGGCGACGGCACCGGATCAACGATCGTCACCTTCGCGCCGAATTTACGTGCGGTCGCGGCCATCTCGCAACCCAATACGCCGGCACCGGCGATGACGACATCGCGCGCACCCGTGAGCTGCTCTCGCAGCCGGAGGCTGTCAGAGAGGCTGTGCAGGCTCTGCACTCCGTGAATGTCCTGCCAACCGGGCAACTGCCGGGGACGCAGCCCCGTCGCGATCACCAACGAGCCGTATTCACCCACGGTCCCGTCGTCGAAGGCCACGGTGTGGTCGAGTACGTTCAGCGCGGTCGCCTCGACTCCGAGATCCAATCGCATGTCGAGGGCGTCGATGACCTCGCTCGAGCGAAGGGCTGCGCGAGCCGGCTCCCATTCACCCGCGAGTACCTGCTTGGACAGCGGCGGGCGATCGTAGGGAGGATGCGGCTCGTCACCGACCATGCGGATACTGCCTGCGAAGCCCTTGCGGCGGAGGGTCTCAGCAACCGTGAGGCCCGCTGCCGCAGCTCCTACGATGAGGACATCGCTTCTCATCGTGCCTCTTGCTCCGCAAGCCGAATCGCGGCAGCCGGGCACAGGCTGATCGCCGTGAGCACGTCCTCTTCACTGGAGACGGGGACATGCTCGTCGAGCAACACCACGATGCCGTCCTCATCACGCTGGTCGAATACTTCCGGTGCCGCGAAGACGCACTGGCCACCTGCGACACATTTGTCTTCGTCGACGACGATATGCATTTCTTTCATCATTTCTTCTCTCCTATTGGCGCGACGGGGTCACCACGCCACCGGAAGCGACGCAACACCGTAGATGGGCGCGTCGCGACGGAATTCGATCTCGGCTGCCGGGACCGTGACGCGCAGGTTCGGAAACCGCCGGAGCACGGCAGGAATCGCGACCGTCAGCTCGAGGCGAGCCAGATGCTGTCCGAGGCATTGATGGATGCCGAAGCCGAAGCCGACGTGCGGCACAGGCTTTCTGGAGATATCCAGCTCCGGCAAGTCCCCGACCAACGCTGGGTCGTTGTTCGCAGCCAGCAACGAGAATGTGATCCGCTCGCCTACCGAGAAATCGCGCCCCGCGATCGTCGTATCGCGAGCAACGAGGCGATGTACTCCTACTGCCAAGGACAGATAGCGGAGCAGCTCCTCGATCGCAGTGCGGACCACAGAGTCGTCATCCCTGACAGCCGCGGCCTGATCTGGGTGCTCCAGCAGAGCGAGCGTCCCTACCGTGATCGCATTCGCCGTCGTCTCGTGACCCGCGATGAGCACAAACATCGCTATGCCGACAATCTCCTCGTCGGTGATCTCGCCCTCGTTCTCGGTGATCAGGGCACTGATGAGGTCGTCGCGGGCAGCGGCTGTTGCCTTCGCCACGACAACCCGTTCGCGCAGGTATGCACGCAGCGCCGCGACAGCTGAGATCGCGGTCTCGGTGGCGGACGAGAGGCTCAGGATGTCGAGAGTCCACTGCTGGAAATCGCCGCTGTCTTCGAAGGGGATACCAAGGATTTCGCAGATGACCCGAGTGGGCACGTGCAAGGCGAACTGCGAGAAGAAGTCTCCCGCCCCCCCGAGCGCCTCGAAGCTGTCCAGGCTCTCATTGACGATCTCTTCGATGCGGGGCCGCAGGCGCTGGATGTTCTTCACGGTGAACCACCGACTCACCATGCGGCGGATCCGCGCGTGTTCAGGACCGTCGTAGTAGATGAAGTACCCCGGAATGTTCGCCAACGTTCCAGAGGTCTGCGCCTCCGAACTTGGTCCCATCACGACGTCGCCGCTGCCCAGGAGCTCGCGGACGTCGTCGTAGCGTGTGATTGCCGTCACGTCGAAGTGTCCGTATTGAGGGAGGTCGAGGCCTAGCTGCGGTAGCTCTCCCGCATCACGCACCCTGACGAGTTCGCTATCGGGCGCGAAGCCGTGGCCGATCTCCCGCCGCACGGTCAGAAGGGGACTCAATTCAGTGGACATAAGGGTTCTCCGTTTCTTCGGTTCCGCGCTGCGGTGCGCGTCCGCAATAGTGTTGTCCGGCAGGGCATCATGTCGGCTCATTCCGGCGCCATGATCGACGGCAGCCAGGTCACGATATTCGGGAAGAACACGAAGACGACCAGGATCACGAGCGTGACGACGACGAACGGGGCCACACCCTTGAACACGTCGGTGAGCTTGATGCTGTACCCCTGATTCACCGCAGGATCCTTCGTCAGACCGTGCACGATGAACGACAGAATGCCGATCGGCGGCGCGACCATGCCGATCTGGACGAGCATCATGAGGAAGATCCCGAACCAAATCATGTCTACGCCGAGCGCAGTGAGCGGCCCGATGAGCACAGGCAGGGTGAGGAGGATCATCGACAACTCATCGAGGAACATCCCCAGCAGGACGAACAGCACGATCAGGACGAGCAGGAACACCACTGTCGGCATACCCAGCCCGACCAGGAAGTTGGTGGCAGACTGGGCGACGCCGCTCAGGGCCATCAGCCGGGTCATGACCGTGACCCCGATGACGAGCAGGAACAGGGCGGCCGACGATACTACGGTCTCCATCAGGCTCTCGCCGACGAATGAGCGGATCCGCCTGAACGTGCGCTCTTTTCGTGGAAACGACAGGACGCTGACGACGATGGAAGCGAGCGCGCCGAAGGCGCCGGCCTCGGTCGGGGTGTAAAGGCCCGCAAGCATTCCGCCGATCACTACGAGCACGACGACCGCGATCGGGACGATCCCGACGAGGGAGCGCAGCTTCTGCCCGAGCGGTGCCCGCGTGACGACGCGCGGTGCGGACGACGGCTTGATGAGAGTCCAGACGACGATGACCCCGCCGAACGCGACAGCAAGGATGATTCCCGGAACAACGCCCGCGATGAGCTGTGGACCTGTCGCCGTCTGCACGAGGCCGGAGTAGATGACGAGCATCACGCTGGGCGGGATCACCTGGCCCAACGTGCCCGCCATCGCGACCGTACCCGTCGCGAGTGCCGGACTGTACTTCAACTTGAGCATCTCCGGGATGGCGATGCGGCCCAGGGCGACGGTGATAGCTATTGAGCTGCCGCTCGCGGCCGACAAACCTGCGCCGGCAAGGTTGGTGCCGACGGCAACTCCGCCAGGGGACCGACCCAGCCAGAGGAGAGCCACGTCGAAGGCCCTACTGGTGAGGCCCCCCTTCCACATGGCGATGCCCATCAACACAAACATCGGGATGACGCTGAGTTGCCAGCTCGCGACCGTGTTGAACACAACACCCTCGAAGGTGCCGACCACCGTCGGTAGCTTGCCCAGCACGAACAGCCCGAATGTGGGGATCAGTATCATCGAGACGCCGATATGGACGCCGAGCAGTAATGCGCAGAGCACGAGACCGATAACGAGGTAGCCCACCGCTTCCCGCGGAAGGTCGAACATCAGGAGCGAGACGAGGCCGACGCCGAGTAGCCCAGCGGTGACGACATACGAGATGTTGCCGGGTCGCAACACGAGACGGCGGTGCGGCAGCCGGCTCTGAGGTGCCTCCTCGTGCCGGGGTGCATTGACAGTACGCGTGGGTGACGACATCCTCAGACGCCTTCTGTGAGTAGGACCGGTTCCGCGGACCCGGGGGCCTGACGCCCCGAGAGTTGCCTGTACAGCTCGACGCCGAGCTGAAGCACTGCCAAGATCAGGCCCGCCGCGATGACGAAGCGAATCGGCCAGATCACCAGCCACCGGGCGCTCAGGGCGGCCTCGTTCAGTTCCATCTTCATCACCGCGCTCACGAACGTGTACCAGGCGAGGCCCGAGAAGGTGATGAGCGCAAGGACAATGGCGACGAGGTCGGCCACCCACTTCATCTTGGGTGAGAGTGCATCTGTAATCAGTGTCACGTCGATATGTCCACGCCGTATCTCGGCGAAAGCCAACGGGAGGATCGCCACGAGGGGCATCCACCAATACGTCACAAAATCCGTCGTGCCCGGCACCGACTGGTTGAAGAAGTTGCGCGCCAGTACGTCCACGGCGAGCTGCAGAATGAGCATGAGGAGCGCGATGCCGCCGACACACGCTGCTGTTTTACCCGCCCACTCGATCCCTGCCACGAGCTTCGGGGCGCGACGTGACGGTGAAACGAGGACCGTTGAGGTTTCGGCTTCGGTCATGGTGAGGTCCAATCCGGTATGTCTGACCCGTAACGCACGGATCTGGTACGTGACATCTGGAACCTGCGTCCTCGGAGTCGCCCGACCAGCGTCTGCGAGGCAGCGGCGGTCAGGGGTTGAGTGCTCGGCTGCGTTCGTGCATGACCTCGCTCACACGTTCCTGCCAGCCGTCGAGATCGGGCGATTGAGCCTTGATCTCGTCGATCACGCCCTTCCAGAACTCGAGATTCTGCATGTAGCCCTCGATGAACGCTTCCGGGTCGGTCACCGCTGACGGGGCTCGGTCCGCGAGCGTCGACAGTGCCTCCTTCTGAGTCGCTGCGAGCGCTTCGTCCAGCTCGGACGCGTCGTGCGTGGTGACCCGGTCGTCGGCGAGGTATTCGGCCGTGTCTTCGAGGTTGACCTCTGCCGACCGGATGGTCGATCGAATCGCCGCTTCTTCGAAGATCTGCTTCACCTCCTGAGGAAACGACTCCCACGTGTCCAGGTTCAGGACCTGCACGTACCCGAGGAAGGTACTGAACTGCGCCGGAGTGAAGTTCGGCGCGACGTCTTGGATCGAGAAGTCGTTCTGGATCGTTGCCGGCCACACCACGCAGTCGATCACGCCGCGTTGAAGCGCCTCATACATTTCAGGTCCGTTGATGAACTGCGTCGACATCCCAAGCGATTCCGCTTCCGGGATCCATGATCCTCCGCCGACATGCACCCGTTTGCCGTCTGCCTCGTCCAGGGTCTCGACCGGGTCCACGCAAGCGAGGTTGTACGGCGCGCTCGCGAAGCCGGTGAGCACCTTCGCATTCTGAGCTGCGAACTCGGCGTCGAGTATGTCACTGCTTTGGAACAGGTCCCAGGTCGCCAGGAGCTGCTGCAGGTGCCCCTCGGGAGTCGCGATGTCGTACGACGTCTCGGAACCGAGGTCCCGCAGCCACTGCGACACGGGAAGCTCGTCAGGGTTGAGGCTGGTCGAGAAGCCCCCGAATCCCACGGTGTCGGCTTGCACCGAGGGCAGTACCTCGTTAGCGGGGACAAGGGAGTTCGACCAGTAGGGCTCGAAGGTGATCTTCCCTGCTGTCGCTTCCGTCACGTATTCGAACAGCGAATCCGCGACCACCCCGTTCGTGCCCGCCTGCGGGGTGATCAACGCAGCCCTGATGACAGTCGGGTCAAAACTTTCGAGTGTCCCCCCGGCATCGGCACCTCCAGTGTCAGTGCCGGAACTGCATCCCGTGAGGAGGAGCGACGCGACGACCGTCGCCGTGAAGGCCGTAAGTCCGGTGTGAATTCGATTCATAACTCACTTCTTCGTAGAAGCGGAAAGGGTATGCCTCGTGGCGGGGCGTTGGCGGGCGACTGCTCACTGCGCCACAGCCCAACAGTCGGTGCCGGCCAGCACTGGACGCGATTTCGCTTAGCGTCGCCGAATCGGCTTTCATCGAGATGGATTCGCGAATGCTGAATCAGCTTAGCATTAAGCCGCTTCTGGTGGGTGGTATTTCGTATTCAATTTCTGTTTTTTACGTCGCCTGGTCCTGCCTGCGCCGCAGTGGTAAAGACGGCTCAGTTCTGATACTCACGGTCGCTCCAGATCGGCCCCGTGTGCACCGAGTGTCCTCCGTCCACCGGCAGGATCGCACCATTGACGAACGATGCCTCTTCCGACGCCAGGAATGCCGCTACTGAGGCGATCTCGGATGGTCGTCCGAGCCGGCCTATCGGGACACTGTCGAGCAGGTACTTGCCGCGAGGAGCCATCGCGTCGGCGCTGCCGTAGCTACGGACAACATTCGGCGTCTCGGTGGGACCAGGTGCGATTGCGTTGCACCGAACCCCCAGCGGCCCGTAGTCGAGGGCTATCTGCTTCGTGAGGCCCACCACACCATGCTTCGCAGCGGTGTAAGCACCGAGGTGGTGATTGGCCATGAAGCCCAGCGTCGATGCCGTGTTGACGACCGTACCGCTCCCACGCTCGACCATCCCGGGAAGCACCGCCTGCGCCCCGTGAAACACCGCGTTCAGGTCGACGTTGAGCACGAGGTCCCAGTTTTCCCGGCTCATCTCGTGGAGCAGCCCAGCTCGGGTGAGGCCGGCGTTGTTGAGCAACACATCGACTCCGCCGTTTCGCTCAGACGCTGCCCCGACGAGCGACGCCCAGTCGGCAGGCTTGGTCACATCGGTGTCGACGAACGTGATGTCACCGCCACGCTCGAGCATGTCCGACCACTCATCGGACTTGCCGACGTCTGCAACGAACACTGCGGCACCCTCGCGAGCGAACCTCTCGGTCATGGCGAGACCGATGCCGGAAGCACCGCCGGTCACAATGACGGTCTTGCCCGAAAAGCGACGACCCTCGGTCAATTCCTCATTTATCATCTGCAGTTCCCTTCTCTGCTGTTCCCGATCCGGTCGGCGTCTTGCCGACTACATTGCGTAGGCTTCCGACACCCTCGACCTCGACGACGACTTCGTCCCCGTCGACGAGGAATGGTCCGTCCGCGCCTTCCTCGAACGCCGTGCCCGCTGGTGTGCCGGACGCGATGATGTCGCCGGCGCGCAACGGGATGAACCCGTGCAGGTGGTCGACGACATCAGCGAAGGAGTAGACCATTTCGCTCGTGCTGCCACTCTGGCGGAGCTTTCCGTTGACGCGCGTCTGGATGTCGAGGTCGTTCTCGTCGAGGTCCTCGTCCACCACGACCCACGGTCCGCACGCGGTTCCGCCTCGGAAGTTCTTCTGCAACACCCAGGTGAGGGGACCCTCGTCGATCCTCGGTGCGCCCGATGAGAAGTACGGGTCACGCACACTGACGTCGTCGACAGCGACGACACCCCAGACGCGCGGCGTCTCGCCGCCGCGAAGCACGACCCCGACCTCTCCCTCGTAGTCGAGGTACGAGAAACCGGATGGCCGACCGAGCCGTCCGCCGTCGCCGACGACCGTGCGCGGCAGAATCTGGAACCCCCACGGAGGAACGCCCGAGCGCCTGGCCTCGAGGAGCTTCGCAACACGATCCGCGGTCGCCGCGCCGCCTCCCTCGATTGCGAATTCGGATCGCGCCGCATGCGTGGCGAAGTTCGCGCCGATGGCGAGCACCGCAATCGATGGCGCGGCGAGCGGGGGCGCACCGTCCAGAACGACGTCATAGCCACCTTCCTTCGCCGCCCACACGAGCAGAGACTCGACTGCCGCCCTCGCCTTGTCCCATCCGTCGATGAGTGACGTCCAGTCAGCGTCCGCCGTAGGCAACAGCCCTGTGAGGATGCTCGACGCGCTTGGATCGTGCGCACTGAACGCGGTCACCGCACCATGGAGGTCGATGAACCGATCCTCCTGCGCTACGGCGGTTTTGCCGGATTGCAATCGTGCGAACCTCAACCCTTCACCTCTCCTGATCGTGCTGACTGTTTCTGGCCGACAACATGAGACGATGATCGCCCCGCTTGATCCCTGATCCGGGCAAGCGCGTCGGCGGCCGCCCGAGCACGATCGACGTACGACATCCCGGCGAACGCTGGTGAGGGCACTTCGACGTACTGCGTCGCAGCAGGCATGGCTCGCACCAGATCGACCAACGGCAGCCCGCCCTCCCCCGGGAGGAGCCGAGCGCTCCGGGCCTCGTATGCCAGTGCCTCCGCCGTCGGTTCGGCGAGAGTCCGCGGCGCATCACAGAGATGCACGATCGGATAGAGATCGGGGCGCAGTCGCACTAACTCTGCGACGTCGTTCGGCGTGCCGCCCGTGCGCGCGAGATGCAACGCGTCGACCACAACGACTGCCGCCGGGTCCTGGAGCCGCTCCACCATTCGGTGAGCTTTGTGCAGCGAGTTCACGGCAGTGTACGAAGTGAACTCCAGGGCGACGGTGAGACCGTGGGGTGCAGCCAGCCGACAGAGTGCGGCCAGATGATCGGTGGCGCGCTCTTCGTCCCGGTCGCTGCACATTGTATTGACGAATCTCGCGCCGACCCGCGCGCCGAACTCCAGGACGGGCTCCAAGCGGGCCACCTCGAGATCTGAATGGATATCCACGAACTCGATGTCCGCCACCCCTACGCGTGCTGAGTTGATAGCACCGCCCATGTCCAACGGGATCCGACCGACGGCGTCGGGGCGGGTCCCCACCGGCACCGCTCGCAGCGTCACGGCCTCAAAGCCCGCCTCCGCCGCCGCCGCAATCGACTCCGAAGGGGATGCGCCAGCAACCGTCAGATAGGACAGGACGGACGTTCCGGAACCGCAGCTCATCGGCGGCGCACCCCGGTCTGCAGATCTGCATTCGGCAGCTTCGCGGCGACGGTCAGCTCGTCGGGGAATGACACGCTCGTCGATTCGGACACCACGGCCTCGGTCGAGGAGGCAAGTGAATGCTCCAGATCGGGGTCGGCGATCCGGACGAACACAAAGGTTGTGGACAACGCAAACTCCTTCGCCATGTCGTATGAAGCCAGGCTATTACGAAATATAGATTCTGTAAATACGAATAGGTTTTCGCATTTCTACAGCAAGGACAAGGACCGCCACGCAGCGCCTGACGACACTCGCATTGCTCTGGATACCGCACTTCCCTCGCCTGCCCTATGACATCCGTTTCATAGGCCGGCATCGAGGTGCAGATCGGCCTGTGCGCGCACTGCAGGTAGATCTCGGCGCGTCGCGTCCGAGCCCAAACTTGAGACTTCGCCGGTAATGTCATCGCGATGCTGGGCAAGCCCAGGTCGGCGCTCAAATACGGATATGACAGCCCTCGAGGCCGATGACAGTCCTCACCTTCCCGGGCGGACGTGCCGGAGGCAGTCTACGACTGGGCCGCTGGGCCGCGTCACCTTAGGAGACTCAGCGTAGCCGGATCTGGATCCCATGCCCTACATTGAATCTGCGTACGTAAAAACTGAAACCCATTCGAAGCATGTTCCCATGCTTCCCGGATGATTCCGGCTGCCTGATTGAACAAGTCCGCCGAGTGCAAGGAGATATCGACGATGGAGTACACCAACATCAGCTGCGAGGTCACGGGCGCGGTCGCTCGTGTCGAACTGCGCCGCTCCCCGGTCAACGCACTTGGCCAAGCCGCGTACCGCGAACTCGCGCATGTGTTCCAGCACATCGATGATGTCGCCCCCGGTGCCCGCGTCGTCGTCTTGTCAAGCCAGGGCGATCACTTCTGCGCCGGAAACGACCTGCAAGAGTTCACAGAGCTTGCACCGGACAACGCCGCTGAGCGGATGCTCGAGGTGCGCGAGGCCTTCTTTGCGATCTCGCGTTGTCCGCTACCCGTCATCGGCGCTGTGCAGGGTGCCGCGCTCGGCTCCGGACTCGCGCTTGCAGCCTCCTGCGACTTTGTGATTGCCTCCGACGATGCGCGCTTCGGCGTGCCAGAATTGAACGTAGGTGTACTAGGAGGCGCCCGCCATCTGTCCCGCCTCGTGCCCGAGCCGGTGCTGCGGTGGATGTACTTCACGAGCGACCCGGTACCGGTCACTCGTCTGGTGTCATACGGGGCCCTCATCACAGTTGTCGATCGGAGTCGACTGCTCGAGGAAGTGTTGAAACTCGCCACCCATGTGGCACGCCATAGCGCCTCGAGTCTGCGGTACGCCAAGCAGGCGCTCAACATGATTGAGCCGATGACTCTCGAGGAGGGCTACGTGTACGAGCAGGGGCTGACCGTGGAGTTCTGCGCGCATGCCGATTCGAGAGAAGCGATCAACGCAGTCGTCGAGAGGCGGGAACCAAGGTATGCCCACCTCACCTGACCCGACAACCGGCGCCGTCCGGCCGAGGTGATGGTAGTGATGGCGGGACGTTCGGCCTGGCGATCGCCCTCGCCGAAAGAATGGCCCCGCTGCGGCTCGGTCCGGCGGCACCGGCCCCACGTCCACCAGGGCGCCGTCCTTCACCGATCAACTGATGTGCGTGTGCTGAGTTTCGTTGTGCGGTAGCGATTAGGTGACGGGCGTGGGTGATCGTCCGACCTCTCGAGACGGTTGGTTCCACTAGCTTTTCCCCGTCGAGCCGGGCAGGTGGCGCGGGCGTTACGCGATGATCGGCTGAGTGCGGCCGAAGGTTCTGTCGAACTGGTTGTGCCACACCTTTCCACAGCCAGTTCTGAGGTAGGCGAAGCGCGCCGAGGAACCCCGCGCCGCGCTTCGCGTCCTCGTCGTGGCCAGAGAACAAATGGCCGGCGAGCGGACCCGAGCAGTAATGCGCTCGCCGCCCTGCTCCGGATCACCGACCTTGGAATCGATGCGCGCAAAGCGCTGACGCGCAGACAGATTGATGTGTCGACGGGTGGCGGTACGACTGGACAAAGACGAGTCCGCGCCCTCGATACCGAGTTGATCGACAACAGAAGGCACTCGATTCTGCCGTAAACGCGATCGAACCGGAACTGTCTAAGGTTGAACCGGCGCTGACCACTCTCGTCCTCGCCCGGATCCGCCCCCACCGCGACACCCGCGGGTATGTTGCCCGCCGCTGCGAGGGTCGAAGACCAAGGAGTGCGTTGCCTGACGAGGTATCACCCGGCAGATGTTCCGACCACTGACCGCTGCACGCCCGGACCCCGGCATGACTTGACGGATGGAGAAGCATCCTGGACGAGGTGGAGACTTCGTTCAGGCCGCCTCGGGGACCGAGGCGACGGTGAGGCTGTTCACGGTAGCGCGTGCGAAGGCGCGACCGGTACGGGTGTGCCGTCGCCAGGACCGCACCGCCGCACCGATCTTCGGCACAACGTCCTTGCTGATCGCGGGCAGGACCGCGCTGAAGTGCGCTGACGTCAGGTGACCGCGGGCGGCACGGCGACGGGTGTCCTGGGCGTTAGCTTTTGCCTACCCCTATCGGTAGTTCGCTTATGCGCCGACCATCCAGATATGGAGGCGAATCAGGCAAAACCCGAGGAGGTCGCCGCGGTGGAAGAGATCGTGGAGCAGCTCGAGAGCTCGACGGTCATTTTGATCACGGAGTACCGTCGTCGTTCCGTCGGCAAGGTCCCGAGCCGCGACCTTCGCTCGGCGCCTGCTTGCCGGCATCAAAGTGGTGGCCGAAAGTAGTGAGCTCCCGGAGCGGGTCGAGTATCTACCGACGGCGCCGCGATCAACGGCACCGTCGTACGGAGCGACGCACCGGCCTTACTGTCAGTTCCCGACCGCCTCGATCTCGCCCAGGTAGAGGTTGAGACCCGCGACCGGTTGCAACGGGACCTCTTTGTAGACCGTTACCTTTCCTGCCCACGTCGGGTGTGCGAGACCGCCATCCGCACCGCCGACCATGGAGTCGATGACGAGGGGGCTCCCGTCACCGTCCAGCACCGGCTCGATCCCTCTGGCTCGCGTCTCCCGGACCGCCTTGTCAAGATTCTCGACGCCGTAGATCAGCGCGAAGAATCCTTCACCGTGCTCCTTCAGATAGTCAGCGATAAATCCATGGTCGCCCGTAGGAGCCAGCAATTCGACACCAGCCGAGACAGACTGTACCTGGATGATGCCGAAGCGCTCGAATTCCGTCGGACCGTCCCAATCAGTGATCCCCAACGCCGCGCTGAGCTCCGCCTGTGCGGCGTCGAGATTCTCTTTCCGGTAGATGAACGTGACGTGATCGATAACGTTCGTGCGCTTTCCCATGGTGTCCCCTTCTGGAGGTTGGTTCGCGGTCGTTGGTCCCCCGCGGTTTGTCCGGGGTGCGGCCCCAGACCTCCGACGCGCGCGTCGGCGATCGGCGATCGGGGCCGCGTGGCAGCGGGTGTCGGACACTTCATTCGATGAACCTAATGTCCCAGACACCGGAGAAGTCGTGGCCGTCGGCGCACACCCTGCCGCATTTCGTTAACGACCAGCCGAGAACGAGATTCATCGGCATCGGTTCTAGTGAACAAGTATTTCTTGAATCCGTCCTAGACCCAATACCGTTCAGTTAGTGCGGGTTGCGTTACGATGAGGTGTGCCTCGGAGTGGATGGGTGAAGCCGGTCTCGGATCGGCGGTTGTCGGATGTGGTGTCGGTGGGGTTGTTGACCAGGGTGTTTCCCGCGTCCCTGGTCGATGAGGTGATCGCGGAATGCGGGCGGACCGAGCAGCGCAGTAGGTCGTTGACCGCTCGCGTGACGGCGTATTTCTCGATCGGGATGGCATTGAATTCGCAAGGCTCCTACGAGGAGGTCTTCGAGCAGCTCACCGACGGTTTGTCGTGGTCGTCGGGATGGTCGCAGTCCTGGTCGCCGCCGACGAAATCGGCGATCTTCCAGGCCCGGTCCCGGCTGGGGCACGAACCGGTGCGGGAGCTGTTCCGCCGTGTCGCACGACCGCTCGCCGACGCGGATACACCCGGATCCTGGCTCGCCGGGCGCCGGTTGGTGGCCCTCGACGGGACCTGCCTCGACCTGCCCGACACCCCGGCCAACGCCGAGCATTTCGGGCGGCCCGGATCGAGTCGCGGCGAGAAGTCCGCGTTCCCGCAGGCACGGTTGGTGGCCCTCGCCGAATGCGGCACCCACGCGGTCTTCGACGCCGCGATCGGACCGTGCCGCACCTCCGAGCGGGAGCTGGCGCACGATCTGTTCGACACCCTCGAACCGGGAATGCTGCTGCTCGCCGACCGCGGCCTGTACGGATTCGACATGTGGACCCGGGCCGCCGCCACCGGCGCCGACCTGCTGTGGCGGGTGAGCTCGACGCTCTCACCTCGCCACCTCGAGACCCTCGACGACGGATCCTGGCTGGCGCAGATCGTCCCCACCTCCGGGAAGAATCGGCAGCAGCGCACACCACTGACGGTGCGCGTGATCGACTACACCCTCGACGACGGGCGGGGAAACCCCGAGCAGTACCGGCTGCTGACCACCATCGTCGACCCCGCCGACGCATCCGCGGAAGAACTCGCCCTCGCCTACGCCCAACGCTGGGAGATCGAGAACACCTTCGACGAACTCAAAACCCACCAACGCGGGCCGCGAGCGGTCCTGCGGTCGAAATCCCCACCGCTGGTCGAGCAGGAAATCTGGGGGCACCTGTGCTGCCACTACGCCATCCGCACCCTGATGCGCGATGCCGCGACCGCCGGCAGTCACGACCCGGACCGGATCTCCTTCGTCGCCGCCCTGCGGATCACCCGACGATCCCTGTCCCACAGCTCTTTTTCCCCCTCATAACCACCACGCCGCCACCCGATTGTGGAATCAGGGCATCGCCAAACTCCTGCGCCGCATCAACCCGGCACGCCGACCCCGATCAAACCCCCGCGTCGTCAAACGCAAAGTCCTCAAATGGGCCGCCAAACGCGCACACCACCAACACCATCCACAACCCACCCAACCGCCGAAATGCACCGTCCTTGTTCACTAACTGAACGGTATTGGTCCTAGACCGCGCCCACAGGGTCGCTTTGGAACTCGATGCCCTCGTAGCCCTTGGCAGCGACCTCGTCGCAGATGCCTCGGTACACACCGAGCCCGGCGACGTACAGCATCAGGCCGCGTGGTTTACCTTCGACATTCGCGCCGACGTACCATGAGTCGGCACGCGGAAAGAGTGTCGCGTCACCGACCTCGGCCACATGCGCCATCCACTTCTCCTGCGCTTCGTGGCTGGCCTCCACCGTCGCGCGACCACGCTCACGCATGTCGACGAGCAGGTCTGCGACCCAGTCGACGTGCTGCTCGATCGAGGTGTACATGTTCGCAAGCACCGAAACGGAGCCGGGACCAGTGAGGATGTACATATTCGGGAAGTCGGCCGCGAGTAAGCCCAGGTACGCATTCGGGCCATTGGCCCATGCTTCCTTGATCGTCACGCCTGCGCGCCCGCGCAAGTCGATGTTGTTCAGCGCACCAGTGATCGCATCGAAACCGATGGCGAAGACGATCATGTCGAACTCGAGTTCCTGCCCGTCACGGAGCCGGACACCCTTCTCGGTGAAAGTATCGATCGGATTCTCGCGGACCGATACCAGCGAGACGTTGTCCCGGTTGAACGTCTCGTAGTAGTCCGTGCCGAGGCACGGACGCTTGGCACCGAACGGATAAGTGGTGGGGCACAGCAGGTCCGCCACTTGCGGGTCGTCCACGATAGAGCGGATCTTCTCGCGCACGAATTCCGCCACGACCTCGTTCGCCTTCTCATCGACGAGGACGTCGGTGTACAGGTTCATGAGAGGTGCGACCCCGCCTTCCTGCCAGCACGCTTCCAGCCGACGCTGGACGTTCTCCGGCTCGTCAGCAAGCAGGCTTATGGTCGGCAACTCGATGGGTACGCCGAACGGCATAGTCTTCGCTAACGCGCGATGCTCCGGATAACGCGCCTTCATTGCTGTCTGGAATTCGGGGTCCATCGGTCGGTTCTTGGCCGGGAGCGTAAACGCCGGCGTCCGCTGAAGGACCGTCAGATGCCCGGCCTGCTCGGCCGCGATTGGGATCAGCTGCACACCCGTCGAGCCGGTGCCGACTACCGCAACCCGCTTGCCGGAGAAATCGACGCCTTCGGTCGGGAAACCGGAGGTCATGTACCACTCGCCTTTGAACTCGTCCAAGCCCTTGAAGTCCTGGCGCGGATCCTTCGTCGCCGAAATCGTGCCCGACGCCATCACAAGATGCTGGGCGGTGTGTACCTGCCCGTCGTCCGTCGTTACGTTCCAGCGTGCCCGCTCTTCATCGAAGTGCGCTGCCACAACGCGGGTCGAGAACTTGATATCCCGGCGCATGTCAAACCGGTCGGCGACGTGGTTGAGGTACCGCTCGACCTCCGGCTGGCCCGGCCACCGCTCGGTCCATTCCCACTCCTGTTGCAGCTCGTCGGAGAAGCCATACGAGTACTCGAGGCTCTCGACGTCGACGCGACAACCCGGATACGTGTTCCAGTACCAGGTGCCCCCGACTCCTTCACCCGCTTCGAACACCTGTGCCGAGAACCCGCGCTCACGCAGTGTGTGTAACGAGTACAAGCCAGCGATACCAGCCCCAACGACAATCGCATCAAAATCATCGGCCATCTCTTATTGCTCCTCGTGTTCGGTATCGCCCGGTTCTCTGATCGGACGATCGCTACTTCAGGTAGACGTGCTCGTGCCCTGTGGCTGGGACCACACAGGTCCAGATTAAGTGAACCGCATCACGGCTTCTTCGAAGCATAGGCTTGATATTCCGAATGTCAATGCTGATTTATGGTCTGCTCATCCCAGATGGCACGCTCGACAAGGAGCCCCGACTCGCTCCGGCACAGCGCCACAGGGTCACACTGCGTAAACGATCGAAATTCGCCGGCTGGGCCGGGTCCTATCGCGAATCTGTTGACGCGAGTTCGAGCAACGAGCCGGCCTCGTGGAAGAAGACCCGGAACTCGGCGACTTTGCCCTCACGAAGAATCGAGAGCTCGGTCAGCATGATCCGCTCCCCGGTCGCGATCTGATTCGAGCTCAGAATTGCAAAGACGTGGTCCTCGTCGGCGACGAGGCGATCGATCGTCAGGGAGTTCATGTCGAGGTAACCGGCTATGACCCCGAAGACCTCTCTCACGGCCCCGGCGCCCCGGTATGTCCCGCCGTAAGGCAGATAGGCAGGCTCGGTGAGCACCACGTCATCGGCAACGTGGCCGAAGAACGTCTCGAGTTCACCACGCTGTCCGGCCTCGTACATCTCAGTGACGATTCTGCGGTTGGTCTCGGTTACGGACATTCAAGGCTCTCCTTCGATTCATTTTCCTGGGTTTGACGAGGTCGTCGATTCGCACGACTATCCGGACCAGGCGACGGTTGTTCGCGATAGCGGCCTTCTCTGAACGCAATTCGTCGACTCGAGTCGTATCTGCAAGCGCCTCGAACAACTCGTTTTCGAGGAGCTGGATGTCGAGGTGATCGCGCCGACCCCTGGCCTTCCCGTTCGCCAAACTGCGAGCGACGCTGCCGCTCGTCGCCGAGGGGCTCCGACGCGGGAGTGAGTCTGTCGCCGGCGGCAGCATGGTCGAGGCGAGCTGCGCTTCGCTCGGCGGCCGGTCCCGTCCGCGACGACGACACCGACACACCCGCGAGAAGTCCAGACACAAGCGCCACTTCATGTCAGGTGGCGACCGCGGCCCGTGCGCCGCTGCGGCGCGGCTCTCGATCGATCGCTGCGGCCGCGCGATAAGCAAAGGCCATCATCGGCCCAATCGTCGCTCCCGGCCCCCAGTACGTGTTCCCGGAGACCGAGGCTACGCAGTTGCCGACGCCGTATAAGCCTGGAATCGGCTGATCGAGATCGTCGACCATCTGCGAGTCGGCGTTGACCTTCGGACCACCCTTGGTGTCCATCGCGCAGGCGCAGATCATCACCGCGTAATAGGGGCCGGTCTCCGAGATCGGCCATACCGTCGGGTTACGCCGCTCGCCCTCGTCCTTTACATTGCCGTTGAACACCAGCTGGATCGGCGTCTCGCCGCGATGGAAATCGGGATCCACCCCTTCGGAAGCACCGCGGTTGAATCGCTCGATTGTTTCGCGCAGCCCTGCGGTGAAACCATCGGCCAACCGCAGGCAACCGGTAACGCTCTCGTATTGGGCCAGCCGCGCGTCGATCGCGCCGCCCAATTCCGCGAGCGTCTGACCCCTGATGACACCGTCATCGTTCGACACGATCGTGGTGAGATAGTTGCCCGCGCTGTGCTCCTGCGCGCGCGAGTCCCAGATCTGGAACATCACCAGGTTCGGGTACTCTGCCGTGATTGGATCTCGGTAGAAGAATGCCCGCGAGAGCTCGTTGTACGGCAACTTTTCGTTGACCACTCGCTGACCCTCGCGATTGACGAGCACCATCGAATCGCCCTGGATCCCGGCCATCGCCATCACCCGCGGATCGCGCTTGGCAACGGGCTCAAACGGTATCGGTGCCATCCACGCGTTGCTCATGTTGCGCATCGGCACTCCGAGGGCACCAGCGATGCGGACGAGATCACCCTCGTTCGAGTGAACTCCGCAACCTGCGAACGCCGGAACGTGCAGGCTGTTCTCGCGCAGCTCGTCGTCGTGCACGAAGCCGCCGCTGGCAAACACGACACCACGACGCGCGAAGTAGGTCGGCGCCGATCCATCCGACCCCGTGCCCTGCACTCCGACTACCTCTTCGCCATCGAGCACGAGCCGCTGCACGCGACAGCCGCGAACGATTTGTACGCCCGCCTCGTCGGCCGCGGGCACCAGCATCGAAAATCCCGCCTCCCCACCCTGCGCGAAATCATCGACGTCGGGAAACAGAACCCGGCCCGCGGGCAGTTTGTTCTCCGGGACCTCTGTGAAGTACTCGACCATGCCCTCCGCAGGGCGATGTCGCAACGCTCCCTTTTCATGAAGCAATTCGACTGCTTCGGCACCGCTGTCATAGATCGCCTGAATTAGATCGAAGTCCCACTCGCTCAGCCCATAGGTGGGACTGTTGGGGTCGAACCGCTGGGGACGCGACATCTTTGCCATGAACTGCAAGCATTCGTCGCGTCGATCCTCGAGCCCCGCGCGCTGCAACGCCTTGTTGTTGGCCACCCAGAATCCAAACGCGGACTTGCGCGTCGTACCGCCGACATCCGCAGCCTTCTCCAGCAGGAGCACCTCGTTTCCTCGCCAGGCCGAGAACAGCGCGGTCGCAAAGCCACTACCACCCCCGCCGACCACGATCACATCCACCTCAGCCGCAAACGAGCCCAAATCTGCAGCCTGTACCGGCCGAGCGCTTTCCCTCCTCGCGAAGTCGTCGGGCGGTGGCGTGTAGAAGTCGCCCGCTGCGAAGCCCGTGGTCCCACCACCATCCGAGATTGGCGTTCCACTATTACGGGATGCATCTACCGTTTTAGACATACTGACTCCGATCAAGTCGCGACGCTGCTGACAGTATTCGAAATTAAAATCGAACATATCGAAGTAGATCCCGATTATCTAGACCCAATCCATTCGAACAACCATTCGAAAGTTGCTGAATTGCCATCGCGCACCACACACTCTCGGCCACTCCCGTGCGACGACTGAACCCCCGCCCGGCCACCGACTACGCGCGAGGCGGCGAGAGCCTGGAAAAGCTGCGGTGATCACGTAGCGCCCAAGCAGAGCGAACGTGACAAGGCGTGTGAGAGTCAGCATGGGTACGTCGACCCTCGACAAGGAGCTCCGACTCGTGCGGACGCAAGGAGCGGCAGGGTCACACTGGTGCGCAAATAGCTCGACCCCAACCTCGCCACTGGAGCTCGAAACCTCGGTCAGCCAGTCGATGCGCGCCGCTATACACAGCCGAAGTCTCTAGTTTTGATGGGCAGAACCATAAAAATCGGGAAGCTGTTTCGAAATTTGACCATGTCGACTACTCTTTCCGCAGAACATCACCCCCACTTTTCTACAGCTTTCCCGAAGCCCGGCACGGCGATGAGCCCTCGCAAGACTCGTGATAGCTCAGGCCCTTAAGGAGTTCACTGTGGCTGTACGCCCATACACAATCGCCGTCCCCGAAGAGGTCCTCGTCGATCTCAAAGAGCGGCTCGCACGCACGCGCTGGCCGGAAAAGATCGAAGGCGCTGGCTGGGATTACGGCACCGACGTTGCGTACCTTCGCGAGCTATGCGACCACTGGGCGCACCGCTACGACTGGCGGGACTGGGAACGACGCCTGAACAGCATCCCGGGCTACGTTTGCGAGGTCGACGGCGTCGACCTGCACTTCTGGCATGTGCGCGGTACCGGACCGAACCCGACGCCGCTACTGCTCTTGCACGGCTGGCCCGGCTCGATCGTCGAGTTCCTGGAGCTGATCGGCCCGTTGACTGATCCCGCGGCACACGGTGGGGATCCCGCTGACTCGTTCGATGTCGTCGTGCCCGAACTGCCGGGCTTCGGCTTCAGCGGCGCTCCGCGCACCGCGGGATGGAGCTTGTCGCACATCGCTTCCGTGTTCAATTCGCTGATGGTCGACCAGCTGGGATACGACCGCTATGCGGTCCAGGGCGGCGACTTCGGAGGTCTGATCGCCTCGCGGATGGGCGCCTACCACTCCGAGTCGGTGCTCGGCATCCACCTGAACTTGATCATGGGGACGCCCCCCGCGGAGCCTGGACCGGAGGATCTCGAACATCTCGAGCGCTACAGCCGGTTCAGCGAAAGGGCCCTGGGTTACTTGCAGGTGCAGAACACCACTCCTGACTCCTTGATGATCGCGCAGAGTGACTCGCCAGCGGGACTCGCCTCATGGATCATCGAGAAGTTCCGCAGTTGGAGCGACTGTGGCGGAGACATCGAGAGCTCGTTCGACAAGGACCTGCTGCTCACCAACCTGATGTTCTACTGGGCCTCGAACAGTGCCGCGAGCGCGGCTCGGCTTTACTACGAGACCAGCCGAGCCGAGGACTGGTACCTCAAGGCTCGTGTCGAGCTTCCGGTCGCCTACGCAGAATTCCCTCACGAGAACTTCGTCCCGCCGCGGACCTGGGTCGACACTCAATACGACATCGCCCGCTGGACCACGATGCCCAGCGGCGGGCATTTCGCAGCACTCGAAGAGCCCCAGCTGCTGCTCGACGACGTGCGGACGTTCTTCCGATCACTTCGCTGACTGCGTGGACTCGTAGCTGCCGGGCCTGCACATTCGATCAATCGTTAGGAGTGGTAATGGACGTGACGGGTGCGAGTGCGCTGATCACTGGGGGCGCAAGCGGCCTGGGATTGGCGACCGCGAAAATGCTTGCCCGCAAGGGGGCGCGCGTCGTCATCGCCGACTTGGCGGGTTCGGCCGGACGCGCAATCGCCGATGAGGCCGACTGGACCTTCGCTCCAGCGGACGTAATCAACGTCGAGGAAGTTCGGGCGGCGATCACTCTCGCCGAGCGCATGGCGCCACTCCGTGTGGTGGTGAACTGCGCTGGGATCGCCACGCCGAACAAGGTGCTCGACAGATCGGCAAACCCCGTACCACTGGCGCAGTTCGAGCAGGTGGTGCGCGTAAATCTGGTCGGCACGTACAACGTACTGAGCCAAGCTGCAGCGAGAATGGCTCGAAACGACCCGGATCCCTCCTCGGGAGCACGCGGGGTGATCGTGAACACCGCGTCCGTGGCAGCGTTCGAGGGGCAGATCGGCCAGCCCGCTTACTCGGCTTCCAAGGGCGGAGTGCACGCGATGACCATTCCCATCGCGCGAGAGTTGGCCAGGCACTCGATCCGAATGCTGACGATCGCGCCTGGACTGATGGAGACACCGATGGTGGCCGGTCTGCCACTGGCAGCGCAGAAATCGCTCGCCGAGCAGGTGCCATATCCCGCCCGTCTGGGCAGGGCCGACGAGTACGCGTCGCTCGTCGGCCACATCATCGACAATGACTACATCAATGGCGAAACGATCCGCCTGGACGGTGCCATCAGGATGGCCCCCAAGTGATCAGCCCCCAAGTGATCAGCCCCCAAGTGATCAGTCAGCGGCCGATACAGCCGATACAGTGGTGTAGAAGGCGACGTGGTCCTTGATTTGGGCGACGGCCGGGTGGGGATCCTCGTAGGTCCACACAACGTTGTCGAGAACAATGCCGTCGGTGCGGATGCTGAAGTACCGGGCCACCCCCTCGTAAGGACAGTACGTCTCGTGGTCGGTGCCCTCGAGGGCGGACAGGTTCACGTCTGCGCGTGGGATGTAGTGAACAACCGGATAGTCCTTCTCCTCCATTGTGAGCGCGTGAGCGGAGTCAGCAATCGTGCGGCCACCCACGGTGGCCACGACGCGGCCCCTGGCCTTCGCGATCGCAATCGGGTGGTCGAGTCCCGGAACGAGAACCGGTTTGTCCGTCATGGTTCTCTCAACTTCTTTGTGCGACTGCACATTCCAACCCGAGCGAAGCCGCGCCGATCCGCATACGCATACGCATACGCACTCAATACCGATTGAGCAACAGATCCGGGCCGGAGCCCGCACGTGAAGGGTCTGCTCGGCAGGTTCAGTGTGATCCCAGCCTCCATCTGGATCACAAGTCCCAATTCCGGTGGTAAGTTCCTAGAAACATGATGGCATAATTCGGAATCTCAATTCCAATAATTCCCAGTTCCATCCGATCGCAGCGCAGGACGGCACTCATTGAACCTCACGGCCCAGAGAGGGGACTACCGACTCACGTTCGCTGTCCTTACCGTCGGCGTAGCAGCCTATGCCTTGCTGCAGTCTTTGGTCACTCCCGTTCTGCCGACAATCGAGAAGGCTCTCGGCACGTCTCAGACCAATGTCACCTGGGTGCTGACGGCCTACCTGTTATCGGCATCGGTATTTACTCCGGTCGTCGGTCGCCTCGGTGACATCTACGGCAAGAAGCGCTTGTTCGTCGTTGCACTGGCCGCGCTCGCGATCGGCTCGCTGCTCGCCGCCCTCGCCAGTTCATTGGTGGTTATGGTGATCGCTAGGGTGATCCAGGGCGTGGGTGGCGGAGTATTGCCCCTCACATTCGGAATCATCCGGGACGAGTTCCCGAAGGAGAAGGTGCCCGGGGCGGTAGGCATGGTCGCGGCACTCGCCTCTGTGGGCGCCGGCCTCGGTATCGTTCTCGCGGGCCCCATCGTCGACGCATTTAGTTACCACTGGTTGTTCTGGATTCCGCTGATGATGATTAGCGTCGCAGGTCTGGCCGCACATCTCCTGATTCCCGAATCACCAGTACGCACCGCAGGAAAAATCAACTGGTTCACGGCGTTTCTGCTGTCCGGCTGGCTCGTGGCGCTCCTGCTCGCCGTCAGCCAAAGTCCGACGTGGGGCTGGGGTTCGTTCAAGGTAATCAGCATGCTCGTCCTGGCGGCGGTTGTTGCAGCAGCGTGGATCCTTGCCGAGTCACGTTCGTCGAACCCGCTCATTGACATGAAGATGATGCGGGTCCGCACGATTTGGGCGGCAAATTTGGTGGCGCTGCTTATGGGAATCGGTATGTACGCCGCACTCGGATTCATACCGCAGTTCCTGCAGACACCGCCCGAGGCCGGCTACGGTTTCGGCGCCTCGGTCACCCAATCGGGTTTGATGATGTTGCCGAACACGATCGGGATGTTCCTCGCGGGACTTGCGGCGGGCCGACTCTCACTTCGTTTCGAGTCGAAGAATCTGCTTGTGGTCGGATCTGTCTTGACCGCGATCGGTTACTTCATGGTGGCCTTCCTCCACTCGGCCGAGGCCGTCATCTACCTGGCGATGGCCGTGGTGGGAATCGGTTTCGGCATGGCGTTCTCTGCCGTGTCGAACGTTGTTGTGGCCGCAGTTGCCGCGGAGCAGACCGGTGCTGCCAACGGTATGAACACAAACATTCGCACGATCGGCGGGTCGCTCGGCGCCGCCTTCATGGCAAGCACTGTCACAGCCAGCGAGTCCGCGTCGGGGTTGCCCACGGAAGCCGGCTACACCCATGGCTTCGTCATGCTGGCGGTCGCAGTCGGCCTCGGCGCCGTCGCGGCATTGTTCATACCTGCAATCAGACGAGATAGAACGATCGATCGCGAGAAGTCGGAAGACCTGCCGCTCGCACCGGCTGCCGGAAGAACTGCGGGCGGGCGGTAGATCCCACTGAGGCCAAGGCACAAAGACAGCCCACAAAGACGAGCGGAAAGAAGTTCGAAATGACAAGTAATGGCCCCACGGAGACTGAAACCAATCGCGCCCTCGCACAAGGCATGTACCAGGCAGTCTTAGGAGGCGATACAGAACGGTTTCTCGCCTTCGTTTCACCCGAGGTAGTGGTGGAGGAACCGGAGTTCTTGAGCTATGGGGGCAAGTATCAGGGCTTCGCTGGATTTCAGGAGTTGTTCGCAACACTCGCGTCCAAATTCGACCTCGCCGGCATGACGGTGGACCGTCTTGTAGTGGACGGGGATTACGTCTGCGCGTTCGGTCGGGTTCCGATATTGGGAGGCGACGACCTAGTTTCGTTCGCCGAACGCAGCATTTTCGAGAATGGCAAGGTCATTAACTTCCGCGTTTATCTTTATGACACAGGCGATTTAGGTGTTGGTCGTGACCCTGAAAAATTGGTGCTCTGAAGTACCTGACCAACCCCGGTGACGGCGTGCGGATCTTGCCACTGTCAAGGATTGGTCAGAGAGAATCAATCGCTGCGTCGATCACGCGGTGAAGGCGGTCCGGGCCTTCTTCCACCCGTGCCAGGAGCTGCATCCCCATCATTGTGTTCAGGAGCAGGCTCCCCATCGCGGCCGGATCGCGGTCGGGAGCTATCTCTCCCGACCGCTGCCCTTCCTCGATCAGCGCCCGGAAGACGCCCGCGGCGAACTCGAAGTATCGACGGGCCTCGAAAACCGCCACCCGTCGGTTCCCGCGAGATCTGCCTCCGCGTTGGCAATCATGCAACCGCGGGTGCCCTCGTCGGCCATGAACTTCAACGTCCCGCAGAGGCGCTCTTTGACCGAGTCGGGGTGCTCCGTCAGCGCCGTCAGCAAACGAAGCCGGGCGTCGACATAGCGACTCAGCGCCAGCTCGAAGAGACCGTGTTTGCTCCCGAAGGTGTTGTAAAGACTGCCCCTGCCGATGCCGAGCGCATCGACCAGATTCTGCGGGCTGGTGGCGCGGAATCCCTGCTGCCAGAACACCTGCATGGCCTGCTCGACGGCGACAACTGGATCGAACTGCTTGGACCTTCCCATCGACACACCCCTACAGTTCTCGATGTCTGAGTTCCCGAACCGCCGCTCGGCGTTAGACGGCTTCGAGGATCGTAGCGTAATTCGCCACACCAACCCCACCCATATTTTGCACCAGCACGCGATCGGCGCCGTCGAACTGCATCGCCCCTGCAGCACCAGAGAGCTGCATAGCCGAAACCACATGTTGGGACACTCCGGTGGCCCCCACCGGATGCCCCTTGGCCTTCAAGCCGCCGGACAGATTCACCGGGAGGCGCCCGTCTCGATGGACCGCACCGGAGGTCAGGGCTTCACCGCCCTTGCCCGGCTCGGCCAGGCCGATGACCTCGTACATGATCAGCTCCGCGATCGTGAAGCAATCATGCACCTCGGCGAGCGACAACTCGTTGACACCGATGCCGGCCATCGCATATGCGCGTTCCACCGATGCGCGCGTGGCCTCGAAGGCGGTGGGGTCGCGGCGGGCGGCCGGGTGGAAGTCGTTCGCCTGGCCGAATCCGGTCACCCGAACCGGCTGATTCTTCGCGGCCGCGCTCGGCGATATGGACAGCACCAGAGCCGCGGCTCCGTCCGAAACCGGCGAGCAGTCGGTGCGGCGCAGCGGTGCGGCGACGATCGGATTGCGATCCGAGACCGTACGGCAGAACTCCTCGCCGAGATCCTTCCGCAAGTGTGCGTACGGGTTGGCGACGCCGTTGCGGTGGTTCTTCGCTGCGATCGCGCCGAGCAGATCTCCGATGTCGCCGTATCTCTCGGCATACCGCTGCGCCACCGTCGCGAACAACCCGGTGAATCCAACGGACGAGGGGTTCCCTGCTGACTCATAGTCGGCTCCGAGCAACGCCGAGCCCACATGCTCGGGCGTCGCGTGCGTCATCTTTTCCGCACCAATCACAAGCACGTTCCGCGCAGTACCGGCGAGCAGGGAGCGGATGCCGGCGTGGACCGCGCCGGATCCCGATGCGCACGCATTTTCGACGCGTGTGGCCGGCACGTTCCGCAGCGCCTCGTCAACCTGTAGGACCAACGAAGAAGAGAACGCCAAGGGCAACAGGCTCGAGTTGAACTGGCCGAGATAGATCTCGTCTACGTCACCAGGCTCGATTCCCGCGCTGAGGATGGCCTCCGTGGCCGCCTCGACTATGAGTGATTCCAAGTCGCGGTCGGTGAGCTTGCCGAAGACCGTGTGGCCCCACCCCGTGATGCGCACGTCCTGACCAAACTGGGAGAGCACGGTCACATCGAAACACCGCCGTCAACCGCGAGCACGGTCCCCGTGATGTAGGCCGCCTCGTCGGAGGCGAGGAAGCACACAGCGGCGGCCATCTCGGACGGTTCCGCGAAGCGCCCCTGCGGGACCATATCGGTCAGGGCGCGCAACTTGTCCTCGGGTATCGCCGCCACCATCGCAGTCGCTGCGTTCGGCGAGATCGCGTTGACTGTGATGCCGAAGCGGGCAACCTCTTTGGCGACCGTCTTCGTAAACCCGACTATCCCTGCCTTGGCTGCGGCGTAATTCGCCTGCCCCACGTTTCCGTGTAGACCGCTGTACGACGTCACGTTGACGATCCGGCCGAAGCCCCGCTCGCGCATACCCGGGATCGCCGCCCGGGTGAGCAGAAATGCTCCCGTGAGGTGCACGTCGAGAACTTGACGCCAGTTCTCTGTCGACATCTTCCAGATCACGCTGTCACGCGTGATTCCCGCGTTGTTCACGAGGATATCGAGGCCGCCCCACTCCGCAACACCGGCCAACACCGATTCGGAGAGCGCCTCATCCGCCACATCACCTGCGAAGGTGCGGGTGCGCTCCTGCCCGGTCCATGCGGCCTCGAGTGCGGTCTGGTCACGGTCGATTACCGCCACCCTCGCCCCGGCGGCATGGAACGCCTGCGCCAGTTCACGTCCGATTCCGGCGGCCGCGCCCGTTACTGCGACGACCCTGCCGGTGTAGTCGAAACTCAGATTTCCCATCATTTACCTGCCTTCGTAGGCCGGTGGGCGTCGATCCGCGAAAGCGAGCAGTCCCTCCGTTGCGTCATATGACTGCGTCGCATATTCGTGCACGAGGTCGGTCTCCTGCCGGAGCCCCTCGTCCAGGTGCGTCCGCTGGCCGATTCGGATGAGTTCCTTCATCTTCCGCTGCCCCAGCGGCGTCCGGGTGGCCATCCTGCGTGCCAGCGCAACCGTCTCCTCGCGCAAGCTCACCAGAGGCGCCTGGAAGGCGGCGAGACCGACCTTCACAGCAACCGACGCCTCGAAGAGGTCACCGGTGAGGAGCCAGCGCCGCGCATGCTGCACGCCGATGGCGCGGATCAGGCGTTGGCTCCCGCCCGCGCCCGGTAGCTGGGCGAACCCTAGGTGGCCGTCACCGATCCGCGCCTCATCCGCGATGGTGATGATGTCACAGGCGAGTGCGATCTCCAGTCCACCTGCCACGCAGACTCCGTTTATCATTGCGATGACTACCGACGACGAGGCCTCGAGCGCGTCGCACACGGCGTCGAAGTCGTCCATGAACTGCCGGAATTCCACGGGGTCCCGGTACAGCTGCTGGTAGCCTCTCAGGTCTCCTCCCGCCGAGAATGCTTGCCCGGCGCCGGTAAGGACGATCGCGCGTGGGGAGCCGTTCGCTGCGAAGTCTCCGAGTAGCTCTCGCAGCGCGCGGATCGTGTGCTTGTCGATCGGGTTACGCTGCTCAGGACGGTTGAACGTGATGATCACCACGTCTGCGCCGTCCTCATCGAGCCATTCCAGCGTGAGCAGGCTGCTGTGCTCGTCGGGGTACGCCGTCGGCCTCCCGGCGACCGCACCCAGTGTGGAAGTGTGAATGGTCATCAGTGCTCCTTCCGGTGGCGTTTGAGCTCGTGCCGGGCGATCGTGCGCCGGTGGACCGCGTCGGGGCCGTCGGCGATGCTGAGTATGCGTGTGTGCGCCCACATTTCGGCGAGGCCGAAGTCGTCTCCGACGCCGCCACCGCCGTGCAGCTGCACGGCGTTGTCCAGGATCTCGAGCGCCATTTCCGGGATGCCCACCTTGATCCCGGCGATCTGCACAGCCGCTGCGCGGTTGCCCTCCTTATCCATCAAAGAGGCGGTGAAGAGGGTGTAGAGCCGGGCTTGGTCGATGCGGATCCTGGCGTCGGCGATCCAGTCTTGGACGGAGCTGCGTGACGCGAGGGACTCACCAAAAGTCACGCGCTCCTCGGCGCGCCGGCACATCATCTCCAGTGCGCGCTCGGCGACGCCGATCGTGCGCATGCAGTGGTGGATCCTGCCCGGTCCCAGGCGTGCCTGGGCGATCGCGAAGCCCTGCCCCGGGCCGCCCAGGATGTTGGCTTTGGGCACTCTCACGTCCTCGAAGGTGATCTCGCAGTGCCCTTCCCGGTCCACGTAGCCGTAGACGCGGAGGTTCCGGACGATGGTCACGCCGGGCGTATCAACCGGCACCAGCACCATGGATTGCTGCTGGTGTCGCGCCGCGCGGGGGTCGGTCTTACCCATGACGATGAGGATCTTGCAGCGCGGGTCAGCTGAACCTGAGATCCACCACTTACGCCCGTTGATGACGTAGTCGTCGCCGTCCTCGACGATGCTGCACTCGACGTTGGATGCATCAGACGACGCCACCGCCGGTTCGGTCATCGCGAACGCGGACCGGATCTCCCCCTCCAGCAGCGGTGCCAACCACTGCTCTTGCTGTTCCGGCGTGCCGAACATGGTGAGGATCTCCATGTTTCCGGTATCGGGCGCGGAACAGTTACAGACCTCGGATGCGATAGGCGAACGGCCGAGAATCTCGGCGATGTACGCGTAGTCCAGGTTGGTCATTCCCTCCGTCCACCTGGTCTTGTGGGGAAGAAACAGGTTCCACAGGCCCAGCTCACGCGCCTCGCGCTTCAGGTCCAGCAGGATCTGGGGATGCCCGTGCGGCTCGCCCAGGTCGGCCATTTGCTGCCGATACACCGCCTCGGCAGGCAATATCCGGTCGTCCATGAACTGGGTCAACTTCTTGCGAAGCTGGTCCGCCTCTGGACTGATCGCGAGATTGAATGCGCTCACGCTCGCCCTCCTGTCTGCATGTGCCCGCGACCCTTCGCGAGCACTCGTTCGACCAACTGAAATTTCTGAACCTTGCCCGTCGCCGTCCGCGGCAAGGCGTCCACCAGGAGCACTCGCTCAGGCAGCTTGAAGGGCGCGAGCCCCAGCTCACGCAGGTACGACACAACGTCGGCGAGCGTGACCTCATGGCCCTCTTCGGCGACGACGCACGCGCACCCGATCTCGCCCAACCGCTCATCGGGAATGCCCACAACGACGGCCTCGCGAACGTGCGCCATACCAACGATGAGGTCCTCGACCTCCCTCGGTGTGATGTTCAACCCGCCCCGGATGATGATTTCCTTCTTGCGTCCGACCATCGTGAAGTAGCCATCCGAATCGACCACCCCGAGGTCTCCCGACCTCACCCAGCCGTCGACCGAGAACGTCGCCCGGGTCCTCTCCTCGTCAGAGAAGAAGCCGACACAGCACGACGGGCTACGCACGAAGAGCTCACCCGGCTCTCCGACGAGAATCGCGCCGTCGTCGTCCCGCACCTCGAGCTCCACTCCGTCGAGCGGCGGTCCCTCGGTCTCGAGCCTCTTCTCCAGCGGGCTGTCCGGGCGGTTCCACGTCGCGCTCAGCACCTCCGTCGATCCGTAGATCCGGAGCACCGTGATCCCCGCATCGGCGGCTCGCCCCACTACGACGCTCGGCACGGGCGCACCACCGCACGAGAACATTCGCAATGAGGTCAGATCTGCACCCATCGACTCCCCTGCGTCCAACAGGTCCGTAAGAAAGGTGGTCGCCGCCACTGTGTAGGAGGGCTTTGCACGCTCGATCAGCCGGACCGCGTCGGCCGGATCCCATCGATCCTGCAGCGTGAGAGTGAGTCCGTTGAGGAGCGCGACGCGCACCCCGTAGTTCAGGCCCGTGGAATGCCCGATCGGCGACGGCATCCACACCCCGTCGGTCTCGCTCAGACCGATACCGGACGTCAGCATGCGGGTGCCCGCGCAGAGGGTCTGCTCCGTATGCATGATCGCTTTCGGCGCGGACTCGGTGCCGGAGGAGAAGATCAGCTCGCACACGGCGGAGGCATCGGGGTCTGGCAGGTTGTCGAGCGCCGGCCAGTGCACGAACACGGTGTCCGCGTCGCCGCGCTCGACGACGAACTGCGCGGTGCCGGGATTGGCCGCGCAGACTTCCGCAACCATCGCGCGGTGGTCGAAGTTTCGGTACTCCGCGGGAGAGACGATCAAGCGGCTCCCCGCTGTGCGAACGATGTTTGACAGCTCGTGCGCACGATAGATGGGCAGCACGGGGTTGAGCACGGCGCCGAGCAGATGCACGGCCAAGTCCAGGACCACCGTCTCGTACCAATTCGGCATCTGCACAGTCACCACGTCACCACGACCGATGCCCATCGACTGCAGCCGCGCGGCGACGGAATTCGAGTGCGCCGCAAGCTGCGCATAGGTGTGACCCTCCGACTCCACATCGTCGACGACGGCGACTCTGTCGCCCCGCTCGAACGCCCAGCGGCTCAACGCCCCAACGAGCGTCTGTTCATCCCACGCTCCGCTCGACAGATAGGAGTTTCTCCGGTCCGCGGCCGTAACCACATCCGTCAGGAGTGCTCGCCCCGTTTGCTTCTCTGAACCCACCCTCGTCCTCACTAAGTCGACTTCCATGACTGAAAGCGTATTCGATATCTTGCATTTCGCAAGTCAAAATATGGAAAGAACTCCAAACATCGCGTACCGTGACTTGAAATTCACCGAAGGAGCTCACCGTGGAACCACCCTTTCCTACAGATCCCACCACCGACCTGACTGGTCTCACAGCTGTTGTCACCGGCGGAAACGGCGGAATCGGGCTCGGACTGGCGAGCGGACTCGCGCACGCCGGCGCAAACGTCTGCATCTGGGGCCGGAGCGAGGAGAAGAACGGCTCGGCGTTGGAGCAACTGCACGACGCCGCCGGCAAGGCGCACGCGATCTCCTGCGATGTCAGCGACGAGGCAGACGTCGACCGCGCCATGGCTGAAACGCTTGCGGCGTTCGGGCGTGTCGACTCGCTCTTTGCGAATGCGGGCGTACCCGGTGACATGACCCCGTTCGTCGACCTCTCATTAGACGACTGGCGACGCACGCTTGCGATCAACCTGGAAGGCGCATTCCTTTCCCTACGGGCGGCGGCCCGCCACATGGTCGAACGCGGCGAGGGCGGATCGCTCGTCGGCGTGTCATCGATCATGTCCTTCTATGGCGGCGCTCAAAAACAGCCGTACGCGGTCAGCAAGGCGGGGATCGAGGCGCTCATGCGTTCCCTCGCCGTGGAACTCGCCCCGAATCAGATACGAGCAAACGCGCTACTG
This sequence comes from Rhodococcus sp. ACPA1, assembly GCF_002300195.1. NCBI lineage: Bacteria > Bacillati > Actinomycetota > Actinomycetes > Mycobacteriales > Nocardiaceae > Rhodococcus > Rhodococcus sp. ACPA1. The sequence continues at coordinate 477,887 of NZ_NSDX01000002.1, read as the reverse complement.
CCGGGCTGGACGGACACCGCACTGCTCGAGCCTGGTGCCGGCTTCATCGCCGATGAGCACCACGCCCTGATTCGTAAGCAAACCATCGGCCGCACGCCGGTGCGTCGTTGGGGTCAGCCTGCCGACTTCGCCCGGATCGCGGTCTTCCTGGCCGACCCGACGCTGCGGTTCCACACGGGCGACCGGCTCGTCGTGGACGGCGCCTACACCCGCTTCTAGCCACTAAAGAGGAGAAAACGTGCCGCTGGATCCGACAGCCCTCGGCTATATCTCACCCACGATCCCCGTCTCCTGGGACGAGCGCGACACGATGCTCTACGCATTGAGCATCGGGGCGGGCACCGACGATCTCGAGTACACGACCGAGAACACCGCCGGCGTTCGGCTGACCGCGACGCCGTCCATGCCCGTGGTGTACTGCCAGCCGTCATCCGATGTATGGGACCGGCTCGGCGAGTTCGACTGGTCGTGCCTCGTTCACGCGGCTCAGTCACTCGAACTACACGCGCCGATGCCCCCCGTCGGGGCAGGATCGATCACGACCACGATCACAGAGATGAGCGACAAAGGCACGGCTGCTGTGGTCACCGCCCGTACCGAACTCCGCGATACTGACGGGACGTCGCTCGCGACGGGCGACTCGACCGTGTTCATCCGCGGGGCGGGGGGATGGGGCGGAGGTCGTGGCTCAACTGTGACCCCACCGCCCCCGGAGGGCCCAGCGGATCGGGAGGCCACCGTCGTGACCGCCCCCACGCAGGCGCTGCTCTACCGCTTGAATGCGGACCGGAATCCACTGCACTCCGATCCAGCTTTCGCACGCAGGGCCAACTTCGACCGCCCGATCCTGCATGGCCTCTGCACCCTCGGGATCGCGGTCCTCTCGGTCGCCCGCATTAATCACATTCCCGGTATGCAACTGCAGCGGTTTTCGGCACGGTTTGCCAACTCGTGCTATCCCGGCGATGCCCTGACCACGCGAACGTGGTCCCCAAACGGGTCCACGGCCGCGCCGGAGGCGGCTCCGCCCGGCACCGCCGGCTCCCGCAGCGTGGCCTTCGACACCCTCGGTCCCGGTGGCGTTGCCGTCCTGTCCCGAGGTGCAGCAACGTTCGGCCCGCTGACCTGACCACCACTGCATGTCGGTGTCGCCGAATCGAGGAAGGTGTGGCTGCCGCAAACGTGGGCGAAGTGCATCCTTCGTCGGCCCGTGAGTGTTTTCGGACTCCGCGACATCATCTCGCGCCTACCGGAAGATGCCCTTGGCAGCGGCGAGGACCTGACCGGCAGCGAGGGCATCGAAACGTCGGTGACGGTGACGCCGCCGCGGCAGGAAGGACGCGGGCCGGCGACACCGATTGGTGGACAACGAGGTTCGAATCCTGTCCGAGCCGATGACGCTGCCCGACCGCGCTGTCGCAAGGACCGGGCGGTTCGACGTCGGCGAGCCGACGGACGCGGATCCGCCTTACGTAGAAGTCGTTCGGCCAGTCTTCGTGCTCGCCGACGAGATCAAGCGCACGCCGGCGAAGGTGCTGGCCCCGACGACGAGGCGAGCACTCAAACCTGGCCGAACAATCGCAAGCGCTCTGTGTCGCCGAGCGTGTGCGATGCTCGGTCGGCGATGCGCGCGAGTCGTTCGCCGATCCTCGAGAAACCGAGCTCCTCGAACACAACCTTTGCCCCCAAGAACGCGATGAGGCCCTCGTAGCCGTGCGAACTGGTGACCGACGCGCTGACGCCCTTTACCCCGGGGTAGTACTCCTCGTCGTCGACCGCATACCCACGAGTTCTGGTCGTCTCGACCGCATCGCGGAACTCTCCGAGGTCAACGATGCTGTGTGCCGTATACGCCTCCAGCTTCTCAGGCAGCGGTTCCCCCGTCGTTGCATAGTACGTCTTCCCCCATGACGCAGCTGCTAATGGAACGCCGCCGCCAAACGGAACCGCGACATCAGAGCCAGGGCCGCGATGCGCGTTGAGAATGAGGTGGCGTCCGTCCCAGGCGGTCGCCGAGACCGCGGTCACGCCGAGCTCGTTCGCGACGTTGACCGCCTCGATCCAGGCAGCGCGGTACATCGGAGTGCCGCGCGCGTAGGCAGCCCCGAGATAGTGCAAGACGGGCCCCAACGCGTACCGCTTGTGCTCGGTCAGGACCACCGCGTCGAGGCTGAGAAGATGGTTGAGAGTGGCATGTGCTGAACTCGCGGCGACTCCTGTTGCCTCGGCGATGGCCGACAGCGTCAACGGTACCGGCGAGTCACGGAGCAACGACAAGACGCCGAATGCCTTCTCGATCGCAGATGAGGACTTCGCCGCCGCTACGGGCTTCGACGCCGCCGCGGGCTTCGACGCCGCTACGGGCTTCGACGCCGCCGCGGGCTTCGACGCCGCCGCGGGCTTCGACGCCGCCGCGGGCTTCGACGCCGCCGCGGGCTTTGACGCCGCTGAGGACTTTGGCACCGCTGCCTCCCCTGTCTTGACTCTGTGGCTCGAAACTATCGAGCAGCTATTTCATCATAGCCGAAGACACTTCATATAACTGGCATGTCGTGCCCGTAAAATGTGGGCTACACAGCGTAAAGTTTCGATCTATGAACTTATCCCGTCGAATTCTCAGGAAAGGTCACGCGAGGAAGTAGCCAGACGTCACTGAGTCTGCCGCCAATAGGTCGTTACTCACCGTGTCGCGGAGAGACCCCCATCGATGGCGATCGATTGTCCGGTGATCGACCGCGCGGACGGCGACGCGAGGTAAACACACATTGCCGCAACCTCATCGGGCTCGATCATGCGCCCCTGCGGGCTCAGCAGGTGAGCACTGGCCTGGTCAACGCTTTTGCCCGTTTTGGCTACGATCTTCCGAATCGCTGCTGCTGCCATCGGCGTGTTGGTGTAGTACGGGCTCACGCAGTTGAACGTGAGGCTGGTCCCGGCAAACTCAGCTGCCAGCGAGCGTGTCATGCCCAGGAGCGCATGTTTGGCGGCGACATAGGCTGTGACATACGAGAAGCCCACCTCGGCGGCGATTGAGGCGATCGAGATCACCCGCCCCTGATTGCGTTCCAGCATCATCGGCAATGCGGCCCGGACGAGCCGCAGCGGGGCTTCGACGTCGATGCAATGGTGTCGTCGCCAGTGCTCCATATCCATTTCTAGAAACTTGACCGATTCGGCGATGCCCGCATTGTTGACGAGGACGTCGAGAGACCCGAACTCCTCCTGAACCGAGGCAACGACCGTGTGGCAGGCGTCCGCGTTCTCGACGTCAAGACGCCGACCGTGGATCCGCTGGCCTGCCGGCGAGAGGAAATCCTCGGCGCGCCGGGAGGCTGCCACCACGGTGGCGCCGGCCTCTGCCAACGCCTCCGAGATGACCCGACCGATCCCCTGGCTTCCTCCTGTAACCATGGCGACCTGGCCGCTGAGCGCACAACGTCGCGTGTCGCTCGATAAGCGCCTTTCGGTCATCCACGACCCCGAGTGCCCGCTCCAACAAGTTCGAACAGCGTCGCGTTCGCCTGTCCGCCACCTTCGCACATGGTCTGCATGCCGTAACGAATGTCGTTGTCCACCATATGCGAGATGAGCGTCGTGGCGATCCGCGCACCCGAGCCGCCTAGCGGGTGTCCGAGGGCAATGGCACCGCCGAGGGGATTCAGCAGCTCGTCGGCGACCTTGAACTCGGATTGCCAGGCGAGGACGACGGAGGCGAATGCCTCGTTGACTTCGAAGGCGCCAATGTCCGACAGTGAGATGCCCGACTTGGCCAGGAGCTTCTCGGTCGCTGGGATCGGCCCAGTCAGCATGACATTTGGCTCGCTCCCCGCAACGACTGCCGTGTGCACCCTCACCAGGGGCTTCCACCCGTGGGAGGCGGCGTACTCGGAGGTGGTGAGCAGGAGTGCCGCGGAGCCGTCGCTGATCTGCGAACTGTTGCCCGCCGAGATTCGCCCATCCGGGAGGAATGGGGTCTTCAGTGTGCCGAGGATGTCGAGAGTCGATCCGGGTCGGATTCCCTCGTCCACCACGAATGCGCCTGCGGCCGTTTCGATCGGCACCATCTGCCCGCTGAACGCTCCCCCGCGTGATGCGTTGTCGGCGCGGGCGTGCGATTGGAGGGCATAGTCGTCCAGCTGGGTGCGGGATAGGGACCACCTGCGCGCGATCGTCTCGGCGCCGAGGCCCTGGCTGGGGAACTCCGGGCTGTATCGCTTGGCGTACAGCTCACCTAACGGTGATTGTGTCCCGGCCGCAGATCCCATCGGCACACGTGACATCGACTCGACGCCGCCCGCCACCGCGACGTCATATTGTCCCGAGACGATGCCGGCGGCAGCGAAGTGGATCGCCTGTTGCGAGGAGCCGCACTGGCGGTCAATGGTCGTGCCGGGAACCGATTCCGGCCATCCCGCCGAGAGCACCGCCGTGCGTGCGATGTCGAAGGTCTGCTCGCCGGCCTGGCTCACACATCCCCACACGACGTCGTCTACGACGGAGGGGTCGAGGTCGCTGCGCCGGGCAAGCTCCTGTAGCACGTGTGCCGACAGGTCCGCCGGGTGAACTGTTGACAGAGAGCCGTTCCGCTTCCCCACAGGGCTCCGGACTGCGGCCACCACTACTGCATCACGCATGATTCTCCTTGGTGCTCGTACTTGTCAGGAAAGGACGAGAGTCTTTCCGTGATCTGCCAGCTCATTGCCGAGCCGCTCCATGAACGTGTCGTCCATCAGCTCCAGGCTCTGGCGCTGTTCGAACAGACTGAGACAAACCCCGTCTACCGAGGCTTCCGACGCCCACTTGGCGAGGCCGACCGCGACCTCATCAGGGCTGCCGAGGATCGGATCCTGCAGGAGGAACCTGCCCATCGCGCCGGGCTCGCCGAGCCGTCGCTCCGCCTCCTCGACGGGTCCGCGTCCATGTGCCACCAGCTGGGCGATAGCTTTCTTGTCGCCGCCTGCGACGATGCGGTGGGCGACCTCTTCCGCCTCCGCGCGCGTCTTGCGGATAATCACATGCTTGCGCCCGATCATCCCGGCGTCAGTGCCGCCGCTGACCTCCTTGGCTTTTTGGAACTGGCTGGCGTCGGCCGCGGTGCTGAACAGATAATCGGCGTTGTCGAGCGCGAACCGCATTCCCCGTTCGGATTGTCCCGCGTTCACCACGAGGGGCCCCCCCTTTTGTCGTGGGCGTGGCAGGCACTCGGCATCCTTGAGTTGGAAGTGCTCGCACGAGTACGAGGAGTGCCCGTCGCGCCACAATTCGCGGATGGCCTTCAGCCAGTGCTCCGCGTGGTCGTACCGGTCGTGATGCCCGCGCAGCTCGAGGCCGATCGACTCGAAGTCGGCCTGGGACCAGCCTGCTACGACGTTGAGGCCCCAGCGACCGTCTCCGATGTGGTCCATGGTGGCCCCCATCTTGGCAACGACAGCGGGACCGAATACTTCAGTGTGGATCGTCGTAAGGATTGTTGTGCGCGTGGTCACCGCAAGCAGCGCCGAGGTGAGCGTGATGGTCTCCAGGCCGTAGGGACAGAAGTCGGCCTGGTCTCCCTTCAGCCCCCTCCACCGCGCCACCGGCAGCAAGAACGAGAGCCCCATCTCGTCACCCGCGATCGCTATTTCGCGGACGTTGTCGTAGATCGGCTCGGTGGATCCCTCGGCGCTTGTGATGTAGTGCGCGTTGCGCATGTTCGCGAGGAAGAGTCCGAGGCGGACCCCGTTATTCACGCGGGGCAATGTTCGCGGACGGGAATGCTCGAGGGGCGGGGTGTAGGTGGTCACGGAGTTCTCCTAACTGAATATGAAGATCGGTCGCGGCGGATACGCACAACCTTGTCTGCGCTGAAGCGATAGCCCGCGGGAGTCCGCTGCCGGCTGGCGTTGCAGTGCGCTCACTCTTGCGCTTGCACGGAGCGTGCAAACCTCCGCGTGTGAGGCGGGGATCCGGCTTAGCGGCAGCGTGACCCACGCGGTTGGCCGCGTGTCACAACCACGTGCCGCTTGCAGGCCGGCGATGCCACGATGAACTTGGCCTGACATTGCTCCTCCGTCTGCCGACTGCGATGTCTCTCCCCGGCTTGTCACGAGCGCCAGGGGTACTTGTCACCGAGTAGCGGCAACACGTCGTCGATAATCAGTGCCGCAGTCCCTTGCTTACTCCCGGCGCTGGAGATGATCGGACACAGGATCGCTGCGTCGGCCACGTCTGCCACGTACACATCGAGAATCAGAGTCGCCAATCCCTGAGGAGTGCCGACATAGCGAACTGTGTCTCCGAACTGCGCTTCCCCATACTGCAGTAATTCCCTGCGCGCGGTTCGGGCATCGGCGGCGATCAACACGTCGATTTCGAGTGCCACGATGAGATCTGCGGGATCTTCGCCCGCGCCGATCCACTGTTCGCGCACTGCCGCCCGTTCCCTGATGGCGCCGCGCAACTCGGCTTGCCGCATTCTGTGCACCATCGTGGCGGCCGAGCGCGGAGCCTGCGGACTGAAAAATGAGCCATTCCCCGTAGGGCGGAGATCCCTCCACGCGACAGTGTCGACTCCGTCCGCCATGGCGACGCGCAGTTCCGGCCTAACCGGCCGTGGGGTGACACCGGCTGTCATGACTTCTCCTACCCATTTCCGAATTCGACGTCGATCGCCTTCTGCGACAGTTTTCGGTGACCGCCGATCAAGCCAGCGGGGCGCCCGAGGTGGTTTGCTGAAAGCCGCACATGCATCGAATTTCAGCGGCTGGGCCGGGTCACGTACCGCGGCATCGGATGCAGGATGGAGAACCACCCTCGCAGTACCGCTTGGATCGATCGTTGCCCGCAGTCCAATCGCTCTGCTGCGCTATCCATTCCGGAGGCGAACCGCCGGCGGAAAGTCAGTCGTCCCAGTGCTCGATTGTGTCCGCTATGTCGCCGTCGAGGATCACGGCCATCTTCCACTCGTTACCCTGTACAAACGCCGTGTCGATGATCTCCACGATGTGATTGCGCGAAATCCCTCCGATCGACTTCGCCTGCCGGAGCGCATACCGGACGACAGCGGGGTTGGCCTCGAAGGCGCCTAGATGCATCGTCAGCAGCGGATAGATCTGCTTGGGCAACACGGCACTCGAGGTCGCCTGCTCGTACCGAAGCCGGTTGGCTTTGTACCCAGGCCCACGAAGTTTCAGCCAGAGGTCCACGAATCGCGGAACCTCCGAGTTCACACGCTCATGCCACGCACGCAGCGCTGCTTCGTCGGCGTCGGAGACGGGGATTTGAGTCGTATCGAGCCCGCTGACGAACTCGGACGGATCGATGCTCCAGTCTGCGGGAAAGACAATGCGGCCGGCGTCGTCCTTGTCCTCCCAAGAGTCCAGCCACGGCCCTGCGACGTCAGAGACCGCGTTGATCGCTCGCGGCCCACCTGACAGAAAGGCAAAGTTCAGCGTATCGAGGATCTGTCGCTTGGAGAATCCATGCTGTCGGGCGACGATCATCTCGTACATGCAGCCGTCTGCGTTCGCGGTGACAGCGTAGGAGTGGACGAAGAAGATGCCGCGCGGTACTTCGCTCGTCAGCGCCGGGACGAGACCACGGTACCTCTTGAATCCACCGGGATTGTTGTCGATCATCCACGGCGCGAACTGGGCGAACCGGGTGTCGCCTGTGCCGTGCGAAAGCTCGTACCAGCGAACGGCCTCAGCCCTCTCCTCGAAGGTCCAGTCGTTCGACGAAAGGTCCAGGTTCGGATACGGCGCGACACCTCTGTCGGCGCCAGTCGAATAGTGGTTCGGCATGTGTGCGGTTCCATTTCAGTTTGTCGACACTCGTGCGTAGTGGGCGTATGTGCTACTTCGCACCAGTTGGCAAGGAGCAGCTCGCGCGTCACAGTGGGGCGCTTGTCCTTGAAGCATAGACCAGGATTAGGTTTTACGGAAACAGTTCATCGTTTTTTCGATGCTCTACCCTAAATAATCGAATTGGGTTAACATTGCGACCTATGTGCAAGTGTGCTCACTGTGGTCGACGAACCGGCATCCTGAGCTCCTTCTCGACCAGTTCGCTGGCGGTGACAGGATGAACACCTCGCTGCGGTCCCCTGGATACTCGATGCCGACCTGCATTCGCCGCGCGCTTGAGGCCTCTACCTCTCGCGCATACTTGTCGCTCTCGGCCGTCACACCGTGTGACGGGGTCCGCATCTCAGCACCTCCACCGCCGACACTCGCAGTAGCCGGCCATTTCGCAGCCTGGAGCAGTTTCCTGACTGTGGCGGCAACCACCAGAAGGGACATCTCATGACGCTCGCGAATGCCGAACTCGATTCCGGAATCCTGCGCTCTGCATTTGGACAGTTCCCGAGTGGCGTCGTCGCACTGTGCGCCGAGATCGACGGGATCCCGGTCGGTATGGCAGCCAGCACCTTCGTCGCAGTGTCGATTGATCCTCCGCTTGTCGCATTCTGCGTCCAGAACACGTCGACGACGTGGCCGAAAGTCGCCGCAGCAGGACGAATCGGAATCAGCGTCCTCGGCGAAGAACACGACGTCGCAGCACGAACCTTGGCAGCCAAAACCGGTAACCGATTCGAGGGTCTCGACATGACGACAACCGAGGACGGGGCGGTCTTCATCGGAGGCGCGAGCATGTGGCTCGACGCCACCGTCACCGAAGAAGTTCCGGCCGGCGATCACGCCATCGTACTGATGCGCATCAACGAACTAGAGATTAAGCATGTCGCACCGATCGTGTTCCACGGCAGTAAGTTCCGCAGACTCGCTATCGAGGTCGGGTAGTGATCGCGCTCGAGGCGCTGCGCCATGGCAATCCGGTCCCGGTCTCCGACAATGCCCGACGCGCAACCGAGGGAACATGATTTTCACCGTCGACCGGGTGACGCCCGAATGGGCGGCACCGACGATGCGGAACACCTAAAGCCTGCTGCCTCCGCCGTAACTCCTGTCCGCGCCGAGGCGCTGAACCTGCCCCCGCTGAGAAGACTGATCGCACACATGTACACGATTCAGAAATGAGCACCATCGATGAAACCTGTGAACAGGTCTGATAGCTCCACGAGCAGTGGGGGATCGACGCGAGTCGGAGTTACACGTGAGTCCGGGGAGGACGAACGTCGCGTCGCACTGGTTCCGACGATCGTGTCGTCGTTGATCGCCAAGGGCGTCGAGGTCGTGGTGGAGTCAGGCGCCGGATTGGGCGCGTTGATCCCGGACGAGCTGTACGTCGCTGCCGGCGCATCGATCGGTGACCCGTGGGCGGCGGACGTCATAGTGAAGGTCGCACCTCCCACCGAGGCAGAGATTTCGAAGCTGTCGTCGGGTTCGACGCTGATCGGGTTCCTCGCACCGCGCAACGCCGAGAACAGCATCGGGGCGTTGAAGACCGCCGGGGTGCAGGCGTTCGCGGTCGAGGCGATCCCGCGGATCTCCCGCGCCCAGGTGATGGACGCGCTGTCGTCGCAGGCAAACGTGTCCGGATACAAGTCGGTGCTGCTCGCGGCGTCGGAGTCGACCCGGTTCTTCCCGATGCTCACCACCGCCGCCGGCACCGTCAAGCCCGCGACGGTGCTGGTGCTCGGTGTCGGTGTCGCCGGCCTGCAGGCGTTGGCCACGGCGAAGCGGCTCGGTGGCCGGGCCACCGGTTACGACGTACGCCCCGAGGTCGCCGACCAGGTCCGCTCGGTCGGTGCGCAGTGGCTCGATCTGGGGATCGACGCCGCCGGTGAGGGCGGCTACGCCCGCGAGCTGACCGAGGCGGAGCGGGCGCAGCAGCAGCAGGCGCTCGAGGACGCGATCAAGGGCTTCGACGTGGTCATTACCACCGCGCTGGTGCCGGGCCGTCAGGCGCCCCGCCTGGTGACCGCGGCCGCGGTGGAGGGCATGAAGCCCGGATCCGTGGTGGTCGACCTGGCCGGGGAGACCGGCGGTAACTGCGAGCTCACCGAGCCCGGTCAGACCGTGGTCAAGCACGGGGTGACGATCTGCTCGCCGCTGAACCTGCCCGCCAGCATGCCCGAGCACGCCTCGGAGCTGTACTCGAAGAACATCTCCGCGCTGCTCGAGTTGATGCTCGTCGACGGGAAGCTGGCCCCCGATTTCTCGGACGAGGTCCTCGCCGCGTCCTGCGTCACCCGCGACACCAAGGAACCCTCATGATCACAACACTTTTCAGAACCGCCGCGACACCGCTGGCGGTGTTCCTCGACCACGTGATGGTGCCCCGCCGCACCTTCGAGTTCTTCGACCTGTCCGAGGAACTCAGCTGCGATTTGAACTCCGATCATGGGATCGAGGTGGCCATCTGATGTATACCGAATCGTTGGCGAACATCGCGATCCTGGTGTTGTCGGGGTTCGTGGGGTTCGCGGTGATCTCGAAGGTCCCGAACACGTTGCACACCCCGTTGATGTCGGGCACGAACGCCATCCACGGCATCGTCGTGTTGGGTGCGCTGGTGGTGTTGGGCAAGGTCGAGAACCCGCCGTGGGGGCTGCAGGTGATCCTGTTCGTGGCCCTGGTGTTCGGAACGATCAACGTGGTCGGTGGTTTCGTGGTCACCGACCGGATGCTGGCGATGTTCAAGTCCAAGCCCGCCGCCCCTGTTGCTGCTGAGAAGGGTGGGGACCGGTAATGGAATACCTCGTCAACGTGCTGTACATCGTGGCGTTCTCGATGTTCATCTACGGTCTGATGGGTCTGACCGGCCCGAAGACCGCGGTCCGCGGTAACCAGATCGCCGCCGCCGGCATGGTCGTCGCCGTCGTCGCCACTTTGATCGCGATCAGGGGCACCTCCAACTGGGTGCTGATCGTCGCCGGTCTGGTGATCGGTGTGGTGTTGGGGGTGCCGCCGGCGTTGCGGACGAAGATGACCGCGATGCCGCAGCTGGTGGCGTTGTTCAACGGTGTCGGTGGCGGCACGGTCGCGTTGATCGCGTACGCGGAGTTCCTGGACTCGGACGGGTTCACCGCCTTCGCGCATGGTGAGTCGCCGACGGTGCACATCGTCATCGCGTCGCTGTTCGCGGCGATCATCGGGTCGATCTCGTTCTGGGGTTCGGTGATCGCGTTCCTGAAGCTGCAGGAAACCCTGCCCGGCCGCCCGATCGGCATCGGGAAACTGCAGCAGCCGCTCAATGCGGTGCTGCTGATCGGGGCCGTCGCATTGGCGGTGGCCATCGGGGTCAAGGCCATCGACCCGGCCGGACCCACCAGCCAGTGGTGGATCGTGGGTGTGCTGGTGCTGGCGGCGGTGCTCGGGTTGATGGTGGTGCTGCCGATCGGCGGCGCCGACATGCCCGTGGTGATTTCGCTGCTGAACGCGCTGACCGGGTTGTCCGCGGCGGCCGCGGGTCTGGCACTCAATAATCAGGCGATGATCGTGGCCGGGATGATCGTCGGGGCGTCGGGTTCGATCCTGACCAACCTGATGGCGAAGGCGATGAACCGGTCCATCCCGGCGATCGTGGCCGGCGGGTTCGGTGGCGGCGGTGTCGCGGCGGCGGTCGGGGACACGGCCGTGAAGACGGCGAAGTCCACCTCGGCGGCGGATGCGGCGATCCAGATGGCGTACGCGAATCAGGTGATCGTGGTGCCCGGGTACGGGTTGGCGGTGGCGCAGGCCCAGCATGCGGTCAAGGACATGGCGAAGATGCTCGAGTCGAAGGGGGTGGAGGTCAAGTACGCCATCCACCCGGTCGCGGGCCGGATGCCCGGGCACATGAACGTGCTCCTCGCGGAGGCCGATGTCGAGTACGACGCGATGAAGGAAATGGACGACATCAACGACGAGTTCGCGCGCACCGATGTCACCCTGGTGATCGGGGCGAACGATGTCACCAACCCGGCGGCCCGCAACGATCCGTCGTCGCCGATCCACGGGATGCCCATCCTGAATGTGGATCAGTCGAAGTCGGTGATCGTGCTCAAGCGGTCGATGAACTCCGGGTTCGCCGGCATCGACAACCCGTTGTTCTTCGCCGACACCACCTCGATGCTGTTCGGGGACGCGAAGAAGTCGGTCGCCGAGGTCACCGAGGAACTCAAGGCACTGTAGCTCGCCCGCAGTCCGGGTCGTCCTGGTGGACATCAAGTATTAGCTTGGGTCGCTCCCACGAAGAGCAGACAGTTCGGCTCCAGCAGTTTTCGTATTGGATCGAGGGAGCGCTGTGGCATTTGCAAATATCATGGGTGCAGAAAGGGGATTGTAGCTTCGATAGGTAGCGTCGGCGATCGGTTTGAGGTGAGTCGGCAGCAGGAATTGCGCCCGCCGCCGCCCTCGGAACGGTGCGCGAGTGTCCCCTTCACACGGCTCCAGTTGCTGAACCGGCAGGCAGAGCGCTGTGATTCCAGTGCATGAACCAGCGGCCCGGGACTGCCCACCGAAGTGTCGCGCCGAGTCCCAACTCGCTTACAATAAAGGCAATTTGGGTCCGGATGGCGGAAACCGGATCGATACCGTCGCGCTCGCAGACCAGCAGAATACTCGCCCGGGCCGCGCACACGCTTCGATCGTGCGAGGCGCCACCCAGATCCACAACACTCCGCCGACCGCTCGCCGGCCCAGGACCGGCGACTTCACCGCCAAGATCACCGACACAATCGACAGGCCCCGTCAGCTCGTGGTGACACCGAAGGACGAACAACCCGCCCCCGACGTGATTCCATGTGACAGATACATGCGCGAATCATGCAGTCCGACAGTGGGTACGATGACCCAGCTGCAGTTCGGGGGCTGGAAATCCGATCCGACCTCGGCAAGAGGATCGCGGTGGCGGTTGCTTGCGTCGATTCGACGAGCTATTTCCTTGGTCCACATCACGCAGGATTGTGGTTGCACCCTGCCACTTCCCATTCGGTGTGATTGCGTTCTGACGTCCGATTGGGTAGGTCGAACGTCAGCCGCTTCAGTCTCGGGCCTGATCCACGACCCAGGCCGCGATCTGCGCGCGGGACGTGAACCCGAGCTTGGCGAGAACGTGCTCCACGTGCCCCTGCGCCGTCCGTTGGGCGATCACGAGTTCGGCGGCGATCGCCTTGTTGGTCAGCCCCCTGGCGACCAACGCGGCGACCTCCCTCTCCCGTTTCGTCAGGTCGGTGGCCGCACGCGCGGGGGGCGAAGACTGTGGAGACTGATTGCCGAGGGCGAAAGCGACCGCGTCCTCGGTGGCGAGCATCCTGCCCTCGTCGCGCGCCGCGTCGAAGCCTTTTCCGCCGAGAGCAGCCTGCACGCGCTGTTCGCTCTCCTCGTGATCGACAAGCAGGCCAGGGAACAGCGCGGTGGAGCTTCCCGCAGACTTCACCATTGCCTCCGCCGCACCCATCAGTACGCCCGCGCGGTGCGGACTGTTATCGCTGGCGATCCATGCCAACGATTCCAGGCAGGTGGCAGCGGTGAGCGAATTGTCCACCAGCCGAGCCAATGCCAGCCCGTCCTTGAGGTGCCGGGACGCCCTCTCGACTTCACCTCTACGCCACACCGCAACACCCATGGCCCATAGCGTATGTGCCCGGTACATTGACTCGCCGGTTGATTCGGTGATCTCGAGGACCTGCTCGTAGTAGCCGAGTGCTCGGGCTGGGTCTCCGAGTAGTTCGTTCACCGTCCCGAGCGAGTTCAGGACCTCGATGTGCAGGGTGGGCTGACCGCAGGATCCGGACACCTCGAGGGCGGTCTCGAAGCATGACCTCGCTCGGGGAAGATCACTCGCGAACAGCGCCAGCAGACCTTCGGCAAAGGCCATGTGCGCGCGGATCACCGCGTTGTCTGTCTGTGCCGCGAGCGTTGTCTCTTCGGCCACCAGGGAGGTCGCAGCCGCCGCGTCTCCCTGGATATCGGCCAGTACACTGTTTACGCACAGGGCTATGACACGTTCTTCGCTCACGTCGACCGGCGCATCCTTCAGCAGGCGGTCGAGCCAGTACCGTCCCTCACTGAACATGGCCCGGGCGAGCCAGAATGGAAAAAGAGCGTTCGCGATCCCGAGTCCCGCCACCCAGTTCGCCTCGCTCACACAGAATTCCAGCGCCTCTCGCAAATTTGACTGCTCACGGGCGATCCGCCTCATCCACCTGACCTGCTCGCGGCTGATCCACTCGGCCTTCGCGTCCGCGACCAACTGCAGGTACCAGTCACGGTGTCGTCGACGCAGAGTCTCGAATTCGCCTGCTTCGGTCAGCTTCTCGCTACCGTAGTCGCGGAGAGTCTCGAGCATCCGGAAGCGCACCACCGCCCCGAACTCCTCCCGGATGAGGATCGACTTGTCCACCAGCGACGCTACCGCGTCTAATAGGACGTTGCCGTCCGAATTCCAGGCGCACACGGCCTCGACCGCGTCGAGTTCGAAGCTGCCTGCGAACACCGACAAGCGGGACCACAGCTGCTGTTCCTGTGCGGTACAGAGCTCATAACTCCAGTCGATGGACAGCCGCAACGTCTGCTGGCGCGTCGGCGCGCCCCTGCTTCCGAGGGTCAGCAGTGCGAAACGGTCTGTCAGGCGACGCAGAATCTGCTCGGCCGACATGGCCCGCAACCGAGCCGCCGCCAACTCGATGGGAAGGGGTAACCCGTCCAGTCGGTGACAAATCTGCGCCACCGTGCTTGCGTTCTCCTCGGAGAGCTTGAAGCCCGGCACCGCCGCAGCAGCGCGCTCGACGAACAACGTCACGGCGTCGTAGCGCGGCATTCCCCGCAGCGAGAGGTTCCGTTTGGGGTCGGGGACCATCAGCGGAGGAACCCGCAGCACGACTTCTCCCCCGATTCCGAGCCGCTCCCGACTCGTGGCCAGGATTTGTAGCTTCGGGCAGCTGCGGAGCAGCGACTCGGACAGTTCTGCGACGGAGTCGATCATCTGCTCACAGTTGTCCAGTACGAGCAGGATCTGCCGTGCGGCCAGGAAGTCGACCACAATGTCTTTCAACGGTTTCGCCGATTGATTCCGCAACCCCAGTGCGGCCGCGACCACGTCGACGAGAAGCGACTCGTCGCGCAATTCGCCTAGCTCCACCATCCACGCACCGTCGGTGAATCCTCGACGGACATCGGCGGCGACACGGAGAGCGAGACGGGTTTTCCCCACGCCACCTAGACCCGTCAGCGTGACCAGTCGCGCGTCCGCCAGCTTCGACTTTGCCTCCGTCAGTTGGCGTCTGCGTCCCACGAAACTGGTCAGTTCCAGCGGAAGATTACCCTCGGCGCCGCGAAGGGAATGTGCCACCGGCTGCTCCGGCAGAGGGGGCCGCGCCCGCGGTGCGGGAGCGAGGAGTAGCCATTCCGAAGTCCGCCGGTCTTCGGCGGGTTCGTCGTGCAGGGCCATTTCGTCGACTGGCAGTCCCTTACCTGCCTGAACCTGACGTAGTGCATCGCCGAGTGCAGCGACCGACGCGGGGCGGTCATCCGGGTTCGCCGCCATCGCATGTTCGACGACCGCGCAGACGTCCTCGGGAATACCGTGTTCGCGCAAGTCGGGAACAGGTTCCGAGGCAATCCGCAGGAACTGTGCGACCACCTGCTCCCCCCTGTGACGTTCGAACGCCGCGTGACCGGTGACCGCGCAGAACAAGGTCGCTCCGAGACTGTAGATGTCGGAGGCCGAACTCGGCGGATCGCCCCGCAGAATCTCGGGAGCAGTGAATGCCGGCGATCCGGTGACCGTGCCGGTAGCCGTCTCGAACCCTCCGGAGATGTGCGCGATACCGAAGTCGGTCAACTCCGGTTCGCCATAGGCCGTGAGGAGGATGTTGGCCGGCTTCACGTCACGATGCAGGATGCCGAGGCGGTGCGCGGTCTCCAGAGCACCTGCGATCTTAACGCCCAGTCGAAGGGTCTCGTCCAGTGCGAGCGGGCCTGCCCGAGAAACGCGAGCTTCCAGCGAGCCGAGCGGGTAGTACGGCATCACAATGAAGGGGCAACCGCTGCCCGTGGCCCCGACCTGAAGAACGTTGACGACGTTCGGATGCCCGGTGAGCCTGCCCATGGCGCGCTGTTCACGGAAGAAACGCGCCCTGTTCTCCTCGTCGAGTTCGGCGGTGAGGACCTTCACCGCCACGGTGCGCTCCAACTCGGTCTGCGTGCACCGGTAGACAACGCCGAAGCCGCCGCACCCGATCTCGTGCGCGTCCTCGAATCCGGCCGCAGCCAGCTCCGCTATGACATTCGTCGCCACGCCACGCTGAGTGTCGGGAGGATCGCTATCGGCCATCGGCGATGCACACTTACCTTTCGATGATGTGTCCTCAGGATATCGCGGAGGAAGCTGTGGCGAAGTTATCACCAACCCCTCACCGCTTATCCAGTTCGCGGCGCGGGCACCAGCGAGGCATAACAGGCGACCGACGCGCTCGGCTGTACCCAGAGAACTGGGACGATCAGTCCAGAAGCGACCGATGACAACCCCGACATCACGGCGGCGAGCGCCCGCAGGCCATTTAGCGGTCCGCGGTTCCAGCCTCCGGGCGCCACTGTCCGAAGTGGGAATGGCCATCAAAATGATCGACGAATTGCCTGCCCGGTGCCGAAGAGCATTGCGGATCCGACGCTGATCTGCAGAGGGCTGAGGTGCTCGGTGAAGGTCCGAGAGCGGGCTGGGACGTACTGCAGGACGTGCGAAGACCTCGGCGGCACAGTCGTGTTCGAAGGGCGGCTCGGGCGGGTCGGACAGGGGCCACCACCCGATGATGATGAACCTCGTGGCAGGAATGTGCTCATGAATGTCGTTTCCGATACTGGGTCGGGAGGCCGTCCTCGGTCACAGTGGTCCCATGAGCGAAATCACGGAAGGGGCTGTTGAGGACCGCAGTTCAGGTGACGGCGAAACGGCCGGCTACCTGACCGTCGAGCGGGACGGTCCGGCGGTGTTGCTGCTGCACGGAACGTATTGGAGCCGGGTCTGGCTTCCGGTCCTGGGCGGCCTCGCCGAGGCGGGACTGCGGCCGATCGCGGTCGATCTCCCCGGACTGGGACGTTCGGAAGGCGAGCTCACCCTGGAAACAGCCACGGTCCCGGCCCTTGCGGATTGGGTGGTGCGATTCGCGTCGGCACTGAATATCTCCGGGCCGATCGCCGTGGCGGGTCATGACATCGGCGGCGCCGTCGCCCAGCATCTCCTCATTCACGATGGGCTGGAAGTGCCCGGCTGGCGTTGGTCAACTCGGTCACCTACGACTCCTGGCCGGCGCCCCACGTGGTGCCCGCCCGAGACGAGCCCGCGTGATTTCCGATGATTGAGGTGACGCCCCAGTCAACACGCCGAGGCCGCCCTCGCACCACCGGAGATGCCAATTGTGATCGATGCGGTCGACAGGTGGGCCGGATCCGCGCCCGCTGGCCCGACGGTGCAATCTGCGGCATCTGCTTCTACGCTGCGATGCGCACCCACGGCTCCTGCACGATCTGCGGGTTGGAGCGGCTGCTACCCGGCCGCCTCGATTCCCACGACGGCCCGATCTGCGGACCGTGCGCCGGCATCACCGACGACCTCGCCTGTTCCCGATGTGGTGTCGAGGCCGAGCACTACCGCCGGAGCATCTGCGCTCGCTGCGCTCTTCGGGACGACCTCACAGAACTGCTGATCATCGATGCGGCGGATCCCGGCACCATGACCGCTCTTGTGGAGGGGCTGTGCCGTGACGAGCGACCCGAGAGCGTTATCACCTGGATGCGGCCGGCGCAGATGCGAGAGATTCTGCGCAGGTTAGCGGTTGGTGAGATCTCGATGAGTCATGAAGGGATCGACGGGCTCGGGCACGGCCATCGAGTTACCCATCTCCGGGGTTTGCTCGAGCATCATGGTCTCCTACCCGAACGCGACGCCTATCTCGCCCGCTTCGAGCACTGGCTGCGGGTCAAGTTCGATGCCATCGGCGCGGCCGCCGTGCGGCAACCCGTCGAGCAGTTCGCGACGTGGCACCACCTTCGGCGGATCCGCGCCATCTCGGCCACCGGATCCTCGACGCGCGGTCCGGTCCACGCGGCGAAACAGGAGATTACCGAGACAATCAAGTTCTTGGACTGGCTCCTCCAAGCACACGGCCGCGTCGCCTCGACATGCAACCAACACGACGTCGATGAATGGCTGATCGGTGGACCAACCACCCGCCATAGCATCCGGACGTTCTTCGTCTGGGCTCTTCGGGCGCGGGTCAACACCACCATCCTGATCAATACCCGCAGCGCCCGCTCCTCCCCCACCATCACCCAGGACCAACGGATCGCCTGGCTGCGTGAACTGCTGACCGGTAACAGCGAATCCCTGCCATATCGGATCGCCGGCACGCTGCTGCTCCTCTACGCTCAACCCATCGCGAGGATCGCATCCCATCGCACCACCGACATCCTCCTGGCGCCAGACGGTCCATATCTTGCCCTCGGTACCCACCCTGCCCCCATTCCGACGCCGTTCGCGGACATGCTCACCGAACACCTCGCACAACGACCCAACCTGCATGCCGTCCGAGATGGTGACTCGGAGTGGCTCTTTCCCGGCCGCACACCCGGCAGTCACCTACACCCCAACACGATCATGAACCGACTTCGCACCCTCGGTATCGACCTCCTCGGTGCTCGCACCACCGCAATCCGAACATTGGTCACTGAGGTGCCAGCTCCGATCGTGGCGGACATGCTCGGCTACAGCCAGCAGAACGCACATCGCCACGCCGCCGAAGTGGCGCAACCTTGGGCCGGATACGCCGCAGGACCACAGACAAAAGGAACACAATGACTGACGCACACCAGGGCACCTGGAACGGCTGGAGCTGACTCCGTCATCAGTCGGAGTCCACATACGCACCGACCGAATATGCAGGGTTACCAGTAGGGATACCCGGTATCGCATCAGATGACGGATCCGGTCATCCGAACACCGCCTTGTAGATTGCGGCCACGACTACCCCTTTTAGACCGGGACCGCGACGTCCTCTATGGCGAATGGCCCCACCGTGCGTGACTGGCGTGAGTACTCTGATTCTTCTGGTCAGGAGTGCTGTGCACCGAGAGCTGTTGGCGAGTCTGCGTCGTCGGGACGGCCGGGCCAGACGCGTTCCGCAAGGGAGAGGACCGGAGGCAGGGCCGGGTTGTCCGAGGTCGGGCGCCACGCCATGCGCAGATGGATCGGCAGGGTCTCGTCGAGCACCCGCAGGAAGTGCACATGCGGGTCCGTCACGTTCTCCGCGACTGACGACACCGTCAGGGAGCATCCGACTTCGGCGCCCACCAGCGCCATGGCGGTCCACGAATCGGGTGCCCTTTGCACGATGTCGGGATCGAACCCCGCCCCCAGGCTCAGCCTGCGCAACCGGTCGCCCAGTACCGAGCCTTCGTGCGGAGGCAGGGCCACGAACGGCTCTCCGGCAAGCTCCGCCATGTGCACTTCCTTTTTCGAGGCGAGCGGGTGGGATGCCGGGACGGCCACGACGAGGTGTTCGTCGACGATGATGCGGGACCGGACACCGGCGGGCACGAAATCCCACCGGCCGAGGCTGACGTCGACCTCGCCCCGGAGAACCCGGGCGAGCGCGGGGAGCGCGAAATCCTGGCTGTAGAGCCGAAATTCGATGCCGGGGTGGGCCTTCCTGACCTCCCGGGCCAGCACTCCCACGAGTACATGGGTCGATGCACCGGCGTAGGCGAACGTGACAGTGCCTGCCTCCCCGCGATCGGCGGCCAGCACGGTGGCGCGGGCCCGCTGCTCGGCGGCGAGCATCTCCTGGGCGGGTGCCACCAGCGCCGCTCCGGCCACGGTCAACCGGACACTGCGTGTGCTCCGGATGAACAGGTCGGTTCCGAGGTCGCGCTCGAGTTGTCGCACTATCCGGCTGACCGGTGGCTGCGCCAGGTGTAGTCGCTCGGCCGCCCGCCCGAAATGTAGTTCCTCCGCCACTGCGAGGAACACCCGAAGTTGTTGGAAATCCACGCCGCTATTATTTCATGAAATGAAATAGTAGTGCCATCAGTAAGTATTGGACGCGGCGTAATGGCGGTGGGATGGTTGAGGGGATTTCCCCCACGGAAGAAGACTCATGACACTGCAGAGCACTCCCACCGCCTTCGCCCCGGAGGCGGCCGACGATCGGCAACCGGGACGACCGCACCAGGATGCTTTCGGCCGCACCGCAAGCGGTCCGTTGGCCGGAATCGTTGTCGCCGACTTCAGCCGGGTCCTGGCCGGGCCCTACTGCACCATGCTTCTGGCGGACATGGGCGCGACCGTCATCAAGGTGGAGGGCCCGTCCGGTGATGAAACCCGTGCGTGGAAGCCGCCGGTCTTCGACGGTCAGTCCACGTACTACCTGTCGATCAACCGGAACAAGAGGTCGATCGCGTTGGACTTCGGCGACCCTGACGATCTCGCGACGGCCCGTGGCATTGCCGAGAGTGCCGACGTCGTCGTCGAGAACTTCAAGCCTGGCGGACTGGACCGCTTCGGTCTGGACTACGCGTCCATTGCGGAACGCAATCCCGCTGTCGTGTATGCGTCGATTACCGGATTCGGCTCGGCCGGAGGGGCCGCCCTGCCCGGATACGACCTGCTCGTCCAGGCGATGTCCGGGATGATGAGCCTCACCGGGGATCCGGATCTCCCCGCCTACCGCTCCGGCGTCGCGGTCTTCGACGTCATCACCGGACTCCATGCCGCCATCGGAGTCCTCTCCGCGCTGCACGAACGCGGCCGCAGTGGCCGGGGCCAGCGCATCGAAGTGAACCTCATGTCCTCGGCACTGTCAGGCATGGTCAATCAGACCGCCGGGTTCCTGCTCAGCGGGAATGTGCCCACCCGAATGGGTAACGAGCATCCCAGCATCTATCCTTACGAGCCGCTGCCCACCGCGGACGGCGACATCGTCCTGGCCATCGGCAACGACCGGCAATTCCGGACTCTGTGCGACGTCATCGGTGTGCCCGAGCTGGCAACGGACCCCAGGTTTGCGACACCACCAGACCGCAGCCACAACCGTTCGGCGCTGCGCCCCATCCTGCAGGAACTGTTGGCCGCCAAGCCCGCGTCCGAATGGTTCGACATCTTCACCGAGGCACGGTTGCCGTGTGCCCCGATCAACGATGTCCGCGGCGGAATCGAATTCGCGCAGCGCCTCGGGCTGGAACCCGTCGTGGCGGTGGGCAACGGCGAAGGATCACTTCCCGGGGTGCGCAACCCGATCACATTCTCGGCGACGCCGGCCAGCTACGACCTCGTGCCGCCCGGCATCGACGCCGACCGGGGTGACATCCTCGAGTGGCTGCACGCGGCCGCTTCACGAAGCTAGCCCCGAACAGCAACCCCATCCATGGGAGCGGCGAGAGAGGACTCATCCGTGACCACCACACCGAACCGCGCCGCCGCGATCTCCGACTACTTCCATCTCGACGACGAGCTGACACAGCAGGAGCTGGCGATCCGCGACAAGGTTCGCGAGTTCGCCGAACAGCGGGTCCTTCCCATCATCAATGGCTATTGGGAGAAGGCCGAGTTCCCCTACGAATTGCTGCCTCCGCTGGCCGAGCTCGGCATCATCGGAACGACCATCCAGGGCTACAGGTGCCCGGGGATGAGCCGGAAGGCCGCGGGCATGGTCGCCCGGGAGATGGCCAGGGCCGACGGGAGCATCAACACCTTCCTTGGTGTGCACTCCAACCTGTGCATGGGAGCGTTGAACCTGCTCGGCAGCGCCGAACAGCGGCAGCGCTGGCTGCCTGCCCTGGCCGGGCTCGAAACGACGGGTGCGTTCGCGTTGACTGAACCGGACCACGGATCCGATTCGGTCGCACTGGAAACCAGCGCCCGCCGCGACGGTGACACGTGGGTGATCGACGGCCACAAGCGCTGGATCGGCAACGGACACGCGGCGGATGTGGTCGTATTGTTCGCCCGCAACACCGAGGACGGCGAGGTCAGCGCGTTCGTCGTCGAGAAGGACGGGAACGGCAACCACCCGGCCGGCTACAACCCGACCGTCATCACCGGCAAGATCGGCAAACGCGCAATTCTGCAGGCTGACATCGTTATCGAGAACATGCGTATTCCCGAGGCCGACCGGCTGGAGAACTGCAGGTCCTTCGCGGACGTTTCCCGTGTCCTGCAGGCCACCCGCGGCGGCGCTGCGTGGGAGGCCGTCGGCCACGCCATGGCCTGCTTCGAGATCGCCGCCGACTACGCCGCCGAGCGGGTGCAGTTCGGCAATCCGATCGCCGGCTACCAGCTGGTCCAGTCCCGTCTCGCCAACATGCTCAGCGAGCTGACCGCGATGCAGCTGATGTGTAACCGCATGGCGGAACTGGCCGACAAGGGTGCGCTGACCAACGCCATGGCATCCATGGTCAAAATGGCCACCGCGCAGAAGGGCAAGTGGATTTGTAGCGAGGCGCGTGACCTACTCGCCGGCAACGGCCTGCTGCTCGAGAACCACGTCGCGCGGCACCTGACCGATATGGAGGTCGTGTCCACCTAGGAGGGGACGGACTCGATTCAGGCACTTCTCGTGGGTCGCGACATCACCGGCATCTCAGCCTTCCACTGATCGTCTCCGCGCCCGCCCCTGGGTGAGCTCGGCCGGATGACAAGTGACGGCACTGCCTTCTCCAGGACAGCAGCAAACCTCCATCAAACCCAGGCTTTCGCCAGCGCCGTGTAGCCGTCGACAATCAGTACGTCGTCGGTGTCCTTCAGGGACGTCGGTCGCGGGTCCTCGGCGGCAGCGCGGTCGAGGACGCTGAGGTGGTGGGTGAGTTCGTAGCTGAGTTCGACGCGCGCCCTGCGTCCGGCCGGAGTGAATGCTGTGCCGTCCGCATTGTGGCCCTCGACGGCGGCGATAGCGGTTCCCACCCGGACGTTTTGGGCGCGGAGGAGACGTTCGGGGAACCGGTAGCTGGTGGCCCAGGTGATGGCCACGGCGATGGCAACTCCGAGGAGGGTGCCGAGCAGCCGATCCATGAGCAGCCCCGAGGGGGTACCGCCCTGGCCGGTGGCTTCGATGGCGAGCAGCGACATAGGGGTCACGAGGATGAGGGCGAGGAAGTAGTTGAACGGGACGAGAAGGTCTTGTCCGATCAAGCAGACGACGATGATCGCCACGACCCACCAGGGGCCGGGGTCGAGGACCACGACGAGCGCGACGACGAAGAGTCCGACGATCGTGCCGACCGCGCGGTGGGCAGCCCGCCGCGTGGTGGCACGGCGACCGGTCCATTGATGCAGCACGAGTGCGGCCGTGAGGATCGCCCAGTAGGGGTGTCCGATGCCCGCCAGTTCGCTGGCGACGCCGGCGACCCCTGCGGCAAGGCCGATTCTCCACGCCGTGAACCAGGCGACCGAGTCCCGGCGCAGGGCATGGGCCAGCAGGAAGGAGAGGCTGGGTCGGCCGAGCAGCAGCGGGGTGTCGGGAGAGAGCGTGCGCACCTGGCCGGAAACGTGGGAACTGTCCAGGACGCCGGCAGCCAGGTCCCGGTTGACGGTGAGGAGTTCGCCTTCGCGGTGGTGATGGCCGCGGCCAGCGGTGGCTGGGTGGGCGGAGTTCAGTGTCAGCCAGGCACGGTTCACGGCGGCATATGCATCTGCTAGGAGTCTGCGTGACCGCTCGGCAGCAGGAGCGATTTCGGATGCGCTCGAGGCGGTGGCGCGGTAGCGCTCGACGGCGCGCCGGGCGTCGGCAATCGCACGGCGCTCCGGGCGGTGCGGGTCGGTGACCAGGGCGAGCAGCGTCAGGCAGCCGGCGAACAGGGCGGCAAAGGCCGTGATTCCGACGATTTTCCATCCGAGATGCGGGTCCATGCCGAAATAGGTGCCGAGGACGGCACCGTAGAACAGAAGAAGGGGACCGGGCCCCCGGGTCAGCAGGAATGCGTGGTAGGCAACGGCGGCGGTCAGGATGAGCAGCACGATCGCCGGGATGGTCGCCCACCGATAGGGGGCGACGATGACGCCGAGGCCCATCGCGACGCTCATCGTCGAGGCGATCAGCAGCCCATTGCGCACCCGCGCCCACAGCGGCCGCTCGGCCTCCCACAGAGCGAGCATCGAGCCGAACAGGGAGATCGCACCCAGCTGTGGTCCGAACAGCAGGCAGGAGACCACCACCGTCACGGAGGAGATGATGCCCGCTTGCAGGGACGGCGATGGTTCCCCGCGCGCCGCGCAAGGCGAAGAAATCAACGAACCAGGGGCGCATGCGGTGACGGGTTGCGCGCAGGGGCAAGAGCACCCGGGAATCCTTTCGAGTTGGACGAGCCGACGTCCTCCGCGAGCAGTCCGGCCCGGCCTCGCGCACCCACGGCGACCCGGCCCGTCGCCTGGTGCGTGCTCGCAAGGCGAGGACGTTGGGCCTTTAGAGGAATGTCATCGACGCCGGGCCGAGCAGTGGTGACGCGGGTACAGTTCCACCGCCCCGCACACGGCTCATACCTGGGGATCGGCGCCGAGCAGCGCTCTCGCCTGAAGGATCGCCTGTTCGACGTCGTCGTCGAGATCTGCGGAGGGCAGTGACCCGAGTTCGCCGCGGAGCAGTCCGACGTCCTTGAGTAGCAGGTCGTACTGGACGTCGACGAGGTTGTCACTCATCCAGCTCTGGCCGGTCGACACGCCGATCACCTCGAAAAGGCCCTTGGCCGGCACCCCGTGTTCGGCTGCGAGGTTGAGCATCCGTGCGGTGGCGGCCAGGTTGTAGGTGGCCAGCGCATTGTTGAGGAGTTTCACCAGGGCCGGTTGCCCGTAGGACTCCATCGAAAAGACGCGGCCGGAGATGTCGGCCAACAGCCGGTCCTCCGCTGGGACGGTGTCAGGTCCGGCGAGGAAGATGGTCATCGAGCCTTGGCGGGCACCCTGGGGGCCACCCGAGACGGGGGCCTCGAAGACGCGCCAGTTGTCCGGGGCCGAAGACATGATCCTCCGGGCGTCCGCGGGCGCGAGCGTGGTGTGGACGAAGACGGTCAGCGGCCGCGCAGTGTGTTCCTGGAGCGCGGTGAACACGGACGAGACTTGGTCCGCCAGCCGCACCGCGACGTGGACGCTGTCAATGGACGGCCAGTCGAGTGCCGCCAGGTCGCTGCCGGCCGGCGACGCGGCCTCTTCCGACCACTCGCGCACGCGTTCGGTGTTGAAGTCGTAGCCGTACACCTCCTGCCCCAGCTGGGCGAGATGTGCGCCGATGTTTCCGCCGATGGGTCCGAGTCCGATTACCAAGTGCATGAGCGTTCCTCGAGTGTGAGAGAGAAGGTTGTGAGAGAAGATGCCGGACCGGCATGGCGAGTCATCGAGCTGTCGGCGGGTTCGGCGGGCGTCACGAGGACGCCGGGACGAGACGAAATCGGCTCAGTCCGTGGGGGACTCCGCGTCGAGACCCCGCTCTGCCATGACCTGCTTGACGAGGGTCAGGCCGTTGAGCACGCGCGGGAACCCGACGTAGGGGATGCACTGGATCAGGGCACCGACGATCTTCTCTTTGGTCAGGCCCACGTTGAACCCGGTGTTGATGTGCAACTTCAACTGGGGTTCGGTGCCCAGGGCGACCAGCGTGGAGATGGTCACCATCGTCTGCTCCTGCTGGGTCAGGCTGGTTCGGGAGTAGATGTCCCCGAAGGCGAAGGAGACGATGTAGTCGGACAGGTCGGCGTCCAGGCTCTTGTAGGACTCCACGAGCTTGACGTGGTCAAAGGTGTTGGTGTGCTCGGGGGAGACGAGCTCCATCATGCGGTCGAGGCCGCGCTGGTAGCGATCTGTGGTCATGGGGATATTCCTCTTCGATTTGCCGGTAGGCGACGAGCGGTAGCCTATAAAACGCTACGTTGCGTATCGATGGTAGCATTTGCCGGCGGACAATTGAAAGGGCGGCCGAAGTGAACATCTCGAAGGCGGGCGACGACGGAACACCCCGGAGTGCAGGATCCGGGCACGACAAGCGGCGCGCCCGGACGCAACGAGCGGTCCTCGACGCCACACGGGAATTGCTCGCGGAGAACGGATTCGGCAACCTGACAGTCGAAGGCGTGGCGGCCCGGTCGGGAGTAGCGAAGACCACGATCTACCGGCGGTACCGGTCCAAGAACGATCTGGCACTGGCTGTCCTGCTGGACATGGTCGATGAGGTGAGCACCCAGCCGTATCGTGCGGACACGTGGTCCGAACTGGTGATCCTGGTCGACCGGACCGTGGAGCTCATGTGCACTTCTCTGATGGGCCTGGTCATGAAGGGCCTGGTGTCGGAGGTCGCTGCGGATCCCGAACTCGCACATGTCTACCGGGACCAGGTGGTGAGCCACCGGTTGGCGGACGTGAGCGCACTGGTGGAACGCGGCATCTCCAGAGGAGAGCTGAGGGCTGACCTCGACCCCGAAATGGTCACCGATCTGTTGCTCGGCCCCATCTATTACCGGTTCTTCCTCAGTGGCGCGCCCATGGACGACGGGTTCGGAAGGCGGCTGGTCACCACACTGCTCCCTTCTTTCGCGGCCTGATCTGGAGCAGCCCAGAACGACCGCAGTGCACCGCTCCTCGGCTGATGCCACCCGAGGAGCGGTGCACTGATCAAGCAAAGCCGCTCCTATTGAGCGATGTAGCCGCCGTCGACGACGACTTCGGACCCGGTCATGAACGACGATTCCTCCGAGGCCAGGAACAGCACCACGGTGGACACCTCCCCCGGCTGGGCCGCGCGGCCCAGGATAGTGGTGCCCAGGAGAGCCTTCTCCCCTTCGGGGTCGGCCAGGATGTCGTTTGTCATCGCCGTCGCAATCACCCCCGGGTGCACAGAGTTCACGCGAATCCCGAACTCTTGCAGGTCCACCGCAGCGGCCTTCGTCAGAGTCCGCACGGCACCCTTCGATGCCTCGTAGGCGGCCGCATTGGGCGCGCCGATGATCCCGTACATCGACGAGATGTTGACGATCGACGGCGCCTTCGACTCTTTCATCGCCGGGATGATCGTCTTGCAACCCAGGTACGTGCCCTTGGCGTTGACCGCGAAGATGCGGTCCCACACGTCTTCCTCGGTGTCCTGCAGTGACTTGAAGGCGAGGATGCCCGCATTGTTCACCAGGATGTCGACGCGTCCGTGGGACTCGACGGCATGGTCGACGACAACCTTCCAGTCGGCCGAACTCGAGACGTCATGCTGCACGAAAGACGCAGTCCCGCCGTCCTTCTCGATCAGCTTGACGGTCTCCCTGCCACCCTCGACGTCGATGTCGGTGACTACGACGGCCGCACCCTCTTCCGCCAACAGCTGGGCGTGCGTGCGCCCCATACCCGTGGCGCCACCGGTCACGACGGCGATTTTGCCTTCAACACGCTTGGTCATTTCGTTCCCTTCGGATTTCGAACCAGCTTCTTGTTGGCGAATTCGTTGAAGCCGAACTTGGCGAGTTCGCGGCCGAACCCCGATCCCTTGACACCGCCGAACGGCAGATCGGGCGAACTCTTGCTGGTGCCGTTGATCCAGACCATGCCGGTCTCGAGCACCGCGGCCACGCGGTCGGCCTTGTCCGGGTCCGACGTGAACACGCTGGACGAGAGGCCGAACGGGGAGTCGTTGGCCAGGTCGATCGCCTCGTCCATCGACCCGACGCGGTACACGACCGCCACCGGACCGAACAACTCCTCACGGAACGCACGCATCTCACGCGTGACGCCCGCCAGGACGGTAGGCGGGTAGTAGGCCCCGGGTCCGGCCGGCCGGCTACCGCCCAGCAGGACGTCGGCACCGTGTGAGATCGCGTCCTGGACAAGCTCGTCCAGTTCCTCGACCCCCGCGTTCGACGCCATCGGTCCGAGCTTCGTGTCGGGGCTGGTCGGGTCGCCGGGCTGCCAGCCGGCCATCCCGTCGACGAATTTCTGCACGAACTCCTCGTACACACGTTCCTCGACGAGGAACCGCTTCGACGCGGTGCACGCCTGCCCGCCGTTACCGAGCCGCCCGACGACCGCGGCGCTCGCCGCCGCCTCGACGTCGGCGTCGTCGAGGACGATGAACGGGTCGGAGCCGCCGAGTTCGAGCACGCATTTCTTCATGTGCCGTCCGGCGACCTCGCCGACGGCGGACCCGGCCTTCTCGGATCCGGTCAGCGACACACCCTGGACACGGGGATCCGCAACGGTATTCGCGACTTGCGCGGAGGAGATGAAGGCGTTGAGGTACACGCCCGCGGGCAACCCGGCCTCGGCGAGTACCCGTTCGATGGCGAGGGCGGACTGCGGGCAGTTCCGCGCGTGCTTGAGGATGATCGTGTTGCCCAGGGCGATGTTCGGGGCGGCGAAACGTGCCACCTGGTAGTAGGGGTAGTTCCACGGCATGACCCCGACGAGCGGGCCGATCGGCTCGGTGCGGACGACGGCCGTGCCGGGCCCCGTGATGTCGAGGGGTTCGTCCGCCGTGTACTCCTCGACATGGTCGGCGTAGAACTGGTAGATCGACGCGACCAGCTCCACCTCGCCCTTGGCCTGCGCGAGGGGCTTGCCCATTTCCGAGGTCAGGAGCTTGGCCAGCTCTTCGGCCTGCTCGCGGTGGATCTCGGCGGCCCGGGTGAGGACGGCGCGGCGCTGCTCCAGCGGCGTGGTGCGCCAGGAGCGGTAGGCCGCCGTGCTGCGGCCGATGAGAGCGTCCAGCTCCGCATCCGAGATCTCCGGGTACTGGGCGATCTGGTCTCCGGTTGCCGGGTCGATGGTGGTGTAGACACCCATGGGTGTTCTCCTGCGTGGTTGAGACGGGGCCGGGTGCCATCGGGTTCGATGGCACCAGGCAGTTCTGGGCTACGGATGCGGACTCAGGCCGGGACGGTGTCGGCCGATGTCAGCTCGAAGCCGCGGTAGTCGTTGGCGGTGACGTCGGTCAGGACGCCGCGGTAGTTGCCGAGCCCGCCCAGGTAGAACAGGACGCTGGGCTCCTTGCCCGGGACGTTCGCGCCGAAGATCCACGAATTCCCCTTCGTGAACAGGGTGGCGTTCGCGATGTCCGTGCAAGTCGCGGTCCATGCGGCCTCGGCCTCCGGCGTGGGCTCGATCGCACGCAGTCCGGTGCGTTCGGCGTAGTCGATGGTGTCGCTGATCCACTCGACCTGGGTCTCGATGCTCGGTGGCAGGTTCGTGAACGGGCCGTTGGGGCCAAGGACCATGAACCAGTTGGGGAAGTTCGCGGTGGAGATGCCCAGGTAGCTGGTCGGCTGTCCGTTCCAGTGGTCGTTGATGTGCAGGCCGTCGCGGCCGCGGATCTCCATCCGCCGGTAGTTGCCATCCACGGCATCGAAGCCGGTCGCGAAGACGAGCACGTCCACCTCGTGCAGGACCCCGTCCTCGGTCACCACACCCTTGGCGGTGACCTCGCGGATCGGATTCTCCTTGATGGCAACGGCCTCGACGTTCGGCTGGTTGAAGACCTGGTAATAGCCGTCGTCGCACAGTGGGCGCCGGGCGAACAGGCCCGTCGGCATCAGCTTGCGGGCCGTCTCCGGGTCCTCGATCGTCTCGGCGATCTTGGAACGGATGAAGGACGCGGCGGTCTCGTTGGCCTCCTCGTCCGTGGCAATGTCACCGAAGGTGGCGAACATGAACCGGAAACCGCCGCCGTGCTGCCAGGCCTCCTCGTAGACGCGGCGGCGCTCCTCCTCCGAAACACTCATCGCCGGCACGGTGCTCTCCTCGAAGCCGAAGGCCACCGACGAACCCTTGACCTGCGTCCAGATCCCCTCGTACTCCGCCTTGACCGCATCGATCTGCTCCGCGGTCACGGGACGCTTGCCGACCGGGACGGAGTACTGCGGGGTGCGGACGAATACGGTGAGGTGTTCGACCTCCGGTGCCAGGGCGGTGATGACCTGCTGGCCGGTGGAACCGGTGCCGATCACCCCGACGCGTCGGCCCGCGAGGCTCTTGCCCTCCGGCCAGGCGGCGGTGTGGATGGTCTCGCCCTCGAAGGTGTCCAGGCCGGGCAGGTTGGGGAAGTTGATGGCGGAGAGCAGTCCGACGGCGTTGATCACATAGGTGGCCCGGTACACGTCACCGGCGCCGGTGGTGACCTCCCACACTCCCTCGTCGTCCAGGTAGATCGCAGAGGTGACCTCGGTGCCGAACCGGAAGTGGCGGCGCAGGTCGAAACGGTCGACGACGTCTTCGAGGTATTCGAGGATCTCGGGCTGGGTGATGTAGGTGCTCTTCCAGGTGCCGTCCTGCAGCAGGTCGCGGTCAAAGGAGAAGCGGTAGACGTGGCTCTCGGTGTCGGAGAGGGCGCCCGGGTAGCGGTTCCAGTACCAGGTGCCGCCGGGACCGTCCGCCTTGTCGAAACCGACCGTGGTGAGGCCGAGTTCGTGGTGCAGCTTGTGGACGGCGTAGATGCCGCCGAAGCCGGCGCCGATGACAACGGCGTCAACGGTGCGCAAAGAGGTCTGGGCAGACATGGCGAACTCCTGTGTCGTTCAGATGCAGAGGAAGAAGATGCGGGGAAAGAGAGGGATGTGGCGGCACCACGCGAGCGGCACCACCACGGGTCTTACTTGGTGGTTTCGGACCAGGTCGGTTGATGCCTCATCCGTGTCCTGTGTCCTATCTTCCGCGGCCGCCTCGATGTGATGGCCGCCACGGCGTCTAGATCAAAGATAGAAGAAGGTTCCAACACCCCTGCGTTCCAATGTGAAACACCTTTCGCCAACTTTGGGACCGAGAAGGGCGCTCCAAGGCCTGTTGGCCTGGCGTTGACCAAGGCCTCCCCGGTCTATTTCCTGGTCCTCGCTGACCCGCACCAAGCAACCGAGCGCGAGACCTCAATCCTGGTATCGGCCGCACCACCCTGTCCGCGAGACTGCCGGTCCTGAAAATTGATGCCGCGGAACGAATGATCGCTGCCGGTCCGTGACCTCGGGCAATCCGGCCATCCCTGTGTGAGACGGCCCCGCCGTCCGAGCCTCGATCCGCGAACAGCCCCCGCGGTCCACCGCGGGGGCTGTTCATCAGGGAGCCGTGACGGACTAACTCATCGTTGCGTCTGCAGGCCGTTTGGAAAGGTCAGAATGTTCAGGCGAGCTCAATTGACCGGTCAGCTCTGCAGTTCTCGGACCGCCGAGCAATTCTGCGGGAGTCTTCGACGTCTCGCGCATACCGACAACCGCGATCGCACCGATTCCGGTGGCAATCGCACCGAAGAACGCCACCGGAAGCCAGCCCGACGGGCCCGTGCTCAGGAGCAGGGCGGCGATCAGCGGAGCGAATCCTGCAAGGAGGTTACCGAGCTGGTTGCTGACGGCCATTCCCGTGAATCGGACGGGTGCGGGGAATTGCTCGGCGAAGAACGACGTCCACACGCCGTTGTAGCAGCTGAAGAACACTGACATGTTGACGAACGCGAAGATCGCGATCAGCAGGATATTCGTTGTAGAGATCGCCCACAGGTACGCGAAGATACTGAGCGCACCGCCGACGGCACCGATCAGCATCGTTCGCTTCCGGCCGATCACGTCGGAGAGGTAGCCGGCTGCAGGGATGGTGATAATCGACAACGCTATTGCCCCGGAGATGATGGCGAGCATCGCGCCACGATCCACCCCGACCGAGGTGGCATACGACAGGCTGAACACTGCGAACAAGGTTTGCATCGACGCCATCAGCGATGCTCCGGCGACACGGATCACGTCGCGCCAGTGATACTTGATCACGTCGTTCAGCGGCCGCTTCCGGACTTCGCTTCCCTCTTTCGCTTCGGTGAACGCCGGAGTTTCGTCCAAATGGCTCCGCACGTAATAGGTGATGACGACGACTACGGCGCTGAGCCAGAAGGGAATTCGCCAGCCCCAGGTGTACAGCAGGTCGTGGGGCAGCATCGCGACCGGGAGAAACACGACGGTGGCCAGTGAGCAGCCGACCGCGTAGCCGACCATCACGAAACTGGTGAAGAATCCCCGGCGTCCGACCGGGGAATGCTCCACGGTCAACGTCGACGCTCCCGCCGATTCAGCTCCGGCGGAGAACCCTTGAACGACGCGGAGAGCGACGAGGAGTACCGGTGCGAGAAGGCCCACCTGCTCATATGTCGGAAGGCACCCGATGGCAAAGGACGCGACGCCCATCATCACGACCGTGGCCAGCATGACGCGTTTACGGCCGAGCCGGTCGCCGAAGTGGCCCATCACCACCGCGCCGACAGGACGTGCCACGTACCCCACGGCGAAGGTGGCGAATGATGCGATGAGCGCAACCGTAGGGTTGCCAGCCGGAAAGAACAGCACGTTGAAGACCAGAGCGGCCGCGGCGCCGTACACGAAGAAGTCGTAGTACTCCAGCGCACTGCCGAGGAGCGCCGCTGTTGCCGCACGGCGGGGAGTCATCGCAGGCGGCGACGATGCTGTACTTGTCATTTGATTCTCCTGGAAAGGGTGGTAGCAGAGCAAAGGGTCCGCGGGCGTTGTGACCCTCGGCAGCGGTGGAGCGCCAATGTGATGGCCGCCACGGTGCGTGAATCAAAGGTAGAGGCAGGTTCCAGCCCGCCTGTGTTCCAATGTGGAACAACCCTGCAGTTCATCGATCGGCGTCCGCCCCGCCTCACGAAGATCCCCTGCGTCGGGACCAGTACTCCGTCAGTCGATTTCGGTGCGGTCGAGGATGGCGAGCAGGTCGGCGAGAAGTTTGTCGGCTTCGTCGTCGATGCCGTCGAGGATGTCGGTGACGGTCTCGAGGCGGGTGTGGGCGTTGCGGCGGGCGACGATGCCGCGGTCGTAGTAGTCCTGGTCGAGGTCGACATCGACCGCGACCGGGGCCACCGCGTTCTCGTGTAACAGCGTGGGCGTCCTGGCCGGAGGCCGCTTGTGTACGGGTGCTTGCCCAGTCAGGTGCGCCCGAACCAGGCCGGCGACGGAGTGTCCGGTCAGCGGAGTCGGGGCGAAGGGGGTGTGGCCCCACCTGTCGATGGGTGTGAGCAGCGGCCGTTCGTCGCGACGCGCGTTGGCTGCGAACGCCGCTAGCTCCGCACCTTTGTCGAGGCGGCCAGCGAGGAGTTGGGTGCTCGGGTACCGGTCCAGAAAGCCGAGCACCTCCACCCAATTCCAATACACGGCGGTGGGGTCGACGCCGGATTCTGTGGTGACGCGAACCCAGCCCTCCTCCCCTGCCCTGAGAACGAGCGTGTCGCGCTCGGCGGTGATGTCGCTGCGCCGCATTCGGGCGATCTCCTAGAAACTCAACCCCGCTGCCGCCAGGGATAGCAGGAGAGCGTCGCGTCGGCCGAACAACCCGCCAGGCCACCCGGTGACCGGAATTCGTGGCAGCACCTGCGCCACCCGCTTCCCGACCTGGGCCAGCCGGTCGGCGCGCGCGTTGTTGACCAGCTGCCGGATCGTCTCCGCGCGGCCCGGCGCCGGCAAGCCGGCGGTGGTGTGGACGGTGGGGCTTCCCCCCTGAGTGAGGACATCATGAACACTGGGTCGTGAAGACCCAGAGGAAGAGATGTCACTGATGGCGATGAAGGCGTACTCGGCGGAGTTCAAGGCCGATGCAGTCGCGCTGTACCTGTCCGATCCGAGCCACACGTTCGAGGGCATCGGCAAGGATCTGGGAGTCAGCCGCGAGACGCTGCGCACCTGGGTGCGGGCCGAACGCAAACGCACCGGCGCTCCCGCGGCCGAGCTCCGGGCCAGTGGGGCGGCGCGGCCGGCATCGCGGGCCGGCGGGGTATCGTCCGAGTCCGTGTTGGAGGAAGAGAACAGGCAGCTCAAGGCCCAGATCCGCAAGCTCGAAACCGAACGGGAGATCCTGCGGAGGGCCGCGAAATATTTCGCCGGGGAGACGAATTGGTGAGCAGCCACTTCCAATTCGTTGACGACCACTGCGACACCTTTCCGGTGAAGTGGCTGTGCCAGATCCTCGAGGTCTCCCGCTCGGGGTTCTACCGGTGGCGGGCCGCCGCGCCGGCCCGGGACGCCCGCACCTCCGCCGACGAGGAGTTGGCCGCCCGGATCCGCGCCATCCACGACGACTCCGACGGCACCTACGGGGCCCCACGGGTGACCGCCGAACTGCGCGATGCCGGGATCGAGGTCAATCACAAGCGGGTCGAACGGGTCATGCGCGTGAAGGGGATCGTCGGGCTGCATCTGCGCAAACCGGTGCGCACCACGATTCCCGCCCCGGACGCGGCCCCGGTGCCGGACCTGGTCCGGCGGGATTTCACGGCGAGCGCACCGAACACCAGGTACGTCGGGGACATCACCTACCTGCCGGTGGGTGACGGTGAATTTATGTATCTGGCGACGGTGTTGGACCTGGGTTCGAGACGGTTGGCGGGGTGGTCGATCGCCGACCATATGCGCACCGAGTTGGTCACCGATGCGCTGCGGGCGGCGGCCGCCTGTCGTGGCGCCGCCGGGCTCGATGGATCAATATTCCACTCCGACAACGGAGCTCAATATGCATCGGCGGAATTCGCCGAACTCTGCTGCGAGTTGGGGGTGACCAGATCGCGGGGTGCGGTCGGAACGTCGGCGGACAACGCGGCCGCCGAGTCGCTGAATGCGACGTTGAAACGGGAGACGCTGAAGGGGCGGAAACGCTGGAACAGTGCGGGCGAGGCGCGCGCTGCCGTGTTCCGCTGGATCACGCGATACAACACCAGAAGGAGGCATTCCACTCTCGGCCAAATCTGTCCGGTCGAGTTCGAGCAGCGATCGGCTACGCTGGCCACCGCCGCATAGGAATAGGTGTCCACATCTCGGGGGGAACGCCCGGTGTTGATCGCGGTGACCCGGCGACGCTGCGTTCCGTCGGCCGCCGGATGGTCGGCGAGGAACTCCGCCAGCACACTCGGCTGTGTCGGCAGTACTCGGTGATCGCAGGCCTGGCACCAGTCGACGAACAACGCCCAGTCGTGCCTGTAACGCCTGGGCACCACCGGCGGTGGGCACTCACTCAGTCCTGGTGGGGTGCTGCCGAGGTCGACGTA
Organism: Rhodococcus sp. ACPA1; assembly: GCF_002300195.1. Lineage (NCBI taxonomy): Bacteria > Bacillati > Actinomycetota > Actinomycetes > Mycobacteriales > Nocardiaceae > Rhodococcus > Rhodococcus sp. ACPA1. Next base: position 442,990 of record NZ_NSDX01000002.1, on the reverse strand, counting down.
CACGCTCAGAGCCCGATCTCGGTGACGGCGTTCCACCAGTGGGGCGTGTTCGCGGGCGTAAAGCTCCACGGTCGCGGGGTTGGTGTGGCCGGTCTGGCGCATGATCGCGTGCGCGTCGGCGCCGTTGCGGAAGGCCTGGGTGACGAACCCGGCCCGCAGCGAGTGTCCGCCGAGTTGGGCAACAATGCTGCCGTCGTAGCCGGCGGCCTGGGCGCGGCGTCGGATCGACGCATGCACCGCCGCACCCGATAACGCGGTGTCGGAGAGGTTGCCGTTCTTGGCGATCGCCCGGAACAACGGGGCCCGAGCTCGCATGCGCGGCAACGCCGATCGGCAGACATGGTGCTCGAACGGCTGGGCGGTGCGCAGCAACCGGATCAGCCCTGGTCGGCCGGCCAGGTCGAATGCGGCGACGACCTGCGCCCACCGAACATACGCGCACGGTGGGCATGTGTGGTGGTTGGTGGTGAACGGCAACGCCCGCACCGTGCCGGTGCCCTCTTGGTCGGTCTTCGACCGCCGCAACCGCACATGTACCCCGTCCAGGCGGTGCACGGTCACGTCCCCGCAGTGCAGGGCGACGAGGTCGCTGCGCCGGAACGCCCCGGCGAATCCCATCAATAGCAGCGCGCTGTCGCGGCGTTCGTGGACCTCGGTGGCCCAGCCGGTAACAGCCTGCCGGGCGGGCTGGGGTCGAACTCGACGACGAGATTCTCCTTGCGGAGCTTCTTCCACCACTTCTTGAGGCGGTCGAGCTTGTCCTCACTCATCCCGCCGCCACCTGTCTGCATGAACTCCCCGTGATCGCGCAGGCGGCGGTAGGCGGTGGCTTTGTCATGACCTGCAACGGTCTTCCACGGCCACGCCTCGTTGACGATCTGCCGAGGACTTTTCTCGCCACCGTAGGTGCGCATGTGCCAGGACACGGCCTGGCGCGAGACGTTGTACAGCTCAGCGATCTCGGACTGGTTGAAGCCCTGGGCTTTGAGTGATTCGATCACCGCTTTCGTGAGGTCGACAGATTGGTCAGGTTTGCGGCTCGTGTTTTCCTCCATGCGAAGGGTGGTCCTCTCTTGGCACAACCACTGGAAAGGTCGGGTGCGGGCAGTGCTGTGCCCCTGCGCGCTCCTGGGTCTCGGCGTCGTGTGCGGCCTCTGGGGAGAGGATCCACACGAGCGCCGCCGACCTTTCGGGGCGTGAGCGTATCGGGCTTCTGGTTTCTGTCGCGGAACCGGCGGTACTACCAGCCGAGTGCGAACCAGTCGACTTCGCGCAGGGCTGTCTCGATGCGGGTGGCTTCCCGAGCGATCTCGGCGGGGTCGTCGCCGTCATCCCGGGTGGGATCGTCGCTCCCGAGGGCGGCGAGCGCGGCGGCGACGGCCAGTTCGACGGTGGGATAGGCGCCGAGCGGGTTGCCATTGTGCGCCCACCATGCGCGGACGTAGCAGCCGTTGGGCGATGGGCAGAACCCTATTGCCTGGTCGCCGCGGCGGACGGTCGGGCACTGCGGCGGGTATCCGCTGGTCATGAGGGTCGGTCATCGGACGTCATCGAGCAACTCCTTCAGTGTCCGCGCTCTCGGCCTGCGATTCGCGGGTGATCGACGATCAACGATCTCACATGGTCGACGGCCGGCCTCGACCGAAAATGCGTCGTCTTGGAGATCCCACCGCCTCAAGTCCTCGACCAAGCGATTGTGCCGATCTGATCTGCTTCTGCCTCCACAGAGAGTTGCTATCACCGGTCGGAAAGGCCCGGGAAGCGATAGCCGGTCATCGACGTTGACCGGTCGGCGCCCCCGAAGCGCCCGATACAGTCACAGGGATGGATCAAACAATGCGCGCCCATCCAGCGGCCCAGGCTGGACCTTCCGATGGACTTTGACAGCCAGGCTGCCGCCAGCGGCGATCGGACCGACGATCTCCTCGCCAGGGCGGTGTCCGAGGCCCTTACGGCGGGCATGTCGTGGGCTCAGATCGCCTCGCAGCTCGGCGTCCCATCTCCAGTCGCCCGCGACCATGCCGCTCTGACCGATCATGACTGGCAAGAAGCGATAGTTGCCCATGAGAATGCCCGGGCAGCACGGCTCAAAGACCAAGCCCTGCCCCGGCGATCCGAGACACCCGAGACCGCACGCCTGCCGCGCGACTAACATTTGGAAACTAGCCACGGATACGGCCCGTCGCCGTCCGCCACCGTCGTCGCAGGGCCCCAGAGCCCGCCGAGAATTACCGGCCACGGCCGCCGGATCCTCCGCACCGAACAAGGCCGACGGGCCAACCCCTCCGCAACGCTCTGACCCGCTAGGGCATGCAGTGGATCGTCGCGTCAGAGCTCAGTGAGAGACACCAGCCCATCCTGTAGCGCCCGGATCAACAGGCCGGACTTGTCGGCAACGGGGCGGCCTGCGGCAGCGTACTTCGCCCGGATCCGGATCAGGTGGGTGTTGATCGTGCCCAGGCTGATTCCCAGGTCGGCTGCGGCAACATTCTTCGATTCACTACGCAGCCACAGGCGGAGGATCTCCAGCTCGCGTGGCGTCAGAACGGGCCGTCGCTGCGGTTCCCCGACAGCGTCGGGCGTGGGGTCAGGAACAGAAGTCATAGCGATCTCACCTTCTCGAGCCGCAGCGCTTGCCACAGGACACTGGGTGATTCGAGGCGGCACACCAGCCGGATGGGTCGATAAGCAGGCCCGCGCCACCAAGGTATGTCCGTTTTGTCCGTTGTTCACCGCGGTGAACAAACCGTACCCGAAGCCGGTTTCGAGGATGCATGAGCGATGTTCCAGGGGCGCGTCGCTGACGGTGCCCGGTGAAGATTGGTTATCGTCGGAGGCCTGTAGAACCAAGGGGGTCCGGCGACCATGAGATCTTCGACAGTCACCGACGTGTCGACGCTGCTGATGATCGACTCCGCGTCTGCGCGGGACCGAGACGACGCCTTCTCCGTCATCCCGCTGGCCGGTGGCCGCGGATGGGCGATCGAAGTTCATATCGCCGGCGTGGCCGACGTCGTGGAACTGGGGTCGGTCGCCGACGAGCAGGCGTTCCTGCGGGCGGAGACCAAGTATCTGCGCAACCGCACCATTCGGATGCTCGGTGAGACAGCCGAGCAGGCTGCCACCCTGACCGCTGATGCCCGGCGCACCAGTCTGCGGGTCACCGGCACCCTCACCACCGACGGCCGGCTGGTCGATGTCACCGTCGGCCGCGGAGAGATTCCGTCGGGCCGGTGCGCGGCGGTCGATCACGCCGAAGTGCCCGGAATTCTCACCGACCCAACACATCCGCTGCACCCCCAGCTCGCCGCGGCGGATGCGGCCGCACATGTCCTGCTGACCGCCCGCCGTGACGGCGGTGCCCTCGCGTTCTACGACCTCACCCGAGGATGGGCAGCCAATGAGGACGGTGCCATCGTGGCGATCGCCGCCGAACTGCGGACCGTCGCCTACGTCATCGTGCAGGAGCTGATGATCGCCACCAACGAGGCGGTCGCGCTCTGGTGCGTCGAGCACGGACTGCCGATCCTCTTACGAAAATTGGGTGACCACTGCGGGTGAGGACGGGTGGAGGTGACCCGCCGCTTCTTCACTGGTCATTGCTCCATTGCACTGGGAATCACGCAGTCGAATCCTGCGAGCTGGGGTCACCGGTAGTGGATCCGCTTACGGAACGAAGGCCGACTGCCGCCGGCATGCGCTGGGACACCACTTCGTCCCGGTGCAGGTTCATCTATCGGTCGTCTGGATTGCGGAGGTTGGGATAGTGACTCAAAGCTTGCGTTCGTTCCTCGGTTCCGGCCGTGTAGAACCTGGTTATTAGTTGATCGAAATGCATTGCGGCGTCTGAGAGGACGTGCACGAGTTGGTCGCCGAGGACGGTGCGGTCCCCGGAGCCTTGGAGGCCAATGAAGATCTCCCACAGTCGAGTTCCCGGTGGAGGTGATTTCGGTCGATGCTTGGCGTACAACGCTGCGGTGCACTCGGAGGCCAGCACAAGATTGAGGATCTGCCAGCGTCCGAAGGCTGCGAGGGTGTCGGGAAGGACTGGGTGCAGTGCGGCGACGTACTTGGAGGCGGTGGCTTCGTCCGCGTAGATCTGCAACACGTTTTCGACACCATCTTCGTCGTGGAAGGGTGCCGGCGGATCCGGCCCGAGATCCCAGACGCTGCCGAAGTAGACCGGGCGGCCACCGACCGCGGGATAGTCGGTGACCGTGGATTCGACCAGACATAGCATCCGGTGCGCGTAGAGAGCGGCTAAACGCGCATGGACCGCGAAGATGTCGAGAACTATGCCGGCGGTGCGCCGGTCCATTCGGGCGAGAGTGTCGTATCCGGCGATGGCGAGGACGGTCCCAGAGCTGGCGGGATCGCTGCCGTAGTCGAACCTGGCGACGTCGGAGTGCACGTCGTTGAACGCGTCGAGGTTGCGGCCGAAGTAGGAGGGAAAGGACATCGCCTTCGCGAATGCGGTGTGCATGTTCGCGACGGTGGTCCATGGATGGGCGTCGATGCGGTGCACGATGTAGCCGAGATCGGTGAGGCGGGCGCAAGCTCCGCGGGCCCTGCGGAGAGTCCCGGTCACCGCCCCACTCCACACTGAGCAAGGTCGACATGTCGGCACTCTGCGAGGCTCTGCCCCGTTGGGGCATGTAGGTGGGCCAGGCGCGTCAAAACTCAGCGAGAGACACCAGCCGGTCCTGCAGCGCCCGGCTCAATGATCCAGACTTATCGGCAACGGGGCGCCCTGCGGCAGCGTACTTCGCTCGGACCCAGATCAGTAGGTGTTGAAGCTTATTCGCCGCCAGCTGCGCGGCGATGACGACGGACTTCGGTGATGTCGGTGCCCACACTGACGCCGCACGACGTTGAGTCCGCCCATGGTGGGATTCCGCAGCGTGCGATTCTTCTGCCCTCGGTCGCTCGCGAGCTGGTGCGTGGGAGGTACTCGTGCTCAGGCTAATTCCCAGGTCGATGCGGCAACAGTCTTCGATTCACTGCGCTGCCACAAGCGAAGGATCTCCAGCTCGCGCGGTGTCAGCGAGGCCGCCGTTGTGATTCCCCGACATAGCCGGGCGTGAGGCCAGGGACAGAAGTCATAGCGGGCTCACCTTCTCCAGCCGCAAGGGTTGCTGCAGGACAATGTGTGTTTCGAGGCAGCACACCGGCCGGATGGGTCAATACGATCGGCCCGGCGATGCCTGGCGCGGTCGAGTTCAGGACGCAGAGGTCAATCCGGATGGTCGGGTCTGTGCTCGATCACATTCACGGCGACCTCGTTGACCGGAATATTGACAAGCTGGGACCGCGTGGCCAGGATCGGGAAGGCCTCGTCGGGGTCGGTCGAGCCCACCAGAATGATCTGCAGCGATCACCACCGTTCGCGGTAGTGCGCGGACGTGCCCGCAGCACGCGGAATCAGGTGTGATCGGAGACCCTCATACGCGTGATTACCGGCGAGTCAGTTCACGGAGCTACCAAGGCCCACATCGTCGCTCGCCATAGGTGAACACCCCCATATGCCGAACGCTGACCCGCACGTCCCGACAGCCGGCCTCGAGCTGAACTCTCTGAGCTGGTGGCACGGGAAACTCTGCTATCCCCGCGGCCGATGAGTTCCGCGTCGCCACGCAGTCTGTATGTAATGAATGCTCCTTCCGCTCCAGCGGGAGGCCCGAGATGAGGTGACAAGGAGCGTGCACACCGTGGACCGAGAGAACGTGAGCGCCACGCTGACTGTCGCCGTGCCCGCCGCCAGGGTGTTCGCACTGCTCGCCGACCCGACGACCCATTCTGCGATCGACGGCACCGGCTGGGTGCAGGAAGCCGCCGATCAGGCGCCGCTGACCGAGGTGGGGCAGATCTTCCGGATGGACATGTATCACCCCAACCACCCAAACGGTGACTACCAGGTGGCCAACCAGGTCCGGGTGCTCGACCCGCCGCGCGCCATTGCCTGGCTGACGGGGCAGGAGAAGGACGACGGTCACCTGGAGTTCGGCGGCTGGTTCTGGCGTTACGACCTGGTGCGACTTGGTCCGTCCGAGACTGCGGTCACGCTCACCTACGACTGGTCGGCGGTGCCGCAGTCCATCCGGGAGTACCTTCAGTTCCCGCCGTTCGGTCCTGAGCATCTCACCAACTCGCTGCACCACCTGGCCGAGCTTGCCGCACCGACGTCCCGGGCTCGGACGCCCGACCGCTAGACATCTGCCTGTCGGCCCGCCGTCACGGTCCGTCCGTGCACAGAAGGCCGTCGAGTAGTCCTACGGTTGGGCGAGCCGCTCGAGGAGCCATGAATCGATGCCGGTGAGCGCCGTCCTGGCCATTGCCGTGGGGTGGGCGGTGAACCCGTGGGGCGACTCGGGATAGATCCGGAGCTCGACGTCATTGCCGGCGGCGGAGAGCCGACCTGCCATCGCGAGGTTGTCTTCCAACAGCACGTCATTGCACCCGACGACCAGCAGCGCCGGGGGAAGGCCGCGGAGGTCGCCGTAGACGGGAGAGATGTCCGGAGTGGTGCGATCTTCCACGTGGCCGACGTAGGCCTGGATGAAATACTCGTCTGCGATCCGACGTCCGGCCGGAGTCTGCGCGCTCGAGTCATATGTGCCGAATTGGAGTGCGGCGCCGGTGAACCCACCGACGGCCCCTCTGTCCCTCAGTCGGAGCAGGGTTGCCAGAGCGAGTGTTGCTCCCGCCGACCGCCCCCCGATCGCCAGTCGAGATGATCCGAAGCGGGCATCAGCGTGGCCGACGAGCCAGAGCGCCGCCGCTTCACAGTCATCGGGTGCGGCCGGCCACGGGTGCTCGGGTGCCAGCCGGTAGTCGACGCTGACGACGGCGATGTGGAGAGCGTCTGCGAGCTCACGGTTACGCGCGTCATCTCGCGCTGCGGAATCCATGTAGAAGCCGCCACCGTGTATGTCCAGATAGACGCCCCGCGCTCGGCCGTCGGTGGGAGTGAAGATCCTCACCGGGACACGTGCTCCCGCGGCTTCGACCGTCTCTTCGATCGCCGGTGGATCGACGGGAGAAGGAGCGGACCGCCTCGCCCGCATTTCCCTCAACTCCTCGAGAGTGCTGGGGCCACGTCCAGCTGGCCGCGAGTTGTAGAAGCTCCGAGCTTCTTCGACCTGCTCCTCCGGCACCTCAGCCGACAAATCGCCCAGCGCGAACCGCACGCGCCCTCCTCACACTCGGGGGTCTCATCACGACGCTGGTACCGCACCGAGCGACGCGGACACATCATGTCCTACTTGCTCGCAACAGGTCGCCGGTCAGCAATCGGCAATCGGTATGCCGATAGGCGTTCGGCTTGCGGACAGACCGCCTTGCCGCGCCGGCGTCTGGTGTCCGTGATCCGTCTGTCGTTGTTGATCGTCGACCTCGGCCGCGAATCGTTCACTCGATCGCGTGGCAGGCCGTGTATCGAGAAGTCGAAGGATCCGGTGAGGCGCGTCTGATACCGAACAATCCGAATGTCGGCCAGCGTCGGTCGAATTATATACTTCCCAACAGTTTTCACTGTTCGCGACCCGGCCGAGATGCTATCGGTGCGGATGGCTGCAAGAGTTCGGCACGGGTGCCGGGCATGCCGCTGTCACCGCGTTCGGAGGATTTGACTGCCAGAACCTGGTTGATCCCGAGCCTATTCGCCGAAAACGCCAACGCGGCGCCGGCCATGTAGAGCCGCCATACCCGAGCCCGCCCGGCGCTGCTGCACGCCACCGCTTCGTCCCAGTTCGCCTCCAGGTTCCCCACCCAGGCCCGCAGGGTCAGCGCGTAGTGCTCGCGCAGCGACTCGACGTCGCGCACCTCGAACCCGGCCCCTTCGAGTGCCTCGATCATCGGCGCGATCGGTTCGATTTCTCCGTCGGGGAACACATAGCGATCGATGAAGGACGTTTTGGAGAACTTGGCAGCGGGTTTGCCTGGTCGTCGCGAAATCGCGTGGTTGAGCAACCGCCCCCGCGGGCGCAGCAGCGCGAACAGGTCCGCGGCGTAGGTCGCCAGCATCGCGGCGCCGACGTGCTCGGCCATGCCGATGCTCGAGATCGCGTCGTAGGGACCGTCTGTGACGTCGCGGTAGTCCTGGACTCGGATCTGCACCAACTCCCCCACGCCCGCGTCGACCATCCGTTTGCCGGCGTAGTCCGCCTGCTCGTGGGACAGGGTGACACCGACGACGTGCACGCCGTAGTGACGTGCCGCGTGCAGTGCGAAGGTCCCCCACCCGCAGCCGACGTCGAGGACCCGCATCCCCGCGGTCAGGCCGAGCTTGCGGGCCACCAGATCGCATTTGGCGTACTGGGCCGCGTCAAGATCCTCGCTCGGCTGCGACCAGTACGCGCACGAGTAGGTCATCGACTCACCGAGCACGAGTCGATAGAAGTCGTTGCCGACGTCGTAGTGGTGGCTGATCGCGGCGGCGTCACGATCCTTGTCGTGCCGGTGCCCGCGCGCCGGCTTCATCTCCTCCGCCGGCGGCTTCGGTGGCAGGCCGATGATCCCGAGACGCAGCGCCGCTGTCGCCAGTGCCTTCTTCGTTTGCTTGTCGATCCGCACACCGGGGCCCCTGCTCGGGTCCGACACCTGCTCCAACACGTCCAGCCCGGCGAGCAGGTCTCCCTCGATGTCGATGTCGCCGGACACGTAGGCCCGGGCGAAACCGAGATCGTTGGGCGCCCACAGCAACCGCCGCAGACCACGCCGATTGACGATGTGCACCTGCCACGGCGCGTCCGAAGGCCCGCTGCGACTACCGTCCCAACACCTGATCCCCACCGGGACCTGTGCACCCACCACCGCTCGGACCAGCGGCGCCACCGTGTCAGCGACCGTCATACCTACCTCCGTCGAAGTTTGGGGTCCGACCAGCCCACAGGCGTGTCAATCCGCATCACCGTCCCGCAAACCCACCTCGTCGACCATATCGATGGAACCCCCGTCGCCGCACACCTTCACACCAATTCCCGCTCGGCACAACCCTGCCCCTGAACGCCGCTCGGCTTCACGCGCCGACCGCGATGGCGCACTGCAACTCCGAGCGAACGGATCAGGCGCCATCGGCTCCGGCGTTATGATTGCGTCGACGAGTCCGTCCGAGAGCCAGGGGTGCCGATGTCGGATCTGGATCAGGCGTTTACCGATGCACAGGAGAACGTCAAGAAGCTCACCTCGCGGCCGGCCAACGATGAGCTACTACGGCTGTACGCGCTGTTCAAGCAGGGGTCGAAGGGTGATGTCGAGGGCAAGCGGCCCGGTAGGTTGGACATGGTCAACCGCGCCAAATACGACGCCTGGGCTAAGTTGGCGGGTACGAGCAGCGCCGATGCCAAGCAAGGCTACGTCGACCTGGTAGCCAAGCTGACGCAGGGCTGAGTTCGGAGATTCCGTCCCTGCCCGATCGCCCATCGAGAGCCGAATTGTGTCGCCGCAAGCCGACGTGCGCCCGCACGCGCAGGCGTGCCCGGTGTGCAGGACGTCGTCGGCGGGATGTGCGGCGCGCGCATCGAGATGGGAGTGTTCGGGCAGCGAACCCGGCTTTCACAGCGGGCAGGCCGCTGGCTCTGTGCGGGTCGAAGCCGGAGAAGTACATCGTTCCTCGAAATCAGCTCCCTTTGGCCTTGGACAAAACCGGCACACGCGGAGAACGGCGCTCCACGGCGAACCTGTCAGTTTCACTAGTCGCCTGCACGGCGTCCTGTGGTGTTTTGAGCGGGCGCAAAGGGTCTTCCGATACCTGCGATCAAGTGCTGTGCACTGTCGCCGGCATTTGTACGCCCGCGCCGGTCGGTTGTGATGGGTTCGGAACTCCACTGTGGCAAGGCGGGACCTCGAGGCACAGTGGGCGAAGACGGGTCGGCGGTCCAGGACAGGCCGACCGTCATCGGCGGAGGGTTTCCGAGGGCGACTCGCCGAACTTTTCGCGGTACTGCACCGAGAATCGTCCGAGATGGAGGAATCCACACCTGGTAGCCGCATCGGACACCGTCGTCGTCGACGGATCGGCGTCGAGGAGCCACGTGCGGACCGCCTTCATTCGGACCTCGCGCAGGTATCCCATCGGGGTGGTGCCGTAATACTTCTTGAAACCGTCTTGAAGTGCCCGCACACTGATTCCCGTGGCCGATGCGACATCCTCGACGGTAAGCAGTTCGTCAGCGTGGTGCTCGAGGATTTCGACTGCGCGGCGAATAGTTCGAGGCGCCACCGGCACTGGCCGCTGCAACACTTCGGTGTAGTTGTGGGGTTGGGCCACGATGAGCTGACTCAGCAGCAGTCGTTCGAACTCTTTCATGACGATCGGCTCGGTGGGGAGAGATCCACCGTTCTCCATCTCGGCACGCAAGAGCGTGAGCATGCCGCGCCACGATTGGATACCCGGTCGGTCCAGCTCCATGTGGGGGTCGAACCGCAGGGGCTTGCGGAGCGGCGCTCCGAGTGCCTCTTGCAACTGCCTCTCCATGCTCTGGCGATCGAGGCGAACGATCAGCTGCCGGTTCCCTGGGTGCCACTGCATGGTCACCGACCCGCCCGGTTGCAGGATCGATGCGACGGCGGGCGTCGACTCGAACGTTTCTGAACCCCAGGTTATTTCCGCCACTCCGGAGAGGGGAATCTGTATGAGATAGAAATCGTCGAGATCACTCGGGCGAATGCACATCCCGGTGCCGTAATCCAGGTAGTGCAGGCCGACAGTTCCGGCGGTGGCCGAGTGAAACCTGACGGGCGAGGCGCCATCGGTCCCGATGGGTTCGAGCGTATGTGGGCAGAAGGCGGACCCCACCGCCGACCTGACCTGGTCCAGATCGATTGTGTGAACCTGTTCGAACCGCGCAATGGGCAACGCAGTCGCCCCGTCCGCAGTTGATCTCGGCTCCATCGCCATCCTAGCCTTCCAGCGCGCGTGAAATAGCGACATCAGAACGACCGTCACAATCTCTACGTACGCCATCGTACCTGCCTGGGATTTCTCACGAAGCGCGATTTCCCCAGCTGCACTACTCCGACGACAGCCGACCCGGCTCACGGCAGGGCAGGGAGGGAAGCAGGTGGTGGTGGGGTACCTCCCCAGTGCGGCACCCGTCGGCCTGACGTGATTTCTTGGGATAGCCCTGCCCTGGGAAACACGGCTTCCGCAGATCCGAGCCATCCGGGCGGGTGCCGCCGGGTGTCTATCTCGCCGGGATCTCGTCCTCACCCCAGGGGCCGATCAGTACGCCTTCCGGCTCCGGCGGTGGTCCTCCCGCCCCGTTGAAGGTGAGTGGCTGCATCGGGGCGGTGTTGACGTTGAGAGAGAAGATGTCGAAGCGGTTGTAGTGGCCGATGATGTCGTGCATCTGTTTCGGTGCGATGCATCGTGCCAGGTCGATCTCGCCGTAGACGATCCCTTCCTTGTCGACCAGAGGTTCGGACACTGGGCGCCCGTCGGGTCCGAAAATCCCTGACAGGGCGCTGCGTTCGCGCCGTAGCATATGCGCCGCTTCCTCATCGTCCCCGGCGACGATGTCGATAATTTCCTCGGACACAGTCGAGCATGAGACGACGGAGAACAGTTTGCCTTCGAAGGCGTGCGCCGCGGTGCGGATGGCGATGGCGTCGGCCATGTCGTAGTCCTTGGGCGCCACCGGGAGGGAGATGTAGTTGGCGACGTGCACGAGCTCTCCCTGCGCCAGCAGCGCGAAGCGGGCGAGGGTGTTGGTGTTCTCCCCGCAGGCGAGGACACCGAGCGGACCGACGTCGGTTTGATGCACCCGGAGCGTCGACCCGTCGCCGTTCGTCCAGGTCAGCTTCTCAGCCCAGGTCGGTACCAGTTTCCGGTGAACAGCGATCAGGGAGCCGTCCGGTCCGATCGTGAGGACGCTGTTGTACAGCACTCCGAGGCTGTGTCGGCCGCGTTCGTTGACGCCGATCACGACCGTGGTCTTGGTGGCTGCCGCAGCGGCACGGAGGGTGTCCAGATGGGGGCCGGGAATGTCGATGGCGGCGCGGTACAGCCGTTCGAACCACTCCCCTCCCTTGACCGGGTTCATCGTCCAGTTCCAATACGGATAGCCGGGGACGAACACCTCGGGGAAGGCGATCAGCGTGGCGCCGGCGGCGGCGGCCTCGTGGATGAGTCCGACCGCTTTCTCCACGGTGGCGTCGGGGTCGAGATACACCGGGGAGGCCTGCACGGCCGCCGCGGTGAAACGCGGGAAGGTGTCCATCAGTGTGCCGCCTCGGTTATGGCGCCGGCGCCTGGGCGCCAGCGTTGGTGGATGTTGTGCTCGGTCGCCCCGAACAGGGCCAGCTGGGGCCGCGCCCGTCCGGCTGTGGGCGGCTTCGCCGATCCGGCAGCGTAGAGAGTCGGCCATTGGCCACCAGCTCCGCGGTATCCGATCTCGGCGGCGGCGTGCAGGGTCCAGGAGGGGTTGTGCAGGTGCGCGCGGCCGATCGCGATGAGGTCGGCGCGCCCGGCCAGCAGGATCGAGTTGGCGTCGTCGTCGGAGGAAATGGCACCGACGGCGATGGTGGTGATGCCCACGTCGGCGCGGATTCGCTCGGCGAAGGGGGTCTGGAAGCCACGGCCGTACTCGGGGCGCTCCTCGGCCACGACCTCACCACTGGAGACGTCGATGGCGTCGACTCCGTGTTCGGCGAACGCCCGCGCGATGGCGACGGCGTCGTCGATGGTGGTGCCGCCTGGGTGCCAGTCGACGGCCGAGATACGCACCAGCAGGGCCTTGCCTTTCGGCCAGGCCGCCCGGACCGCATCAATGACCTGCAGCGGGAATCGGAGGCGGTTCCGCAGGCTTCCGCCGAAGTCGTCGGTGCGCTGGTTCGTCAGCGGCGACAGGAAGGTCGAGAGCAAGAATCCGTGACCGGCCTGGATTTCGAGGACATCGAATCCGGCGGTGTCGGCAGCCCGGGCGGCCCGGGCGAAATCCTCGGCGATGCCCTCCAGCTCGGAAGCGTCGAGTTCGCGGGGCGCGGGGAGGTCACCGAACGCGATCGTGGACGGGCCGACGGTCTCCCAGCCCTTGTCACCGAGGGACGTACCGAGGGTTCCGGCGGCGGGAACGGTGGTCGCACCCTTGCGTCCGGAATGGTTGAGCTGGACGCCGATGGCCGCGGTGGTGTTGTTGTGGACCAGATTGGTGATCCGACGGTAGGCGAAGATTTGTTCGGGGGCGTACAGGCCGGCGCACGCGGGTGTCACGCGTCCGGCAGCGCTGACGGCGGTCATGCCGGTCATCACCAGGCCGGCGCCGCCGAGTGCCGCGCCGGCCAGGCGTGCGAGTTCCGCGTCGCCGACTATCCCGTCCGTGGCGGAGTAGGTGGCCACGGGTGCGGCGACGATGCGGTTCTTCAGCCGCGTGTTCGCGATCCGATAGGGCTCGAACATCGGACGGGGCGGCTGTTCGGTGGAGTCCGCCGGCTGGGCACGGTGGTACCAGTCGTTGAGGGTGTCGATGTATTCCGGATCGCGGTCGCGCAGGTTGTTGTAGGTGACGCGGCGGCTGCGGGTGAGCAGGTTGAAGCCGAACTGTGGCGGTTCCTGCCCGACGGAGTGCTCGATCGACTCGAACCACTCCAGGCTCGCCTGTGCCGCACGTTGCGTGGATTCGACGACGGGTCGCCGTTCCTGCTCGTAGCGGAGCAGGGCCTGTGCGACGTCCCGGTCGTCGACTGTCAGGCTCGCTGCGAGAGCGAGGGAGTCCTCCATGGCGAGCTTGGTCCCCGAGCCGATGGAGAAGTGCGCGGTGTGCGCGGCATCGCCGAGGAGGACGATGTTGCCGTCGCGCCACGACGTGTTGCGGACCGTCGAGAACTGGATCCAGCGGGAATTGTTGGTCAGTAGCTGGTGCCCATCGAGATGCTCGCCGAGCAGGCCGGCGCACAACTCGACGCTTTTCGTATCGCTCTGCCCGACGGCGAGATCTTCGGCGGCGAGGGTGTCGAATCCCGCGTTACGCCAGGTCTTCTCGCTCATTTCTACGATGAAGGTGCTGCGTTCACTGCTGAACGGATAGGCATGCACCTGGATCGGCCCGAATTCTGTCTCCGCGACGATAAAGGTGAACGCGTCGAAGATCTTGTCGGTCGCCAGCCACATGTAGCGGCAGTTCCGAACGTCGAGGTCGGGTCCATATGCTTCGGGACGCGCCTTGCGAGTGACCGAATTTACCCCGTCGGCCGCCACCACCAGGTCGTGCGTACGGGCGAGATCTTCCGCGGAGGGGGCGATGGTTTCGTATCGCACGTCGACACCGCGTTGTGCGCACCGCGTCTGCAGGATGTTGAGCAGGGTCCGTCGCTCGATGGCCGCGAACCCGTGTCCTCCCGAGGTCAGCACCTCACCACGGTAGTGGATGTCGATATCGGACCACCGCGCGAACTGCGCTTCCATCTCCGCGAAGATCGCCGGATCCGCCGCAGTGATTCCGTCGAGGGTCTCATCCGAGAAGACGACGCCGAAGCCGAAAGTGGTGTCGGCGGCGTTACGCTCGAATACCGTGATCTCCCGTCGCGGGTCGAGTTGCTTGGCCAAAGCGGCGAAGTACAGGCCGCCCGGGCCGCCCCCGATGACGGCGATCTTCAACGACGGCAGGCCGGCGTCGACTCGCGCAGAACGCGCTGTTGCTTCTCGACTGGTCACTGGGTCACCACTGCTTCCTGGGCACGAATCGTGCCGAATGCGTCAATTACGGGTTGCGGCCAGGGCGTCGATGTCGGCGACTGCGGGGTGGCGTGGGCGACGACGAGGGTTCCGTCCGCCGCCACGCCCTCCATGCCGCGCACCTCGAAGGCGTACTGGAGTGAGGTGTTACCCAGGCGAACAACCTCGAGGGTCACTGTCACCGTTTCGCCGAACCACAGCCGTGATCGGTAGTTGATCTCGTGGCGGACCCGGGGAGTCTCCCCGAACAGCCACGCCAGATCGCGCTCGCGGAGCAGTGCCGCCTCGGCGGCTTCCACGAATCGCACGATGCACGAATGATGTTGGTGGCCAGCAGCATCGGTGTCATACCACTCCACCGTCCGCTCGATCGTCACTTTCGCCATCTGTCACTAACCACCTTTCATCGAAGCCGATGACCGAACTTTATAGCGCTCTTGTGACTATCGTCAAGCGCGGTGTATATTCGGTTTTGCGGCGGGCGGTGACAGCTTGCACAGTTCGATCGAAATCCACGCAGGTTCAGGTCGGCCGCACGCGCCCATTGCCATACACATGCGTCGCCGACGAAAGGGAGGAACCCACATGTCACTCAGTGACGACGTTCTCGGTCGGGCTCGGGTCAAGGACACCGAAGCCTTGGAAGCGTTCTATGACGAACTCGGCAAGCGCGACACGGTGGCGCTATGGACCGTGGCCAACAAGATCGAGCCGTGGTTCCCGCAACCGGCGTCCGTGCCCATCCTCTGGCGCTATGAGGACATCCGCCCGTTCGTCATCGACTCGCTCGACCTGGTCAAACCGGAAGACGCCGGGCGACGGGTGGTGGCCCTGGTCAACCCCGAGCGCAAGGACGTCACCGCGGCTGTCGGCCTGCTGTACACCGGCCTACAGGGAATGGGACCCGGAGAGTCGATGACCGCACATCGCCACATGGCGGCCGCCCTGCGCTTCGTCGTAGAAGGCCAGGGCGCCTGGACGGTGGTGGACGGACAGAAACTGAAGGTCGGCCCCCGCGACTTCGCCATCACCCCCAGCTTCACCTGGCACGAACACGGCAACGAGGGCTCCGACGAACCGGTCGTCTGGCAGGACGGACTCGACATCCCCCTGGTCAATGCCCTCGACGCCGGGTTCTACGAGGTTCACCCCAATCACTGTCAAGAGCAGGGGGCGGTGATCAACTCCTCGCTGCTCACCTACGGCGCGGGCCAACTGCGTCCCGTGGGCTTCGAGGACGGCTGGACCAAACCGTACTCCCCGCTCTTCGCCTACCCCTGGGAACCCACCTACGCGGCCCTGCAGAACGCGGCGAAAGCGTCGGAAGGATCCCCCTTCGACGGCATCCTGCTCGAATACTCGAACCCGCGTACCGGCGGGTCGGTGATGCCGACGTTGAGCGCTCATATCCAGTTGCTCCGGGCCGACCAGCACACCCGCGCCCACCGGCATACCGGATCGGTCGTCTACAACGTGGCCAAGGGAGAGGGCTATTCGGTCATCGCGGGCCGGCGATTCGACTGGAAGCAGGGTGACATCTTCGTCGTGCCCTCCTGGGCGTGGCACGAACACGCCAACCTCGGCACCAGCGACGACGCGGTCCTGTTCTCGTTCAACGACTTCCCAGTGATGCGCTCGCTGGCCTTCTGGCGCGAGGAGGCATACCTGGAGAACGACGGTCACCAGCCGATCCGGTAACCCGCCCCGTACACCAAGTCTCACCAACCCCCAGAATAGGGACCGTTCATGATTCTCCTGACCTTCTCCACTCGTGACAACACCCCCCGGCTCGGCGTCCAGCGCGACGACACGGTCATCGACGTCTCCGCCCTGGCACGGAGCACCGGCGCCGAGGCGCCGGCCGACCTGGCGACCCTGATCAGCCAGGGCAGTGCAGGACTTGCCACGCTGACCACGCTGGTCGGCGGGGACGAGGCGCAGCAGTTCAGCCTCCCGATCTCGGAGGTCACCGTGCACGCCCCGCTGCGCCCGGGCAAGATCATCGGGGTCGGCCTCAACTACACCGAACACGTGGCCGAGTCGGCGCGGACCCTCGACACCGACAAGGAACTGCCCCAGCGCCCGGTGCTGTTCAGCAAGCCGGCGACGGCCGTCGTCGGCCCCGGCGAGCCGATCCGCCACAACGCGAACCTCACCAATCAGCTCGACTGGGAATGCGAGGTGGCCGTGGTCATTGGTCGCACCGCAAAGAACGTCTCGGCGGCCGACGCCCTCGACTACGTCTTCGGATACAGCATCATCAACGACATCAGCGCCCGCGACCAGCGCCGCGGCGGCCAGTGGTTCTTCTCCAAGGGCCAGGACTCCTACGCACCCTTCGGGCCGGTCGTCCGCACCGCGGACGACCTCACCGACCCGCACGACCTGGACCTGTCCCTGCGCGTCAACGGCGAAGTCAAGCAGAAGTCGAACAGCCGCTACATGCTGTTCAAGATCCCCGAACTGATCGAGGACATCACCTCCGGAATGACCCTCGAGCCCGGAGACGTGATCGCCACCGGATCCCCCGCCGGCGTCGGCGCCAGCTTCGTTCCCCAGCAGTTCCTCTCCCCCGGTGACATCGTCGAATGCACCGTGGAATCCATCGGGACGCTGAGCAATCCAGTCATCGATGCTCGCTGACACCTGCTCGATCAGAAAGGAAACCCGGTGAACAACCGCCCTTACCGCATCGGCCAGATCGTGCCGAGCTCCAACGTGACGATGGAAACGGAGATCCCCGCCCTTTTTCGCGCGCGGGAAACCGTCGCCCCCGAGCGATTCACCTTCCACTCCAGCCGCATGCGGATGAAGGAGGTGACCAAGGAGGAACTCGAGGCGATGGACGCCGACTCGACCCGATGCGCCGCCGAACTCTCCGACGCGCGAGTCGATGTCCTCGGATACGCGTGCTTGGTGGCCATCATGAGCATGGGCAAGGGGTACCACTGCGTCTCCGAACAGAAACTGGCGCAGATCACCCTCGACAACGCTGCCCCGGCTCCCGTGGTCACCAGCGCCGGCGCGCTGGTCTCCGCGCTCGAGGTGCTGGGAGCGAAGAAGATCGCCCTGGTGGCGCCCTACATGAAGCCACTCACCACACTCGTGGTCGAGTACATCAAGGATCAGGGTATCGACGTCGGCGACTACCGAGCGCTCGAGATTCCCAACAATCTCGACGTAGCCGCGCACGATCCGCGCAACCTGGTGGGTATCGCCAGACAACTCGACCACCAGGACGCCGACGTCATTGTGCTCTCGGCCTGCGTTCAGATGCCCTCGCTGCAATCGATCGAGATCGTGGAAAACGAACTCGGCAAGCCGGTGGTCTCGGCGGCGATCTCCACCGCGCATCAGATGATGCGGGCACTGGATCTGCCCGCGATCGCCCCCGGCGCCGGAGCTCTGCTGTCCGGAAAATACGCCGACGCTCCCTACATCCCGAGCCTGCCGATCGCCGCGAAGTGATCCTTCCGGCCTCGGGCACAGAGTGACCGTGTGGGCCTCGGCGCAATCCGCCGGGGCCCACACGGAACCGTGGACCGCTCATTGGTCGCATGCCGACCCCCACCGCTCGCCCAGACTTTTCGAAGCGGCGCCCTGACGGGTGCGAACCGAGTCGACCAGGCCCGATCACACCTGTCATCGGACCTGTCGCTGTAGGTCGCTCCGGTCTCCGCTGACACCAGGCTCGAGTCGCCGCGATCAACGGGGTGCCACCGCCGCCACGCTGGTGTGATACTGAGGCAGAGGTGGTGACATGTGCGAGCCCACGATAGATCGGCGTTCGAGACCTGACGGCACCGGGCCGCACCGGTGGCGGACGTCATGGTCTGAGTTGGATTGCCCCGACCGAGTTCGTTGAAGGCGCGAACTGGTGGATGACCTCGATCCCTTTGCAACACAAGCCGACGTCCACCCCACTGTCGTCGGCGACCTGATCCTGGACGGCTTCGACGACCCCGTAGAGATCGGACGAGGCGGATTCGGAGTCGTCTACCGGTGCATGGAAACTGCACTCGATCGGACGGTCGCGATCAAGGTGCTCTCCGGGGTGGACGAAGAAAACCGGAATCGCTTCCTCCGCGAACAACAGGCCATGGGCCGGCTCTCCGGACATCCGAACATCGTGACCATCTACCACGCCAGTAGCACGCCCCATGGTCAGCCGTACATCGTGATGGAGTACCACCACCTCGGATCTCTGGAAGCGATCATCCGCCGCGACGGACCGCTCGGCTGGGAGAAGGCACTCGGTGTCGGCATCAACATCGCCCGAGCCCTGGGCAGAGCGCACCAGGCCGGGATCCTTCATCGAGATGTCAAACCCTCCAACATCTTGCTCACCGAATACGGCGAACCCCAGCTCACCGACTTCGGCATCGCCCGCATCCACGGTGGTTACCAGACCGGCACCGGCGTGGTGCTGGGTTCGCCTGCCTTCACCGCACCGGAAGTGTTCACCGGACGGGCACCGACCGTACAATCCGATCTTTACAGCTTGGCCGCGACTCTCTTCTGTCTCATCACCGGCCACGCCGCCTTCCAGCGCCGCGACGGTGAACAACTGGTCGCGCAATTTCTTCGAATAACCTCGGAACCGGTGCCCGATCTCCGCCAGAGCGGCATCCCCGCGCAGGTGTGCAGCGTCATCGAGCGCGCAATGTCGGACGACCCCGCGCGCCGCCAAGAGACCGCAGAGGTATTCGAGCAGGACCTCCGCACAGCCCTACGACGCACCAGCGCCGGATCCCCGGATCTGGTACCCCCGACAGACGCGGACATCACGCAACGCGAGCACACAGACCTGACACCGGGTTCCGACGAACACGCGGGGCCGCCCTCGGTGTCCCCACCCAGTATCTCGACGAAGTACCGGCCACGTACCCAACCCCGCACCCCGGTGCAGCGTCGCCGCCTGATCGAGGCCCTGCACGCCGGCGGGGATCGGCGTCTCGCGCTGATTCATGCACCGGCAGGATTCGGCAAGAGCACCCTCGCCGCCCAATGGCGCGACCTGTTGACCAACTCGGGGGCGCCCGTCGCCTGGCTCAGTGTCGACAACGACGACAACAATGTCACCTGGTTTCTGGCTCACCTCCTCGAAGCGATCGCGCGGATACGACCGTCACTCGCACGCGACCTTCCACAGGTGCTGCAAGAGCAGGGTGAGCAAGCCACACGGTACGTCCTTTCCACACTGATCGACGAGATCCACGACACGGGAGAGGTGATCACGGTCGTCATCGACGACTGGCACCGAGTTTCCGATACGGCGACGATCTCCGCGATGGCGGCACTACTCGACAGCGACTGTCACCACCTGCGATTTACCGTCACCAGCAGAACCCAGGCCGGGCTTCCGCTCAGCCGGCTGCGGGTACGCGACGAGTTGGTCGAAATCGACTCCACTGCGCTACGTTTCGACCTTCCCGAGGCAAAATCGTTCCTAGCCGACCAACGTGGGCTAACTCTCACCGCCGCCGACATAGCCGATCTTCGCGAATCCACGGACGGATGGGTGGCCGCGCTGCAACTGGTCTCACTCTCACTACGGGGACACACCGACCCGAGCACGCTGATCGGTCAACTCTCCGGCCGCCACCACGCGATCGGCGAGTATCTCGCCGAGAACGTCCTGGCCTCACTCGAACCCGAGCTTCTCAACTTTCTGCTCACGACATCGGTGACTGAACGCCTCAGTGGCGGACTCGCGTCGGCGCTGACGGGTAGCAGTCACGGTCAGGCCCGACTCGAGGAGATCGAGAATCGGGACCTGTTCCTGCGACGACTCGACGAGGACGGCGAGTGGTTCCGCTATCACCACTTGTTCGCAGAGTTCTTGCGCCGCCGGCTCGAACGAGACCAACCGGACATGGTCGGCGAACTCCACCGCCGTGCCTCCCACTGGTTCGGTGAACACCACCTGCTCAGTGAGGCCGTCGATCACGCCCTGACATCGGGTGATCCCGACCTGGCGGTGAAGTGGGTCGAACGCGAAGGAATGCGCTTGATCGAACAGTCCCAGATGGCGACGCTGATCGGACTGATCGACAAGCTCCCACCCCAACAGCTGATCGCACACCCGGTGTTACAGATCGCATTGGCCTGGTCGCATGTACTGCTGCATCACCCGGCGCCCTCGGCGCTTCGAGCACTGGACCGCGCCGAAGCGTCGCTGACCCAGCCCGCCCGCGCAGACGAATCCACGACCGCCCTGTTGATCGAGGCCTCGTTGATCAGGGGCGTTGTCGAGCTCTTCGCCGATCGTTCCGACACCCTCAGCGAGCGGATCTCGGACTGCCTCGAGCGCCCCGAGACCGTGCGGCCGTTCGTCGTGTCGGGGGCGGCGAACGTCGCGTCCTTCGAGGCGATCTACCGGTTCGACTTCGCCGCGGCCCGCCGATGGCAGGAGTGGGCGACGCCCTACAACCAGCAGACTTCGGGACCGTTCAGCGTCCTGTACGGATACTGTTTCGCCGGGATCGCCGCACACGAGCAGCTCGACATCACCGCGGCCGAGAGATACTTCCGGATGGCGCTACGGCTGGCGAAACAATCCGGCGGCGGGCAATCGTATGCAACCCGCGTGGCCGGCGCGATCTTGGGAGACTTGCTGTACGAGCAAGGTCATGTGCCCGACGCGGAAGAACTTCTCGACGCCAGTCATACCCTTCGATCCGAGGGCGGCATCGTCGATTTCATGCTCGCGACCTACGGCACCGGATCTCGTATCAAGGCGCTGCGCGGAGATCTCGGAGCCGCGTACCGACTCCTCGACGAAGGGGCTGAGATCGCCGACATGTTGACGCTGCCGCGCCTGTCCGCCCGAATCCGGAACGAGAGGATACAGTTGGCGCTCGCCATTCCTGCGGTTCTCGATGAGCATCCGCGGTGGGCACAGACAGTCCCACGGGACAGCGCCGCCCCGGCATCCCGCATGAGCGGGATCGACCTGCTCACGTGGGAGCTGCACGAAGACTCCGACATTCGACTCCTGCTCCACACCGCCTCGCCGACGGATCGGGAATCGTCGGAGGCGGCGTGTCGTCGATCGCAGGCGCTGGTGGAGCGAATCTCCCGGCAGGCGCGGCCGAAAGCGCTGCTCCGGGCGAGGCTTCTGCACACCACGTGTTTGTTCGCAGCCGGCCGTACGTCGGAGGCGAAAGAGTTCGTGGTACCGGCTTTGGCGCTCTGCGCCGACCGCGAACTCCCCCGCGTCGTGCTCGACGCAGGGTCGGCGGTGGCCGAGGTGGTCGACTCGCTCGAGACCGATCTGCGGCTCGGCAGATGGCAACGAGGATGGGAACGTGTGCCGAGTTCATTTCTCACGCAATTGGTGGACGACTCCGGGTCCAGCGACGCTGGTCATCCGCCGGTGTCCACACGATAGGTCGCGGCACGGGCCGCATCGGTTCGCCGTGGTTGGGTGTGACTGCACCATAGGACGTCAGGTGCAGGCAGCAACCGGCGTACGGTCGCGCCCTCGCTCGGCGGGCGCCGGACGCCGGCTGCATCGACCTACTGCGCGAACCTACCGTCGGCAGGTCGCTGATCGATCGGCTTGCCCTCGCTGCTCGCCCAGCTGGGCATGAGTTCGTTCGAGGGAAGCGTCTTGTCGAGAAGTTTTCTGCCCTGTGCGACGCCGGCAACGGGGAGCCCGTCCGGATCGAGCAGCCCGATCTGCACCAGCACCCCGGCCTGATCCCAGTAGATGTGCTCGTTGTACAGCTTGTCGCCGCGCAGAGTGACAACAGCAACGAGCGGGATCTCGACGTATCGTCCGGTCGGCTCCACACCGGGAAGCATCCAGTCGATCTCGCGGTCGTGCGTAAAGCAAAACAGCTGTTCTTCCACGATCCGATCGGCTCCGACGGTCCGAGAAATCGGGATCGTCTTCGTATCTTCAGGATTGTTGTGCACGAAGTGGTGGGCGTAGAACCGTGAGAGGTCCTTCTGCCCGACGCCGCCGGTCAGCGTCGGGATGTGGTTGACGTAAGGTTCGTCGACCATAGTGGCCATGGTGGCGGGTACGTCCCGGGCCTCGAACTCGTAGAAGATATGCCGGTCCCAGAGTGCAGACAGGTCGTATCGGGGGCCGATGGTGGCGCGCAGCACCTCGAGGGTGCGCGAGTAGGCCAGACCTGCGGAAAGCGGCTCGTAGACATCCCTGCCGTGGGTGGCGAAGGCATGATCGACGCCGGCGTAGTCGTAGATCCGGACCCCATCGTTGCCGTCGAACGCCTTGCGGATGGAGTTTCGGGCATCCTCGGGGCAGTAGGAGTCGAGTTCGGCCAGGTGGAAGACCACAGGAACTGCCAGCTGAGTCGCTTCATCGAGGTGATCGTGGACACCGACACCGTAGTAGCTGATGGCGCAGTCGACGTCGAGCCGGACCGCGGACAGGTACGCCAGCAGTCCGCCGAGGCAGTATCCGATGAGTCCGACACCCCCGACGTGATTGGTCAGACCACGAAGGGCTGTGACGGTGTCGCCGATGTCCGTGATGGACAGGTCCTCGTCGAGTTCGTCCCGCAGTTCGAGTCCGCGAGTGAATCCGGCTTGGTCGTAGCCGAGTTCCTGCCGAGCTCCCGAACGCCAGAACAGGTCGGGGACCAGGACTACGTAGCCTTCCTCCGCATACCGGTCGGCCATGTCCCGCATGTAGTCGTTGATCCCGAAGATTTCCTGCAGAAGTACCAGGCCGGGGCCGGAGCCCTGCGCGGGCTCGGCAAGATACGCGGCGAAAGTCTCACCGGAGCTCGTGCTGATATCGATGTATCTACCCATTGGTTCGTGTCGCTTTCGGTGGGGATGCAGCTGCGCGGCTGCTTTTCAGAAGTCGGGATGCTTGGTCACCAGGCGGTAGGACCCCGAGTGGAAGACCAGCGGTTCGCCGGGGTCGGCATCGTATTGTTCAATCTCACCGAGGAAGATGATGTGATCACCGGCCACGATTCGCTGCACTGTCCGGCATTGGAAGTGCGCGATGGCGTCATCGATCAAGGGAACGCCCGCAATTCCTTCGGTGGTCGCCACGCCGGCGAACTTGTCCTCGGCCGGTGTCGAGAATTGCCGGGACAGATCATGCTGGTTGGCTGCCAGGACATTGACGGCGAAATGTGTCGCACCGGTGAGGTCGGGGAGGCTGGGTGCCTTACTCGCGGGGCACCAGGAGACCAGAGGTGGATCCATGGAAACGGAGGTGAACGAGTTCGCCGTGACACCGATTTTCCGTCCGTCCGGGCCCCTCGTAGTGATCACCGTGACGCCCGTGGCGTACTGGCCTAGGGCTCGCCGTAGATCGCGGGGATCGAACTGGGCCTGCTCGGCGGCCTTCGCGGTCTCGATCAAGCGCCTCGCTTCGGTGTCGTCGAACCACCAGTTGTGCACGGTGCGGGGATCATCGAACCCGGTGGCAATTGCCGACGCCAGGGTCGGCGAGTCCTGCGCGGCGGCGAACAGTCCGAGGACCGGGTCTGAAGGTCCACGGAGTAGGTCGTTGGTCCACGACACGGCCCACTGAGCCCATCCGCGCCAGAACTTGTCGAAGGTGCGTTGCATCCACTGTGTGTCGAAGGGCTGTTCTCCCCGGCCCACGATCGCATCGAGGTAGACGGCGACGGCTTGAGCAGCGTTGTTGCTGCCCTGACCGGTGAGCGGATCGTTGAGGACCACCGCGTCAGCCATGCCCAGCACGACGCTGCCCGATGCGAGTTCGGCCACCGGGCGGCGGACCGTTGGCGTCAGGCGGCCGCGCAGTACCCCGGCTTCGTCGGTCAGGGAGATGTCGCCGGTCCTGGCGAACTCCGACGGGAAGTGTTCGGCCAGAATCTCTTTGGCACGCTCGAGGTGCGCTTGGGGAGTGTGGACATCGTCCCAGCAGTCCATCGGTCCACCGGGGACGCCTTCGAACACCATCACATGGCAGGGTCCGGTGGTGGTCAGCGCCGGGAGGACGAAGTACTCGCCGACCCCGGGGACGATATTCAGCGCGAGGTCCGCGCCGTCGGAGTGCTCGGTGAGGCCGTTCACGTAGGCCAGAGCCAAGGCTCGCTGCGGCCGGTTGTAGGGCGATTTCACCGGATCCGGAGGGAAGAGCCGTCCGAGGTCGCCCTTGCCGCTGGAGATGATGACCAGGTCGTGGCTCTGGGCGAGGATTTCGATGTCCGCGGGGCTTGCCGACTTGATGACCAGATTGCCACCAAGTTCTGCAAACTCGTCGACCCAGTCCGCGCACTTGACGCGCTGATCGACCGACTGGGCGAAGCCGACCAGCGGGGTGGTCACGGCAATTTCGTTGCTGCCGTGCGTTTTCGCCACATTGACCGCCATCGTGTCGATGCGTGGGCACCGCTCTTCCCAGTGGTCGAGCCCGAGATCCCGTTCGATCTGCAGTGCCGAGTCGAACATGCACTGGCTCGACATGACGGGTCCGATCCGGACCTGGTCGGGCGTTCGGTCGGTTACCAGGGTGACCTGATAGTCACGTTTGAGTAAGGCAAGGGCAAGAAGTGCCCCCGATTGTCCTGCTCCCACGATAGCGATGCTGCGCATGGCGACGGTTTCCAATCGATGGTTCGGGCGAATATCAGTTCGCGACGTCGGTGAGGTACTCGGCGGCGGCTTCCGGCGTCATGAACCAGTGGAAGAAGTCACGCGGATCGTCGAACCCGTTGGCGAACCGGCGTGCAATGCGTGGTTCGGTGGCGGCTGCGCGGAGGAGGTTCAGCACATGCTCCGGCGGCGGGCTGAGCAGCGCGTTCGTCCACGCCGCGACGTATTGTGCGTAGTCCCAGTACCGTTCGAAGGTGTTGGTCATGAATTCGGCGTCGAAGGGCCGGTCGCCGTGTTCGAGGATGCTGGCGAGGTATGAAGCAGCGCACTTGCTGGCATTGTTCGAGCCCTGGCCGGTGATCGGATCGTTGAGGACGACCACGTCGGCGAGTCCGAGAATGTTCGCACCGGAGGGCAGTACTCCGATCGGCTTGCGGACCGTGGGCGGGAACCGTCCCGCGAGGAGTCCGTTGTCGTCGGTGAGGGTGATGTCGGCGCAGCGCTCGGCCTCCCAGGGGACGAACGTCTCGACGATCCACTTGGACTTCTCCAGGTGCTCTTCGGGAGTCGTCACGTCCGCCCAGCAGTCCATCGGTCCGCCGGGGATGCCCTCCATCACCATGATCTCGCAGGGCCCGCTGGTGGTGAGGGCGGGGAACGCGAAGTACTCGCCGACGCCGGGGATCATGTTGAACGCGACGGCGGAGTGTTCCTCGCGCGGCACCATGCCGTTGACGTAGGTCAGCGCGAGGGCACGCTGTGGGCGGTCGAAGACCGACCGCGTGGCGTCGCGCTCGAACATCTTCGCGATCTCGCCCTTGCCGGCGGCGAGGATGACCAGATCGGAGTCGGCAGCGAACTCTTCGAGGTCGTCGATCCCGGCATCGAGGTGGATCAGCTTGCCGCCCCGTGATTCGAATTCCTTCAGCCACGCGGGCATTTTCACGCGCTGATCGACCGATTGGGCGGGGATGTCGAGGCGCGATGCCCAGGAGAAGGCCTGGTTTCCGTTGTCGGCGACAGTGAATGAGATGCCCTCGACGGAGGGGCATTCCTCGCTCCAGAGGTCCAGTCCGACGGCGCGTTCGCGGGCGAGGGCCCCGCCGAACATACACTGACTGGACATGACCTTGCCCTCACGGATCTGTTCCGGGGTTCGATTGGATACAACGGTCACGTCGTATCCGGCGTCGACCAGGCCTATGGCGAGCTGGAGTCCGGCTTGTCCGGCTCCGACGATGGTGATTTTGCGCATGGGAGGGGATTCCTTCGGTCGAATGTTATCGGGCGAGAAGCGGGATTGCCGGGGACGACTGTTCAGGACCCATTGCGGAGTAGCCTCCGTCGATGGCCCAGTCGGCTCCGGTGACGAATGCGGCGCGGGGCGAACACAGGTAAGCGATCACGTCGCCGACCTCGGTGGGGTCGCCGACTCGGCCAGCGAGGTGGAATTTCCCGGCTACCCGGTCTGTTTTTGCTCGGTCCGATCCCGAAAGCTCATCCATCACCTTCGACCAGATCCAGCCCGGGCTCACCGAGTTGACGCGGATGTTGTCCCCGGCGAGGTCCATCGCCATGTTTCGTGTCATCTGCACGACTGCGGCCTTGGAGACGGGGTACAGCCATCGCCCGGTCTGGGCGACCTTCGAGGAGATCGAACCGAAGTTCACGATGGCTCCGCCGCCCTGCGCGACCATGTGCGGGCGCACCGCCTTGGCGAACATGGCTGCGCTCACGACATTCACATCGAGAGCGGTGGCCCATTGTGCCCGGCTGGACTCGGCGCCGTCGTCGATGTAGGTGCACGCGAGGTTCACGAGGAAGTCGATGGAGCCGAAGGTGTCGAGGGTGGTAGCCACGCAGGCGTCGATCGCGCGGTCGTCGGTGATGTCGGTCTCGCTGAACAGCGCGTTGGCTTTGCCGTCGACTGCCGTCTTGCCCCCGTCCCGGTCGATGTCGGCGACGACGACATTGACCCCGTTCTCGTGGAGGCGGTCGACGACGCCGTGCCCGATCTTGGTCGCACCGCCGGTGATGATGGCGGTCTTGCCACCGATGCCGAGATAGTCGCTCATGGTCTAGATCTCCTGACTTCGATCACGATGTGATCCGCAACACTAGGAACATTCCGGGTGATGATCTATCCGCTGGACGCGTCGACTGTGCAGATTGCGCTCACTTTGATCGCGTGGGGTCTGGTGAACCCCCGACCCCCCGCAACTACCCCCTCGGCGACTTGCAGGCGACTGGAACTGGCAGATTGACGCCAGCTGCCGAACTGCGAATCCTCGAGTCTTTTTCGCCTGCGAGGACGAGAACAGACCTATCCGCCGAGATCGTGAACACGCCGCCAAGCGGCTGTGCCTGCACTGCCCCGACCAGGTCGAATGCAGACGTTATGCACCTCCAACCGCGAGGCGTACGGGGTGTGGGGCGGCACGTCCGAGTCCGAACGGCGATACGTTCAACTCGCGCCGCCCGCGACGCGCCGGGAGCGAACTCCGCTTCGAATACTGCCGTGGCATCGCCCTCCTGGGCATCGAACCTTCGAGTGAGAATCGCCAAACTGCCTGCGGCAGAGCACCTTCTCATGCCTGATCGCGCAATGGTCCCGCGTCGGCGGCACCACCGAGTGGCCGGCAGACACGGACGAACAGCTACTGCACGAAGCACGTACGCCAACGCTGCACGGCGGCGTCGGCGGCGTCGGCGGCGTCGGCGGCTGAGCTTATTGCACTGACCCAGGTTCCCTGGGAGGAGAGCTGGAAGAGGTGCCCGGCTGGGAATCGGATCCCAAGCCGAAGAGCCAGGCACGCCATGTGCTGAAGTTGCTGTCGCGATCTTTCACAGCGATCGACGGCCGAACCGGCGATTCTTCGAGACGAGCATGCGTCGATTCCGAAGGTCAGTCCGTTATCGCTAGATCGACCGGGTTGACTTGCATAGCGAAACGCCTCGAATGGGTCTCTACGCTTTTCGATCCTGGATGCAGTGATGCGGCTGGGCAACGCCCGCCCGGAATACCCTGCCGATACGCCGGTCGGCATCATCGACGACTCAGACTGCTGAACAACCGCGCTCGCGATTGAACCGCAGTCCGCTTCGAGTCGACATATCAGGTATCGGGTATTTGCCCACAGCATGCGCGTGCGCCGTACCGGCCCCGCACGATGCGTGATCGACCTTTTCACCAACCTGTGCGAATGGCACGAGTGCCGTCACACCTGGAATATTCCAGGCCGCCGCTGGGGTGCCCGCCGATCAGCGTCTTCGAAGCAACGGCTGGCCATGCGACCCGCTTATCAGTTCGAGGTAGCCTCCAGAGCCTCGACAAGACTGTCTCCCAGCTTCATTGTGGCTAGCTTGGCGTCCAGTCGGGCTCCATCTTCGTCGGCGAGCGCGGCATCACGGAGCCCTGCCAGCGAAGTGACCGCGTCGGGTGAGCCCACCAATGCATGGGCCGCGGACATCAACTTGGTGAAACTGTCGCCTCCGTGCTCGTAGGTGGCACCGTAGCCCTTGAGGACACGCTGGCACTCGACGATCTCACGTCCGAGGTCGGCATCGATTGCTGCAGCCTGGAGAGCTTGGTCGATCCATTCCTCGATCGCCGCCTGCTCCCGGACGAACCGCAGTGAACGCGGGCGGAGGGGACGCATTCGCGCCATCGTGCTCAACATCGTGTAACCGGTCACCGAACTCGTGTTCAGTATCATCCCCTTGTGGGTGATCGCGCCGACCAGACGCTGGAACCACTTCGAACGGTGCATGCGGGCCCCCAGTCGGGAGGGCATCGTGTCGGTGATCTCGTCGATCTGTGGATGGAGATACTCACGAACCTGCATCAGTTGGTGCCGTTCCGCGCGCGCTTCCTTGCGGATTCGGTCCATTCGCGCCTGACGGGTCTTCTGCATTGCCACCTGGATTGTGTCCTGGTAGCACATCCACAGCCCGATGTGGCGGGCCGCCTCGATGGTCAACCGGGCCGCTCCCGTGGCGTCCGGATCCAGCTCGGCGAAGCGGATGACCCGGGACAGGTACCGTTCGGCGTAGTCCAGGTTCTGGTACACCGCGGTGCGCACGAGACCGTGGAGGATCATCGACCGCGCCGCTGGCGGGAGGTCGAGGACGCGGTCGGCGAGCGCCCGCAGAGCTGGCCCGACCAGGGTGGAGGGGTCGGTCGCTGCGACCGTCGTGCGTCGAGCTTCTTCCTCGGCTTTTCGGTCCTCCGGCGTCACCGGGCGCGGTCCGATGGAGATCGGAATCGGATTCGACTTCCGCGCGGGGCGTGGTTTCTGCTGTGCGGCAGCGTCAAAACCCGCGGAGAAGGCCTTCAGTGAGGATTCGACACCCTTTCCGAACGCGTGAATCGGGGCCTCGAACTGTTCCCTGCTGAACGGAAGGGTCCCGGATCCGGCAAGGGCACCGAACAACGCGGCACTGATGACGCTGCGACTCTGTTCGGCCATTTCCATGAAGTCTGCGGCGATCAACCGCTTCGAGGCGCGTTGCGCTCCCGCGACGAGTTCGGAGCTGTCGGCGCGGCCGTCGCCGAGGGCCATCTTCTCGTCGATGGAGTACACGCGATTGGTGGAGGTGATCAAGGTCGTCCGGTCGGGTGTGACGAACCCTCGCTGGACGGCTCGGCCGCATTCCATCAGTTCCGAGGCGATGAGGACGTCGACCTCGCCGGGGCTCGGGAACACGCTGAGCACCGGTTCGATTCGGGCCTCGGCTGCCGATGACGGATCCGGCTCGTCGCCGGGTGGGAAGATCTCGACGTAGTAGACCGTCGCCCCGGTGCGCTGAGCGACACCGGCGACGGAGGTGTTCTGCGCGTAGTGGCCGGCGTTCTCGGCGACAGCGACGATCCAGTCGGCAAGCACTCCGCCGCCTTCGCCGCCGAGGGCGACAATCGCCAGAGTGATCGGACGTTGACCGTTGTACCAGTTGGACATCATGCAGCCTCGAATTGTGCGGCGCGGCGCTCGAGGCCGCGGGATGCGATCTTGATCCACCACGAGCGGACGCCGGCGAGGAGCTGTTCGCGACGAGTGGGGTTGTCGACGACGTCGGTGCGATAGAACGACGGGCAGAGAACCGCGGCGTGTGCGTTCGCCCCGCACACTCCGCAGCCGACGCAGCTGTCGAGGACCTCGGCGATCGGGTCGGTTCGCATCGGATCCGGGTTGGGTGCGATCGTCAAGGACGGGCAGCCGGAGATCCGGATGCAGGCGTGGTCGCCGGTGCAGGTTTCGGGATCCACCCCGAACCGCTCGCGCACTACCCGCTTGCCGGCCGCGAGCGCTTTGGTCCGGTCGCGTTTGACGCGACGCTGGGCATTGAGCTGGCACTCGCTTTGCATGACGAGCACCTTGGGCCCGGCCTCGTCGGTAGTGAGGGCCTCGACGAACGTGTCGCGTACCTTGCCGACGTCGTAGGTGTTCTTGATTGTGCGCGCCCATTTGACGCCGATACCGCGGACAGCCTTTTCGATCGGGTGCTGGGTTGACCGGGTGGGGAGGTCGGCTTGGGAGGAGAGCACGTCCTGGCCGCCGGTCGCGGCGGCGTAAGCGTTGTCGACGATCAGGTGGACCTGGTCGCTCTTGTTGAACACTGCATTGCCGACGCCGCTGGTCAGGCCGTTGTGCCAGAATCCGCCGTCACCCATCACCGCGATGCTGCGCCGGTCGGTGTCCTTGGAGTTCAGTGCGGAGGCGCCGGCCGATCCGAGGCCGTATCCCATCGTCGTAGCACCGAGGTCGAACGGTGCGTTCACTGCGAAGAGGTGGCAGCCGATATCGGCGCTGACGTGGTGTTTGCCGGTCTCCCGTTCGGCGAGCTTCAGGCCGCTGAAGATGGGGCGCTCAGGGCAGCCGGTGCACAGGCCCGGCGGCCGCGGCGAGATGACCTCGGATGAAACCCTGGGGGCTGTGGGGCTCGTCGGGTCATCAGGATCGCGCAGCAGTGCCGGCCGGTGCTGGACGGCATCGGGTAGGTACTGCTTGAGGAACTCGTTGACGCCGCGGGTGACGACCGTCGAGGTGTACTCGCCGGCGAGTGTCAGCATGTCCTTGCCGTGTAGGGCGGCGGGGATGTCCGCTCGGCGCAGGATCGCGTTGAGGTTCTGCTCGATGTAGTCGGGCTGGCCCTCCTCCAGAAGGAGGACGGCGCGTTTGCCCTGGCAGAACTGGATGATCTCGTCGTCGATGACCGGGTAGGTGACGTTCATGACGTAGGTCGGTATCTGGGTGCGTCCAAATGCGTCGGAGCAGCCGAGCAGCTCCAGCGACCGGTTCAGCGTGTTGTACAGACCGCCCTGCACGATGATGCCGATGTCGGCTTTGTCGTTGCCGAAGACCTCGTTGAGGCCGCGGTCCTTGATGAACTTGACCGCCGCCGGCCACCGGTCGTGGATCTTCTCCTTCTCGTGCAGGAAGCTGGCCGGCGGGAGCACGATCCTGTCGACATCCCGCAGCGGATTCTCGAGGGCGTCGGTGACCGTCATGGGCGGGCGCTTGTTGTCCTTGGCGTCGAATGCGCCGTGCAGGTGGCAGGAGCGGAGCCGCAGATCGAGCATCACCGGGGTGTTGCTCGCCTCGGACAGCTCGAAGCCGACCTCGACCGCGTCGACGATCGCCGAGACGTTGGGCCGGGGATCGAGCAGCCACATCTGCGACTTCATCGCGAACGCGTGGGAGCGCTCCTGCATGATGCTCGAGCCTTCACCGTAATCCTCGCCGAGGATGACGAGCGCGCCGCCGGTGACGCCGCCACTGGCCAGGTTCGCCAGGGCGTCCGAGGCGACATTCAAGCCGACGGTGGACTTGAAAGTCACCGCGCCGCGCAGCGGATAGTGCACCGAGGCTGCGAGCATCGCGGCCGCGGTGGCCTCCGACGCGCTGTTTTCGAAATAGACGCCGAGTTCATCGAGGATCTCGTGCGCGTCACCGAGGACATCCATCAGATGCGAGATCGGTGCGCCCTGGTAGCCGCCGACATAGGCGACACCGGATTGCAGCAGCGCCTTGGTGACGGCGAGGATGCCCTCGACGTGCAACGTGGTGCCGGCGCCGTTGCGGAGTTGTTCGACCTCGGCGGCGAACGAACGTTCAGCCATTTTCTCTTTCCTTACTTCTCGACCAGGGCGACCACGCGGGCCGGACTACCCGATCCCCCGACAATGGGCAGCGGCAGGACCGTGATCGCGAACCCGGTCGCCGGCAACTGATCCAGGTTCTGCAGCTGCGTCAGTCCCAACTTGCCCGCGCCGAGCAGGTGGTGATGGCACGGGAACGCCGGGTCCAGTGCCGTGGCCTGGCCGGCGTCGGTGCCGACCGTTTCCACTCCCACACCGACCAGCTCGGTCTCTTCGGCGAGCCAGCGTGCGCACTCGGCGGTGAATCCTGGCGTGTGCGGTCCGGACTCGTCGGCGTTGAGGAAGTCGTCGCTGTTCTCAGACCGGCTCGACCACCCGGTGCGGTAGAGGAGCCACCCACCGGCAGGGAGTGCACCGTGCGTGCGTTGCCATTCTTCGATGTCGGCGACATCGAGGAGGTAGTCCGGGTTGTCGGCCACCCGGTCGGTGACATCGAGGACGACCGCGGGGGCGAGCAGTGAACGCAACGGCACCTGTGACACGTCGAGTCCGTCCTTGCCGGTGATCCAGTGGTTCGGTGCATCGAGGTGGGTGCCGGTGTGTTCGCCGGTATGAATGTTGTTCCAGTACCAGCCCGGCCCGTCCTCGTCGAATCGGCTGATCAACTCGAGCTGGAAGGGCAGGGTGTTCTTGAACGGTTCCGGCAACGCCAGCACCGGGGTCTTGTCGGTCAGTGGTGCGGTGAGGTCGATCAACTCGATGCGTTCGCCGGCGATGGACGCGAGCAGGTCGGTGATTACTGACATGTCAACTCCTCATTGGATTTACGGTGCCGCTTCGCGGCAAGTTCGGTGGCAACGAGGTGGCCGGAACCGGCGCCGAGTCCAGCCCCGGGATGAGTGGATGCACCGATATGCCAGAGACCGTCCACACAGGTGCGATGCCGCCCCGCCTCGGGCAGTGGGCGCCACAGAAAGCTCTGATCCAGCTCCGAACTGCCGCCGTACGGGTCGCCGCCGACGGCATTCTCGTTGTATGCCGCGAGATCGGCGGGCGAGATCATATCCGTTCCGAGGATCTTCAAACCATGGGTGTGCGCGTCCAAGCGATCGATGACACGCTGGGCGTAGGCCTTGGCCAGTTCCGGGGTCCAACCGTCCGCGGTGTTCAGCTCGCCGGCGGCATCGCCGAGCGGTTCGTACGGAACTTCCTGCAGTTGCAACCAGAGCGAAGCGGCACCGGCCGGAACGCGCGAGGGATCCAGGAGGGACTGTTGCCCGACCACTACTGTCGGCTTCCTGGGGAGTAGGCCGGCTTCCGCTTCCGCACGGGCAATGCCGGTGCTCGCCGATCCATCCGAGATATGCACCAGCGGAACCTCGTTGAGGCGGGCGTCGCGCCACTGGGGCCGTTCGGACAAGGCGATGTGGATCTGCATCTCACCGCGCCCGTACCGGTACCGCCGTGCCTGGGCACGCAGCGGGGCAGGACTTGCGTCCGGAGGCAGCAGCGACCCGTACAAGGCAGTCGGTGTCACCGACGCCAGCACGGCGCGCCGGGCTCGGTAACGCCGCCCTGCTGCCTCCACACCGATCGCACGGCCCCGCTCGACAATGATGCGGTCGACGCGGGATCCGGTATGCACCTCGACACCCAATTCGTCGAGTAGTCCTCGAAAGGCCTCGAGCAGTCGTGCAGAGCCTCCCTCAACCACAGGCAGACCGAAACCGTGGACCGTTGCCGCCAGCACCGGAATCATGAAGCCGCCGGAGGCATTGTCCGGCGACAGACCTGCGTGCAGCAGCCACGGCACCCACAGGTGATCCACTTCGGGACCGACATACTCCCGAGAACAGTAGGCGCGGCCCGACGCAGCGAGGTCTCGGAGCCACTGCTCGGAGCCGCGCCGCCCGTTGGTTTTGAAGAAACGCGCCAGCAATGGAACGACTCCGGCGCTGCGGATTTCGCTGCCCATCATTCCGCCGATCACCGGTGCGTTCCGGCCGAACCGTTCCAACGCCTCCAGATACGTATTCCCGTCTTCTTCGTTGCCGAAGCCCGCTGCCGTCAGCTCCGGATCGCGGTACGCCAGGGTGACACGGCCGTTGTCGGCAACGCTCGCGGTCACGGCCTCGTCGGTGTTGCAGAACCGCAGCCCGTGACGGGCCAGGTCGTCGCCGAGCGCCGTGTGCGCCGGGCCCGACACGAACAGCGGATACCACGATGAAAACGTGTCGTGCACGTAGCCGGGCACCGTACGCTCACCGCTCCCGACAAAGCCGCCGATCTCCGGATTGCTCTCCAGCAGCAACACTTTCCAGCCTGATCGAGCCAGCGTGGCTGCGGCGACGAGTCCGTTGATTCCGGACCCGACGATGACGGCATCGACTTCGTTGTGCATCACATCTCCCTTCGAGTGTGAGCGACGACATTAGTGACCCAAGGAGGCGGCGGCTATCCTGATTGCGCGCGCCTTATCCGTATGCCGCTCAGTTGCGAGGGACCCGCCGCTGACCGGCGTGACGCCGCCCCCGACAGGGCGTTCCTCGAACCCTGCCCGCGCGATCGCATCGTCCCCGCGCGAAGAGCGGCAAGTATCGACAGAGCCCTTCTCGACCGGACTCGCGAGGACGGCTGCGAGAAGATGTGCGAACGCCTGTCGATCAGCTGTAGGCCGGTTCTACGCCTGTGTGGCGATGGCGTCCGCGGCGTCGTGTAGCGCCCGGGAGACGGCGTGCATGCCGGGGGTGTACTGCCGGCGGGCGAGCGAGGCGA
Source organism: Rhodococcus sp. ACPA1 (assembly GCF_002300195.1). Taxonomy (NCBI): domain Bacteria; kingdom Bacillati; phylum Actinomycetota; class Actinomycetes; order Mycobacteriales; family Nocardiaceae; genus Rhodococcus; species Rhodococcus sp. ACPA1. The sequence continues at coordinate 407,888 of NZ_NSDX01000002.1, read as the reverse complement.
TGTAGATCGAGCGTGTCGGGACCCGGTCAGTGGGACGAAATCGGACCGCGTAGACGTCGGGGCGATGATGTGCGACGGCCAGACGCGGGACCATGGCGATGCCGACTCCCGCTGCGACCATCGCTTCGATCTCTTGGTAGTCATGGGCCTCGTAGACGACGTTCGGGGTGAATCCGGCCGTGTCGCAGCTGCGGTACAGCACTTCGGCCGCCGGGTGGTCGGCGTTGCGGATGATCCACTTCGCCGATCGCAGCGATGCCACCGTGACATCGTCGGCGTGCGGCGCGTCGAGCGGGACGAGCAGGACCGTTTCGTCCTCCATCAGCGGCACGAGGGCCAGGGATTTCTCGGTCTCCTCGGTCCAGGCGTAACTCCAGAGCAACGCCATTTCGACCTCGCTCGAATGGAGCATTTCCAGCAGTCGCGGGCGGACCGCGGATTGGACGCGCACGTCGATGCCCGGCCAGTGGGCGTGATAGTTCTTCAGCGCGTCCGAGAGCAGTGAGGCGCTGACGGTGGGGAAGGAGCCGAGTCGGACGGTGCCGCGCTCGAGTCCCAGCAGAGCTTCCAGGTCACCGTGGGCGCCACGCATTTCCTGACGGAACAGCCGCGCACGCGTGACGAGAATTTCGCCGGCTTCCGTCAACCGGACGCCACGAGGCAGGCGGGTCAGTACCGGCTGCCGGATCTCCTGTTCCAGTTTGGCGATGCGCTGTGACGCGGCGGATGGCGTGACGTTGGCGCGTTCGGCGCCGCCGGTGAGCGATCCGGCCTCGGCGATGTCGAGGAGCAGGAACAGGGTCACCACATCGAACGAGTTGCGCATCGATACCTCCGACAAGCCTTTAATCCTGCTAAACCCCACCGTAGAAATACGACATTGTCATAAACATAACCCCCTCATAGTGTGATCTGGGTAATGATCAAGCGAAGGATGTGACATGCAGACGATCACTACTCCCCCGCGCGGGATCACGGCACGGAATCGCCCCGACGACCCGGTCGATCACCCAGTGCGCTCACTGCTCGTCGCGCCAGTCGGCATCGGCGAGGTGGCGGAAGTGACAACTCGCACTCCACACCTATTGCTTCCCAACACTATTCACGTCTGTCCGTCGCGACCGGCTGCCGCCCAGGAGCCGTTCGATCCGCCCCGCAGCGAACCGAAAGTACGCCCATGACTTCCATCGAGATACTGCCACTGATCGCGTTGGTGGCAATGTTCGTGATAGCCACCTTCTTTCCCATCAACATCGGCATCTTGGGGTTCATCGGCGCATTCGTCGTGGGCGCCTTCATCCTCGGCTACGACGACAAGGAAATCCTCGCCGAGTTCCCCAGTTCGATCGTGCTGACGATCATCGGCGTCACCTACTTCTTCGGTATGGCGAAGAAGAACGGGACAATCGACCTCCTCGTCAATGCCTGTATACGTGGTGTTCGTGGACGAGTGACGATCGTCCCGTGGGTGTTCTTCTTCTGCGCCTCGGTGCTCACAGCCCTGGGCACGTTCAGCCCGGCTGCCGTTGCCCTGATCTCGCCGGCGGCGATGTCCTTCGCCGCTCGGACTCGGATGAGTCCGCTGGTGATGGGCATCATGACGATCAACGGTGCGCACGCCGGCGCGTTCTCGCCCATCTCGGTCTCGGGTGTGCTGGTCCGTGACATCGTCGAGTCGAGCGGCCTGACGATCGCCCCCTGGACCCTGTTCTTCGCCAGCTACGGCATCAATCTGCTGCTCTCGGTCCTGACCGTGGTCGGCTACGCCGTCCTCGCCCGGGTACGGAACCTCGAGTTCACCGCTACCGGCTCCAGCGCCGGCATCGACTCCGACGGCGTCGGGAGCGCACTGCGCACCCCCACTGCGGGACCCGGTGGAAGCCCGGCCGGCGGATCGTCCGGTGGGGGCGGTACCCAGGTACTCATCCGGACGCCGCGCACCGAGGTCGGCACCGACCACGACGTGCAGCCGGTCACCGGGGTCCAGAAGCTCACCCTCGTCCTGATCGCCGCGGTGTTGGTGCTGGTCCTGGTCCTGCATATGCCGATCAGCTTCGTCGCCATCGCGGCCGGTGCGATCCTCGCCTTCACCGACCTGTCCAAGCAGAGTGAGGCCATCGCCGGTATCAGCTGGTCCACGGTCCTGCTCGTCGCCGGCATGGTCACCTACATCTCGCTCATGCAAGAGATCGGCACGATCGACCATCTCGCCGAGATGGCGATCACCATCGGCGCACCGCTGCTGGTCGCCGTCGTCCTCTGCTACGTCATCGGCGTCACCTCGGCGTTCGCATCGTCGACGGCGCTTCTCACCGCCGTCATCCCGCTCGCGCTTCCTCTGCTGCAGACCGGGGCGCTGCCGGTCGTCGGAGTCGTGGCAGCACTCGCCATCTCCGCCACCGTGGTCGACGTCTCCCCGTTCTCGACCAACGGCGCACTCGTCCTCGCCAACGCCCAGAACATCGAGCGTCCCCGGTTCTACCGACAACTGCTCCTCAACGCGGGCATCGTGGTCGCGATCGCGCCGGCCCTGTGCTGGCTGGTGCTGGTGGCCGTCCCGACTCTGGTCTGACGCGCAGACAGCACCCGCGAGGGTTTAACTGAAGTTAACCCTCATCGATTTATTCGCCATTGTTCTCCACCCTGATGTAGGTCAGGGTGGGCAGTGGGACACCGCTGGGAAGCACGCTCCCCATCCGATCAGAGCCTCCAGCGGTGCCTCACAAACTCTTCGAACCCGAAAGGTGGGCCGGACCGTGTTCACACTTCATGGAACCTGGATGCGGGGAGGAACCAGCAAGTGCTGGCTGTTCAACGCATTCGACGTCGATCCGCTCATTGCTCAGGCCGGCGGCCTGGATGCCATCTTGACGTCGGCATTCGGCTCGGGTGATCCGCGTCAGCTCGACGGTGTCGGCGGCGGCAGCTCGACCACATCGAAGGCGGCGATCGTGCGCCGCTCCAGCGAGCCCGGAATCGATGTCGACTACCTGTTCGCGCAGGTCGCGATTGGTGACCGCCAGGTCGAATGGGGCAGCAACTGCGGAAACTGCGCCACGGCGATCGGGTTGTACGCGCTGCAGTCCGGGTTCGTTCCGGTGGACTCCACGACGACGACCGTACGGATGCGGAACCAGAACACCGGCGCGATCCTGGACGCCCAGATCGCCACCCCGGGCGGGATGATCCCCACCGAAGGCGACGCAGCCGTGCCCGGTACCAGCGCGTTGGGTGTCCCGGTGGGGCTCACCTTCACCGGTCTCGCCGCCGGTGCGGCCACACTGCTGCCCACCGGCGTCGCCGCCGATCAGATCTCGATTGCCGACCACACGTACCGCGCGACGATGGTCGTCGCCGGAGCCCCGGCTGCGTTGTTCAACGCTGCCGACCTCGGGCTGACCGGTGCGGAGGACAACCAGACGATCGCCGAACTCCTGCCGTTGCTTCTCCGGCTGCGACAGGAGTCGTCGTTGCGGATGGGACTGAGCAAGCCGGGAGATCCCGTCTCCCATGCGATTCCGAAAATCGGTGTCGTGGGTCCGCCGGCGGACTACCGCACCAGCGCCGGCGTCGACATCAGCGCTGACGATTACGACATCTCGGTCCGGATGCTGTCGATGCTCGCCCCGCACCCGGCGATCGGGCTCACATCCGCGGTCGCCGTCGCCGCGGCTTCCACCGTGACCGGAGGTGTCGTCACCGACAACACGCAGGTCCGGTGGCCGGGATCGCTTCGGGTGGGAACACCCGCCGGGGTACTCGATGTCGACCTCTCCGTTTCCCTCGACGGGGTACTCGAATCGGTCACCCTGCACCGGGCGGCCCGCCGGATCGCATCAGCGGAACTGTTCGTCACTGCCCCGGCGCCGGCTCCGGCACTGGTCGGCTCCGCGCGGTGAGGACTCCGCACAGCCCCGCCCCCGCGATGCGACAGGAATCCTGATGCCCGAGAAGATCGCGATCGCGCCCAGACCGATCGACACGCGGATCGCCCGATCCTGGCTTCTGGTCAACGGCACCCGAACCGACCTGTTCGACCAGGCCGACCGCTCCTGCGCGGATCAGATCGTCCTCGACATCGAGGACGCCGTCGACCCCCAACTCAAATCTGCCGCGCGGGAGGAGGTCGCCGCCTGGCTCGAGAACACCTCGGCCTGGGTGCGGATCAACGACCGGTCCTCGTCGTACTGGAGCGATGACGTCGATCGCCTCGCCGGACTTCCCGGACTGGCGGGCGTGATGCTTGCGAAAACCGAAGCTGCAGAACATATCACCGAAACCTTCGACCGACTCGGCGGAGCCACCCCAGTGCTCGCATTGGTCGAATCCGCGCTCGGAATCGAGCAGGCCGGTGATATCGCCCGCGCCCGCGGCGTCTTCCGACTCGCCTTCGGCAGCGGCGACTATCGCCGCGACACCGGCACCAGCGCGGACGACCTCGCCATGGCCTACCCCCGCTCCAGGCTGGTGGTCGCGAGCAGAATCGGCGACCTGCCCGGACCGATCGACGGTCCCACCGTCAGCAACGGTCACACCGTGCTGCGCGAGCAGTCGGCCGTGTCCGTGTCCCTCGGGTTGACCGGGAAGCTGTGCCTGGACACCGAACAACTGCCGGTAATCAACGAGTCGATCAGCCCCACGCCCTCGGACGTGACCTGGGCGCGGGAGTTTCTCGCCGATTTCGAAGCCCGCGGCCGCGTTGTCCGCGACGGCAGCGACCCGCCCCGGCTCGGGCGGGCCGAGAAGATCACCCGCCTCGCCGACTGTTTCGGAATCTGCCGGAGCTGACCGGTCCTATCCGGTTTCGAATCCCTCTTGCAACTGGTGGGCGGCGGCGGTGCACACCGCGATCCCTTCCTGCGCGGCCGGGCTCAGCCGCCGCTCGGTCAGATGCGCGACCAGGATCCGGCGCTGCGGCGGACGGGTCGCGAGGGGAATCGACCGGACGTCGGGCCGAAGGTTGAGTACGGCCAGTCGCGGAGCAATAGCCACGCCGAGCTCGACAGCCACCATCGCCTGCACCTCACCGTAGTCGTGCGCGAAGACACTCGTGCGTGGCGTGAAACCACCTTGCTGACAGAGTTTTTCGAGGGTCTGTGCGACCGGATGATCGTCGGCGCGGACCACCCACGACTCGTCGCGCAATTCGGCGATCCGGATCGAGTCGCGGTCGGCCAGGCGGTGCCGTTCCGACACCAGTAGCACGGTCGGATCATTCATCACGTGGTGGTACGTCAACGTGGGGTCATCCACCCGGTTCCACTCGTAGTCCCACAGCAGCGACAGTTCGGTCTCCCGGCGGCGAAGCGCATCGACCAAATACGCAAACCGGCCACTGAGCACCTTCAGCTCGACCCCCGGGTGCCGGGTCTTGAACTCCTTGACCACCAGTGGCAGCAGCGACGACCCGGCCGTGGGGAAGGTGCCGAGCGCCAGCACACCTGCACGCAGCCCTTTGATCTCCGCGAGTTCGGCATCGGCGGCCTCGAGTTCGATCAGGATGCGTTCGGTGTGCTTGACCACTGACCGCCCGGCGTCGGTCAACACGATGCCGCGCGCGTGCCGCTCGAGGAGCGGTTGCCCGGCCTCCTTCTCCAGCTTGGCGATTTGTTGGGAGACAGCCGAAGTGGTGTACCCGAGCGCCGACGCTGCCGCGGTGATCGACCCGTGCTCGGCGACCTCGCGCAGCGTGAACATCCTGGTCGTGTCCAGCACCCACCCACCTCCTGACTTTAGAGAAAGTTAACACCTGTCGATACACCCGTGATTGTAGTTGAACCGTGCGAGTGTCAGTCTGAGATGGCGGCAGTGACAGCTCAACACTCTCGGCCGCACCGTGACAGCGGCTCGCACCCGCCCCGTCGGACGGCGCTCGTCCACGGCGACGGATGTCGAGTGCCGCCACCGTATCTACTCCCCCACGCGTGAGGACACCCCTATGACTGCATACCCGAGTGACGTCCATTCGCCTGATGACCAGGCGGACGCGAGCACAGGCAACCGCCCTTCTCCGACGCGCTGCCCCCTGCACGGCATTCGCGTCCTCGACATCAGTACCGTCTACGCCGCACCGATCACTGCCATGATGCTCGGCGACTACGGCGCCGACGTCATCAAGATCGAGCACCCCGCAGGCGATCCCGCCCGCTCACACGGAGCACGCAAGGACGGCCACGGTCTGTGGTGGAAGGTGATCTCGCGCAACAAGAGATGCATCACCCTCAATCTCGGCACCGCCGAGGGTCAGCAGATGCTCCGCGACCTCGTCGTCGATGCCGATGTTCTGGTGGAAAACTTCCGCCCCGGGGTCCTCGAGAAGTGGGGGTTGGGACCGGACCGGCTCCACGACCTCAACCCCGGGTTGATCATGCTGCGGGTCACCGGCTTCGGCCAATCCGGTCCCTACGCCGAGCGCCGCGCGTTCGGGACCCTCGCCGAGGCGATGAGTGGATTCGCGCACCAAACGGGTGGCGAGGACGGTCCGCCGACGTTGCCGCCCTTCGGTCTCGCCGACGGTGTCGCCGGACTCGCCGGCGCATTCGGTGTGGTGACCGCGCTGCTGCACCGCAACGGCCCGGACAGCGACGGAAGGGGGCAGGTCATCGACCTGTCTCTGCTCGAACCGCTGCTGGGGATCCTTGGCCCCGGCCCCACCGCGTACGACCAGCTCGGCACCATCGCCGGTCGTAATGGCAACCGCTCCCCCAACAACGCCCCGCGCAACACCTATCTCACCAAGGATGGGCGGTGGGTCGCCATCTCCGCGAGCGCCACCTCCGTCGCCGCGCGCGTCATGCGCCTGGTCGGCCGCCCTGACGTCGTCGAACTACCCTGGTTCGGCTCCGCCGGCGAACGCAGCCGAAACGGCGACCTTCTCGACGAGGCCGTCGCGAAATGGATCGCAGACAGGCCGCTGGACGAAGTCACGGCCGAATTCGAACGCGTGGGCGCCGCACTGGCACCGATCTACGACGTCGCGCAATTGATGCACGATCCGCACGTCCTCGACCGCGACTGCATCACCACCGTCGACGACGACGACCTCGGCCCGATCAAGATGCAGAACCTCATGGTCCGCATGCTCGGAACACCCGGTGCGATCAACTTCGCCGGCCGCCGACTCGGCCAGGACAACCAACAGTTCTACAAGGAATCCCTCGACATCGACCCGTACCGACTGACCGAACTCGCCGAGAAGGGGGTCCTCTGATGGACCGCAGCTACCTGTTCGCCCCGGGCCACAACCGAAAACTCCTCGGCAAGGTGTTCGACGCCGGCGCAGACGCCGTCATCCTCGACCTCGAAGACGCGGTGCCGCCCGCCGAGAAGTCGACGGCGCGGGACAATGTCGCATTCGTCCTCACCACCCACACCGCATGGGTGCGGATCAACGCGCCCGGCACCGAACTCGCCGGAGCCGACCTCGATGCTGTCGCTTCATCGGCTCACGGCATCCGCATCCCCAAGGTCGAAACACTCGACGACATCCACTGGGTCGCGGACCGCGCCCCCGGAAGACCCCTGATCTGCGCTATCGAAACCGCGAAAGGCGTCGCCAACGCCTTTGCGATCGCCGAGCACCCCGCGGTCACGCATATCGCGCTCGGCGGTATCGACCTGCAGAAAGACCTCGGCACCGGGAAAGGGGACGCACCTATGCAGTACGTGCGCTCCCACCTCGTCGTCGCCGCACGCGCCGCCGGCATCGCCCCACCGATCGACAGCGTCTACCCGCACATCGACGACACCGACGGACTCGTCCGCCAGGCCACCCACAGCCGTGACCTCGGCCTGTTCGGCAAGTCCGCCATCCACCCCGCTCAGCTTCCGGCCATCCACACCACCTTCAGTCCGCGACAGCACGACATCGACTGGGCTCGACAAGTCATCGAGGCATTCGAGAACGCCGGCGGAGCCGCGGTGCGACTGCCCAGTGGCGAGTTCGTCGATCTCCCCGTCGCGGAACGGGCAAGGAAGATCCTGGACTGTGCGCACGCCTGACAAACCCCACCGATTCGAGCCGACCCTCCACCCGCCCTGGACCTGGCACGATGGCAGGGTGACTGAACCCAACCGCGTCCTCGTCCTCGGCTCGGGATTCGCCGGATTATGGGCCGCGCTGGGGGCGGCGCGGCGACTCGACGAACTCCACGCGGCGGGCACCGTCGATGTCACGGTGATCAGTGCGCAGCCGTTCCACGACATCCGGGTCCGCAACTACGAGGCAGACCTGAGCGCGTGCCGTATCCCGCTGAGCGATGTGCTGGACCCGGTCGACGTCGGGCACATCGCCGCCGAGGTGACTGCGATCGACACCGCCGCGCGCACCGTCACCGTCTCGGGCCGCGGGGCACAGCGCACGCAGAGGTACGACCGTCTGGTCATGGCTCTGGGCAGTCGGGTGTCGACGCCCGATATCCCCGGTCTGCGGGAATTCGGCTTCGACGTGGACACGTACGACGGCGCGATGAAGCTACAGCGCCACCTGGCCGCGCTGTCCGACCGCCGAGCGGACGTGAACGCGGCGACCGCGGTGGTGGTCGGCGCCGGCCTCACGGGCATCGAAACTGCGTCCGAGTTGCCCGGAAGGCTGGCAAAGGTGTGCGCGGGACGCAACGTCGAGCCGCGGGTGGTGCTGATCGACCACAACCCCTACGTCGGTTCCGACATGGGCTCATCCGCGCGACCGGTGATCCAAGCGGCGCTGTCCGACAACGGCGTCGAGACGTTGACCGGTGTCGGCGTCGCATCTGTCGACGAGCACGGCGTGACGCTCTCCTCCGGAGAGGTGCTGGCCGCAGGCACCGTCGTCTGGTGTGCGGGCATGCGGGCGAATCCGCTGACCGCACAGCTCGGTGGCGAGCGCGACCGGCTCGGTCGCGTGCCGGTCGACGACTACCTGCGGGTGATCGGTTCCCCCGGAGTATTCGCCGCCGGTGACGTCGCCGCGGCGCAGGTGGACGTCGACCACCTGTCGGTGATGTCGTGCCAGCACGGGCGCCCGATGGGCCGTTACGCGGGCTACAACGTCATCGGCGACCTGCTCGGGGAGCCGATGCTCCCGCTCCGGATCCCCTGGTACGCCACCATTCTCGACCTGGGACCGGCCGGCGCGGTGTACACCGAGGGGTGGGACCGCCAGGTGGTGTCGCGCGGCGCGCAAGCCAAAGCCACCAAGGTCACCATCAACACCCAGCGCATCTATCCCCCGTTGAACCGAGACCGCGGCGCGCTGCTGGCCGCCGCCGCGCCGGCGCTGCAGGCACGACCCGATCCTGGACAATGACTTTCGGGAAATCGAGGACTCGTCGCGGCCTACTGCGCCACCGCCGCAGGAAGCAATTCGTCACACGCGGCGAGCCCACCGGGAGGATGGTCCGGGAAGCCAACGGGACCGCACCGTCCACCGTTCACGGGATGGTGAGCGCCGGCACTGCCGGAGGATCGGCGGGAGCCGGCGCACTGCGGTTGGCCGCGATGAGGTCCCATGCAGTCTGCCGTGGCGCCACGCCGTCCAGGATCCATTTCCCGAGCAGCAACGCGACCTTGGACAGCATCTCGGTACGCAACCGCAGGAACGAGTCCTCGGGGTCGGTGCCGACCTGACTGAGTAGTACCCACCAGGCCCAGGCGACTGCTCCGGCATTGGCAACGAAGTCGGGGACCACCGGAATGCCCCGGCCGGTGAGCACCGCCTCGGCGCGCGGGGTCGTCGCGGCATTCGCAGCTTCGATCACGACTTTCGCAGCGACCTGGTCGACGTTATCCGTCGTGATCGCATAGGAGATCGCGGCCGGGACGAGGATGTCTGCCTCAGTGGCGATCACAGCCGCGCTCGGCAGCCTCTGAACATACGAGGGGACGCGGGAGCGGTCAATCTCGCCGTAGCCGTCCCGCAGGTCGAGCAGCGCGGGAACGTCCAGGCCGTCGGGGCAGTACAGCGTGCCGAGGGCGTCGGCGACAGCAATCACGCGCATACCGGCCTCGTACAGATACCAGGCCGCGCCGCCCCCCATGGTTCCGATGCCCTGGATGGCCACCGTCGTTTCGGCCTGAGTCCATCCACACGCTTGCACGGTGCCGATGCAGGCCTGCGCGACTCCGTAACCGCCGATCACATCGCCCAGCAGAAAACCACTGGGCACCGGGGCGTTCAACGCGGCCCGTACCCGGCGCAGAGTCCCCTGCGGATCCTCCGCACGGCTGATCGCCGCATGGTAGGACTGTTGAAGGCCGAGTCGCGCGAAGACGTCGTCGAGCAGATGCTGCGGCACCCCCAGATCCTCCGCGGTCACCCAGTGCGCGGCCAGCCACGGGCGCATCGCCTGACAGAACCGCTCCAGAACACCGACGGCGCGGGGGTCCTTCCGGTCGAAGTCGATGCCACCCTTCGCGCCGCCGACAGGCAAGTCGAAAACCGCGGTCTTGGCAGCCATGCCTCTGGCCAGATCCTCGACCTCCGACATCGTGCAGCCTGCCCGCATCCGAGTGCCCCCGGTTGCCAGGTCGGACACCAACGTGTGTACGACGAGGTAACCATGAGCTCCGGTGACCGGATCAGACCACGTCACACGTAACAGGGGCTCATCGCTGTGCACGGTCGCCACATCGACGTGGCGCTGCGTCGCAGTGTTCGCACGGTGGTCATACTCTCGGTGCTCGGTGGTGCGCCCGAACCCGCATTCCGTCGTCGTAGTCACCTCGATTTACCCCAATCGTCCTCAGAAAATCCTCGTCGCCACGACCACTCAGCCGATGACGCCAGAGTGCGCGCGCTGGTGACCAGGCGTCCAGTTACGAATCTTGGATGATTGCGTTCACGCTTTCTACACAGCGCAACGCGTGGTCCGGTTGGACGGTTCGGAATGGATGCCTAGGCTGGCGGCATGGAGCTGTCATTGCGCCGGTTGCGGATGCTTCGGGAGTTGCACCGCCGAGGCACCGTGACAGCCGCGGCACTGGCCTTGCACTACACCACATCCGCGGTATCGCAACAGCTCACCCAGCTCGAACGCGACGTCGGCGCAAAGCTATTCGAGCGGCGCGGTCGGCGGGTACAGCTCACCGAGATCGGCCTGCTCCTCGCCGAGCACGCTGAGGAGATCATGCGATCGGTGGACCGCGCGACGACTGCCCTCGAGCAAACGCAGGAAGGGGTCACCGCCCGATTGACCGTTGGAGTGTGGGCGTCCGTCGCGTCGAGCCTGGTGCCGAGTGCGCTGACGTTGCTGGCCGCCGAGCATCCCGGCATCGAGGTGCGAACGAGGGAGCTTGCGCCGGAAGATACCGCAGTCGCAGTGCAGGACGGCTCGCTGGACTTCTCGTTCGTGATCGACTATTCCGACTACCCGATGCAGTGGGACCCGGAGTTGACCAGAGTGGTGATCGCGGTGGAACGACTGCACGCAGCACTGCCTCCGGGAACGGTTTCCGCCAGAACCATAGCGCTGGCGGATCTCGCTGAGCATCCCTGGATCCTTGCGGGACCCAAGTCGCATTTCGGCCGCGCGGTACGCATGGCCTGTCAGCGTTGCGGCTTCGAACCCAGGATCAACCATGAGGTCGGCGAGCAGGCGACGGCACTCGCGATGGTTGCCGCGGGCCTGGGAGTCACCCTTGTCTCCGATCTCGGACTGACGCTGCGCCCGCCAGGAATGGACGTCGTCGCGCTGACCGAACCGCTCACTCGGACGATCTCCATCGCCCATCGGGGGACAGCAGCGCACCGACCGCCGCTGCAACTGGTGATCGACGCCGTGCGCGCCGCGGCGGCCGCACAGGGGCTCGCCGCGCGGTCGCCGTACCCGTAGCCGTAGGCGACACACGTTTTACCGGACATGAACGGTTACACCAGTAGAGGCACTTCCGGCAGGATCACACTGAACTGGAGACGTCCAGGTCCCCCCGGACAGCGCCGGGGACAACCGTCGGATGAATGATCCCTATCCGCACTCGCACCGCCGCCGGATTGCGATGCAGTGCAAGTCAACTCCTGCACGAGGCCTCTCGCGGATAAGTGTCCCGGAATCGACCGAACGAGAGATGAGCCGAATCAGTGCATAACCATGCGGTGGCTGACTTTGTGGGGAAGTGCGTGGGTGAGGATGTGCCCGGATCGCTCGGAGCAGCCACTGGCGAAACCGATTTGCGGTTGCTCCGGTCGCACGTCGCACTCACACCTCGCACGACCTCGAACGACTATCCGCGGAAAGGGTATACCGTCGAGGTGAGAGTCCAGAGATGAGGCCACGGTGAGTACAACCGATGACAAGAGACGAGACGTCCTCGACGAGCACACGCTACGCATGGGCGCGGGCTTCAAAGAGAAGGACCGCGCGCACGTGCGAGAGGTGTTGTCGGCGCTCGCACCGCACCTCGGGCGTTGGGACCCCAGCGATGTGGACGTGGAAATCTCGGTGAAAGACCGGGGCGGCAAAGAACAGCGAGTCACGTTACGCACGACGCTCCCCGGCCTTCCGCCGCTAGTGGCGGCCGCCACCGATCCCCACCTGGTTCAGGCTCTCGGCGCAGCGAAGCATGAGCTGATCCGGCAGATCGAAGACCAGAAGTCGGCACGGGAACCAAAGAACAACCGACAGCTCAGGAACAAGACAATCCGACATCTCGGTGCCCTTCGGACGCCACACACGGACACTCCGTGACCGCCGGCGTCGGCGCACCGGGCGGCCCCACGAAGAGGTCCAACGTGACCGTCCTTCTGCTTCGGCAACACGGCACCGTTCTTCGTCACCGGGAGCGCGACCGTGACGTGACCCGACCCGCGCAGTCCAGCTCGTTGCCGTAGACGAGCCGTGCACTCCCCGTCGAACACCCACCGAAGGACCGTCACCGCCGCAGTTCCGCCACCCTTCCCAGCCGCCCCAGTTTGTGCGGGGTTGCTGATCGCGTAGTGCGGGTGATCCGGCCGTCCTCGACCAGCAGACTCATTGCGGCGGCTGCGCCATCGAAGTCGAATCGGGCGGCCGGTTACACCCGCGAGTGCAGGTCTGCGGCGAGTTGCGTCACGGTTCCCGTGGCGCAACTGCGGTTGTCGCCGACGCCGCCGACGGCGCCTCGTTTCGCCCATCCGACGACATACAGTCCGTCGAGCGGCTCGCCCGTCTCGAGAGAGATCACTCGTCCTCGGCGGTTAGGCACGACCCCCCGCTCGTCCACGGGGATGCCGTCGATCTGCTTCGTCGTGAATCCGGTGGCGCATATCGCGGAGTCCGCGAGAAAGGTCCGACCGGTCGTCGTGCTGACGGCGACGCCGCCGGCCACTGCCTTTCCGAGACCGGTCACTTCCTGTCCGAAGGACAACACAACGCGCAGCCTGCCAGCGTCGGTGGGGGTCGGGCCGTCTCCCGCGCAAATGTCGGCAGCGGGCAGGGCGGAAATGTCACGTAGAAGCGGGGCATCGGCACCGGCGCTCGGGGGACGGCCGGAACGGTCGATCAGCACCTCGGCGTTCTCGAGGTCCAGAAGCTCGTAGAACGCCGACGGTGTGAAGGAGGCGCGATCCGGGGCCGATCGCGACAACACCACCACCTCCGTCACCGCTCGAGCGGCGGCACCTCGGTCGCGTGTCCTGGCCATCCATCGGATGACATCGAAGGCGACGTTTCCCGCCCCGATCACGAGGGATCGCGGTCCCAGCGGCCCGCGCGGGCGAAAGCCGGACGCCCCAGAGTTCTCGGCCACCAGAAGGTCGATGGCCTCATAGACACACTCGCCGCGATCCGCAGTCGCGGGTCCGAGTCGCGTCGGCTGCGAAGCGCCACACGCGAGCACTATGGCGTCGAATCTGGTCCGGAGGTCTTCGACCGAGACATCCACACCGACTTCCGTGTTGTGGATGATTGTGACGCGATCGTCGTTGAAGGGCACGTCGAAGAGCCGCATCATGTCGCGAACGCCGACGTGGTCCCGGGAGACGCCCCGGCGCAGTAGGCCCCCGATCTCGCCGTGTTGCTCGAAGACGGTGACGCGTACCGAGGTCGATCGTCGAAGGAGTTCACGAATGGTGTACATCGCCGCCGGCCCGGATCCAACGACGGCAATCTTCAGCCTGTCGCTGGGTTTGCCCAGCGGTTGCTCGAAGCGGATCCGTCGCGACCGGGGCCGGGACTTGGCGGGAGCCTGCTCGAAGAACTCCGCATTGCGGGCCGCGTAGGGCCGTTCGGTGACGGTCAACATCCACTCGGGTTTGATGGCAGACGCCGGGCAGGCCTCGACGCAGGCGGTGCAATCGATACACGAGCGCGGGTCGATGTACAGCGTCTCGGCCGACTCGAAACCCGCTTCGCCGGGGGCAGGGTGAATGCAATTCTGCGGGCACACCCGCACGCACGAGGCATCCTTACAACAATGCCCCAGGACAACGTGGGTCACAACGACTCCTGCTCGCTCAGAGAAGATTCGATTTTCGGTAGATCCATCGCGCGCCGAAATTCAGCAGCCCTTCTCTGCTCAGGAATTCGATAAACGGTTCTGCGGCCCTGCGGAACATTATCCGGTGGTGTTCGTTTTCATCTATTTCCGGCCCTACGACCTTCCAATCCAGGCCGAGATCCTCGTACATTCGACGATTGATCAGGCTCTTCGCGACGAGGTGCGTTCCCATCGCAATGATCAGGGTGCTGATAAACCGTCGGACGCGCGAAATCGTGGTCAACCGAGTCCGGATTTTCTGACGCGCGTACGCCATGTGCCGGGATTCCTCGACAACATGGATATAGCAAGCCCTGCGGACGGGCGCGGCGACGTCTTCGCTCGCCATCCAGTCACGTTGCATGACATCGAAGATCTCTTCGCCGGCCAGTACGATTCCGTACGCCACCTCGTCCCACGCGATGGTCCTGAACAGCCATCCGAAAAAGTCCAGTGAGCGGTCACGTCGATAGAAGTGCGATCCGATGCTGTCGATGACGTTGACGAACATCAACGAGTGCAGGTTCTCGTCGGCGCATTCGTTGAACAGAAACTTGACGTCCGAGCGAGCGGGGTCCGCACTGTGGCTGGCCCGCAGCAATGCCACCTGCAATCCCACCTCCAGCCAGATTCCGACACCCAGGAACTGCGCGACCTCGCTTCTGGTGAGCCGGACGCGCTCCGACTCGGTCATGGAGTCCCACGTAGCGGTGCCGAAGAGAGGCGACCACTCGGGTGTCATCCCGTGAAATTCGGCGCCATCTGAATCGGGTTGGCAAACCAGGGGGTCCCGGGGATCGAATGAGAGGCGCTTAGCCGATTCCAAGAGAGTATCGAATATCGCATCGCTTCCGGATGTCGTCATCCTTTCTCTACTCCTATATCCTGTTTCACTCGAATCTCGAATCGATTAGAGAGCAATTGTGTTTATCCCGGGTGCCAAAACTCACCCTTGCGCTCTGCCTCACCTGTGTTCCGCCCGGCACATTAGTCGGTTACGGAAGCAATCGCAGAACTTGCAGCGTACCTCGTCAACGACTCGACGATCAGGTCGCCGCATCCACTGAATTGATCTTGAATGTCTCGGCGTTTTCATGAGAATTCAAGTAACACGCAGTTGTTGTGGGGAACCGTGGCCGATCACGAGGCGAAACCCTGCGCAAGGATTTCCTCGAGCCACTCGGCGTCACGCAGAACCCGGGTCTGACGACCGTCTCCGCCGCAACTCGCTGCGCAGGGCTACCAGCAGGTCCCGAACTCCGATGGTGGGCGGGAGCCGCGGGGGGTCCTGACGACGAGCCCGCGAGCCCCGATGGAGGCGCAGGCAAAGTCGGTGATGGTGGACAAGCCGGCGGAGGAGGCTCCGGTTGCCCCCGCGCCCGCCTCGGTTGGCGCTGCGCTGGCGGCCGATCAGGACGAGTGGGACGACGACGCGTGGTGACTGCGGTCAGCCGGTGATCTCGCTGCCCGGCCATCCTCGTGGAGCCGGGCAACAGCCTCGAGGCGCGTTGCACCGTTCAGGTTGCCCAATCCTCAGATCCGGCGCATCACCGATACCACCTTGCCCAGCACGACTGCGTCGTCACCGTCAATCACGGCGTAGGCAGAATTACGGGGCTCGAGGAAGACGTGGCCATCGCGGCGCCGGAGCACCTTCACCGTGGCCTCGCCATCAATCATCGCGGCGACGATCTCGCCGGAATGGGCTTCGTCCTGGCGGCGCACCACGACGACATCGCCATCGCAGATCGCGGCGTCAATCATCGACTCGCCGCGCACCCGCAGCCCGAAGACGGTGCCGGAGCCGACGAGCTCGCGAGGGAGCGTCAGCATCTCATCGGCGTGCTCCTCCGCCAGGATCGGTGCGCCGGCTGCGATGTCGCCGACTACCGGGACCGTCACATTGTTTTCGGACGAGCGGCCTTGCTTCGCCTCGGAGAGGAACGGGCGCACGTCCAATTGCCGAGCCATTGCCGTGCCCCTTCGGAGAAAGCCCTTTTCCTCGAGGCTCTTCAGATGCTTGGACACCGACGACGTCGACCGCAGGCCCACCGCGTCCCCGATCTGTCGGGTGCTCGGCGTGCATCCGTGTGCAGCCACCCAGTCCCGGATCGTTGCCAGAATCCGCTGCTGGCGCGATGGCAGAGTGGAGGCGTCGAGGCCACCGAACATGTCGAGATCGTCGTAATCGGTCACCGAAGAATGGTAGGGGGTGACGACAGCCCCCTCGAGCACGGTGTAGGCGTGCGGACCAGGAGCGGGGTCTCCCGGCTGTGGCGCAAGATGGCCCCGCCCGTCCCACCTCGCTGAAATGCGGACTCGGTCGAGGCACTCCAGGCCGTTAGTGGCTCGACATCTCAGACGGGGACGGCGGACTTGCCGATTTCGACCTCCCGCAGGCGACGGTCGCGCAGTCGTGTCGCAGATCGCGGCGGAAGGTATCAACGCGGTATCCGCAGCCATTCACGGGTTGACCAGAACACGCCGCGTGACGGCACTCGCGTGCCGCGAGTTCGCGTCGTCCTGCTCAACGCTTGCGGCGGCTGGCGCGTACCTCGAGCTTCTGCGGGTATGGGTCCGCCGGGATCCGCTTTGCCGGGTGGTCCGTCCAGGCAGTCACCTTGCTCTCACGGGCCAAACGCTGCCGGCACCGATCCCCGGAACCCGGACCGCGGGGATCAACTCAGCGGAGCCCCGAAGACACCCGCACGTCCCAGGCGCTCCCCTGCTCGCGATCGAGTACCGTGACCGCCTTGTTCTTCAGCCCGAAGATGTAGACCAGCAAGCTGACCCCGATCACGACCGTCACGTAGAAGATGAACCAGCCCACGTGACCGGCCGACTTGGACGCCTGGAAAAGCACCGGCGCCGTACCGCCGAAGACGGAGTTCGCGAGCGCATAGCCCAGACCCACGCCCAAGGCGCGGATGTCGGCCGGGAACAGCTCCGCCTTCACGATCGCGTTGATCGAGGTGTACCCGGTGAGGATGACGTAGCCGACGGCGAGCAACGCGAACGCCATCAGCGGCGAGGTGGTTTGCGGGAGGTAGGTGAGCAGGACGTAGGTGTAGACAACGCCACCAACGCCGAAGAAGATCAGGAGGGGCTTGCGACCGACGCGGTCGCTGATGATGCCGCCGACCGGCTGGAGCAGCAGCAGGAAGATCAGTGACAGCAGGTTGATCCACGTCGCCGTCAGCGCCCGGTCGGCCCCGAAGGTGGACTTCACAATCGCCGGCGCGTTGACACTGTAGGTGTAGAACGCGACCGTGCCACCCGCGGTAATGAGGAACACCAGCAGCAGCGGACGCCAGTGTTTGGTGAACAACGCCGTCAAGGACCCCGCCGTTCGGTCCTCACCCGCACGGATGGCCTTCAGATGCGACTCGCTGAGCGACTCGTCCATCGAACGCCGAATCCACAGCACGACCAGGGCGGCGATGCCGCCGATGAAGAAGCCGATCCGCCATCCCCAATCGTTCAACGCCTCGACATCGAGAACGCTGAGCGCGATCAGGAGCGTGAACTGCGCGAGTACGTGACCGCCCACGAGGGTGACGTACTGGAAAGACGACAAGAAGCCGCGCCGATTCGCGGTCGCCGCTTCGGACATGTACGTCGCCGAGGTGCCGTACTCCCCACCCGTGGCGAATCCCTGGACAAGCCGAGCGAGGACCAAAATCACCGCCGCCCAATACCCGATGACTTCGCGTGTCGGCATGACCGCCACCACGAAGGAGCACGATGACATGATGGTGATGCTGAGCATCAGGGCCGCCTTGCGGCCACGACGGTCGGCGAACCGGCCGAAGAACCAGGACCCCACCGGTCGCATGACGAAAGTGACCGCGAAGATCGCATAGATGTACAGCGTGGAGTTGGCGTCGTTCTCGTCGAAGAATTGCGCCTCGAAATACGTGGCGAAGACCGTGTAGATGTACACGTCATACCACTCGACGAGGTTTCCTGCCGAACCCTTCATCGTGTTGAGCACCGCCCGCCGGGTGCTCGTCGGAGCGCGGGTTGGACCGGACGGAGTCGCGTCATCGCTCATCCGTCGACGATAGCGGATCGCCCTCCCACACCTGGGCGAGTCACCCAGGGGCGGTGTCAATTCGCTGCCCGGGTCGTCACCACGCAATCAGCACACCGGAAGGATCATGGCTTCCAACTGGAAAGTCTTCGACCAGAACCCGCGCGCCGCAGAATCGGCCGAGGTCGGCTCGACGATTTCACCTCGACATCGCCAAGCCCGAGACGACGGCGTCCGCGCCCGCATACCCGCCGGGACACCGGTCGCCGAAGAACTGCGCCCCTCCACGCGAAATCAAACACCAAAACACGAAATGTGATAACCGCAAGCACTATTCGAACATAGATGAGCTTTATTGTGCCCAAATGCTGAAACTACCTACAGAACAAGGTGATACCGCGCCACGGCGCCGACACCCCACATCACAAACCGGGGACATGCCATCACACCAGGTCACAGCACCATCACACCCGAACCGGCCCTATTGCGATCCCGCACCCCGTCGCACGGGCCCCCAGGTCCTCGCACATGCACTCGCTGTTGCGGGCACACCCAGACGCCTGTCCGTGTCGGGCTGATGGACCGTTCCCGAGGCCCGCGGGACGCGTGTCACCAGACCAGTTCAGATGGTTTTTCGACGCGGATCCTGCAGTCCATCGTCCAGGTGAGGGGTATCCGCGGGGAGCGACCTCCGGTGCACGTGGCGTGCCGCACCAGTCGTGGTTGCTGCGGCAATCGGCGACGGTAGCTCCTCGCACGCGACCGATCGGTAGAACACACCATTGCGGGTGACATGCGTCAGGTCACCAGAATTTTCACGAGTTCGGCTGTCGCAGTACAGGCTTGTCGATCTGTTCGCGAAGGATGTCGCCATGACCTGCGTGCCTGGCGAACTCTTGGATCATCAGAAGCAGTGTCCATCGCATGCTGACGTTTCCCTCGCGGGGATTGTCCTTGTGATCATCGAGATCGAAGCGGGACGCGATCGCACGTGATCGTTGGCTTGCTCGCTCGAACTCAGCGATCACATCTGCCAGCGACTCGTCGTCGGCGACGGCGAAGGTGCCCTCGTCGCGGCGCGAGTATCCATCGCATTCGGATTCGTCGAGTCCTGCCCAGAACCGTTGGAACCAGATCCGTTCCGCGGCAGCGGCATGCTTGATCAACGAGATCGGTGTCGTCAGCGATGCGACGAGTCGCCGGCGAGCGTCGGTATCAGAGAGGCCGCGGGCAGTCTCGATCAATGCCTCACGGTTACGGTCGAGCATGTCCTCGATGATCGATCGCTCCGTGCCGGTAGCAATTGCATTGGTGGCCATACGCTTTCACACCATCCTGTCGTGTAGTTGGTCAAGGACCGTCCGCAATGTAACGGTCGGGCCGGGTTACGCAAGACGGCGATCCATTTCGGGAGAGGAGCGAAACGTCCGGCGCCGAGAAGGGGAACGAGCATTTGATGCGCTTGCCGTCAGGGACTGCGGCCTCCGGAGTGCCGCAAGAACGGGCCGGCGTCAACACCGCAGCCCGGGCGTTCGGGGGACTGCCCTGCACAGACTATCGCACAGTTGAAGCAGTCGTCTTCTGAAACTGATGGAAACTGTCGGATTCAGAAGTCGGGTGCACGGGTTTCCGATGCCCGTGATCAGAAGTCCTGGGCATCCTCGGCATCGGATCCACAGCACCGGTTTCAGGTCCGGTACGAGGACAACCAGGATCTCGGTATCCCGCGTCCACAACCTCCCATCGCAGCGAAGATTCACCGCCGCGCCACATCACGGACGACACCCTCATCGCAGGTCGGCCGCCATGGGCGAGCGGGCTCGGGTTACCTCAGACGGGCCCGCACGACCGTGACCGCAAGTTGGACGCGGTTGTCGCTTCCGGTCTTGGCCATCGCGCTGGCCACGTGCGTCTTCACGGTGGTGATACCCATCCGCAGGCGGCCGGAGATTTCCGCGTTGGACAGGCCTTCCCCGACCAAGATCGCGGTTTCGCGCTCACACGGAGTCAGTCCGACCAGCGAATCTGGTTCGGACGCAGGGTCGGCCACACGACGCGCGGTGACGGCAGCAGTTACGACGCGGAGGAGAAGATGGGGGCTGAACGGGCTGTCGCCGTCGCGGCGCGGCGAATCGACTCCAGCAGCAGATCCGGCGCCGCGCTCTTCGCGAGGAAAGCGCAAGCGCGCGGTCGCGGAGCACTCACGCGACCAGGAACTGCCTACCGGATGAAACGAGTTACCACATCTCAAGCGCCACCGCCGCCCTCACCGCGCGCTGCCATCGCACGTGGATCGAGGGCCGGACCGCGGCCAGACGGGAGAAGCGTTCCCCTGCGCCCCAAACATTTCAAGCAGCAGGAATGCACGGCTCTGCGAAGTGCGTCAGACTGCGGTATCTCGCCGCAATCGGGTGTTCTCCGCCCGCAGCCGCGCAAACTCTTCCGCTTCGGCCTCTTCAGTGGTTCACGATGGGCGTGAACACCCAAATCCACTGCACCGCGATACTATTCAAAAACAACCCAACCGCCCCTCACACGACCAAGCTGCCCGCGACGCTGTTCTCGCCGCCACGACGCAGGCACTCGACGCAAGCGATTGTCGAGGACCAATGGCGCGTCGAGAGCCCCGGCACACGACAAACACCGTCGGCCAGACCCTGTTCACCGATATCCCAGCCACTCGGCCCTCCTCGAAACAGTTCTGCGCGAAGCCATCGTCTATCCGGGACTCGACACGACTCAGGGCGGGAACGTCGCTGATCGTGAACGCCCGCGCATCCAGATCCTCCAGGGCAGAGACCATCACCGGACTCGGCTCGCTCAGCCACTCGCCGTCACACGTGCACCTGTCAACCTGATCGGGCTTGGCCGGATTCCGAACCGCCACATCCAGCATCTCGCCCGGCGCCACATCCACACTCGTCACCTGCACGTCGGCAACCCCGTACCGGACAGCGAGCGCCGCCAACCCGTCACGGACCCATAGAGCGAACCGACCGCCACGGTGAACGGTTCTCAGCCATCCGCCGAGTCGGGCACAGACTGCCCGGTGTGGCGATTGTGAACCAGTCGTCCCCGTCCCTCGTTATAACCAATGAGGGGTCCGCATCGACCCCACCCCCAGACAAGGGAGCGACCTGACATGCCGTCCGACGACCGTAACCAGCAGCAGAGCCTGCGGAGCGCCCAGCCAACACTTCCGCGCCGTACAGTTCTCGTCGGTATCGGGGCTGCGGCAGCCGCCTTGGCCGCCGGCAGCGCGCTGTTCCGCAGAACCCGCGCCTCGGCTGCGCCCGGCGCCAGCGCCAGGCCAGCCACGAATCCCGCGAGTGCAGCCGTGCCGACCGGCGAGGTTCCCGTCGGTGGCGGCGCGGTGCTCGGCGATGTTGTCGTCACACAGCCCACCGGTGGTGACTTCCGCGGGTTCTCGTCGACATGCACACACGCGGGATGCACCGTCTCCGACGTCTCCGGCGGCACCATCAATTGCCCGTGCCATGGCAGCAAGTTCAATCTCGACGGGACTGTGCGCACCGGTCCGGCGTCCGCTCCGCTCGCACCACGAAACGTCTCCGTTCAGGGTGACTCGGTCGTGGTCGGCTGAGGTATGTGACAGCGCCGTCGGTGGCCACGCTGATGCGGGCGACTGACTCGTCGTGCGACAGAAACGACGAGCGCGTACCTGTCATTGCTGTCGCCACGGAGGAGCTGTCATGAGCGGCGATCAGTATCTCGGCGCGGAGCTACGCGCCACCTCTACCCAAGTTTCCAATTCGACGCGGCGACCGCGAAGGTCCGACCGCTCGTCGCGGAAATCAACCACCTCCACGATGCGAAGCACGACCCGTGGGGTGTCAGCTCCTGGTGGCTCACCGGGGGGCCGTCGCCTGCCGACCTCGCCACTGTGGAGGGGACGACGAGGGGGCCCGGGCAGGGTCACCGGGATCGGTTCACCGGTGAGGAAGTGCCAAAATTCCGACCGACCCTCCCCCTTGCCCTGATCGAGCAGGGTCGATTCCATGTCGGGGGCCTGCACGAATCCGACGTCGGTGAAGAATTCCGGCGCCCAGCGAGCCGCGACGGAGGCCTCGTCGGTCAGTCCCATCAGGTGCATTCCGGCGGGGTTGAGAGAGCAGGCGACCGGTGTCGTAGTCGGCGATTGCGACCGGGTTCTGGGCGTACTCGATCACCGACAGCAGCATGCGGGCTTCCGTTGCATCCGGTTTCCTCCCGGTCATCCTTCCCCTGCGTCGATGAAGGGCGCCGCCATGGTGTCGACCAGCTCAGGTCGAGCCTTCGCAGTGCTTGTAATGATTCGAGTGAACACCGAAGAGGTTCGACCAGTCGACCACCCCCAGAGCCGTGCAGCGTGCGGCGTGCGTATGCCGGTGTTCCGACGAGGTCACCGAGCATTGCTTGATGGTGATCTTGGCCAAAGGACTCTTCATCGGAGCACACGTTGGGGCACCACCTGAAGCCGATCCGTCGTTCTCGGCGCAGCGCCCGGCTACGGGACCAGGCAGATGAAACTCGCGAGCGTGACGACCATTGCACTATCCCCCACACCCACCGTGGGTGACATCCGGATGATGCCGGGCCTGCTCGTTGAGGTCGAAGACCCTCTCGGCCTGGGCCAGGTCCGCATGAACCAGGGCGCCGGTAGCCACGTCGATGACCTCACCCGCGTGGTGACACATCAACGCCAACCGGTCGGTCAAGGTATCGAGCCGTTCGTGAAACGCTGTCCGTATACGACTCGTCAACGGGCACGTGCTTGACGATCTGCTCCCACTCGACGGCCTCGACATCCAACGATCCTGTAGCCCTTTTCGACCTCGGGCGTTAGCAGAGCCCCGTAGACAATCGAAAAGGCGATCCGAAGTTGGTGTGTCAACCATCCAGCATGCACTCTTCGTTCAGGTTGGATCCCGTGTGCGGCGCGAGTACGTCGGAATAAGATTAAGGCGCAAGCCGGGCGATTTCGGCGCCGTCGCGCCAATTCCCGCAGCGGCGAGCGCGAGTGGGCCGTTCCGGCGACCCGGCCGAGCCCCCCGCCTCGTTCGCTGATGGGAGGCGGTAGAGGCGGTCACCGTCGAGGGCCCGCCGATGATGGCCACAGTCGAAAGGCCAGCTGATGAAGGCACTGATCTACCACGGTCCCGGCCGGAAGGCGTGGGAGGATGTCCCCGACGCCACCATTGAGAAGCCGACGGACGTGGTGGTCAAGATCGAGACCACCACCATCTGCGGCACCGACCTGCACATCCTCAACGGCGACGTGCCCGCGGTGCAGGACGGGCGCATCCTCGGCCACGAGGGCGTCGGGACGATCACCGAGGTCGGCTCGGCGGTCACCTCGTTACAGGTAGGCGACCGGGTCATTATCTCCTGCATTTCCGCGTGCGGGCACTGCGACATGTGCAAGCAGCGGGTGTTCTCGCACTGCCTGGCCGACGAGGGCGCGTCCGGCATCGGCTGGATCTTCGGGCACCTGATCAACGGCACGCAGGCCGAATACGTCCGAGTGCCCTTCGCCGAGACGTCGGTGTATCCGCTGCCTGCCGGGGTGACACCGCAGGAGGGTGCGATGCTGTCCGACATTCTGCCGACCGGTCACGAGATCGGCGTGCAGTACGGGCACGTCAAGGTCGGTGACGTCGTGGTGGTCGTCGGCGCGGGGCCGGTGAGGCTGGCCGCGATCATGACCTCGCGCCTCTACGGCCCGTCGAAGGTGATCGCCGTCGACCTCGACGCGAACCGGGTGGAACAGGCGAAGCGATTCGGCGCCACACACGGTGTGCTGTCCAGTGACGAGGACTGGAAGGACCAGGTGATGGCGTTGACCGACGGGCTCGGCGTCGACGTCGCCATCGAGGCGGTGGGGATACCGGCGACCTTCCAGATGTGTCTGGATGTCGTCCGCCCCGCCGGGCACGTCGCCAACATCGGCGTGCACGGCACCGGCGTGCAACTGCCGCTCGACACGCTGTGGATCTCGAACATCAACATCGCGATGGGCCTGGTGAACACCGACACCACCGCGACGCTGCTGAAGATGGTCGCCGAACACACCCTGCCCGCCGACCTGTTCGTGAGCCACACCTTCGACCTCGGCGACATCCAGAAGGCCTACGACGTGTTCGGCCGGGCCGCCGAAACGCAGGCGCTCAAGGTCGTGCTCAACGCCTGACACCGAGTCGGCGCCACACGCCAGATCCGCCGCAGTCCGACACTCGGAGTATCCCGATAGGACTGGGTGACTGCAGTGACGACGACCGCCGCGAAGACCACCTGGCGTTCCGCCGATGTGACCCCGTTGAGCGACGAGACGCTGGCTCAGTTGGACAGGTGGTGGCGCGCACCCCCCCGCGCGCGACGAGCGCAGAGAGCGCCGTCGCCGGGCAGGAAGGCCCAATCTTTCCCAGCGACAACGGGACACCGTACGCGTCGAAGGAGTCCGCCCACGTGTACCGGGAGTTGGGTGCGCTCCGTTCGCGCGGAACCGCCGGAACATGACAATGCGTTAGCGACATCGCCGGCATCCACACTTCAGCGGCAACCTCATCCAACCGCTCGACCACCGGCGTCTTGTTCGTGGAGCCGTAGTCCATCACCACGTTCACGTCGAGGCCGGCGCGGGGTAGGTGTGCCGTCCACACAGCTACTCCGAAGGCGAACGCCGCACGTTCGAGAAGGGAGTTTGCCACATGGCCGGGTCGACAACCGGAAACCGGCGGCCGGTCACGTGGGTGGGAACGAGTCGGATGAAAAGGTTCTTCGCCCCGGCCTGCCACGGAAAGAGCGGCAAATCCACGGTGTCCATCAACTCGTCGACTTCACGGATCCCCTCCGCACGGCCCTTGATCACCACGCTCCACGCTTCGCGCGACGGAGCCTCGTAGCCGTCGACTTCCAGCGCAACCGGCGCATCTGACAGCGCAGCGGACACCTTGGTGCCTCTTCCGGATCGAAACACGAGGGTTCCATGATCGACCGCATAATTGAGGGGAAAGATATCCGGGTGGTCGTCCACCCACACAGCGAGACGGCCAACACTCTCGGTACGAAGCAGCGCCCAACATTCGTTGACAGCGAGTTCCCTGAGACTTGGCTCATTGCTTCCCATTGTCTTTGCCTCCTGTCGTCGCATCAGGTCCGGTGCTCGTTCACGTTCCGCGCAACGATCCACCTCCACGGATCATCGTCGTTGTCTCGGCTCTACGCGACGTATCTGCCCCAATCCACTGTCGGACAAATAGCGGGTGTCGTGGCCTCGACCAGCGCGTGGTGCGTGCCCGACCGGACCGAAACCCGATTCGGCGCCCAACTCGTGCAACTCGGCGGCGCCCGACGTGTGCCTCCCAGAATCGAACGCGGCCGAGTCTGATCGGTAGCGCCGCGCTATTGCCAATGGCGCCAACGCAGTGATCACGGGCGGGCCACCCTGCAAGCTCACATTGCACACAAAGCACGACGTCCACGCGAATTTGCCCACCTCGACCGATCGCGGACTCGAGGTGGGCACCGCGTCGTCGCGGTACCAACCCCGCTCGATCAGCGATACCCCGTGCGCAGGTCGGTGTGTTGTACCGGCGTCCTTCTCCGCATGCCGACGATCCTCGGGTCCCAATCCCATCACATGCTGGTACGGCTGCCCCGCGCGAGACACCGCAATGCCCGCGCCCAGGAAATCCCCCCTTTCGAATGAACAGAATACTTTCTGGCGCAATCCAATTGGAAGATCACTCCCGCTTCGATCATTCTTCAGAGCGCGGATCGCACCCTCGAGGTACTGGCGGCTCGGCGTACGGAAGTCATCGAGAACCACCGCCCGTCCCCAGCCTCGGTGATATACCGCCTGGCCCGGACGACCTGAACCAACCGCACCCCGAGTCCGCGATCCGCGGCAGCAATGCGCCTCCATCACCGGCGCATCATGAAGCCAGTCACGCTGTCGCATGTGCCACCCTCGAAGGCGGTTAGCCCTTCCAGGACGTGAGGTAGGAGCCTGGCCGCAGGACGAATGCTGCGTGGTCGGTTTCGTCGGTCTCGTGAAAGGACGCACGATATGTGCACGTTTGCGGAACTACGACAGATAACACGCCTCAGCAGGCGCGACTCCGCTCCTCCCTGGTCGTTCGACTGGGTCGAAGATCTCCGGTCCGATGCCCTCGCCCGAATGATCACCGAGCGTGAAGAAGATCTCGAATCACTTGTTCCACAGATGAAGTCGGACGCCGCGACGGATCAACCGCCGGACCGATTCACGGGGCTGTTCGATCACGCTCTCAGACTGGCCGGGCAGCGGACGCTACTCACCGAAGAGCAGATCCGGCGCGGCATGCTCGCGGAACAACCTCATCGGCATGGTCGCCACCCCGTCCTGGATGTGCTCCACGCGGGTGATACTCGCCGATCGGATCGTCGAAGACCTGCAGTACGGGTGCGCAGCGCCACACGGAAGACGAGAGCGACTGAACTCACTTCTCTGGCTGCGACCCCCGCGCGGCCACGTCCATCTCCGTATTACTTGACCAATCCGATCCGGCCGAAGTGGACGTCGGTCAACGCATTGTGGGCGGGTTGTTCCCGTTCTGGCTCCATCGCACGGAAGCATGCCGACTCATGCCCTTGCGAACAACGAACCGAGCGCGCCAGCGAGCATGCGCATCAGTTCCTCGTCGTCGGATGCACACGTCACGCATCTGCGCCTCGCACACCTTCGCGTTCGTCGAGCCGGGGCCCAACTCGAATGCCGAGGTATTCCTTCGTGGTCGGTCGCAGTGAAGCAGTCGCCGCCGATGACCGTAATTACTTGCTGCTCCAGGGCCCCGGCAACCGATATAGGGCCTCCGCACGCGTGGAGCGACACTGAGCGCCCTGTCCCGGCCGCAGGGAGAGGCATCACTGCCCAACGTTCAGACAACGACGGTCACCAGGTGCCATAATCAGACATGGGATACGGCACGGATGAAGCAGCCGAGCAACCGATCACCGAACTGGACTCGGAGACGAGCTGGCAGTTGCTCAGCTCGGGCGCCTTGGGGCGGCTCGCCTCGAGCGTGTCCGGGCGGGTCGACATCTTTCCCGTCAACTACGTCGTCCACGAAGGCAAGGTGTACTTCCGAACTGCGGAGGGATCCAAGCTCGTCGAGCTCACCATCCACCGGGACGTCGCCTTCGAGGTGGACGAAATAGCCGAGAAATCGGGCTGGAGCGTTATCGTCCACGGCACCGCGCGGCGCCTGCAAAAGCTCAGCGAGGTCGCCGCAGCCGACGAGTTGCCTTTGCGGTCATGGCTGGCCACCCCCAAGTTCAATTACGTCGAGATCACACCCACCGAAATCACCGGTCGCCGCCTCATCTTCAGCGACGAACCGGAACGCTGAACCCCCAAGCTGCCTCTGCTCTCCTCCGGGCCGCCCCCCCCAAACAACCCTGCAGTGACGACCACGGTGCCAAGTACGCGGCCGCGAGCGCGAAGAGGGATGGGATAGGGCGCCAGGCACTTCTGTATGAGGCGCCGGAGAGTTGGATGGGATCGGACCGCGTTCCCTGTTGGAGAAGTACGTACTCGGTGAGGCAAGACGCCATGGACCACATCGCCGCCGCACCTCCCGACGCGGCCGCCTCGCCCGCCACGAAACCGACGTCGTAAGCCAGGACCGCGACCATCGCGCCGGACAACAACGCGGCAACCTCAACGCCGATCCCAACCCCATCGACAGACGTGACTGGCGGCACCCATTCGGCCACCGCCCAGACGGCACCGCACCCAGCCCCACCCCCTGCCGCCAAACTGAGGCACGGTTGCGGAAACTCCGGCACCCGGTGGTGAACAGTTTGCTCGGGTTCTCTGACGGGCCGATGTATTCGCTGTTGTACGAGTGCAAGCTCGGGCCGGTAACGTATTTTCTCGTGAACGGGCTCCCTACCACGCTCGATGCCGATTGTCGGTGTCTGGTGATGGCGCCCAGACCGTGAAAACTGCGAAGCCGCACGTTCGGCACCCTCATCAGCAGGCCGCGGTCGACAGCGTCATCGAAATGCGCGGATTGTCGAAACGCTTCGGTGGTCTCATCGCCGTCGACGCGCTCGACCTCGACGTCCATCGGGGTGAGGTCTTCGGGTATCTCGGCCCCAACGGGTCGGGGAAAAGCACGACGATCCGCATGCTGTTCGACTTCATCCGACCGTCCGCCGGAACTTACACCGTCCTCGGTGGCAGCGGCGCCGACCCGGCGATCCGCCGCCGGCTCGGCTACATCCCCGGCGAGCTCCAGTTCGACCCCAGATACACGACGGCAGACCTGATCGCGTTCTACGGCCGCCTACGCGGTGGAGTCGACACGACCTACGTCGACGAGCTTCTCGAACGCTTCGACCTCGATCCAGTGCGCCCGATCGGACAACTCTCCACGGGCAACCGCCGCAAGACCGCAATCGTGCAGGCGTTCATGCATCGTCCGGAGCTGTTGATCCTGGACGAACCCACGGCGGGTCTCGACCCATTGCTGCAACACGAGTTCCACCAGCTGATCGGCGACGTCAAACGCGACGGCGCGACGGTGTTCCTGTCCTCCCACGTCCTGCCCGAGGTGGAAGCGCTCGCCGACCGCGTCGGGATCTTGAGGAAGGGCCAGCTCGTCACGGTGGCGGCCATCGACCAGCTCCAGCGCCAAGCCCGCCAGCACGTCGACCTGTACGTTGCCCGCGAAGCAAGCGCCGAGCCGTTCGAGAGCCTTCCGGGCGTCCTCAGCGCTACATCGTCCGGTGCGTTGATCAGGCTCGTCATCGAGGGGAACGTCGACGCCGTCCTCAAGCAGGCCGCGACACTGCCGGTGCGGCGGATCGTCACCCACGAGACCGATCTCGAGGACGCCTTCCTCAGCTTGTACCGGGACGAGCCGAGCCCGTGAGGGTCCTTGGGCGTTACCTCGAGGACCGGCGCCGCTCAATGGTGTGGTGGTCGGGCGGCGTGGCTGCCTACGTGGCGGTCAACAACGCGTTCTACCCGACGATCAAGAACGTGACGGGCATCGAGAACCTCGTCAAGGACCTTCCGGATACGTTCAAGACCCTGATCGGCTCGAGCGACCAGATCCTCATCACCTCGCCCGCGGGGTACCTGCAGGGACGTTTGTTCGGCCTCATCCTGCCCATCCTGCTGTTGATCTTCGCCGTGGGAGCGGGCGCGTACGCAATCGGCGGCAGTGAGGAGGACGGCACCCTCGAACTGCTCTTGTCCAACCCGGTGACCCGCGGACGTGTCCTGATCGAGCGATTCGTCGCAGTGGTCGCTCTGTCGCTCGGCCTTGGGATCGTCACCACCGCGAGCCTCCTCGCGTTCTCCCCGCCGTTCGGCTTGCTCGAGGGCGTATCGATCCCCGGGCTCGTCGCGGCGGTGTTCGCGGCGACCGTATTCGGGCTGATGCACGGTGCGATCGCGTTTGCTGCGGGCGCCTGGACGGGCCGACGGTCGGTGGCGATCGCCACGGCCGCAACCGTGGCGGTGATGGGAAATCTCCTCAACGCCGTCGCGGCATCGAGCGAGAGCTTGCACATCTTGCGCTTCGCCTCGCCCTGGCACTGGTACGGGGGCCGCAACATGCTCTCGCAGGGAATCGCGCTCGAGCCGTTCCTCGCTCCGATTGCCGTTTTCGTGGTCTGCGCGGCGGTGGCCCTGTGGAGCTTTCGACGGCGGGACCTGCATTGACCGCCCGCACGTGGGGTGACGTCGAACCGGTGTACCGGATTCATTTCGTACCGGCGAGCAGCGTGGCAGTTTCAGCAGTTCCCTGCACGGACTCCAGAGGAGCAGTCGTTGGTGCAGACTTCATCCGAATGGGAGGCGGCAATAGTCATGTGCACAACGCGATCATCTACTTGCCGAAGTCCATTCGCGATATCTGGGCGCAGCCGTGCAGTGGCGAGGACGGCGGTGGCGGCAGCGAGGACGCTGGCCGTGGTCTGGCGGCGGATTCCCTCCAGCCACGAATCCAGCCACCCCTCCGGTGGTGGTTACCATGAGCGTCGTCGATGCTCCCGTCCTACCCTGAATTGAGGCCGCCGGGAAATGGTCGGCGGTGCCGTCGTCGACCGCTGAAGGAGTCCCGTGTCCGGTGACACAGATCCGGAACTCACTCCCGCCCCGCGTGGTCGGATCACCCACATGCTCAGCGCCCGCCCGTTGCTGCTCCTCGCGTTCGCGTTCGCGGTCATGGCGGACCCCGTCTCCTCCGTGGCCTACGCCATCGAGGCTGCCCTGCGAGCCCTGGGCGGTGATCTCGCTCTGCTGATCCCGACCATGGGAGCAGTCGTTGCCATCATCGCGGTGGTGAGCGTGAACTACCAGCAGCTGATTGCCCGTTACCCGCAGGGAGGCGGCGCGGCGGCGGCCATCGGCGAGGCCTTCGGCGAAGGCTGGGCGTTCGTCCCTATCGCAGCCCTCGTCGTCGATTTCGTCCTGACGATTGCCATCAGTGTGTCGGCCGGGGCCTCCGCGATGATTGCATACTTCCCGTCGCTCAGAGCCGAGCGGCTGATCCTGGCCCTGGCTTTGATCCTGGTCGTCGCAGCAATGACCTGGTTCGGACACCTGGGCCGGCTGGTATTCGCGGTGATGACCATCGCCTTCATCGCCGTGACGATCACCGTGTTGCTGTACGGGTGGGGTGCGCCGCCGCAGCCGGTGGGCACAATCGCTGCCACCCCGAGCAACCAGCCCCTCCTCGCAATGGCATTGGCGTTCCCCGTAGCGATGGCCCTGGCAACCGGCGTGGAGGCACCCTCGTCCGCAATCGCGCAACTCGGCCAACTCGATGACGCCGGCCGCCGCAGGTTCGGGAAGATCACATTGTGGATGATGCTCGGCATCGTCGGAACCATCACGATGGGACTGACTCTCGAGGCGCACCATCTACAGATCGGGATCCCCACAACCGACACCACCCAGATCGCAGAACTCGCCCGGATAGCCGCACCTGCCCCGGTATTCGCAGCGTTTCAGCTCGTGACGGCGTTACTGCTGCTCTCGGCGGCCAGCTCCTCCTTCCAGGCGGGCCCGGGACTACTCAAAGCCCTTGCCCGCCATACCGACCCCGAGGGCCGCAGCACCGGCATCCTGCCACCACTGCTCGGGCGAACCAACCTCCGATACACCCCGTACACCGGAGTCGCACTGTTCACCGTCGTCGCCGCGGCCGTCACCGCCGCCGCTCGCGGCGAAGATCAAACGCTGGTCCTCTTCTACGCCGTGTCGGTATTCTTGAGCTTCCTCGCCGGCCTGGTGGCCATGGCCGTGTTTTCCCACCGTGAGCGCAGACCCGGCCGTCTGCTCCTCAATGTCGCCGGCGCCGTCGTGGTCGGCTTCACGTTGCTGATCAATCTCGCTCGCGGGGAACCGGTGTTCAGTCTCCTCGCCGCCGTACTCATCGCCGGCGTGCTTCACCGTCTGTGGGTCCGCGCCGGCCGTCCCCGTGGCATCCACGCCGCCCTCACCCTCACCCCACCCCCAGCTTCATAGGACGCGGGCCACCGACGCACCACCCCCACTCGTCGCCGAACTACTCGGCTACAGCCACTCCGCCACCCACGTGACAGGCCACCGCAAGGGCAACTCCCTACGCCCGATACGCCACCACAGTGCACGCCGACCAATAGTGCCGAATCGAATATGCAGGGTTACCAGCAGTCCGTCGGTACGAGGTCAACCAGGGCCGATAGTCATGGCCCTCGACATAGCTCCCGCCGGGAAGATCATCGAGCAGATCCAGCCCAAACCTCACCGTCCACGGAGAAGGACTACCGACGGCGCCAACAATGACTCTGACTACAGTCCGGACGGGGCAGCCCACTCAGTCCGCAGAGAACAGACCCATCCCGATGACGAGCCACGACCTGGGGAATTGGTGATCGTCGCCCGCACCGAAAGCGGTGTCGCGCAGATCGCCCGCCACCGACTGTCCGCCCTGGGGAACCCAAGAATCGTCGCCGCACACTACCCGCATCACCGGAAGCGACGGATCGGTACTGCGCCTGCCCAAACCCCGCCCGCACTTCCTCGCCCTCGGTGAGGGCGCACACCGCTGGCTGACCGACGCCGCCGCCGGAGGAGTCCCAGAATCCGCCGCAAGATGGCCAGGGCAGTCGAATTCGCCCACGTTCCCAGGCGCCGGACCGGTCGATCAGGCATTGGCCGTGGCCGCGGCGGGCCGGTTCGGCGACGGGGATCTCGCCTCGATCCTCGACCACCTGGCCGCCGCCGCACAGCCCGGACCTGTGGTGGTGGTCGACGAACCCACTCCTCTCGAGCCCGGCACCGCCGGATGGGGCCGGATGGGCGCATGAACAGCAATTCGGCGCCCCCCCGACGAGCTGGCCAAGATCTGCACCCGTATGCGGCTGCCGTAACTGCGCAAGGCCGCCTTCGACATCGCTCGCGACCGCCAGGGCCCAACGCTGGGACCCGGCCGAGGTGGTGCGGGTGCTGCTGCAGGAGGAAGTCGTCGGCCGGGACGCCGCCACCTTCGCGGATGCGCCGCAAGAACGCGAATCTCAACCGGCAAGACGTTCTCGTCGTGGCGCCCGGAGGAGTCCTCGATTCCCGAGGCCATCCAGAACGCGCTCACCACGCTCGAATGGGTGCATCGCCGGGAGAATCTGGCCGTGTCCGGAGCGTCCGGGACGGGTAAGAGTCATTTCGTCGAAGCGCTCGCGCACGCGGCGATCGAGGCCGACCTGCGGGTGGTGGTTCACCCTGGAAACCCTCACCCAGACAGTGAACAATGCGAAGGCCGACGGGTCGGTTGCCCGGACGGTGGCGAAGGTCTGCTCCTGCGATCTCGTGGTGGTCGATGACATCGGCGTTCTGCCCGCCGGCCAGGACGCCGCCGAGGCGTTCTATCGCATCGTGAGGACAATCGCCTCTATAGCCACCCGTGCGGGGTCTGCGATCATGGCCGCGAGGTACCGAGACGGGAGTGCGCACTCGGCCTCGATCCAAGGAGACCGCAGGTGTCAGACTTCGACGAGCGCGAGTGCGGGTCGCGAAAGCCACAGTGGAACAATCGCTGCAACGAGTGATGGATCGGTTACAGCGCGAATGCAAGGGCATGTCGGTCGAGGAGACGAAACGTCGTGTGGCCCAGGCGTGGGAGGATGCCACGGATGCGGCGATCACCGATCCCGAGTTGACGATGTACGCCACGGAGCTGGCCGCCGGCTCCCGGGTCATCATCAGGCTCGAATAGCGGGCGCAGCCTGCGGTGTCACCCGGACCGGGGGTCCCGGGGTCACCGGCCGTAGGCCACCAGGGTGGTCCACATCGTCTGCACCGGAGTCTCATGCTTGTCGAGCATGATCGTCTTCGTCACCAGGATGTCGCTGCCGGCGGCCTGGCGGAAGGAGTCCAGGACGACGTCGCAGATCAGGCGGTCGCCGACTGCGATGGGCCGGTGGAATTGCAGGCGTTGATCGGTGTGCAGGACCTCGCTGGGGTCGTAGCCGGTGACGATCTCGTCGAACAGGTGCTGCTGGGCAATCATCGCGACGACAGACCCGAAGGTGAGCGGGGCGATCAGCCCGTCGTAGCCGAGGCCCCGGGCGGCATCCTCGCTGCGGTGCGCGGGGTGCGGGTCCTGCAGGGATTTGGCGAATTCTCGGATCTTCTCGCGGCCGACCCCGTAGAAGTCGGTGACCCGGTAATGGTGACCGACCAGACCCGCCGTCCGCTGCGCCCGAACAGTCCTGGCGGCGCGGGTCGTGGTCACGAAGGAAAATCTACCCGACCCGACGCCGCACCGCTCGGCACCGGGGACCGGTCCCCGGCACGGCGCGCGTGTTCGACGGGGCGGGGCGACAACGGATGTCGTGCTCGGCGCACACTCGTCGAACAGCAGGTAATGGCGCCCGGCCAGGCCGATCCACCCGGCGCCTCGCCCCTGGACCCGTCGATCCAGCACCGGCTGTCGGTTCTCGAGCGATCTGGCAGGTGTCCGCTGACAAGGTGCAGGCGATGCCGCGGCGGATATCGACCAACTCCGCGACCGGCTCGAAGCCGCGCTCGACGATCGGGCCGATGCCAATGCTGCCGCCCAAGCCGCGGAATCGGCGGCTGCGCTGGCCGAAGCCCGACGTGAGCACGCCGCAGTCCTCAACCGGTGGCAGCAGCAGATAGATACCGCGGAGGCAATCGTCGAGTCGCTCCATGCCCGCAACACCGAGTTCGGCAGCGAGATCGACAGGTCACTGCATCCGAACGCGCACTGGCAGCGTCGATGGCCACCATTGCCCGTCTTGAAGCCGATCTCATCGAGGCCCGGACCTCAGTTCAGTCCGAACGCACCCGTGCGGACGCAGCCCGCGACGAACTCGCCACTACCGAGACGGATCTCGCTATCGCCCAAACGCAGGCAAAGGCGGCCCGGGAACCAGCCGACGAACTGCGCGCCGACCTCGCCGAGGTACGCAGCGCCAGCTCGACCGTCGCAGACGACGGGCGGAAGTGAGCGTTGACGGGCCGCCCTAGGAGGTTGTTTCCGCAGAGCTACGCCAACCCGTTTTCGCTACCGATCACCTTCTGCGTGGTTGCGGTCGGCGGCGACTGCTTACGAATCGTCGAGCGGGTGGGCGTGATCCGCCGCAGATGTGCCCGGCCCCTGGACGGCTGTGGTTGATTTTCGTCATTGCCCTTGGTCGCGTTGTGCGGTTTCTCCTCGTACGTCCGTTGGAGGCTTGTGCGCCTTGACCGTTCCCTACCTGCGTGCGGCTGTGTCCGGTCGTGCTTCCGGCGCGGGCTCGTCCGGGGACTCCCCCGCCGAGTCGATGGGCGTCGTGATCCGTGGTTTGCGCCGTCTGCGCGGCTTCGGCTGTTGTTCTTCTTGGACCGAGTGAGACGGAGTTGTTCCCGTGCTCGAGCGTCCCCGGGTCGCCCGCCGCCTCGGTGGGCGGGTTCGACGCTCGTCGGGGCGTCGAATTGTCCGTCCTCGTCTTTTCCGTGGTCCAGTTCCTCGTCGACGGTGGAGTCCTGGCGGTCGCCGGATAGCCTGATCGCGGTGAACGCAATCCTCATCACAAGATTCTCGCTTGCGACACGAATATCTGCAGCGAGATCAACCCCCGGTCCAGCCCCAGCCACTGCCCCAGAGAGGGCGGCGATTGTTGGCTTCGGAATATTCGCAATGGGCAACACTGTGCTCTTTTGATCGATAATTTGCTGCGCGAGGTCAGCAGCGTCTGGCGTGTCCCGCAGTCCTCCTTCACCTTGCTGACCCTCGCGCGCACGCCGAGAGCGGTCTCGACGCCAAATCGACCCTCCCATCGGAAGGTTGATACCTCACATTCAAATCCTAATTGGAAAACTATTACTGGCGGTTCTACCTTGGACATCGGGATGCTGACGGTCTACAGGCAAAATGTCAGCGCTACTTGAACGTCAATGCACCACACTGGCCCATGGCCCAGACCTTTTGGAGTGACTCACCATGTCGAAGATCCTTTTCGTGATGACCGGCGTCGACTACTGGACGCTCGCCGACGGCACCAAGCACCCAACCGGATTCTGGGCCGAGGAAGCCGTCGCCCCGTACGAGGCCTTCACAGCCGCCGGGCACGAAATCGTCGTGGCTACCCCCGGCGGCGTCGTGCCCACGGTCGACAAGGGCAGCCTGGCCCCCGAGGTCAACGGCGGCCAACAAGGGGCCGACAAGATCAGCGCAGCTCTCGCCTCGATCACCGAGCTCGAACACCCGATCACCTTGGAGGACGTCAATCTCGGCGACTACGCCGCTGTCTTCTACCCTGGCGGCCACGGACCCATGGAGGATCTCGCAGTCGACGAGACCTCCGGCAAGCTCCTGATCAACGCGCTGGACTCCGGCAAACCGCTCGCAATCGTCTGCCACGCCCCAGCCGCCATGCTCGCTGCCACTCAGCCGGACGACAGCAACGCTTTCGCCGGCTATACAGTCGCCGCATTCACCAACGCCGAGGAGAGCCAAGCAGGCTTGGCCGAAAAGGCGAAATGGCTGCTCCAGGACCGACTACTCGAGGCGGGGGTGAATGTCCAGGAAGGAGAGCCGTGGGCCCCGAACGTGGTCACCGACCGAAATCTAATCACAGGCCAGAACCCGGCGTCGTCCGCTCCCCTCGCGGTCGAGGTCCTCGAGAAACTGGCCTGATCATGAGAACCGACCGGCGGTTCAGGGGGTGCCTCGCCGCCACCCACGGGCGTGGCCGGTCCGCGCACCAGCATATTCACGCCAAGGCGAGGCGGCGTCCAGGACCGTCGTCGTGGGCGCCGCCTCTTTGGGCCCGGTCGATCTGGGTGGTGGCGAGCGTGTCTGTTTTCGAAGCGCGGTCAACTCCGATATTTGTGGGTTGGGTACCGCAGGACGGTTATTCGGCTGGAGTGGATCGCTCATCTAATGTCGAGCGTGATCCGAACGTACAGTAGAGGATTGCTCAATATGTCGCTCGCGGGTCACTCCCAGGCGCTGCCGTCACCACCCGCATGATTCGTCCGGACGGTGCGGGGTTCCCGTTCCCCGCCCTTGCCTCACCGGTCGTCGTCAGTGATCTAAGTCAGCCCGAAGCCAGTCAGCCCGGCCTCGCACGTCACCCTCACCGGAGCCGGCAAGGACCGGATCCACTCGAAGATCTCACCATGATCGGGCGTCAGTCTTCGATCGAACAGCTCACCGGTCCGCCCGTCGAGGCCGCATGCGACGACCGATCGTGCATGCACATCCAATCCGACGCTCGTACGCTGACATTACTGGGGCCCAGCCCAGCCCTCATATCGTCTAATCCGGTTCGAAAGGACGGGTCTCTCCTGTTCACGTCGGCCCTGAGTCATGTCAATACAGATAGATTTTCCTCATGGGACATGCAGATTCCAATGACCCGGACGGGCGTCCAGCTGCGCCGGCGACGAGCCCACGACCGGACCTCAACCTGCTGCGCACCTTCCTCGCCGTATTTCGGACCGGTTCCTTCACGGCGGCAGCACACCTGCTCGGGTTGTCGCAGCCCACAGTGACTACCCAGATCCGCGGGTTGGAACGCCAGATGGGGCGCTCGCTGTTTGACCGGTTGGCACGTGGTGTGGCGCCGACACCGGCGGCTCACGACCTCGCCTCCCGCATCGCCACGCCCCTGGATGCACTCGCTGCCGCCGCTAGCCAGGAGCGGCCAGACGCTGGGCACGGCCCACCTGTGCACCTCGCGGGCCCCGCGGAACTTCTGTGTGTCCGTGTCCTACCAGCCCTGGCTCCACTGGTCGCCGACGGTATCCAACTCCGGGCGACCATGGGCTTGACGGACACCCTGCTCAACGAACTACGGTCGGGCCACCACGACCTGGTTATCGCTACCACCCGCCCGCGAGGCCGTACCCTTGCCGCCGTACCTCTGCTGGACGAGGAATTCATCCTCGTCGCAGCTCCGGAATGGGATTACCGAATCCGGGACCGACTTGCCACCGACGGCCCCGCCGCGCTGCACACTGTCCCCCTGGTCACCTACGCGGAAGATCTGCCGATCGCTCGCCGCTATTGGCGCCATGTTTTCAGCACCCGCCTGAATTGCCCGCCCGCGATCACAGTGCCCGACCTCCGCGGCGTACTCGCAGCGGTCACCGCCGGTGCAGGATTCGCCGTGCTGCCCCGCTACCTCTGCCACACTGAACTCGCCTCTGGCGCGCTCGTCACCCTCCACGAGACCGACGATCCACCTATCAATACCGCCTACCTCGTTCAGCGGCCGGGAACGTCGGACAACCCCAACGTCGCCCTCATACGCGATCACCTGCTCCGGCTGGGACCTACGTGGTGATACTACCGAGGCCTCGCGACGCCGGGGCCGGGAGCGGCGACACACTCCGGCGAAATCAGCGCCATGGCTCGCGAACGACTCTCTCTCCCTGCTGGTGTGGTAGCTCCCCTGCGGGTGTCCCGATTAGCTCCCCGCGATGACGATTCGTCACCGGACGGGGCTGCCGGGACTGCGCTGGTCAGTGAGTTCCGGTCAACGGCCGGCTTTCGGGACGTGCCGGTAAGGTTTCCCTTCCGTACGCACATCCGCTTGGCGTGGTGGACCGACCCTCGGTGGCGTGACCGATGATTTTTCCGCGCCGTGCCGGTCTGTACACCGAGTACCGACTCGCGGGAGGCTGACACCATGCGGAAACTGACCTTCGCCATGAACGTGAGCCTGGACGGTTACATCGCCGCGCCCGGCGACGACCTCGGCTGGAGTGTGCCGAGCGACGAACTGTTCCAGTGGTGGTCCGACCGGGTGAGGGCGACAGGCACGGCGCTGTACGGGCGCAAACTGTGGGAGACGATGAGCTCCCACTGGCCGACCGCCGACCAGCAGCCGGGTGCCACACCGGCGGAGATCGAGTTCGCCCGTCGCTGGCGGGACATGCCGAAAGTGGTCTTCTCCTCGACGACCAGCACGGTCGACTGGAACACCCGCCTGGTCACCGGCGACGCGGTCACCGAGATCACCCGGCTCAAGGCCGAGGACGGCGGCCCCATGGATATCGGCGGCGCCACACTCGCCGCAGTGGTCATGCGGGATGGGCTGATCGACGAGTACGCGATCGTCACCCATCCGGTCCTGGTAGGGGGCGGCACGCCGTTCTTTGCGGCCCTGGACAACTGGGTGAACCTGACCCTGGTGGAGACCGGGACGTTCCCTGACGGCGTGGTCCTGACCAGGTACGAGACCAGGCGCTGAGTACCCAACCTCGGATCGGCCCGGGCTTCGGGCCGATCCGAGGATCTCGTGGCGCTGTGTTTCGAGGCGATCGTGATACCCGTCCCGGATCACAGACCGTGTATGTAGAGGATCCGCTTTCGGGACGAGCGCCGACCCTCCCGGGTGTGCGCTGGGCGCCGATCTCGTCCCGGTGTAGGTTCCTTGGGTTCGTGCGGTGATCGCAACACCACTGATCAAAGGGTGTTGCACATGGCGAAATATTCTCATCGGATGGTTCCGGAGATCTTTCAAACGTTCTGGGCGGGGATGGCTGCGGGTGAGTTCATCACGGACGCGGCCGAGGCGGCCGGCTCATATCGCAAACAGGGCGCTCGGTGGCTTGCGGCATGCGGTGGGGTGCGTCCCCGGCGTGGCCGCAACCTCAAGGGCCGTTGTTTGACGTTCGCGGAACGGGAAGAGATCGCCATCGGCATCGCCGCAGGTCACACGCTTCGTGACATCGCGAAAGCCCTGAACCGGAGTCCGTCGACGATCTCACGCGAGATCGCCCGGAACCGTGAGCCGTCCGGGCGGTACCGAGCCAGATCGGCGCACGCAGCGGCCTACCACCGGGCGTCCCGGCCCAAGCCGTCCAAGCTCGCCACCAATCCGTCGCTGCGCGAGACGGTGGAGAAATCCCTGACCGGAGCGCCATTCACCCGAGCAGATCGCGGGCCGCCTCCGGCTCGATTTCCCCGACGATCCACGGATGCGGGTGAGCACCGAGACCATCTACCAATCGCTCTACCAACCCTCCCGCGGCGGACTCGAACACACCCTCACCCGATCGCTGCGGACCGGACGTGGGCTGCGCCGACCCAGCCGCAAGGCCGGCCAGCGCAAGAATCGGATCCCCGACATGGCCAACATCGCCGACCGCCCCAAAGACGTGAAAGACCGTGCAGTAGCGGGGCATTGGGAGGGTGACCTCATTGTCGGCAAACGGAATCTGAGCGCGATCGGCACGCTCGTCGAACGTTCGACCGGCACCGTCATGCTCGTTCATCTGCCCGACGGATACAAGCCCGAGGAGACCGCGCCCGCGTTGACCGAACAGCTCGAGACGCTGCCCGCGATCCTGCGCCGGACCCTGACGTGGGACCAGGGTTCGGAGATGCGGGACTGGAAGAGCGTCAGCGCGGCCACCGGCATCGACATCTACTTCTGTGATCCACACGCACCCTGGCAGCGCGGGACCAACGAGAATTCGAACGGCATTCTCCGTCAGAACTTCCCCAAAGGTTCGGACCTGAGTGTGCACTCGAAAGCAGACCTGGAGTGGGTCTCACGGCAACTCAATGAGCGCCCCCGGAAACGGCTAGAATTTCGCACACCCATCGAAGAAATGGAACGACTGCTGTTGCGATGACCGCCAGAATCCGCCGATCGCCCAGCGGGACGGCCGGACGACGTCATCGTCCCAGATGCCGCGTGATTTCATGCCGAAAGTTGCGCAGTTACCCGGACAAAAGGTGCGTGCCGGCGCTTCCCTCGCCAACCCGCACCAAGTCGATGTGTTCGAACGCCCGAGCTCTTGACAGAAACCGAGGTTCCCTCCACCGAGTGCGCTGATGAACAGCACCACAAGGAGCACCCCGGCGACCAATGCTGCAGCTCGACGTCGCCCCCTCCCCTCGCGCCGGTCCCCCGGGCTGCCAACGGACACGGCCATCGACGGCAATCAGCGCACGGGTGAGTGTTGTTGCCGGGTTCCCCGCCTCGGGACCGTCGTCAGATCCCGACCGGAAAGCCCCGGTCTTGGACCGGACGAC
Source organism: Rhodococcus sp. ACPA1 (assembly GCF_002300195.1). Taxonomy (NCBI): domain Bacteria; kingdom Bacillati; phylum Actinomycetota; class Actinomycetes; order Mycobacteriales; family Nocardiaceae; genus Rhodococcus; species Rhodococcus sp. ACPA1. The sequence goes on along the minus strand of NZ_NSDX01000002.1, from coordinate 366,890 downwards.
GTCGCCGAGCCGGCTGGTTTCACTACCGAACTGTTCGATGATCTTCGTGGACTCTTCTCCATGTCGAACCTCACCCGGCGGCAAGGACACCGAGCTTCGCGCGCCCAGCGAACCAGGACCGCCGATCGGGCTATGCTCGAGGTTGGTTCGGGAACACCCACGACCTGCCCGATGACGGGCACCGAGGGGCGATGCAGGGGCCAACCATGGCCGTTGATCCACTGGCCACGCAACGTGACCTGACAACGCGGATAGCAGCGGAGCTCGCCGACGCCGGATTCGAAGCAATGCACGAAATCGGGCATGGCGGCTTCGGCGTCGTCTACCGCTGCCGACAGCCTTCCCTCGATCGGATGGTCGCGATCAAGGTGCTCACCGCGGACCTGGAGACGGACAACCTCGAACGGTTCCTGCGGGAGCAACGCGCGATGGGCAAGCTGTCCGGACACCCGCACATCGTCAGCATCTTCGACGTCGGCGCCACCGACTCCGGCCGACCATACCTGGTGATGCAATACCACCCCCGTGGATCGCTCGACGCGCACATCCACCAGTCCGGCCCTGTCGACTGGGAGTCCGCGACGCACGTCGGCGTCATGGTCGCCGGCGCGCTCGAGACCGCGCACCGTCACGGCATGCTGCACCGCGACGTGAAGCCAGGAAACATTCTGCTCACCGACTACGGCGAACCGCAGCTGACCGACTTCGGCATTGCACGCATCGCCGGCGGATTCGAAACGACCACCGGCGCAGTGACCGGCTCGCCGGCCTTCACCGCGCCGGAGGTGCTGCAGGGTGACGCGCCGAACCCAGCCGCGGACGTCTACGGCCTCGGCGCCACCCTGTTCTGTGCCATCACCGGTCACGCAGTCTTCGAGCGTCACAGCGGGGAGGAGGTGGTCGCACAGTTCCTGCGAATCGCGCGGCATCCCATCCCCGATCTTCGTGCCGAGGGCATCCCGGCGGATGTGTGCGAGGTGCTCGAGCACGCAATGTCTCGGGATCCGGCCAACCGGCCGCCGACCGCGGCCGACCTGGGCGAACTGCTCCGCGACCTGCAGGGCGACCACGGGTTGGCGGTCGACGAGATGCCGGTCCCGATCTCGGCAGGGACGATGCCGCCGGTACCGGGAACCGCACAGCACAGCGGACCCCAGCAGGGTGTGCCGCGACCACGCCTCACCCCAACCTATGTACGGACCGCCGCGTGGCGGTCGTCCACGGCGGCGATCACTCCGCCCGCCGCAGCGACCAGATTCAGTCCACCTGAGCGGTCCGGGCAGCTGGTACCGCGCCTACGCCTGCTGGACCAGTTGCGAGCCGGGCAGCGGCGGCGGCTCGTCGTGATCCACGCGCCGACCGGATTCGGCAAGAGTGCGCTGGCCGCCCAGTGGGCGGACGCCCTCGCCGCCGAGGGCGTTGCGGTCGCGTGGCTCACCGTCGATCACGACGACAACACCGTCGTGTGGTTTCTGGCGCACCTGATCGAGGCGATCCGGGTGGTGCGTCCCGATCTGGCCCGTGAGCTCGGTGCGGCACTGGAGGAGCACGGCGACGATGCGGAGCGCTACGTGCTCACGTCGCTGATCAACGAGATCCACGAGCGAGGCGAGCAGGTCGCCGTGGTCATCGACGACTGGAACAAGGTCAGCAGCGCCGACACCCGATCGGCGTTGGCGTTCCTACTCGAAAATGGCTGCCACCATGTGCACATCGTGGTCGCCAGCCGAACCCAGTCCGGTCTTCCTCTGAGCCGGATGCGGGTGCACGACGAGCTGGTCGAGATCGACTCCACCGCATTGCGATTCGACCGAGGCGAGTCCAGACGCTTCCTCGTCGACCTGGCGGGGCTGGACCTTGATCGCAGCGACGTGGACGAGCTCACCGAATCGACCGGCGGGTGGGCAGCGGCGCTGCAGCTGGCGTCGCTGTCGCTGCGTGACTGCGACGATCCCACCCTGTTGATCGCGCATCTGTCCGGCCGACACCATGCCATCGGTGAATTCCTGACCGAGAATGTGCTCGCCTCCCTCGATTCCGCAATGCTCGACTTCCTGCTGGCGACGTCAGTCACCCAGCGGATCTGCGGCGAGCTGGCCTCCGCACTTTCCGGCGTATCGCGCGGTCAGGAGATGCTGGCCGAGGTCGAGGAGCGTGATCTGTTTCTGCGCCGCGTCGACGACGAGGGCCAGTGGTTCGCCTACCAACCGCTGTTCGCAGACTTCCTCCGGCAACGGCTGCAGCGCGATCGACCGGAGGAGATTCCGGAGCTACACCGCACTGCGTGCGAATGGTTCGCCGCGCATCACATGCTCAGCGACGCGGTAGATCACGCACTGGCCGCCGACGATCAACGGCGCGCCGTCGAACTGGTCGAGGACGGCGGCATCTACCTGATCGACCACTCGCAGGTCACTACCCTGATCGGGCTGGTCGGGAAACTGCCGCCGAGGTTGGTTGTGGGGCGACCGCGGTTGCAGTTGTCCCTCGCCTGGGCAAACATTCTGCTGCACCACACCGACGCCGCGCGGCAGGCCCTCACCCTGCTGGACGCAGCGCTCGAACGCAGCGAGCTCGGAGAATCGGAGATCGCCGAACTTCGGGTCGATGCCGCCGTGGTGGAGGCGGTGGTCGAGTCGCGCGCGGATCACACCGACCTGATCGACGAGTTGGTCACGCCCGCCCTGGCGCGACCTGATGCATTGCCGCCGTGGGTGGTTTCGACCGCCGCGAACATTGCGACCTTCACCGCGAGCACCCGCGGCGACTTCGCCGAGGCCCACCGCCTTCAGGAGTGGGCGTTGCCTTACCATGAGCGCAACACCGGGCCGTACATCCTCGTCCACGGGCAGTGCTGGTTGGGTCTCGCCGAGATGGAACAGCTCGAACTCGACGCGGCCGAGGATCGAGTGCGCAAGGCGGTCCGCACGGCGCGTCGGACCGCCGGTCGGCACTCGCTCGCGGCCCGGCTGACCGGGTCAGTACTCGGCGAATTATCCTACCAACGAGGCGAACTCGACGAGGCCGAGCGGCTTCTCGACGAGGGCTACACGCTCGGCGGCGGGCCCGGGCCGGTCGATTTCAAACTCGCGCGCTATGCGCTCGGCGCCCGCATCAAGGTGCTGCGAGGCGACCCGGCCGAGGCGTCGATCCGGCTCAACGAGGGCATGCGGGTTGCCGAGGCCATGTCGCTGTCACGGCTGCGGGCTACGGTCGAAAACGAGCGAATTCGGTTAGGGCTCGACCTCGAGGCGGATCTGACGGGGCCGCCGCCGGTGCAGTATGCGCAGCGCCGACGGCCGGTCGCCGGCATCGATGCGATCATCGCGCAGATCGAGGAGGACACCGGGATCCGGCTGCTGCACGGGCGCGATCCCGAGCTCGCCTGCCTCTGGGCCCAGGAATGGGTGGATCGCCACGCTGGCACCGAACGGAGGTATTCACTGCTGCTGGCCCAGCGATTGTCGGTGGGGTGTCTGGCCGCGGCGGAGCACGTCGACGACGCGAAGGCGCTGCTCGCCGAGATCGCCGCGCGCTGCGCCGCGCTGCGGCTCCCGCGTTTCCTGCCAGACGGAGGTCCGCGCCTCGCCACGCTGTTGGCGGCATTACACGCCGATCAGCGCGAGGGGCACTGGCGGCCGGAATGGGCGGCGGTACCGGCGGCCTTCCTGCAGGCGGCAACGGCTGCCGCGGTGCCGCACACACTCTAAATGGTCGAGGGGATCGCCGAAGTGGCGATCGGCGGACAGCGCGGCATCGGCAGAAGCATGGGAAGGGCAACTACTGGTTTGAGATCGCGGTGATTTGCGGGCTGTCGGTCCTCCTTTCCGGCACGGCCGGGCGATTCCGGTTCTTCGTGCTGCTCGGCGTGCCGGCCGCGATCGTGCTGCTGATCCACGCCTGGTGGCTTCCGCGGAAAGGCACACGGTTGACGACATCGTCGCGGAACTTGCGGCATCGGCGGGGAGAGTCTCATTCCGCCTTCGCCCCTGCCCTGCTCCCGTACTCCAACTCGGCCCCGAGACCGGCAAGCAACCGTGATGCTGTTGCGTTCTGGATTGCGATCATTTCGCCCGTGTCTGGCGTAGCGCCGGGCCCGAGGCCGAAGTAAGCCCAGCGCGGCCGCAGCGTACATCCTCGCCAGACCTTCGCAGCCGTGGTTCCGAGTCCGTAGTGGATTCGACGCACGCCGTTGCGCTGGGCCCATTTGATGACGTCGTAGTAGACGACGTTGAAGTAACAGTATGCACCTGAAGATGCCTCGTAATCGAAGCCGGCAGCACGCGTATACAGCACATCGCCGAACCGGAAGGCCATCAAGTATCCGAGGATCTGTTCGGTCCCGCGTGCGCTGAACACGACGAGCCGCTCGCCTACAGTCTCGCGGAGGGTGTCGAACTCCCTACGCGCCCATGTTTGTCCGGCCGTGTGACCATATTTTTCCCGCAATGCCGACCGCAATCGGACATGGTCGTCGCTGAGCGCCCCTGGGCCGTAGTCAACTTCGGTTCGAGCACCGAACTCGGCGTATGCTCGGATTTCGCGTCGGATGGTCCTCCGCCGCGAACTGGGCAATATCGAAAGGTAGTCGTCGAAGTCGCCGTCTGGCACGTCGAGGACGCCTTCACCGCCGAACACCGAACGACAGAGTCCGGCGGCGACGGCGTCCGACTCCAGAACGGCGTCCTCCTCCGGATCGAGGTACAGCAGTGCATGGCTTCGGCAGCCTAGGAGATCGGCGACCACCTCTGCCAGTCTGGCCAGCGCCGGGACGACAGTTGAAACGGGGAGCGTCGTGCGACCGTGTGCAAAGGCCCGCAGTCCGAGGTTCGATCCGAATGTGCCAACCGTCAGCGACGGGTAAAGCGCCGGCCGCGCCGCCTCGACCCCCGCAGTCAACGAGGGCAGCGCTGCCTGTTCGTCCGGCGCGAGATGGGAGACCGAGCCGATCGCGGACAGATCACCGATGATCCGCGGACCGTTGTAGAACAGCAGGCCTCGGGTGTCCCGAATGATCAACGCCGGTGCTACGGCGACCGGTCGGCTGTCCGCGCCGTCGATGACCAGGTACAGCGATTCGTGGTCGGGATCGGCCTCCACAAAGCGCCACCATTCGGTCGAGGTCCACGCCGCCTCCCCGTTCAACGCTGCCAAACCCTCCTGCACGAGTAGGTCGATGGTGGCGACTACCCGCCCGGTCAAGCCGGCACCGAGTTCGATCCGCTCGACCCGTGGTAATCCGTTGGCGCGCATCTAGGTCTCCACTCGCGGCCGGGACAGCGCCACCGCGCGCCGCAGAACGGCGCGGACATCGTCGTAGCTGACCGATCGGGCGATCGCGTAACCGAGCACGGCGCTCAATGTGTCACCGGGCGGGAGCATGATGTTCCCACCGATTTCACGCTCGAAGACGAAGTGCTCGATTCCAAAGATGTCGAGAACCTCGGCCAGACCGTCGAAGCCCGCGAATCGGCCCCGTGCCGGGCTGAGTACGCCGCGGCTGCCCGCGTACCGATTCCGCGTCGGAATCATGTCGGGCTGCTGCCCGGTTGCCACTCGAACGAGGTTTTCGTGGAAGGGAATTCCGGTGGCGAACGGAATCAGGTGGGAGGTGATGTAACCACCGGCCGGCCGGGCGGCGATCTCGAGCAGCTTGGCACTCCCGTCGGGAAGGACGCGACATTCGAGATGGAACGCACACCAGTTCAGGCCGATCGCCTTGACCACGGCTTCGGTGAGGTCGTACACGCTACGCTGCGCGGCTGCCGGCAGAGCGGTGGGGTGCACCTGTTCGTACTCGACGTAGTACGGCTCGGTCACCCATTTGTCCGTGATCCCCGCGATGTGCACTTTCCCGTCACTGACCAGGCCCTCGACACTGTGCTCGGTGCCCCCCAAACGCTCCTCGTATACGAATTCGCCGTCGTAGTCGGCAAACAACCGAGAAATGCCCGTGGCGGTCAGCCGGGACGCGTGCGCGTACAACGCAGCGAGATCGGCGCCGTCCTCGACCTGCAGTATGGACCTGCTGCCACTGCCACCCGCGGGCTTGAGCACCGCAGGTGTGCCGATCTCCTCGTAGGCCGACTGCAGGTCCGACAGGGAACGAACATGTCGAAACCGTGGAATGAACTGCGGCTGATCGGCCATCGCGGCCCTCATCGAGTGTTTGTTGCGAGCCCGGTGCGCTGCCTCGGTGCCAGGCCCCGGCCAGCCGCATCGCTCTGCCAACGCGGCGGCCAACTCGACACCGATGTCCGTCCAGGACACGACGCCCTCTGCCCCGCTGCGGGTCGCGAGTGCCATGGCTGCCTGCAGGGCTGCTGGGCGGTCGAAGATGTCGACGATTTCGACATCGTCGACCAGGTTCTCAGATATCGGCGGAACCGACCCCGTGACCAGGGCAACTCGATACCCGGCAGCGTGTGCGGAGAGCAATGCTGCCTGCACTTCCAGAGGGACTCGCCGAGTGCCCATGAAGACGATTGTTCGACGTACCATATTGCTAGTCCCCTTGTCGTTGTTCGGAGTGTGCATGGCAGTGGTGGTGTGCGTGCCGCCGTCCGGTGCCGGCCGGTCGTTCTTTCGCCGGTGGCCGCGCACTGTGGACGGGGCTCGCGTGGTGCCGTTGTCGCGGCCTGGTCATGAGGAGCGCATGAACGAACCGCTTGCGACGTCGCTCACCGCGGCCGCGGCGGACGTGGCAGGCAGGGTTCTCACCCTCGAACAACCCCAGGTTGTCCTTTTCGGTCACAGCATCGGGGCGACGGTGGCGTTCGAGGCCGCCCGACTGCTCGCCGACGACGCGGCCGACGTCGAGTTGGTGGTGTCCGCGCGGCAGGCTCCGCAGTGCGCTGGAATTGCAGGAGAACTCGCCCACCAGACCGATGCCGAATTGCTGGCCACGGTCCAGTCGTGGGGCGCGCATGCGCTCGACCAATCGGTTCAGGACATGCTGATTCCGTTGCTGCGCGCCGATTTCGAGCTCAGCGCAAGCTATTCGTGGGATGGTGTTCGTGTGTCTGTGCCGGTCACAGCACTGAGCTACATCGACGATGTGGTGGTCGACGCCGCCGAAGTCCGTCGGTGGTCGGCGGCCACCTCGGCCTCTCATACCCATCTCATGCTGCCGGGCGGCCACTTCGCGGCAAGCGATCCGACGGATTCACTCATCGCTGTACTCCGTGACGCCGTGTCCCGCCTGCGATCGGGTCAGCCACGCGTCTGAGTGTTCTGTCACCGATATCCCCGTCGCGAGGAATCGCTCGAGAAGTGCATCCACCTTCCCGTCGACCAGGACTTCGTGGGCGTAGTGAACACCGGCTCCCCGGCCGCATGCTGCCCGAATCGCAGCCGCGTGCACCGCCCCGGTCAGTCGTCCCATACCGGTGACACCGGTGACGGGGTCGGTCTCGGCGACAATCACGGTCGACCTGTTCGTGGGCGTTCCACCCGAACTACCGCTCGACTGGACGGCCAACACGGTGACGTCGGTGTCCCCGTACCGAGCGGAAATGTGCGGAGCGAGTATGGCGTCGAGCAGGGCGCGGGGGCGGACCGGGCCGTCGATGGTCTGGACCGGCAGCTCCCCTAGCAGGCCAATCTCTGCGAGTAACCGGACACGATCCGCATAGCCCCGCCACCGCAGCGTTTTGGCCGTGTAATCGGCCAGCGAGCCGAGCACGGCATCGGCGCCGACGTACGGCGACAGACCATCGTGGAAAGCTTCCAGCGAGCCGAGGCCGGGGACGTCGACCAATTCGACCCCACTGAATCGCTCGACCTGGCGAAGCACGCCGCCGCGAAACTGGTAGGTCGGTCGTGCGTCGATCGTCATTCGCGTGCCATACCAGGAGACGTGATGCAACGGCGGTCGCGGTGACCGTGGGACCCCGCCACAGTATGAGTGAACGGTTCCGCCCACATCGAGGTCTTGTGCCAATCGCCGCGCGAGGATTTCGGTCAAACCGGGCTCGAGACCGGCGCCGACAACGATCGAAGCACCGGATGCCGAAGCGCGTCCATCCAGTTCTGTTCGGGGATCTGCTGGTGGGCGACCGATACCGACCAGCCGGAGGCCGTGCTCCAGCGTGAGATCGAGCGCCGGTGCGGCATCGACCCACGACAGGGCAGTGGCCAATACCGTTTGCTCCGCGAGTAGTTGCCGGGTGCGATGGTGTGCCGCGTCGCCGTGGTGCGCTTCTACCGCAACGTCGGCGGATGCCGGTAGGCCCGCTGCGAGCGCATGCAGCCGTCTCGCGTCGCGGTCGACCAGAGTCAGCTGCAGCGGCGCCGCATGGCGGGGCCAGGAAAGCACCAACTCGCGGGCAGTGGCGGCGCCCATCGGACCACAGCCGATCAGCGCGAACCTGACGGGATCGCTCATCCTCGGCCTCCACTCGTGCGCTGTGCGGCACCATCGAAGCGCCTTCGCGGCACCGCGAAGGCGCTGGCCAACCGGGCCGCGGTGTCCGGGACAAGCACTGCCCCATTGACCAGCACGTACAGGACCGCGTCCCGAAACCTGTCACCGTGGGATGCTCCGGCCAACCCGGTCAGGGTGAGCACCGCCCGCGCCGCGTTCTGGCAGGACAAGCGCTCGGGCCGCAGCGCATCGGCCATGTCGGAGGCGGCATGCTCGAGCTCGCTGCAGGGATCTCTGGAAGAGTCCTCGTCACGGGGTGGAACCTCGCCGGTATCCGCCCACGCTCGCAGCCGACGTACCGCGGAGACCTCTGCCGACTCCTCGAATGCCGATCGGGTGAAGTTGGTCGGCGAACGCTCGGGCCGGTTCGCAGCGAGGTACAGGCGGGCCGCATCGGCGCCCGCCACTCCGACAAATTCTGCGACGCCGACGATGTGGCGGCGGGACGTGGAGAATTTGGCCCCGTCGAGCATGTAGAAGTAGGTCAAGTGCATGACGTCCGGAAAGGGAGCGTGCGTTTCGGTCAGCCCGCGCAGCACTGCGGGGAAAAGGAATACTCGCTCGAACGCGTTGTCGACTCCGAACACCATGCTGGTCCTGGTGCGTGCGGGTTCGTAGGCACTATCAGCGCGGTGTCGCGCAGTCATGACGACATAGCGGGGTGCCAACTCGAATGCCGGGTAGATGGTCTGACCTGGCAACTCCTCGTCCAATGCCGGGATGCCCGGTCCGCCGAGGACCGTGACGGCAACGGACGGCAGCGCCTCCGACAGCACGGACTCCGCGTATTCGCGGACCGGGTCGCCGAGTGTGATGCTGCCCAGGTATTGCTCGAACCAGGCACGCTGTGGTTCCAGCTCGAGGAACGCACGGCGGAGGGGCCGAAGTTCTGTCGGCTCGTCGCACACGGTGCACACGGCGTCGAGCAGTTCGGCGTCGTCGTGGTACAGACCGCACTGTTCACAGTCGATGCCGTACGCGTCAGGCGACCCGCAACGCGGGCAGCGACCGGCAACGAGTCCCTGGAAGCGCCACGCTCGGCATGGCGAGCAGTAATGTGCGACGGAATCCCGCACTACGATCATGCCGAGCTCACGCAGCGTCGACCATGCTCGCCGGGTCATCTGCTCGATCGACGGCATGTCCTCATGTCGAAGCATCACGTCGTACCCGATATCGGCTGCGGCGAAAGACTCCTCGATTTGGGCGGCGAACTCGCTCGCGACGGCAAGGACGTCACGGCCCTGCCGGCGGGCGGCCAACAGCACGTGCGTTTGCTGCCAGGCGGTGCCGAGCAGGACAGCGGCGTCTTCACCTCGCGCGATGGCAGCACGCCGTAGTGCGTCCGCACCGATGTACGGCCCAGCGATGTGCCCGATGTGCAGGTCACCGTTCGGCGTGGGATTGCTCGGCACGATGAGGTGCTGGGTCATTGTCGGCTACTTTCCGTGAGCAGGTCGACGCCGGCATCCACCGGCGGATGGGCGGTAGGCCGATCCGCGACGTCCCACGAACACGTCGAGCTACGCAGGTCGGGATATAACGGGATCTCGGTGATCGTGTTCAAGACAGTGGCCGCACGCCACGAGGCGAGGCTGAGATTGGGATCCGCGATACCGTGACTGAGCTTTCCTGCGTTGAGGAAGAACATCTTGTTTCCGGCTGGGCCTGCCCATGAAACCGAGTAGTCGGCTGCAAGCTGTGGCAGGCCGCAGGTGGTACGCGCGATACGACCCCCGAGGGGATGGAGGAACTCGGGAAGGGGGAAGTGGTACCCGGTGGCGAGGACCACGATGTCGGCACCGACCGAATCGATTTCGCCGGTATCGATGTGCGTCAGGCTCATCCGCCAGCCCCTGCCACCCGGCCCACGGCAGAGTCCGGTCACTTCACGGCCAGGCAGCAGGGTGGTCCGAATGCGGTCCGAATCGACGAAATCGTTGTGATACAGCCTGCGGTAGATCGATTCCAGCAGCCCCTTCGAAATGCCGTCGCTGGCGAGCTGCTGGGCGTCGAGCAACTGGCTACGCCGGCTCTGCGATAGGCCGTGGAAATACCGAACATAGTCCGGGTGGAACCACTCGTTGGTGAACGGCGACTCGTCGAGCGGCTGGAACCCGATCCGCCTGCTCGCCCAGGTGAGCGAGCCGACTGCATCCCGGCCAGAGAGCTGCAGAAGGTGGTCCACCACCTCGGCACCGCTCTGCCCACCACCGACTACCACGACATCGCGGCCAGCGAGCGAATCGGTGTGGTAGCCGAAGTCAGATGAGTGGAACACATCCTCACCGAGCTTGCCTGTGGCGACCTCCGGCACGTACGGCCGCGGGCCGACCCCGATCGACAGGTGTTGTGCCGCATACGCGCCTCGGGTGGATTCCACCCTGAAAGCCTGCCCGTCGAATGTCACTTCCTCGACCGCACACCCGAACTGCACCTCATCCAATTGGTCGCTGACCCAGCGCAGATAGCTCTCGTACTCTCGGCGAGCGATCAGCGGGGTATGCAAACTGGCGAAGCGGTGGAGCCGACCCGTGCGCGCGAGGAAGTTCAGGAAGGTGTAGCGGCTCGTCGGATCGACCAAGGTTACGAGGTCTTTCAGGTGCGAAACCTGCAGCACCGCGGCGGACAGCATCAGCCCGGGGTACCAACGTTGTGTCGGTTGCCGGTCCAAGAACTTGCACCGCAGCCGACCGATCGGCTTGGAAAGTGCTGCGACGCTGAGATTGGACGGACCTGCACCGATACCAACCAGATCAAGGTGTTCCAACATTGACTGCTCCCTCGACGTCGGGACGGGCAAGCGGTGCGAGACGATTCAGGCTGTCCAGTACGAGCTGCCTCGAAGGACCGAAGTCGATCAGGCAGGCGACCTCGTCCACTCCGGCGGCGGCGACCGCCTCGAGCATTGCCAGGCACTTGGGCACGGCGCCGAGCAAGCTGGCGTCGTCGAAGAAGCGGCGCGTGCGTTCGTCGAGCAATTCCTCCACAACCGCATCGGACAACGCGGGCACCGCAATTCGTCTGCCGCCGCTCACCCGGCCACCACCAGCCGACGCCCGCAGCTCCAGCTCCAACGCCGATCGCAAGTACGACCGCAACGGTGCGCGAGCTGCCGTCCACGCCTGCGCGTCGTCGGCCGTTGCCAGCGTATGCAGCATCAGGGTGACCCGGCCGGAGTCGGGGTCGTGGCCCGCGGTCGCTCGCGCGTCACGGTAGAGTTTGATCTTGCCCGCCAGCTCGCCCAGGTCCTGGCCCAAAAGGTGCGTCAGTAGATTGGTTCCCAATCGTCCTGCCGCAGTGAATGTGTCGGGATTTCCGGACGCGGTCATCCACAGGGGCAACTCGCCGGAAAGAGGTGCCGGTTGGATAGCCACCTCGACCGTTCGGCCCGAGCCGTTGCGTCGTGTGACCCGCCTTCCGGCCCACAGCGCGCGAAGCTCTGCTACCGAGTCCCGCGAATCGGCCACCCGGGTCTCGTACCGGTCGGGCGCCAACACGAAGTCGTTCGTATTCCATCCGGAACCGATCGACAGCCCGATGCGGCCACCACCGGACAGATTGTCCACCACCGACCATTCCTCGGCGATCCTTATCGGATCATGCAACGGCGCAACGACGCTCCCGGCGCGCAGGTGACACCGCTTCGTTGTGCCAGCAAGTGCGGCGGCCAGAACGGACGGATTCGGGAACAGCCCACCGAAGATGTCGAAATGACGTTCGGGCAACCAGATCGCCTCGTAGCCGAGACGGTCGGCGGCCGCCGCCGCGTCGTGAACCAGGCGGTAGCGGTCTGTGCGGTCCGCCGGCACCGAACCGGAGAAGAACATCACGCTCAAGCTCGGCCTGGCGTTCACGGACGCCACCAGATCGACACGATCTCGACCGGAGTGTCGCCGTCGTTGTGCAGTTGGTGGCGTCGATAGCTCTCGTAGTACAGCGTGTCACCGGCCCGCACCCTCGACTGGAGGCCGTCCAGGGTCAGAACCCCCGATCCGGACTGGACGAACCAGATCTCGCGCACCTCATGGTGATCCTCGGCGGTGGTGACGCCCGCGGGCACACGGATGTGTGCCAGCGTGAATGGCGCCACGGAAACCTCGACGTTCGGCAGATCGACGATTCCGAGTTTCGCGCCCGAGGGCCTGTTCTCGAAGTCCAGTTCCGGCAGTTTTCCGTTGGCACTGTGGGCGACGCCTTGGGTGACCGAGTCTGTGGTCATCGGCTAACTCCTTCAATGGGTTCGAATTGGATGCGATCGCGAGATGATTCCCACGGCCATGACGTGGACAGAGCAGGGGTCAAATGGTCGATCCAGACTGCGCTCTCGCTGTGCCTGGCGAAGAACAGCGTGCCGGCAAGAGCGTCGTCACGGGCCTGCAGCAGGCGCAGCACGAACAACCGTTCGCCGTTCACGACCGTTTCGCCATCGATAGCAATTTTGCCGGGGGTCGCCGACATGACGGGGCCGCGAGCAGTGCGCGCCAGCCCGGATACCGCACGCTGCGCCTGCTGGTAAATGGTCAGCGCACGGGCCAGCGGAACCTCGAAGAACGAGCTCGCACCGGTGTCGCGCTCGACGAAGGTGTAGTAGGGCTGGATACCGAGCCGCACCATGTGCCGCCACATGGTTGCCCACGCCTGAGGTGAGTCGTTCACGTGGCGAATAATCGGCGCCTGCGCTCGGACTGCGGCCCCCGCGGAACGCAACCTCGCCACGGCGGCCGCTGCCGCCTCGTTCTCGAGCTCGCGGGGGTGCGAGACGTGCAGCATGATCGCGACGCTCTTTCCCGCGGCAGCGCACGCCTCGATCAGCCGCAGCAGCTCGTCGGCGTCAGGCCCGGACGTGACGCGGTACGGCCACTGCACCACCGCCTTGGTGCCGATGCGGATGTTCGTCACGTGCTCCAGATCGGGCGCGAGAAGCGGCGTGACCCACCGGGTCAGGACCGGAGTGGACATGATCAGTGGATCGCCGCCGGTGAGCAGCACGTCCGTGACCTCCCGGTGGCCACGGAGGTAATCGATACTCCGACCTGGACCGGGTGCGGCGAACTTCAGGTCCGCATCACCGACGAATTGCGCCCAACGAAAGCAGTACGAGCAGTATGAGTGACACGTCTGACCCTGGGATGGAAATACCAGAAGCGTGTGTCGGTACTTGTGCTGGAGCCCAGCAACCGGCTCGCCGTCGAGCAGTGGCACATTGTGCTCACGCTGACCGGAGGGATGCGGGTTGAGGTCTTGGCGGCACTTCTGGGCGATTGCGTGCAGCTGCTTGCGGTCGACGCCGTTCGAGAGCGCGTCCGACACCAGGTCGTATATACGTGGTGGCACCATCTCGCGGGCCGGAAAGGTCATCCGAAAGATTGGGTCGTCGGGAGCCGACGACCAATCGATCAACTCATCGAGAACATAGTTGTTGACTCTGAACGGCAATAGGTTTGCGACGACGCGCATTTCGTGCCGTTCTTGCTCCGTGAACTGTTCAAGCTGCGGAAGGTCGGCCAGCTGCACGCCGCGGAAGGTTCGCATTGGGTTCTTCATGTAGCTTGCCCCGATCCATTCGACGCGCCTGCTGGAAATATTGCCGACAAAGATCGACCGACCAACAGCTCGAGCCCGGCTTCGACGGAAACACCGTCGGCGAGTTCGATTGTGGCAGGTCGTTCGTCCTCATCTCGAGACCGACTCCTCGGCGGCCTGGGATGAATCATGGGTGGCTCTCCCCGTCACCGATAGACACCCTTGGGTGCAAAGTGACCCATCCACAGGCGTCCCGTTCGAGCGCGGAAGCTTCATGCCCCACCGCGGCCGATCGACGCGTGCACCGGGGTACCGAGCGCACTTCCCGAACGCGACTGACGTGCGAGGTGTGCGACGCGAAGCCACAGCCGGGCAAGGGGTCCGATACTCCACACCAAGGGTGGATTTACTCCAAGTGTGTCCGGCCCCCATGATGTTCCTGTCCATCGGGGGTGATCACCCCTCCGAAACGATTGCCTCATCGAGCAATTCATCCTGGGCGTTCCGCTGGAAGGGAAATACTTATGGAAGCCGTTTCAATCGCAGCATTATGGAGTCGGCTACTCGACGGGGCTCCTGTCCGACCCGATGACGATTTCTTCTTCGACCTCGACGGGAACTCGTTGCTCGCCGCCTCGATCGTTTCGGAACTCTCGGTATCCACGGGATTGCCGGTCGAACTCAGAGATCTCTATCTCGCCCCAACTCCGCGTGAGTTCGCCAGCTATCTCGACCAACTGAATCGACGCCTCGGCGAATACCGCACAACCTTGGCCGCCGGATTGGACCTCGGCGTCATCGCAGACGCCCTGGCCGAACTCGGTGCCTCCGCGGCGGACGCCCTGCTGCCCGACGAGGTGACGCTCGCTTACCGCGATGGCGACGGATCCCGGGTTGCATTGTTGCGTCAGGCTCGCGGAAACGGTGCCTGCACACGCCTTCCGATGCAGGGAGGCGACGTGCTGATACGACGAGGAGGGACGTTGCTGCGGTTTGATTGCGACCCTGATTCTGCCGGTGTGCGCATCCTCGTCACCGACCATCCCACCGGGTAGAGCGATGCGATCAAAGGTCACATACGCCGCCACCGGCTCGATCGACGTCCCACTACGTCGGGTGATCGAGTCCGGATTGTGCGGGACCAACCCAATGCACCCAGCAGTCGTGCAAGGCGATGCCGTGCTGACCTATGGTGAGTTGCTCACGAAATCTCGGGAACTCGCCGGGAAACTCACCTCTGGCACGGGCCCAGTTCTGATCAGAAAACCACGGGGCGTGGAGTCTCTCACCGAGATGGTGGGATGCATTCTGGCCGAACGCCCGTTCCTACCGGTCACTCCAGATTCCACGATCGATCCGGCCACCCTCCCGGTCACGCCCGAAGGCTGCGGATACCTGCTGACCACCTCGGGCACGTCGGGTGAACCGAAAGTCGTCGTCGGCTCGCGTAGCGGGCTGGCTCGCTACCTACAGTGGCAGCAGGCAGAGCTGGCTCTCGACCCGAGCGATGTGGTGTCCAACACTGCGGATCCGTGGTTCGATTTCTCGTTCAAGGAAACGCTCGGCGCTCTGGTCGCCGGTGCGACGATCACAGTGACACCCCCTGCTGCGCTCGCAGGCGGGACGACATTGCTGACGTGGCTCGCCGAGCATCAGCCCACAATGGTGTGCCTCCTTCCGTCGATGCTGGCCCGGTTGGTTACGGCGATGGACCGAGCCGACCCGACAACGGTCCGCTCGGCGACCGAGCGTCTGCGGCGAATCCTGGTGTCCGGCGAACCTTTTCCGCAACCGCTGCTGAGACGTTGGCGAACACACGCCCCTTACCCCGTCGTCATCAACCTGTATGGGCCCACCGAGTCCACCGTGATCAAACTTCGCCATGTGCTGCCGGTGGGCGCCGAGGTGCACACCGCGATCGTGCCGGTCGGCACACCGATACCGGGTACCGCAATCGAATTCGTGCCGGTCGATGACCTCGACGATGCCCAGGAGCTTTGTATAGTCAGTGAGGACCTCGCGCTGGGTTACCTCACGCCCGTCACCGGGTCGACCCGATTCGAGCGTGATGCGGCGGGCCGACGTCGACTGCGCACCGGAGATCTCGCCTCACTCGCGCCCGATGGCAGCGTCGTTGTGGAAGGCCGACTGGACCACGTCGTCAAGCGCCGCGGCGTCAAGGTCTCGTTGCCGGCCATCGAGGCAGCGGCGGTCGCTGTCCCGGCCGTCGACGCCGCAGCCGCGGTGGTGCAGCAGGGCGACCGGATCGTGTTGTACTGCGGTGTATCCGCAGGTTCGGACGCGCTGTCACTTCGCGCTATTCGGATGGCGCTGCTCGACACGCTCGCCCCAGCCCAGTTGCCGGACAAGATCCTCGTAGTCACGCGACTCCCGTTGGACAGGCGGGCCAAGGTCGATCGTGCGGCGCTTCGCAACGGCACAACGGGCAACTCATGAGCGTTCCTGACGTCGCAAGTGAGCCGATAACGCCGGCGCGTTCACAGCCGAGAAGCATGCAGCGCTTGGTCGCAGGCGCTGCCGTGGACTCATTCGGCACCGGAATCAGCGCGGCTGCCACGATCCTCTACTTCGTCACGATCGTCGGTTTCACCGCCAACTCGGTCGTCGCCGCAATGTCGGCCGGCGCGATCTTCGGTGTCCTCAGTCCCATCCTCGTGGGACGACTGGCGGACCGATTCGGGCTGATCAGGATTTACTGCACAGCCCTCGCGTTGCGCGGAGTCGGATTCGTCGCCTATGCCCTGGCCACCCAGTACGTCACCTTCCTGTTGTTGACGCTTCCGTTGATGGCATTGGAGGCGGCGACGCCGCCACTACAACAGTCGCTGGTAGCGCAGTTGTTCGCCGGTGATGCCCGAATCCGGGTGATGTCCTCGATCAGGGCCGCGCGCAACGTCGCACTCGGCGCCGGAACCCTTGTCGCGGGCGCCGCATTGACGACGCACTCGCAGCCGCTGGTGGCGGGCCTCCTCGCGATAAACGGGACCTCGTTTCTCATACTTGCGTGGGTCGTGTACTCGCTTCGTCGCAGTGCAACACCACCGGCCCAACAGCAGGAGAAGAATTGCGGAAGTTCGAGACCGGCATTGCGCAACCCGGCGTTTCTCGGCCTGGCCGGGCTCAACGGTCTGTTGCTTCTACACGACTCCGTCTTGTTTGTCCTGCTGCCACTGTGGATGGTGTTGCGACTGGGGGCCTCGCCACTGTGGGTCTCACTGATGCTCGCGTTGAACACCGGGCTCACGGTGGCGATGCAACTGGGGTTCGGCCGCATTCGGCGGTTGACGACCGCGACGAACTCGACATTGTTCGTCGCCGCCGGCGCCCTCGTCGCCGCCTGTCTCTGCTGTCTCACCGCCGAACGAATCACCGGATCAACGGCAATTGCCCTCTGCGCGGTGGCAGTTGCGTTACTCACTCTGGGTGAGAACCTCCATAGCATCGCGGCGTGGCAGGTATCTTTCGAATTGGCTCCGGATGGCCGCCGTAGCGAGTACCTCAGCGCATTCAACAGCGGTTCCGGCCTCCAGCGGATCGTCGGGCCGGTGCTCATGACCGGTGTGGTACTCGCGCTGCCCACAACCGGTTGGCTTGTTCTGGCCATCGTCTTTGGCGCGGCCACCGTTGGCTTCACGACGATATCAACTGCCTCTCGGGGCAACGACATTCACCTAACGGCTTCGAAATGAGGCGAACGATGTCAGATCACGTGCTTGTCGTCGGAGGAGGCATGACCATGCCGGGGTTGTTGCGGTCCCTGGGCACCGATGTGCGGACGTCGGTCGTCTGCCAGCTCGCCATCGTGCCGAAACTGCGTGAGCAACATTTGCATCAGCGCATATTGGGTCTGCGGGCGGAGGCGAGCGACCAGGAGTGGCTGGCGATTGCGTCAGCGGTCCATCGCCTCGATCCCTTCACCAAGATCGCGTCGTTCGCCGAACGGGATCAGGATCGGGCAGCCGTGATCGCAGAGGAACTCGGCCTTCCTATGCACACCAGGCAAACCATTCACTGGGTGCACCACAAGCCGAGCATGCGGGAGCGGCTGTCCGCGCTCGGCATAGACGACACACCCCACGCCATCGTCCGGTCCGTCGCCGAGCTGCGCGAATTTGCACGGATCCACGGATTCCCGTGCATCGCCAAGCCCGCCGTCGGTGCAGGGAGCATAGGAATCCGCCGGATCGAAACCGAGGCCGATCTGGCGACGGCCTTCGATGCAGCCGGCGTCACCGGCGAGTGGACCAGCGGAGGCGTGCTGGTCGAACGGCTGCACATCGGGTCGCAAGTCAGCGTGGAGGCATTTTCCGAGGGAGGCGTTCACGAAATCGTCTGCGTCACCCAGAAGTACTCCGACCCGTTTGCCCACGTCGAGGTAGGCCACGTGCTGCCGGCCCAGGTGAGCGCCGACCAACTGGCAGCGATCGGCGCCTACGTCCGCTCGGTGCTGTCGGCTTTGGAGATCGGCTTCGGCCCGACCCACACCGAGTTGGTGCTGACCGAGGGCGGGCCTCGGATCATCGAGACACACACCCGGCTCGCCGGCGATTGCATCCCCCAGCTGGTCCAGGACGCTCTTGCGGTGAACCTGACCGAGTACACCGTCCGCCAGGCCCTCGGCGAACGGAACCTCCTCAACGGGCTCCGCGCCGAGCTCGCCCACGCGGCGACGCGACCACCCCGGTACGAGGCAATCTGGTTCGCGTCAAGCGAGATGGACTGCACGCTCCAGTCGATAAGCGGCCTCGAGTCGGCTCGACTCGGCGAGGGTGTGCGCGAAGTGGAGCTGTACCGCGCTGCTGGTGCCAGGTTGGAGCCACTGCGCACTTCTGATTCACGGTTCGGACATGCTCGTGCATATGCGGATAACCCCCGAGCGGCGGTTTCGCGAGCCCGAGGAGCCTTGGACGCGACCGAGATCCGGGTGCTCCTCCCTCCCCTCCGCTCAACATCGCCTATTTGACTGGGAGCGGTTTGGTGAGAGCGGATGTCGCGCGAGACATGGAGGTCGCGCCACTCCTCGGCTGCAGTTCGCGGCTGGTGAAGTCACCCGACGATCCGGCACCAACCTCGCCCATCACGAAGTCACAGTCGACGCGGCGAACGCGGTCTTCTACACCGAGTGTGCGAGGATTTGGAATCCCATCCACGTCGACATCCGCGTGGCGCACGCCGCGGGACTCCCTGGCACCGTTCTGCACGGTGCCGAGACACTCGCGCGGGCGGTCCCGGCCATTTCTCGTGCCGGCGCTCGCACAGAGGGGCGGTGGTCACCGGTATCGGCTGCCTGTCGAAGGCCAGCTGAACGCGAGCTTTCGATATTGGACGCGCTTCCACCCGCAACCGCTACAAATGGAATTCGTCAATGTCGATCTTGGAGCAATCCCGCTTCGACGACAAGGTAGTCGTCGTCACCGGGCACCCTCGGGAGGGTGTCCGGATTCCGGATGCCGACGGAGGCACCGATGCTGAACTGTCTGCCTTCTATAGCGCTCTCGAGATCAATTCCTTCATGACCTCGTTGGATCCGGCGTAGATGCGCTGGATGCGGGCGTCGGCGTACATCTGGGCTATCGGGTATTCGAGGATGTAGCCGTACCCTCCGAATAGTTGTAGACAGCGGTCGATCACGGCGCACTGTTGGTCGGTCAACCAGTACTTCGCCATCGCGGCGGTGGTGACGTCGAGTTCGCCGCGAAGGTGTTTGTCGATGCAATCGTCGATGAAGGTGCGCGACACCCTTGCGAGGGAGGCACATTCGGCAAGTTCGAAGCGCGTGTTCTGGAGATCGAAAAGTGTATTCCCGAACATTGTCCGCGATTTGGTGTACGCGATGGTGAGGGCTACTGCGCGTTCGATCGCGGCGACGGCGGCGACGCCGCAGATCAATCTTTCCTGTGGAAGTTGCTGCATCAGCTGGACGAAGCCGGCACCCTCGCGTTCTCCGAGGAGGTTGTCCACGGGGACGCGAAGACGGTCGAAGAACAATTCAGTGGTGTCCTGCCCCTTCTGGCCCAGCTTGTCGAAGATCTGTCCGCGCGAGAATCCGGGAGTGTCGTCGTTTACCTCGGCGACAACGAGAGACACTCCCTTCGCCCCGAGCGTGGCATCGGTCTTGGCCGCGATGATGACGAGGTCACAGTTGCGACCGTTGGAGATGAAGGTCTTGGCGCCGGTGATGACATAGTCACCCCCGTCGCGCACGGCCTTGGTAGTGATGTTTTGCAGATCTGAGCCGGTTCCCGGTTCGGTCATGGCGATGGCACCGACCCATTCACCGCTTGTGAGCTTGGGAAGCCATCGCGATTTCTGCTCGTAGCTTCCGTACGCGTTCAGGTAGTGCGGGACGATTCCCGAGTGCACACCGAGTTGCAGCGAGTGGTCACCTGCCATCACCTGTTCGTGAAACAGCACGGCATCGTGAGCGAAAGTTCCTCCCCCTCCGCCGAACTCCGTGGGAATCGACATACCCGACAAGCCCAGCCTGCCCAGGGTGCCGTAGACCTCCTTGTCCGGAAAGCCCTGTTCGGCGAACCGGCGTTGGTGGGGGGTGACCTCCTTGGCGAAGAAGTTGCGTGCGAGTTCGGCAACTGCGCCGAGTTCGTCGTCCATCGATGGGGATGCGCTTTTCGTGGTGGCAGTGTGAGCAGTCAAGGGTCGTCTCCAAAGTTATTGCGAATCAGTCACGATGGGTTAGCTGTCTCAGTTCCCCACGGGGACCTCTGCCGTCCGGGCGGCGGCAGGCTCATACACACCCAGTGCGATGGGGTCGCGGTAGAGCAGCTCGATCTGGGATGTGTACTTCTCGGCGATCGGCTTGCGGCGCAGCTTCATCGTCAAGGTGAGTTCGTCGCCGCCCGGCTCCCAGAAGGTGGGGAGGATCAGGAAGCGTTTGATCTGCTCCACGCGAGAGAGGCCGGTGTTGGCCATCCCGACCGCGGCGGCGATCGTCGCGATCATGTCGCGGTCAGCTGCCAGAGAAGCGGCATCGACCCGGATGCCCTTCGTCGCAGCGAAATTAGCTGCGGCCTCGGGGTCGAGTGAGATCAGGGCCGTGTTGTATGGCCGCGCATCTCCGATGGTGGCCACGCCGCCGATGAGCGAGGAGCTGGCCTTGATTGCGTTCTCGATGGTGGCGGGGGACATATTCTTCCCCGAGGAGTTGATGATCAGTTCTTTCTTCCGGTCGATGACCGTGAGGTATCCGTCCGGGTCGATCGACACCACGTCACCGGTGGCCAGCCATCCGTCGGCGTCGACGGCGTCCCCAGTCTTGGCGGGCTCTCCCCGGTAACCCTTCATGACGAGGGGGCCACGAACGAAGAGCTCACCGTCGTTCGCGACCCGCATCTCCATGCCGGGCACGATCTTGCCGACGGTTCCGAGTTTGGTGGGATCGGCCGGGGCCGCGCTGGCGATGCAGGTCAGTTCCGACATCCCCCAGATCTCGGAGATCTGCAGCCCGAGCCCCGCGAAGAACGCCAACGTGTCGGCGGGTATCGGTGCCGCCCCTGACACGGCCCATCTGAGCTCGTCGAATCCGAGTTCGGCGCGCATCGGCGCCAACACCATCGATTCTGCGTCGACGAACTCGTGTTCCAGTTCTTTCGGTACGGGGAGCCCTGCGCGGAGCATCTCGATCCGGCGCGCGCCGACGTCGAGGCCCCACTGCAACGCGTGCCGTCGTGCATCGTCCGGCTCGTTCGCCACTGCCCGTTCGACCGCGATTTTCAGCTTCTCCCAGACCCGCGGTACCGCGCCCCAGATGGTCGGCCGGCAGTCGGGAAGTGCGGCAGCGATCTGCCGTACGTCCGCGACCACGGTGACTTGCGTTCCGAACACCATCTGGAAGTACAGAGCCGTCATCCGATCGGCGATGTGTGCCGACGGCATGAAGGAGGTGATGCGGTCTCCGAACTCGATCGGGAGGATCCAGCACACCGCGCCCGCCTCGAACAGCAATGCGGCATGAGTCGACTCCACCCCTTTCGGGTTGCCGGTAGTGCCCGAGGTGTAGATCAGGGTTGCAACATCGTCAGGCCGCACCGAGCGCCACGCGGCGTCGAAGTCGAACTCCGGTGAGCCGAGAGCCTTCATCTGGTCCAAGGTGAGCGTCCCGGCCGGGGCAATTCCTGCCTCCGCATCGATGACGACGATCTGCTCCAGCAGTGCGCCCGATTCCCTGATTCGCTCCACGTACTGGGCCTCGCACACCACGACCTTGGCTTCGGCGTTGCCGAGAACGAATGCGATGGCAGATGGGGGAAGCGTGTTGTAGATCGAGAACGACGTCGCCCCGACATGTAGCGCTCCGACATCGACGGGGTAGAAGTCCACACGATTGGCCATCATCAAGGCGACGGTGTCGCCGCGGCGGACTCCGAGTGCGGCGAATCCGGCCGCCACTTCGCGGACCTGACTCGAGTAGTGCCGCCAGGTCAACGTCTGTGAGTTGCCGACCGTCCGTATTGCGATGGCGTCCGGGTCGATGGCGGCGGTGCGTTGAAATGCTGCGCACAGGGTGTGGGGCGCTTCGTCGATGGTCATGGCGTTCTCCTCGGTTCAGGACCGGCTGTTGTGGATCCACTCGGATATGCGGTGACGGGGCGTTCTTCGAGCTCGCGGATCAGTTGGTGGCATTCGGCGTCGGCCGCCAGGTAGCCGTCGGCGAGCACGTTCACCAGTCCTCGTCCCAGTGCCCACGGTTGCCATGCCGCTGGAGCGAGGGTGCGTCCGGCGCGGCGAGCGATGGCGTCCGCGATCACAGTCGCGGCATCCTCCGGACTTATGCGGCGGCGCAGCGGACGAGGAAGACGCGCATCGAGCCTTCTGCCGATCTCGTCGTCGTCGAGCGTTGCCCGCGCCAGTTGGGTGTCGACCATCCCGAAGTACGCCACACCCGCGGAGGCGCCGTAGCCGGCGAGTTCGAGACGGAGTGCCCGGCCGAGTTGTTCGACGGCGGCCTTGCTGATCATGTAGGACGCGCCACCGAGACCGGGTGCGAACGCCGCCGCAGACGACACCACCACGATGTGGCCGCGTCGCGTAATCACTTCGTCGATCGCAGGATGGACGGTATTGAAGACGCCCGTGAGGTTGATGTCGATCACGCGGTCGAAGCCCGCCGGATCGATCTGGCGGAGGGTGGACGGGGGCGGGGTCACTCCGGCGTTCGCGATCACCACATCGAGCCGCCCATACCGCTCGATCACCCCGTGTACGGCCGCATCCATGCCGGGACGGTCGCGGACATCGGCGACCAGGGCGAGGACGCGCCGTCTGCCGAGCGCGAATTCGGCTGCCGTCAGCGCGGATTGATTGACATCGATCAGCGCGACGGTGGCGCCGCGGGCATGCAGCGCTCGTGCCGCTGCCAGTCCGATCCCGTCGCCTCCGCCGGTAATCAGGACCACCTTGCCGGCAACGTTGTACTCTGCGCCTCGACCGGGAAGTGGGAGTCCCAGGTCTCTCAGGGTGCGAGCGATTGTCGATCGGGTCCTGAACGTGGCCATCATCAATGCCTTCCGTGGAGCAGTCTGACGAGAACTCGGACCAGAGCGTCGGTCCGTGGTGTGCGCCGAAACGTGGTGAGCGGCAGAATCGACGGGAATCGCTGCCTCGTCATCGCACGGGGAAAGGTGAACTCCCTCAACCCGTCAGCACCGTGGACCCGGCCGAATCCGGAATCACCGACACCACCCAGCGGCAGGCTGGGGACGGCGGCGTACATGACGTACGAATTGACCGACACTGCGCCGGTGCGGATTCTCCTCGCGATCTCCTCGCCGCGTCGGCGGGAAAAGACGCTCAGCCCCAATCCGTATCGGCTCGCGTTGGTCCGTTCGACCGCGTCGTCCATATCCCGCACCCTGGTGACGGTCAGTGTCGGCCCGAATGTCTCCTCGGTGACCGCGGCACTGTCCTCCGGCACGTCCACCAGAATGGTCGGCTGCACGAGGTTGCCCTCGATGGCGTCCGGCCCTCCGAGTACGGCGCGGCCACCCTTTCCGATCGCGTCGTCGATGTGGCGACGGATGACGTCGATCTGCGTGGGCATCGTGATGGGACCGATCTGGGCGTTCCCGCCGGAACCGGCCCGGATCGTGCTTGCAAGAGTGACCACCCGATCGACGAACGCGTCGAATACCTCTTCGTGCACGTACACCCGCTCCACCCCGAGGCAGGTCTGACCGGCGTTGGAGAGCCCACCCCACACGGCAGCGTCGGCCGCCGCGTCGAGGTCGCCGTCAGCATCGACGATCAAGGCGTCCTTTCCGCCGCACTCCATCAGGACCGGAGTGAGTGTCTCCGCGCACGCGGACATCACTTTCTTACCCGTGGCGGTGGAACCGGTGAACCCGATCTTGTCCACGCCCGATCGGCACAGCGCGGCTCCCGTGGAGCCGTCACCCGTGACCACCTGCAGAACCGGGTGTTCCGGCACGACTTCGGACAATGTCTGGGCCAACCACACACCGACGCCCGGGGTGTACTCGCTGGGCTTGTAGACGACGGTGTTCCCGGCTGCGAGCGCGAAGGACAGAGAACCGAGCGGGGTGAAAATCGGGTAGTTCCACGGTCCGATCACCCCGACGACTCCGACGGGGAGATATTCGACGCCGGCCGATTGGTTGACGGTGAGGAGGCTGGGGCGGACCGTGCGCCGACCCAGTACGCGGGCGGCGTTCTTCGCCGCCCACGCGAGGTGTTCCAAGGCCATCGCAATTTCGAGCATCGCGTCCGCTTGCGGCTTGCCCATCTCGAGGTGGGTGAGCTCCGCGAGTTCGGGTGCCCGGCGGGCGATGATGCCCCGCCACGCATCGAGTCGCCGGGCCCGTGCCTCGAATCCCATTGCCGCCCACCATCCGGCGATCTCACGCGCGCGGCGCACCGCGTCGTCGATGTCGTCGGCCGACCCGCGTGGGTGAGTACCGACCACTTGCCCGGTCGCCGGACTGATCACATCGAACATGTCGGCCGCAGCCGAGGTGGTGATCATCGGGTGGTGCCCCTCGGTTCGTCGAGCGCCGTGTCGTTGAGCGCCTTGTCGGCGAGCGCATTCGCCCATCCCCGTGTCACCCGACGGAGGATTGGCAGGGTCAGTGCGAGGAATGGGGCAAACCCGGGCGTGGTGTCCATCGCAAAGGTCCAGGTGAGCCGGGTTCCGTCAAGCGACGGTTCCAGGGTGATGTCCTCGGCGAACCGGCGGAATCCCGGTCTGCGGGCGGACTCGGCGGTGAAGGTCATCCGTCTGCCCTCGTCCCAGCGGTAGAAGCGTTCCCTCAGAGCCGCGGCGCCGTGACCGAGCGTCACGGTTCTGGTGGTACCGACGCCGAAGGGCCGGGACGATGTCCACTCGCTTGCCGTGATCAGCCGCGCCCACGACACCAGTGCGTCGTCTGCGGTCAACACACTCCACACGTGGTCGGTGTCCGTCGGCGCGTTCACGACGTGCACGAGCCGGAATCGGGCGGTCTGCAGGAACTCGTCGTCGGTGGCGGCGAGTGGGTACCAGCGCGTCACAGGTCGATCACCAGCGATCCACCGGTCGAGCGGGACAGACAGACCAGCATCGAATTCTCCCGTTCGTTGTGCGTCAGGATTCTGTCGCGGTGTTCGACTTCGCCGGCCAGGACGCGAACACGACAGGTGCCGCAAAAGCCCTGCCGGCACGAGTAGGCGACACCGGGGACCTCCCGGCGGATCGCCGCGAGCGCGGTCTCGTCCGGCCCGACCGACACAGTCGTCCCTCGGCGGGCGAGGTGTATCTCGAACTCACGGCCATCGACCACCGGAAGTGGTGAGAAGCGTTCGGTGTGAAGCGATCCGGTCGGGTCGATCTCGCGCATCAGCCGACGCGCGGTTGTCATCAACGGTGTCGGGCCGCACATGTAGACAGCGGCACCAGGTGAAGCCGTGGCGACGATTCCGGCGATATCAGGAGGACCGAATTCGTCGTCCGGCCGGATCTCTACCTGGCCACGGGAGTGCCGGGCGAGTTCCCCGAGGAACGGCATGGTCGCTCGGGAGCGTCCGAGATAGACCAGCCTCCATGGCAGCTCACGGTCGTGGCATTTCTTCACCATCGGCAGGATCGGAGTGATTCCGATTCCGCCTGCGACGAACAGATACGATTCCGCGGCGACCAGTGGGAAGGCATTGCGAGGCCCCCGCACGGTGATCGGGGTCCCGGTCTGCACGGAGTCGTGAACCTCCCGCGAACCACCCAAACCGGTGTCGATCCGACGCACCGCGATGCGGTAGGACGACAGATCGTCGGGGTCGCCGCACAGTGAGTACTGCCGTTGCCTTCCCGACGGGAGGATCAGGTCGAGGTGAGCGCCTGGGATCCAGGACGGAAGGTCGCGTCCGTCCTGCGACACCACGGTCAGGCTGACGACATCAGCCGCCTCGGTCCGCACCTCCGCAACGATCAGATTCATATCGAACCCCCAGTTGCGCACGGGCTTCGGCCTCGACAGCCACGGAGCAGCGCGACTGGCGGCGAACACGTGCCGGTACGCGACCGTCGCCCGCGCGGCCAGCCGGAGAACCCTGGAGGGTTCGAAGTCGGGCGTATCGGAGTCCGAGCCTGCGGAACTGTCCGACGTCGTCATCGTCATGAGTGGCCTTCTCGGTAGGAAGGATTGGCGGCAGGCGACTGTGCGAGGTAGCGCATCGCCACATCCATGTCACCGATCTGCGAGGGATGGAAGCTGGGACGGAGGTACGGCGGGATTTCCGTGATCAGGAATTTGATGTTGGGCACGAGCCCCCGCCTGGTTGCACGGATCAATTGCAGTGGCCAGAAGTGCCCCTTGTCCGCCGACGGATCGGTGCGGAAGAGGTAGTTCATCGATGTCAGGAACAGCAGGATGAGCGTGAGGCTGGCGATCAGTGCCGTTCGTACGCGGCGGGCATAGCTGCCGTCGACGTACATGTAGGCGTCGAAGGCGACGTTGCGGTGCTCGACCTCCTCGGCCCCGTGCCACCGGACCATGTCGAGCATCACCGGGTGCATGCCCGCCTTCTCCAGTGCGGGGTCCGTCAGCAGCCACTCCCCCACCACGGCGGTGTAGTGCTCCATGGCGGCGAACAAGCCCAGCCGTTCACACAGCCACGCCCGTTTCGCACGGCCGGACAGCCCTCGATCTCCCAGAATCCGGTCTACGAGCCAGTCCATCTTCTTCGACATCGGTTCGATGTCCATGCCCAGTTCCGCGAGGTGTTCACGGGCACCCCTGTGCGACGCGGCATGAGTCGCCTCCTGGCCGACGAACCCCACCACTTCCTCGTGGAGCCGCTCGTCCTCGATCAGCGGCAGCGCCTCGGCCAACGTCGCGGACATCGCGCGCTCGCCTTCGGGAAGTACCAGGTGCATGAAGTTGATGACATGCGTGGCCATCGGCTCGCCGGGAACATAGTGCAACGGCACTCCGTCCCAGGAGAACTCGACGTCACGAGCGGTGATCGCGTGTGCCTCGTCCGTGTATCGCCGCGCACCGACAGGATCGACCACAGGGTTTCGACCTATTCGGGGAAACGACATCATCCTGCTGTCCTCACTGTCGACTTTGCCGAGGCTCCGACCCCGCTGAGGATGTATTGGTCGAGGTCCACCCGGCGGGTCCGCGCGCGGAAGCGGCGGTTGAACCCCGGGTAGAAGGTGAAGTTGCGGCCCTCGCCGCTGAGGTAGTAGCTGGTGCACCCGCCGGTGTTCCATACCGAGGTCTGTAGCCTCTCGTCGACCTCGTCGACGAAGGCCTGCTGGACGTCGGGGCGGACGTCGATACTCGCCGCCCCCTGCGCGTTCATTTCCTGCAGGCAACTGAGGATGTACGCAATCTGCGCTTCGATGGTCACAACCTGCGAGGTGTAGACGACGGAGTTGGGGCCGAGCAACATGAAGAAGTTGGGGAATCCACTGATTGTGGTGCCGAGATAGGCTCGGGCATTGCCGTTCCACGCCTCGGCCAGGGTACGACCGTCTCGCCCTCGCACCACATCGAACGCCGGATTGTCGGTCAGCCGGAAGCCCGTTCCCATCACGATCGTGTCGACCTCGTGCAGAACGCCGTCCTCGGTGACGATCCCGTTCGATCGCACTTCACGAATTCCGTCGGTGACCACGTCCACATTCGCCTGCGCGAGCGCCGGATAGAAGGAGTTGGAAAACGTCGGTCGTTTACAACCGAACGCATAGGTGGGCGTGAGCTTTGTCCGCAGCTCCGGGTTGCAGACCTGGCGGCGCAGGTGTGCGCGGCCGAGCGCCGCCAGCCCTTTCAGCAGCGCCGGCTTGTACACGAAACCTGGAACCATCGCCTCTTGGACCAGATCGAGACCGGCCCGCGCCAGCCGCTGGGCAACAGGTACCCGCGCGAACAATCTTTGTGGCCATCCGGTCATTGGTTGGTCGGGATGCGGAAGTATCCACGTCGGGGTCCGCTGGAACACCGTCATCGAACCGACGCTCGGCTGGATTCGGGGGATGATCTGCACCGCAGAGGCACCGGTTCCGATCACCGCGACCCTTTCCCCGGCGAGATCGTGCTCGTGGTCCCAGGCGGCGGAGTGAAAGACGGCGCCCTGGAAGCTCGCCAGTCCGGGAAGGTTCGGTACCGCCGGTTCACTGAACGGGCCCATCGCCCCGACCAGAATCCGCGCCTCCCAGTTTCCGTGACTGGTGGTCACGTGCCACACCTGCGAGTCGTCGTCCCAGGTCGCGTCTTGCACGTCATGACCCATCCGCAGGTGCGGGACGATGCCGAAGTTCTCAGCGCAGGCGCGCAGATAGTCGTGGATCTCCTGCTGCAGCGGGTAGAGCCTGGTCCAGTTCGGGTTGGGAGCAAAAGAGAATGAATAGAGGATCGAGGGGATGTCGCATTGCGCTCCCGGGTAGGTATTGACCCGCCACGTTCCGCCGATGTCCTCCGCACGGTCGAGCACGACGAAGTCGTCGATGCCGGCTTGTTTCAGTCTGATCGCAGTTCCCAGCCCACCGAATCCCGCGCCGACGATGAGTACGTCGACCCTTTCGGGTGCGTGATCGACGTTGTCGACCGGAAGTTCCACCGGTATTGCAGACCTGACCATTCGGGCGTCCTCCTCGTTGATGCCGCGCATGCCGAAGACACTAGAACTGACATCACACGCTGTCAACAGCGGTCGATGTCAACATTTACAGGAAGGCCGCACAGGCGTCCGACCTGAACGCCGCAGTGAGAGGATGACGACATGACCGAGATCGACACCGGCCGCCGAGCAGGCCTCACGAGCGGTACTTCTACGAGAGCTTCGCCGGCAGGGACGAACTCCTGGTCGCCGTTCCGGATCGCGTCGTCCTCACCGCACGCGCCACGTTGATCACGGCGCTACACACCTCCCCGACGGAGCCACACGATCTGATTAGGCACGTCGTCCGCGCTTTCACCGACTACATCGCACAGGATCGTCGCGACGGAAAGATCATGTTCGTCGAGTCGCAGAGTGTTCCGGAGCTCGCGCAACGGGGCGAGCAACTCGTCAAGGAATTCACGGCGCCGATCGCGGCATCGCTCGACAGGCTGAGCGGCGACGAAAAACGCGACAAGGTCACCACTCAACTCAACTCGACAGCGATCTTCGGCGCTCTCGCGTTCCTTTACCAGCACTGGCTCACCGGGAACTCCCGAATCTCCAAAGCCGAATAATAGAGCATGTTTCGTTGGTGATCGAGGCCCAGGTCAATGTCAGCAGCACGCCGGATCCAACACAACCACCGCAGGCTCGCGGATGCCTGACCGAAGCCGATGGACACCCCTCCCCCGCTCGACGACACCGCGCACATCTGCCTCGCCCGCGCCGACCTCCAGAAGACCGGCTGACGCAGTAACACACTGACGCCGCGGGCAGAGAACGGCACACAAGTGTCGACACACAAACGCCGAATCGCATTGTCCACACATGGTTTCCAATACGATCGGATGAGGATGTGGCAGTGCTTTCGGTGGATTGACGTTCAGAGGGCGTGCTGGTCGTCAGAGACCCATCCGCGAGCGAAGTCCGTTGGGGTCGCGCTGCGCATTCGGCCCTCGGCGAAAGCGCCGAGGGCCGAGAACTTTACGGCGCAACCGGGTAGCGGCTGGTGATCGCGACCCGGTTCCAGGCGTTCATCACGGTCGCGAGCCAGCTGATCGCGGACACCTGTTCGTCGGTGAGGGAGCCGTCATCCCACTCTCGCCGTTCCGGAACGGCGAGAGCGGTGACCTGTTCGGCGAGAGCGAGCGCCGCGCGCTCCTGGTCGCTGAAATACTGCGACTCCCACCACGCTGCGACGACCGCGAGTCGATCCGTCGTCTCCCCCTTGGCGAGGGCGTCGCGGGTGTGAAGTCGAAGGCAAAAGGCACAGCCGTTCAGCTGGGAGACGCGGATCTTCACCAACTCCACCAGGAGCGGGTCTGCTTCCGCCGTTGCCAGGGCCGCCTTCACTTCCGCGTCCAGCTTCGTCAGGCTCTGATAGACG
This sequence comes from Rhodococcus sp. ACPA1, assembly GCF_002300195.1. Classification (NCBI taxonomy): domain Bacteria; kingdom Bacillati; phylum Actinomycetota; class Actinomycetes; order Mycobacteriales; family Nocardiaceae; genus Rhodococcus; species Rhodococcus sp. ACPA1. The sequence goes on along the minus strand of NZ_NSDX01000002.1, from coordinate 336,417 downwards.
GACGGGTGCTGTTTGCCGAGATTCACGCTGGTCATGATGTTCCTTTTGATTAGGCTGTCGAATGGTTGCGGGTCCGGGCACCCACACCGATGGTGCTGAACGAGAAGATCGCACGCTGTCTTCCGGTGCGTCGCGGTCACGCAGACCACGCCGACCCCATGATGCGATCAACCATGCTCACACGGCGGAAGCCGGGAACGAAGTGCTCCAGTACGTCGGCATTCACCGTGCCGTACGTGGTGTCCGGCCGATGTCTGAGCCCGTCGACGAAGGCACGCAGAAATTCGTTCTTGAAGTCACCCCGCGGATGGGCAGCGGTGACCTCCGCGACCTGGTCCGGGTCCAGCCCGTCCAGACCCAACCCGACCACATCGGTGAGGACTCCGAAGTTCGTGGCAGCGACCTCGTCCCCCATCCGGCCGGGAATCCCCGGCGTGGTGTGCAGCGCGATCGCCGTCCAAACCACCTCAGCGGCGGCATCGGAGAAACCACGATCGAGCAGGAACTTGCGCGCGTGATCGGCTCCATCGAGCTCGAACCGCTGCTCCACGGCCGAGAACGGCCTGAGCAGACCCGTGTCATGGAACAGCGCCGACAGATACAGCAACTCTGGGTCCGGCCGCAGGCCGAGCTCGCGGGCCCGCAGCGTGCTGAAAATGAACACGCGCCGCGAGTGATGGAAAATCAGCGGGTTCGTCGTCTCCCTGATCAGAACAGTGGCCTCGGCCGCCGCCTGCGTCTCGGGAATCTCCACTTCTGCGATGATCTCGGTCATGAGCCCTGCACTTTCAGGTTTCGATGTTGTAGAACAGACGATGTCTCCGTCCCTCAACGGTGCCGCACACCCGGCCTCCGGCGCCGCCTCGGTCCGGCCATGACCCACCCGAATCCGGACAGGCGATGAGCGTGCACACCAGCCCCCACCCACATCGGGTCGCGATCCTGGTCTACGACGGGGTGAAACTACTCGACGTCGCCGGCCCCGCCGAAGTGTTCGCGGAAGCGAATCGATGCGGCGCCGACTACCAGATCGTGCTCCTGTCACCGACCGGTTCGGACGTGGCATCGTCCATCGGCATAAAGATCTCCGTCGACGGCGACGCAGGATCGGAACCGGCACCCGACACCTTCCTCGTCGCCGGCGGCGACATCTACCCCCGAACCACCATCGCCCGCGACCTCGTCGACGCCACAAACACCCTCGCCACACGAGCTGCTCGGGTCGGCTCCATCTGCACCGGGGCGTTCATCCTCGCGGCGGCCGGCCTCCTGGAGGGCAAACGCGCGACCACGCACTGGAAGGTCGCACACGAACTTGCCGTCCGACACCCGACGACCCACGTCGAACCCGACTCGATCTATGTTCGCGACGGCACCACCTACACGTCCGCAGGCGTCAGCGCCGGCATCGACCTCGCGCTGGCACTCGTCGAAGACGACCACGGCCCCGACCTGACACGCGACGTCGCCCGACGCCTCGTGGTCTACCTGCAGCGCGCGGGCGGACAATCACAGTTCTCCGCCCCACTCCAAGGCCCGCCGCCGCGCACACCAGCCCTCCGCCGAATCGTCGATCTGGTAACCGCGGACCCGGCCGGCAACCACTCGCTCCCCGAACTCGCCGAACACCTCAACATGAGCCCCAGACACCTCACCCGACTCTTCCGCACCGAACTGTCCACCACGCCAGCCCGATACGTCGAACTGATCCGATTCGACATGGCAAAGGCCCTCCTCGACCAAGGACACAACGCAACACAAGCAGCATCACTCGCCGGATTCCCCAGCTACGAAAGCCTACGAAGAGTCTTCGCACGAGAGCTGTCGATGTCACCGACCGCGTACCAACACCGCTTCGGCACCGCACACCGCACGGACGCAGGATAACCATGGCCACCGTACCGAACGGAATGACGATCATCGGGCGTCACTTCCTGGACACCGGCCAACTTCGGCCGGGCGTCGAACCATCGCCGCCCTCTGCCCGTAGGTCGGGCGCACCCCACGGGCGTCCATGGAGCGGTGCGTGACGATCTCCCGTCACGCCGCTCAGTGTCACTGCTGATTGGCGCTTCTCACGACGGCACCGTGTGGTCGTTGTGTCTGCCACGGCCGAGAGCTGCGCTGATCCCAAGGCGAGTCGTATCCCGGAATGTCAAGTCTCGACCCGACGGGATACGGCTCGCACCATCCACGTTAAACCACACCCAGACTGACCTCAATGGCCAGTTCGGGGGCGGTTTCTCGACGAATGCCGCCGCGCAGCCCGACGCATGGCAACAGCCCGCGCGGTGGCTACCCTGACACCGCACATGGCGACAAGTATGGGAGTACCCATGCAGGCCGGAGTGCGTTCACTGTCACCCGTGCGCGCCGATCACGGCCACCAGCCTCGTCAACACGTACCGCTGGACGAGCTCCATGAAGACCGCCCCTGACACGAGCCCAGCGCTCCCCGCTTCCGACCCGGCGAACGGCGGCGTCTCCATAAATCCCTGGGATCGATACAACGCGTGCGCCGCCGTCATGAAACGAAGCGACTCGAGACGAACCGTGACAAACCCCTCTCTGCGTACATCATCGAGCAGCCGCCCCACCAACGCCCGCGCCACACAATCGCCACTTGGCTTCCAGCCACCAACAATCGGCCCCGGGGCCCGATGATCGTCGGTAGCTCTGCCATGAACGCCCCCGTGCATCCGATCTGCGGAATCCGCCCGCACAGGGCGACCGAGCATCCCGGCCAATCGCTCACCGGCCCAAACCCAGTACTCCTGAATCAACAATCAACGGGTCGACCTCACCGGCGGCGCAGAGATCCGTTACGTACCCGGGTTGCCACTGCTCCGGACCTTCGGAACCCGCAGCGCACGGGACGCTCCGGTGATGCGTCTGTCATCGCGGCCACCTTTCACGTCACCGAACCGAAGCTTGTGAGGCCAGTCGCAGACCGTCGGCAGTGATCAACATGCGGCCAGGGAACGTATCCAGGAGTTCGACCGTAAGACCAGTCGTCATCTCACAGTGTCACTCGCCGTTCGCGGAACCGTCACCGGTTGCGGATCGGTGAGAGATCGTTAACCGAGGCTGGGATGGGCGCACGGAATCCGGCGTCCGTCACTCATGGCGACGACAACGGCCGGCTTCTCATGCCACGGTGACCGCAGCACCACGAGAACGAATCCGTCACGAGCGACATCCGCAACACATCCATCGAGGGAACTTGCCACTGAAATGCTGCGAACTCTGGCTCGGGCGCCGACTTTCAGCACGCGCCACCGTTCAGGTCCCCTGCGCGGGCGTATCTACCGATGCAGGGTGTGCGTGATTTTCCGGGTTCGCCGGTTTGCGCACGAAGGCGCATGCGGCGATCAGCACGAATGAGAGGATCCCGGCGACAAGGAAGACCATTCGCACCCCCTCGGCGATGGCGTCCGGTGAATCGTGAGGGTGATCGGATCGTGAGGCGACGACCGTCATTACAGTGACGAACAGTGCCGTACCGGCGGCGCCGGCCACCTGCTGGAACGTGCCCACCACTGCGGAGCCGTGCGCATACAGGTGAGCGGCCACCGATCCCAATCCCGATGTCATCAGCGGTGTGAAGGTCGCCGCCAGGCCGAGGCACAGCGCCATGTTCGACAACAGCAACCACCACAATGAGGTGGACGTGTTCAACGTCGTCAGCATCCACACTCCGATGCTGACGAGGATCGAGCCGGGGATGACCAGCACGAGAGGACCGCGCCGGTCGTAGATGCGGCCCACGATCGGTCCCGCCAGACCCATCAGAAGGCCGCCGGGCAGTGTGATGAGACCTGTTTCGAACGGATCGAGGTGAATCACCGACTGCGCGAAGTAGGGAACGATGATGAAGGTGCCCATCATCGTTGCCATGCCGACCAGCATCGCGACGACCGAGATGCTGAACTGGCGGTATCCGAACACGCGCAGGTCCAGCAGGGCGCGGTCCTCGCGTTGCAGCCGGAGCTGTCGGGCGAGGAACCCGGACATCGCGACCGCACCGATGAGGAACGGCACCCCCACCGGGATAGTCGCGGATTCCTGGGCCGATTCGCCGATGCTCACCAGGCCGTACACCAGTCCACCGAATCCGAGTACCGCCAGGGGGATCGACAGGATGTCGATGCCGGCCTTGGTCGTCTCGGACACCGAAACAACGAATCGGGCGCCGAGGACCAATGTGACCAATGCGATGGGGGCAACGAATCCGAAGATCCAACGCCACCCGAAGTGGTCGAGGATGAAACCGGACAGGGTGGGGCCGAGAGCAGGCGCAACCGCGATGACAATGGAGATGTTGCCCATCATCGCGCCGCGGCGGGCGGGCGGCACCAGTGTCATGATCGTCGTCATCAGCAGCGGCAGCATGAGGGCTGTCCCGGATGCCTGCACGATGCGGGCGAACAACAGCACACCGAAGCCTGGTGCGGCGAACGCGATCAGCGTTCCCGCCGTGAACAGCGACATGGCGAGCACGAACAGAGTGCGCGTGGGGATGCGCTGGATGAGATAGCCGGTGAGCGGGATGATCACCGCCATCGTGAGCATGAATGCGGTCGTCAGCCACTGCCCCACGCTGGGATGTACGCCCAATTCGACCTGGAGGACCGGGATGGCGATGCTCATTACCGTCTCGTTGAGGATCACCACGAAGCTGGCCACCAACAGGACACCGATCACCTGGAGGTCTCGGCGTTCGATTCGGTCGTCGGCTCTTGCCTCGTCGTTCACGAGGCCAGTGGGTTCGGTCACGGTGGACCTTTCGGGTGGTGGGAACTGAGGGCATCCCGGCGAACGACGGAAAAGGGGCAGGGCAGCCACCGAATCTACCGACCCCCGGCTCTGCCGCCAATTGTTTTTTCCGTGCTGACTTCGGGGCGACGCGGGACGCGGGCCGCCCAGCTCGGCGGCGGGTGAGACTGGGGGGCCCGCTCGCTGGTCTTCGCTGTGTACGAATGAACGGCGCCGGCATCTCCTTTCCGAGCGCACCAGGATTCGGAAAACATCGAACCCCGACTCGACGCGGGACCACACCTTCTCCGTCGTCCCCTCGTCGGCGGCCGCGGGTGGAATGGCCCCTAGCGTGGCGTCGGTGTCGCGGCAGGCCCAGCCCACCCCGATCAACCCCCAAGCACCGTCGAGACCCCCGCAATAACGGACGAAACGGATATCACCACGGGCCAAAGTGACCACCGCATGCGTGAAACATGGAAGCTCTGTGACTACCTGAGTACCCGACCGCCCTGTATGTGGACGATAGTGGTCGCATTGCTACGCCAGAGCGAATTGAGGTTCGACCGATGTTCACCGGACTGTCCGCCTTCCCCCTTACGCCCATGAGCGAGACAGAAATCGACGAGTCAGCGTTCTCCGGAATTGTCTCGCGCCTGGCCGACGCGGGGGTCGATTCCATCAGCGCCCTCGGGTCCACCGGGAGCTACGCCTACCTGACCAGAGAAGAGCGCAAGCGCGTCGCACAGCTCGCCGTGGCCGCAGCGGGCACCACACCGGTCATGATCGGTATCGGGTCGCTGCGCACCGCACACGTCCGCGCCCTCGCCGAAGACGCACAAGATGCCGGCGCCGCCGCGGTGCTGCTGGCACCGATGTCCTACCAACAACTGACCGCAGAGGAAGTGTTCGGCCTCTACGAAGCGGTGACACGTGAACTGTCCGTGCCGCTGTGCATCTACGACAATCCCGGTACCACCCACTTCACCTTCACCGATGAACTGCACGGCCGCATCGCCGCACTTCCGAAGATCGGATCGATCAAGATTCCCGGCGTCCCCGTCGACCCCGCCGAGGCAGCCGGTCGAGTGAAATCCCTCCGATCTCAGATCCCGTCGACGGTCACGATCGGCGTCAGCGGAGACGCCTCCGCCGCGACCGGCCTCAACGCCGGCTGCGACGTCTGGTACAGCGTGCTTGCCGGGGTGCTTCCCAAGCCGTGCCTGGCTCTTACCCGCGCATCTCGGAACGACGACCGGAATACAGCCACCGCGCTGTCGAATCGACTCGAACCCATCTGGGAATTGTTCCGCGCCCATGGAAGCATCCGCGTGGTATCCGCCATCGCCGAACACCTCGGCCTCGTCGAATCACCCAATCTCCCCCAGCCGGTACGCGGTCTCGACGCGGCCACGCGTTCACGGGTCACCGCCGCACTCGAGCAGGTTGACGATCTCCTGTGACCTCCAGCGAGGCGTACGCCGGCGCAACCGAACCTCGGATCCGACGACGCGGGCACCCGCCGTGATCACAACGGCATCGAACGCCCGTGTCACCCAATGGCAGACGACGTCCGTCTCCGCACCCACGACCGCGACGACATCGCCGACGCCCTCGCCCTCCGCGACCGCCTCCCCGTTATCCGCGTTCGATCTGGGCCCACGAAATTCTTCAGTACCGTACAACCTCGACGTCCTCGGTCTCGACGCCGGTTGCAGCGAGCGTGAACTCGAAGATGCCCTCATCGGTCGGCCCACCCATTTCCTCAGCGAGCGCGGAGGTTTACCTTCCTCGGACGCCGGCCGTCGAGACCTGCATCAGCCGCCCGATGCGGAAGAAATATCAGACGGTCGTACCAGTTAGTGGCCAGTAGGCTATCGACGACCGCCACCGTCGGTTCGATCCGCGACTGAACCCGTTACAGTCCGGGGGCCGGTCCGAGGCCGGCCAGCAGCGCGGACAGGCGTGCATAGGCTCTGTCCCGGTATGCGAGGAGGGCGTCCTTGTCGGATTCGGCGATGTCGAGTAGTCCGCGACCGGACTTGACGCCGATACGGCCCTGCTCGACCAGGGTCGTGAGGAGGTCGGGGACGGCGAACCGCTCCCCGAAGGCCCGCTCGAGGGTTTCGTAGGCGCCTTGGTAGACGTCGAGCCCGGCCATGTCACCGATCGCGAAGGGCCCGAAGAGGGCGAGGCGAAAGCCGAAAGTGTTGCTGACGACAGCGTCGACCTGTTCCGGTGTCGCAGTTCCCTCCTCGACGATCGCCAATGCCTCCTTGTAGAGCGCGAACTGCAGACGGTTGGCGACGAAACCGGGGGCATCGGCGACCCGGGCGGTGATTTTCCCGAGGGATCGGATGAACCCTTCGGCAGCGTCGACGATTTCGGAATCGGTGGCGGTGCTGGCGATGAGCTCGACACCGGGGATGAACGGTGCCGGGTTCATCCAGTGCACGCCGAGGAAGCGGGCGGGTTCGCAGACTTCCTTGGCGAGTTCGTCGATGGGTATCGCGGAGGTGTTGGTGCCGATGATCGCCTCCGGTCGCGCTGATGACGATATCCGGCGCAGGGTTTCGAGCTTGACGTCGACGATCTCGGGTACGGCTTCGGTGATGTAGTCGGCGTCGGCAACAGCCCGCTCGATCGAGGGTGCTGCGCTGAGATTTTCCGCAATCACGGCGGCAGCCTCCGCGGGGAACAGGCCCAGAGATTCGTACTGCGCCGCCTGAGTGATCAGACGGTCGCGTGACTTCTCGGCGGTTGCCGCGTCGACGTCGGCGAGGGCGACGGGGAATCCGGCCAGGGCGAGGACTTGCGCAATACCTCCGCCCATGTACCCCGATCCCACGACACTGGTGCGTGAAATCTTGTCCAGATCGGCCATCACTTCTACTTTCGGGTTCGGACTCCGGGAGGAGCGGCGGGGTTCGCCTGGAGTGTTCGGCGTCGGTTTGCCGGTGGGCCAGCTGTTATCGGATGGTGTATCCGCCGTCGATCGCAATGGTGTGACCGGTGATCAGCGATGCAGCGTCACTGAGCAGGAAAAGGACCGCACCGACGATGTCTTCCGGTTCCCCGAAGCGCCCCATGGGGATCCGCGATTGGAGCTCGGCGGCCCAGTCCGGGCGGCTCAGGGTCGACTCGGTCAGTTCGGTGCGAACGAACGTCGGTGCCACCGCATTGACCCGGATACCGCTCGACGCCCATTCCAGCGCAAGTGCTTTCGTCAAGTGAATCAGACCGGCCTTGCTGGTGCCGTACGCGGCTCGCTCCTCGATGGCGACCAGCCCTGTCTGGGAGGCGATGTTGACCACCGCCGCGGGAGACGGGGACGTCAGCCATGATTTGGCGAGTTCGGTGGTGAGGAAGAAACTGCCGCGCAGGTTCGTGTCCACGACCGAGTCCCAGTCCTCTGCGGTGATCTCGACAGCGGGCTTGGGGATATTGATGCCGGCATTGTTGACGAGCAAATCGATGCCGCCGCTTGCGTCGAGGAGTTCGGCGACACCGCGGCGGATCGAGGCGATGTCGGTCATCTCGAGTGCCACGGAGGGAGTGCCGTAGCGGGCGGATACCGATTCTCCGGTCTCACGGCTTCGGGTTGTGCCGTAGACCACGGCACCGGCCTCGGCAAGCCCATCTGCGATGGCCTTGCCGAGACCCCGACCCGCCCCGGTGACGAGGGCGGTCTTCCCCTTCAGATCGAAGGTGGTCAAAACGGTTCCTTAGTTGGTGAAGCGGTGGTCGGACCAGGAGAGCGCCTCGCCGCGGTACTTCGCGGCGCGGACGTCTCCGGATCGGGCATGGCCCTCGAAGTACTCCACGCGGGCCGCGCGACCGCACACTTCCCCGAAGAAGGCGCTGGACTCGGGGTTGGTCACTTCCTGGTAGGTCACGGTGCGCAGGTACTTGCCGACCCACAGACCACCGGTGTAGCGCGCCGCGCCTCGGGTGGGGAGCACGTGGTTGGTTCCGATGACCTTGTCCCCGTAAGACACACAGGTTCCTTCTCCCAGGAAGAGAGCACCGTAATCGTGCATCTTCTCGAGCGCCTCGCGCGGGTTCCGGGTAAGGATCTGCACGTGCTCGGACGCGTATTCGTCGGCCAGCGCGTACGCCTGGTCGAGGTCCTCGACGACCCGAACCTCCCCCCAGTCCCGCCAGGCTGCGCCGGCGAAGTCGCGGGTGGGCATGTCGACCAGAATGGTGTCGATGTGGTCGATGACGGCGCGGCCGAGTTCCTCGCTGGTGGTGATCAGGACGGCGGGTGAGTCGGGGCCGTGTTCGGCCTGCGAGAGCAGGTCGACGGCGACGATGAACGGGTCGGCGTCCTCGTCGGCGACGATAAGCACCTCGGTCGGGCCGGCGAACAGGTCGATGCCGACCTCGCCGAACAGCTGACGCTTGGCCTCGGCGACGAACGCATTCCCGGGTCCGGCGAGCATGTTGACCGGGCGAATGGTTTCAGTACCGACGGCCAGAGCGGCCACTGCCTGGATACCGCCGAGCAGGTAGATCTCGTCGGCGCCGGCCAGCCGCATCGCGGCGATCGTCGCGTCCGGTACCTCACCACGAATGAGTGGGGTGCACGCGGCCACCCGCTCGACTCCGGCTACCTTCGCGGTGATGATCGTCATGTGCGCACTGGCCAGCAGCGGGTACTTGCCGCCGGGAATGTAGGCGCCCGCCGCCTGGATGGGAACGTTCTTCTGTCCCAGGAAAACTCCAGGGAGAGTTTCGATCTCGAAATCGGTCAGTGATTCGAGCTGCTTCTGCGCCATCACCCGGACCTGCTCCTGCACGAAGGTGATGTCCTCGATCACCTGACGCGGAACCCGGGCGACGATCTCGTCGAGTTGCTCGGAGCTGAGCAAGTAGCTGTCGGCGGAGTAGTTGTCGAACTTCTCCGAGTACTCGCGCACCGCCACGTCCCCGCGCTGACGGATGTCCTCGATGACGTTCTCCACTGTCGTCCGCACCGACGAGGTGCTACCCCGCTCGACGCTCTCTCTCTGGGGAACCTTGAGGTCCACGGTGCGGATACCGGGCCGGCGAACTGCGGCGATCGTCATGAGAGAAGTCCTCCATCGTGTGATCGGCGGACGATCGTCCGCCGGGCTGACGTCACGTGACCGTTCCGATGTGGTGCCAGTCACTTACCAGGGTGACTGTATACGTATCCACAGTCGTGCGCAACGCCCTGGCGCGTTCCCCGGTCAATCCCGCGGCGCATATCCCTCTTCTACCTGCACAGCAATCTGATTACTGAGCCGCAGGCACCGAGGGCACATCGTGAAATGACGAGAATCTTCAGAGCATCTCTCGACTATCTAGTGATTACGTATACACTCACGTCAGGCCTGAGCAGATGTAACCTGCGCCACCCTCCACTCCCCCTAGCATTGGAGCTCACATGTCTGTCGACGCGTCCACTAACCCACCACCGACTTCGGCGACCACAGCCCCTGCCGTCGATCCCGCCATGCGCCGTCGGGCGATGGTGTCCTCGGTATTGGGCTCGTGCATCGAGTGGTACGACTTCTACGTGTACGGGGTGGCCGCGGCGATCATCCTCAATGGCCAGTTCTTCCCGAACGTCGATCCGTTCGTGGGGATCTTGTTGTCGTTCAGTACTTATGCGATCGGCTTCGCGGCGCGGCCGATCGGCGGAGTCATCTTCGCGCACTTCGGCGATCGGGTCGGGCGCAACAAGATGCTCATGATGACTCTCGGTCTCATGGGCTTCGGAACATTCATGATCGGCTGCCTGCCGAACTTCGCGACGATCGGTATCGCGGCTCCGATCATTCTGGTGTTGCTGCGCATCGTGCAGGGACTCGGCGTCGGCGGCGAATGGGGCGGTGCGGCGCTGATGGCGACCGAGTACGCGCCCGCGAACCGTCGCGGATTCTTCGGCTCGTGGCCGCAGATCGGTGTGCCGGCCGGCACACTGCTCGCCAACGGCGCCTTCTTCCTGGTCATCTGGCTGATGCCGGACGAGGCGTTCGAGGCCTGGGGCTGGCGGATCCCGTTCCTGTCCTCGCTCGCGCTGATCGCATTGTCCTTCTATATCCGCAGCAAGGTCGCCGAATCGCCGGTGTTCGAGGAGATCAAGGCCAAGGGCGAGATCGAGAAGATGCCCGTCGTCAAGGTCATCAAGACCCACCCGCTGACTATCGTGCGAGTGATCATGATGCGCTTCGCCGAGAACGCGAACTACTACATCTACACCACGTTCCTGCTCCCCTACGGCCCCGAGATCCTGGTCGCCAAGAACGACATCCTGCTCGCGACGATGATCATGGCCGGACTCGGTCTGTTCACCATCCCGTTCTGGGGCTGGGTCTCGGACCGGTGGGGCCGCCGTTACACGGTGCTGGCCGGCGCGGTGACGATGGCGCTGATGGCCTTCCCGTTCTTCTGGGGCGTGCAGACCGGCGACTTCCTGATGGTGCTGCTGGTACTGATCCTGACCTGCAACGTCGGCCGCGACCTGTGCTATTCCGTCGAACCGGCCTACTTCACCGAGCTGTTCGAACCGAAGCTGCGCTACTCCGGAGCGTCGGTAGGACCGCAGGTCGCCGCCGTGCTGGCCGGTGGATTCGCACCGTTGCTCGCCACAGCCCTGATCGGGCCGGACTTCGACCGCTACTGGCTCGTCGCCGGATACATGGTGTCGACCTCACTCATCACGATCGCCGGTGCGCTCTTGTCCCCGGAAACAGCGCCGCGTGTGCGGTCGCGCCGGGGCTGGAGCGAAGAACACGACCCCACCACAGGTCGGTAGCAACAACTGACCGATGTGGGACGGCGTGGTCACGACGTTCGTGACCACGCCGTCCCACAGCTGTATGCCCTGAGACCTCACAGTGCCAACCGGAAACGAATGGACCGCCGATCCGTGCCGACTGCCGGTGAGCTACCGGCTCAATACCTGCGACCCGCCGAGTCGACCGCTGCAGCCTCCGATGGCGGCGCACTCACCGGGGTGCACGCCGTCGACCCCCGCGGCACCAGGTGGGACCGGAACGTCAAAGTCTTGTACGGCGCGTCGGGGTTCTCGATTCGCTCGAGCAGCGCCTCGGCTCCGGCCTCTGCCATGGTCCGGGTGGGTTGGTGCATCGTGGTGAGATCGAATGCAGGCCATGCGCCCATCGCGATGTCGTCGTACCCGACGATCCACAAGTCCTCGGGAACAGCAACTTTCACGGCACGAGCGGCATCCAGTGCGCCGAACGCGATCAGGTCGTTACTGCAGAAGATCGCGGTGGGCCGGTCCGGAGACTCGAGGAGTCTCTTGGTCGCGGTGTAACCGTAGTCGTGGCTGAACGATGTGCCCTCCACGATCCGATCGGCTCTCAATGGCGCACCGGATTCGAGCAACCGCTGCGTGAAGCCCCGGGTTCGGTCGCGAGCGGTGCTGGCGGCGGGCGGCCCTCCGATCAATGCGATCTCGGTATGCCCATTGGCTAGGAGGTAGTCGGCGATGGCGCTGCCTCCGGTGGCGTTGTCACTGGCGACCTGATCGCACTGCAGCGTCTCGACGACACGGTTGATCAGCACGACGGGGCTACGTTTGGCCAGAGCCGCGCGCAGCGGCGCCGAGGCTTCGGTGACCGTGGTGAAGATGATGCCGTCGATGGATCCGGCATTGATCGCTTCCAGCGCGGCATCATTGCCGGGACCGTCGGAGTTCCACAGCGTCACCTTCTGTCCCGCCTTGTCCAGATACTCGGTCAATGCGCCGAGAATCTCCGGATAGAACGGATTGGTCAGATCGGCAACGACCACCCCGATGGTCTCCACGCGGCCGGTCTTCATCGCGCGCGCACCGAGGTTCGGGACGTAGCCCACCGACGCCGCCGCCTCCATGATCTTCTTGCGGGTCGCAGCGCTGACCTTGCCGTTGCTGAGCGCGCGTGAGACCGTGGCCTGGGACACCCCGGCGATCCTCGCGACGTCCCTACTCGTAGCCATACGTATCCACTCCGCCTCCGCGTTCGCACCGTGTCGGACGCCGCAGCTCGCGCGCCGCCGCACTCCCCATCATCCCACGTCAACCATCCTAATTCGTTCTCCGAAACACAACGACGCGAACCGGCCGAGGACGCCAATCTGCGGAGGTCGCTAGCCCTCTCGGCAAGGATGAACGGATACGTATTCGGTAGTGATACGCCTATACGCGGATTGCTCATTTACGTCGCCAGTTACAGTGCCAATTCGAATGTTCTTGCAAGGAAGCCGGTATCGCGGCGGATGATCAGCGCTCTGCGGTTTCTTTGTTCGCGCATGAGCACTGACTCGAGGTGTCGGCGCTCCGCCGCGGACAATCCTCCCCACACGCCGCGCAACTCGCCGACCCGTACGGCGTGGTTCTTTCATTCCCGCTCGAGTGGGCCTTCCTGACAGATATGTTCGCGATCGATTCGCGGCGTCTCCTGATCGCGCGACGCTCACCCTCCTCGGGAAAGAGCACAGGGGATCGAGGTTGCGACAGTGGACGCGGCCTTGGCAAGCAGAATACGAACGGCCATACCTCATCGTCACGTCTCAACATGTCGCGTACACTATCTATTCGTGCACTACTTATATGGCGGAATACCTAAGGCGTCGGCCGCTACGGCCGCCATCGAAACAGGTCAAACGGTGCACAGATCGGACAAGACAGCTTCCACAAGTGAGGACATGGCGAATGAGGCAGTCCAACAGCACCTTCCACGACGAGACTCGGGGTGCAAGCACATTCGACGCCATGATGACGCGATTCTCGCCGAGGAGTCGCACGAACCGCCTGTGCGTGCGCTGTCCCCGGAAGGGGACCTCGGCACGCGGCACGACGGATGCACCTGTTCCGAACTGCATAGGGGAAGGCCGCGCGTCCAGTCCCCTGGGCTGCCGAACGCGACGCCTGGTCGGGCCGCGTGACGAAGGCGCTCGACGCCGAACATCGGTCCGACGTTACGCACATACATTGGGCGCGACGAAGATTCAATAGTCAATCCACATCCTCCTAGCTGCCGCCGGGTAGACATGACTATTCCAACGGACGGCCGAGGCTGCCCGCTTCAGGGCAGTCGAGGAATATATTCAGACGGTTACGGAGTTGCACGACGGTGTTCAAAGTAATAGAGAACGAGCCTCGGCAGATGGGGGCCTTGGATCGTGCGTTGGCCTCGCTGGACTGGCCCGTTCAGGCTGCACAGCGTGAGTTGCTGGCGCCGGGTGAACGAGTCGCGCGGGTGCATGACTCCGCCGGGTTCTCCTACATTTCTGCAGGAACTGCAGCACTTCGAGTAGGCCGAGAACGAACTGAACTTTCCGCCGGTGACCTAATCATTTACCCCCGGGCCCACCGAGCCGAGATCCGCGCCAGGCGCGAGTCCAACGTTATCAACGCATGGTTTCTGCCTTCGGGCGGCTCAGCTCAGACTCTCGGCACTTTCCCCAACACTCTGTTGGTGAGAGAGTTCTCTGAACGTGAACCAAATATGGCGATGCTCATCGAGGGTATGCTCAGCGGACAAGCCACCGCTTCCGATTTCAGTCGTGCAGGTGATGCGGTGGTGTGCAGCCTCATTTCCACCACCATCGTCTCGGCCGCAATCCGGCTGTGGGCTGAGCTTGGCTGCGCGCCCGAGCGGTGGCTGCACCAGGTGTCGGACCCGTTTGTTGCTCGCGCCCTCGATGCGATCCACGAGAGCCCTGGGGATGCCTGGACCGTGCAAAACCTGGCGAAGGTGGCAACCATGTCTCGATCAGCCTTCGCGGAGCGCTTCACCACGCTGGTAGGTCAAACCCCGGCATCATATTTGACCGAAGTTCGGATGGAGACCAGTAAAACGCTTTTGATCCGTGACGGGCTGAGCATCGCAGAAACTGCCCACCGCCTCGGGTACGAATCTGAGGCCGGTTTCAGGCGCGCCTTTCGACGGCACACCGGGTCCGCGCCCGCAGTCTGGCGCGGACAACAACGGTCCCTCTTACTTCCTGCCGTATAGGTCCGGTGATGCCTTCAAGCTTCCTGCTGTTGTCGTCCTGGCCATTCGGAATAGGGTTCCACCAACGAGGGCAGCAATTGCGGCGGCAATCAATGTCACCTGCACTCCGGCGTTATCGGCAACCACGCCACCGAGTCCCGCTCCAAGAGTGATCGCAATCTGGAAGCCGGTCACGATCAGCCCGCCTACGGATTCCATCCGATCCTGAGCGAGCCGCCCGATCCAGGTACTGACCACCAGCAACCACGCCCCAAATCCGATACCCCATGCTGTCGCGCCCACCCCCACGGCCCAGAATTGTCCAGGGAAGAGCGCGACCGTAGCGATGCCAAAGCCGATGAGTGCAGGCACAACCAAACGCATCAGGTTTAGGTGCTTGTCCACGAGCAGCCCGACGACGACGTTTCCGGCGAGGCCTCCAATACCGAACGCCGCCAACAACCCTGCGATTCCGCCCGCGCCGATGCCGGGCACTTGCTCGAATGCCAACCGAATATAGGTGAACGCGGCAAAGTGGCCAAGGACGGTGAGCACATGCCCTATCAGGCCCAACGACAGGCCGGGCACCTTTAGGGTGTCCGCCAACTCACGGAATCCCGTGGTGGTGGCAGGGGCGATTGCAGGCAACACGGTGCGCAACAAGATAGCGACCAGCACCGACACTACGGCTACACCGACAAACACCACGCGCCAATCAAACACGGAGCCAAGGTAGACACCCAGGGGCACTCCGCCCACCGTGGCCACGGTGGTGCCACCGTTCACGAGCATGAGGCCACGGCCCAGGCGTTCCGGTGCCACCAGTTGGGAGACGATCGCCAACGACATTGCCCAGAATCCGCTAATTGCGGCCCCAAGGATCAACCGGGCGACGAGCAACAGCACGAGATTGGGTGCGATGGCGACCAGAATGTTGGACACCGCAGCGGTCAGAGCAACACCAGTCAGAAGTGTTCGCCGGTCCAGCCGGGGAAACATCATGCCAACGACGGGGGCCACCAAAAACCCCATGAACGCGGTCGCGGTGACCGTCTGTCCCGCCTGACCCTCAGTGATGTCGAGAGAGGCCGCCATCTGTGTCAGCAGACTGGGCGGAAGAAATTCGGCGAGCACCAGCGTAAAACTGGTGGCCATGAGGATAAGCACCCCCGCCCACCCAGCACGCTCGGAGCGGCGTGGGGGGAGGATTCTAGGTGCGGTGTTTGTTGTCATTCTTTGATCGTTCCGAGAATGCGCTGAAAATACGGGACCGATCGTCCACACAACAGAGCCGAACGTCCACACAATTTTCGCGGCCACCGGCGCCCTCCCGCCCGCACCCCTCACCGCTGTTTCACTGGGCTCCGGCCTCCAGGAACAGCTCTCAGATGCACGTACGCTTCCGGCGGATGCCTACCTGTCCCCCAATGTCCTCGATTGGGGGCGTGAGCACTTACTGGAGGCCGCTTGGTCTGCGTGGGGCGCAGCAGTGACGTCGGCAGGACGGGTGACCAGCGCGCCGTCCGGGTCGGGACCCAAGGCTGGTCCGAAGATCGATTGCGATCCGGACCAGCCCCACGCACGACTCGCGATGGCAGGCTCGACGCCGTCATCCTCCCCCACTGCTCCGCCCGTCACTTCGATACCGAGGTACGGGTTTGCTGTCGGCGCGCGGTGATGCAATATTGCACATCCCCATTGCAGGTTAGGTGATTCCGCCGGCCTCCCCTAGCCGGGCACACTTGTATTCGTCCCCGCCGGAAGCTGCGCGAAGCGAAGAGATTTCCGGGGTCTATCCCGTGGGCTCGGACGAGTCGATACAACCTGCTGGCATCGACTCGGACCACGCGTGGAACGTCGGCTACCACACCGCTAGGAGTACAGATGAGCAAGATCGCTTTCCTCGGCCTCGGAAACATGGGCTTGGGTATGGCCACGAATCTGGTGCGCAACGGCCACACAGTCACCGGATTCGACCCCTCCCCAGCGGCATCGGAGAAGGCGGAATCACACGGAATCGATTCTGCTGCATCACCTGTCGACGCAGCGGAGCGTGCCGACGTGATCATCACCATGCTGCCCAGCGGTAAGCACGTGCTCGACGTCTACGCCGACCTGGTCCCGGCCACATCGCAGGGAACCCTCTTCCTCGACTGCTCGACGATCGATGTCGGCGACGCGCGAGCCGCCGCTGAACTGGCTGTCGGCGCCGGGCATCAGGCGGTGGACGCCCCGGTGTCCGGAGGCACGGTCGCCGCGGATGGCGGAACCCTCACCTTCATGGTCGGCGGCCCGGCCGACGCGGTGGACCGAGCAAGCTCACTTCTCGACGCCATGGGGTCCCGTATCGTCCGATGCGGCGACTCCGGAGCAGGTCAGGCTGCGAAGATCTGCAACAACATGGTTCTGGGGATCTCCATGATCGCCGTCAGCGAAGCCTTCGCGCTGGGCGCAAAGCTGGGCCTGACCGACCAGGCACTGTTCGACGTCTCGTCGACCGCGTCTGGTCAGTGCTGGGCGTTGACCACGAACTGCCCGGTTCCCGGACCGGTTCCGACCAGCCCCGCCAACCGCGACTATGCCGGCGGGTTCGCGAGTGCATTGATGCTCAAGGACCTCCGACTCGCGCAGTCCGCCGCGACGGACAACGGTGTCGATACGACGCTCGGACGGCGCGCCACCGAACTCTACGAACAGTTCGTCGCCCAGGACGGCCCGGGTCGTGACTTCTCTGCGATCGTGACGGCGATCCGTGCCGGTGCATATGACGCGCAGGCACAACAGTCGTAGCCCCTCCCACGTAGACCTCGCCCCGTGCCGCGGGAGTGAGGCACTGCTCGATGTGAAAGGAATTCGTTGTGCGCATCATTCTGACAGGGCCGCCGGGAGCGGGTAAAGGCACACAGGCGCAGTCTCTTTCGACCGCACTGCAGCTCCCCCACATCTCGACCGGCGATCTGTTCCGCAGCCACATCGCACAGGGCACGGAACTGGGACAGACGGCGAAATCGTTCCTCGATGCCGGCGAACTGGTCCCGGACGAGGTCACCATCGGTATGGTCGCGGAGCGACTCGCAGCCGACGACACGGCCGCCGGGTTCATTCTGGACGGCTTCCCCCGCACCGTGGCGCAGGCGATCGCCCTCGATGAGCTCCTCGGCGGGCAGCTGCGCCAAATCAACGCCGTCCTGGACTTTTCGATAGCGGACGATGCAGTCGTCGCGCGGATGCTTGCCCGTGGCCGCGCCGACGACACCGAGGACGTCATTCGTCGACGCCTGCGGGTCTATCACGACGAAACCCGACCGCTGCTCGATTACTACGCGCCAGTTCTTCTGTCGGTCGATGCAGGAGGTGAAGTCGACGAGGTCTACGCCCACGCGATCGGCGCGCTGTCCGAGCGCGGAAGCGTCGCTCCATCCGCCTAGCGCTGTTCCCCGCTCTCCAGCAGAGCCATCCTATATCAAGGAGATTCCGACATGACCTCCACACAAACCTCACTCGCTGAGCTCCACATCCCCGAAGCCCGCGACTACCCCATGTTCGTCGACGGCGCCTGGGTGGAAGCCCTGTCCGGTCAGTGGAGTGAAGTGACCACCCCGATCCTGCGTGAGCATGTGATCGGCCGTGTCCCGTCCTCGAGCACCGAGGACGTCGATCGCGCGGTGCGTGCCGCGCAGAAGGCGTTCCCCCGGTGGCGCTCTCAGCACTTCACGGCACGGGGCCGGATCCTGAGCCGGATCGCCGACGTCATCGATGCGCGCGCCGAGGAACTGGCCCGCCTCACCGCCCTCGACACCGGCAACGCGCTGCGCACTCAGGCGCGCCCAGAGGTCGCCACCCTGGCGAACCTGTTCCGGTACTTCGCCGGTGTCGCCGGCGAGATCAAGGGCACCGTCCTGCCCGCCGGCGACGATCAGCTCCAGTACTCGCGGCAGGAGCCACTCGGCGTCATCGGATGCATCCTGCCCTGGAACTCCCCGCTGATGATCGCCGGATTCAAGATCCCCGCGGCACTCGTCGCGGGCAACACCGTCGTCGTCAAGGCGGCCGAGGCCGCCCCGCTGAGCGTGTTGCTCCTCGCCGAGATCTGCGCCGAGTTCCTGCCGGCCGGTGTGCTCAACGTCCTCACCGGATCCGGCAGGGTCGCAGGCGAGGCGCTGGTCCAGCACCCCGACGTCGACAAGATCTCCTTCACCGGCTCGACCGAGGTGGGGCGACGAGTGGCCCGCGAGGCCGGTAGCCGCCTCGCACACGTCTCCCTCGAACTCGGCGGCAAGAACCCCTCGATCGTGTTCCCCGACGTGGACATCGACGACGACTTCATCAATCAACTACTGCTGTCGACCCGGGTGCACCGGCAGGGCCAGAGCTGCACCGCCGGTTCCCGGCTGTTCCTCCACCAGGACATCTACGACGAGGTCCTCGACCGGCTCGTCACCACCCTGGCAGGTCTGGAGGTCGGGAACCCGCTCGCCGAGTCCACGGACATGGGCGCCATCATCAACGACAAGCAGTTCGCCTCCGTGTGCGGGTTCCTCGACGACGGACTGAGCTCGGCCCAGGTGTCGGTGGCCCTCGACGGCTCACCGGACAAGCTCGGCAATTCCGACGGTTACTACATGGGCCCCACCGTGTTCTCCGGCGCCGACAACTCCTGGCGCCTGTCCCGGGAGGAGATCTTCGGGCCCGCGCTCGTCGCGATCCCGTGGAACGACCACTCCGACGTCATCGAGATGGCCAACGACTCGCACTACGGTCTGGCCGCATACGTGTGGACACACAACCTCGATCTGGCTCTGTCCACCGCCCACGCCCTCGAAACCGGATGGGTGCAGGTCAACCAGGGCGGAGGCCAGATGGTCGGCCAGTCCTACGGCGGATACAAGCAGAGTGGCCTCGGCCGCGAAGTGTCGCTCGAGGGCATGATCGCCGGATTCACCCAGACCAAGCAGGTCAACGTGCGCCTGCGCACACTCTGAGAAGGGAGCGCACCATGACTGTCGGACCACTCGATGACATCCTCGTGCTCGACCTCTCGCGGGCGCTGGCGGGGCCCATCGCCGCGATGATGCTCGGCGACCTCGGTGCCCGCGTGATCAAGGTCGAAGCCCCGGGCACCGGCGACGACTCCCGCACGTGGGGGCCGCCGTTCGTCGGGCCGGCCGACGACCCGCAGTCGTCGTACTTCATGTCGGCGAACCGGAACAAGGAATCGATCGTGCTGGACCTCAAATCGGAGCACGGTAAGGATGCGCTGCGTCGCCTGATCCGGCGGGCGGACGTGCTGATCGAGAACCTGCGGCCGGGCGCGTTCGACCGGCTCGGCTTTGCGGCCGACGTGCTCGAGGAGCTCAACCCGCGCCTGATCACGTTGTCGATCACCGGCTTCGGGCATGACGGGCCCGAAGGATCCCGCGCCGGCTACGACCAGATCGCGCAGGGCGAGGCCGGGCTGATGTCGGTGACCGGTGACCGCGACGGGGAGCCGACGCGGATCGGAGTCCCGGTCGCCGACGTCCTCGCCGGTGTCCACGGCGCCACGGGTGTGTCGGCCGCGCTGGCATCGAGGGAAAAGACCGGCAAGGGCATGGTCGTCCGGACGTCCTTGTTGGCCGCCGCGATCAGCGCCCACACCTTCCAGGGCACCAAGTGGACGGTCGGCGGACAGGTCGCGCAGCGGTCCGGCAACCACCACCCGCAGATCGCCCCGTACGGAAGCTTCCGCTGCGCCGACGGATACGTTCAGATCGCGGTCGGCAGCGAGGCGATCTGGGCGAAATTCGCCCCGGTGGCCGGACTGTCTGCCCAGGATCCGCGGTTCGCCGTCAATCGGGACCGGGTCGCGAACCGCGACAAGCTGATCACGGCAATCGAGGCCGACTTCGCCCGCCGTCCTCGGGCCGATATCCTCGCCGAACTCGAGGCCGCGGGTGTTCCCGCGGGGTCGATCCGCACGATCGACGAGGTCTACGAGTGGGAGCAGACCCGCAGCCAGGGACTACTCCTCGAAGTCGAGCATCCGGTGGTGGGGCCGGTGCAGTTGCCGGGCCCGTCCCTGCGGATGGAAACGGCCGGCGGTGAGTCGCTGGTGCGGGCCGCGCATGCTGCCCCGCCGGTACTCGGACAGCACACCGAACAGATTCTCGACTGGCTCGACTCGGTCGACGCCACCGATCCGCTCGATGCGATGGTGCCGGCGCAGGCGTGAACTCGGTGAGAGTCCTACTGGCACATAGGGCAGCGGCGTTGCAGGAGTCTGCCTCCTGCGACGCCGCCCCGGGTGCGCCGGGAACCTACACAGTGGGGACCAGTTCGTTTCGCCGACTGCGCGCCTCGTCCTGAATCGCTTGCCGGACGGCCTGTACCGCCGGATTGGTGAGGCTTTCGCGGCGCGCGGCCAGGGAGAAGGCGAGCCGAACATCGACGGCATCCGGCAAGATCCTGCGCAGATCAGCATGCTCGTCCGCCATGAACGCCGGCAACAGCCCGATGCCACCGCCGGAACGCGTGGCAGCGACATGAGCGAAGATGTTGGTGGACATGAACTTTGCAGCGACACCGGGAAGATGCCGGCTCAGGTCGAGATCGCCGACCTGCAGCAAGGAGTCGACGAAGAAGACCAGCGGGTGCGCTGTCAGCTCGTCCAGGCTGCCGGGTTCGCCGTGCTCGTGGAAGTACCCTTCGCTGCCGTACAACCCCAGCGCGTACTGGCAAACACGTTCGGAGACCAGCCGACTGCTGATCGGCGTGCCCACCGCGACAGCGAGGTCGAACCCTGATTGATACAGATTCAGTTGCCTTGTATCCGTGATCAACTCGACGACAAGGTGCGGGTGACTCATCCGCAGCTTGGCCAACGCGGGAGCGACGAACAACGACCCGAATCCGTCCGGAGCGGTGATCCGGATGGTTCCCCGGAGTGGATTCTCACTGATACCGAGGACTACGTCGGCGGTTTCCTGGACGGCTTCCTCGATCAGTCGCGCCTTCTCCGCGATCGATCGGCCGACATCGGTCAGCTCCCACCCGTCGGCACTGCGCTGCAGCAGACGGACACCCAGGACCTTCTCGAGCGCACGCACACGCCTCGAGACGGTGGTGTGGTCGACGCCCAGGTCCAGTGCCGCGGATTGGCGGCGACCGGTTCGCGCGACGGCGAGCAGGTACCGAAGATCATCCGAGCGGATGTTGCGTACGTCGATCACGGCCGGCCTCCCGGCAGGTCGGCCGCCGTGGTGCGGTGTCCGCCCGGTTCGGCGGTCGATGCACGTCGGGTTGCAGAGAGTAGCTGTTGCAGGTCCTGGTGGAGACGGCGCATGACCTTCGGGTCCACGAGGGCGACGGCATCGAGAGCGCGGGTCGCCGAGGTTGCCACCTCGCGACCCTTCTCGGTGATCGTGACGAGGGTCGAGCGGCGATCGGACCGATTGATCGTCCGCAAGGCCAACCCGGAACCCTCGAGCCCTTCGATCAGCGTTCCGATCGTGGTGGGATGCCTGTCGAGAGCACGGACGATCCGCACCATGGGCAGTGGAGCGTTCGCGGCGACCATCATGGCCAGGACCTCGTACCGGGCGAAGGACAGTCCGAGTGGACGCAACGTGGAGTTGAGTTGATGGGTGATCAGCTTCTGCGTCTGCAGTACGGCGGCGATCAGCGACGTATACGGCGCCACAGATTCGGCAGCCGGCGCCAGGCGGGGTGGTTGCGCAGTGGCCACCGGAAGCCTCCTAGTTGTCCGGAATGGGCATCGAATGAACGCCCTGAGTGTGTATTTAGCGAAACTTGCGTTCGGCGGACGGGACGGTGTCGGCACTTTCCGTGTCGAACTGTTCCGGTTCGGAGTGGGTCACACCCACTGGCGATTTACATGGATATCCAACTATAGTACTTCCAACTTCTCCGATCTGAAAGGGTCGATCTGTATGTTCACCTTGACCGATGACGAGCGGGCGATCAGCGACACCGCCCGTGACTTCGCGGCCGAGCATCTCGCGCCGCACGCCGTGGAGTGGGATCAGGCCAAGCATTTCCCTGTGGATGTCCTGCGGAAGGCGGCGTCTTTGGGGATGGGTGGGATCTATATCCGTGAGGATGTGGGTGGGTCCGAGTTGACTCGTGTCGACGCGGCCCGGATCTTCGAGCAGCTCGCGAAGGGGTGCCCGTCGATCGCCGCGTACATTTCGATCCACAACATGGTCACCTGGATGATCGACCGGTTCGGCACCGACGAGCAGCGCCGTGCGTGGGTGCCGGGGCTGTGTTCGATGGATCAGCTCGGCAGTTACTGCCTGACCGAGCCGGGGGCCGGGTCGGATGCGGCGGCGCTGAGCACGAGGGCGGTCCGCGACGGCGACGACTACGTCCTGACCGGGGTCAAGCAGTTCATCTCCGGGGCGGGCACCTCGGATGTGTATGTGGTGATGGCCCGCACCGGGGAGGGCGGGCCGCGGGGGATTTCGGCGTTCATCGTCCCGAAGGGGTCGCCGGGTCTGTCGTTCGGGCCGAACGAGGTGAAGATGGGCTGGAACGCCCAGCCGACCCGGCAGGTGATCTTCGAGGACGTGCGGGTGCCGGCGGCGAATCTGCTCGGGTCCGAGGGCGGTGGTTTCCGGATCGCGATGGCCGGCCTGAACGGTGGCCGGCTCAACATCGCGGCGTGTTCGGTGGGCGGCGCGCAGACCGCGTTGGACAAGGCCGTCGCCTATCTGAGGGACCGGAAGGCGTTCGGGTCGCCGCTGATCGACTCGCAGGCACTGCAGTTCCAGCTCGCCGACATGCGCACCGAACTGGAGGCGGCCCGCACCCTGCTGTGGCGGGCGGCGGCGGCGCTCGAGGACGGCGCCCCCGACGTCGTCGAGCTGTGTGCGATGGCGAAGCGGTTCGCCACCGACACCGGGTTCGAGGTCGCGAACCGGGCGCTGCAACTGCACGGGGGGTACGGCTATCTTGCCGAGTACGGAATCGAGAAGATCGTCCGGGACCTGCGGGTGCACCAGATCCTCGAGGGCAGCAACGAGATCATGCGGGTGGTCATCGCCCGCAGCGTCGTCGCGGGGGCCGGACACGGAAAGCAGGGAGCGGCATGAGCGAGGCGGTACCGGCGGAACCGGAAGTTCTGATCACCACGAGCGGCGGTCTGGGCCGGATCGTGCTCAATCGGCCCCGGGCGATCAACGCCCTCAATCATGCGATGGTCCGGCAGATCGCGGCGGCTTTGGCCGGGTGGTCCGGCGACGACGCGGTCCGGGCGGTGGTGATCACCGGTGCCGGGGAGCGGGGCCTGTGCGCGGGCGGCGACATCGTGTCGATCTACCACGACGCGAAGGACGGGGGCACCGGTTCGCGGGAGTTCTGGCGCGAGGAGTACATCCTCAACGCGGCCATCGCGAACTACGGCAAGCCGTACGTGGCGATCATGGACGGCATCGTGATGGGCGGCGGGGTCGGGGTGTCGGCGCACGGCAGCGTGCGGATCGTCACCGAACGGTCGATGATCGGGATGCCCGAGACCGGGATCGGGTTCGTCCCCGACGTCGGCGGCACCTACCTGCTGGCCCGCACCCCGGGCGAGCTGGGCACCCACATCGCCCTGACCACCGCCCGGCTCAGCGCCGGCGACGCGATCGCGTGCGGGTTCGCCGACCACTTCATCCCCTCGGGGAAGATCGAGCAGTTCATCGACGCGTTGTCGACGACGTCCGTTCAGGAGGCGCTCGGCGCGTTCACCGAACCGGCACCGGCATCGGAGTTGCTGGCGCAGCAGGACTGGATCGACGCCGCGTACTCGGCCGACACTGTCGCCGACATCGTCGCCCGGCTGCGCGGCAGTGGGGTGCCCGAGGCGGAGAAGGCGGCCGAGCAGGTGCGCTCGAAGTCGCCGACCGCGTGCGCGGTCACCCTGAAATCGCTGCGCCGCGCCCGGCAGGCCGGCAGTCTCGAGGAAGTCCTCGACGACGAGTTCCGGGTGTCCGTCGCCTGCCTGCGCTCACCCGACCTCGTCGAGGGCATCCGGGCGCAGGTCGTGGACAAGGACCGCAACCCGCACTGGTCGCCCGCCACGATCGACGAGGTCGACCCAGCGCGGGTCGACGCGTTCTTCGCACCACTCGGCGACCTCGAACTCGGGCTCACCCCACCCACCGCCACCGGAGAAGACCAGTGACCGACTACGACACCATCCTCCTCGACCGCAAAGGCCGGGTCGGGATCATCACCCTCAACCGCCCGAAAGCACTCAACGCGTTGAACACCCAGCTTCTGCGCGAAATCGTCACCGCTGTCGACGAACTCGACTCCGACAGCGGCGTCGGCGCGATCCTCATCACCGGCTCCGACCGCGCATTCGCCGCCGGCGCCGATATCAAGGAAATGCACACCAAGTCGTACATGGACGTCTACCTGGGCGACTTCTTTTCGATCGGCGACCGCATCGCCGCCGCACGCAAACCCATCATCGCCGCAGTGGCGGGATACGCGCTCGGCGGCGGGTGCGAGTTGGCGATGATGTGCGACATCCTCCTCGCCGCCGATACCGCCAAGTTCGGTCAGCCCGAGATCAAACTCGGCGTCATCCCCGGCATCGGTGGCTCACAACGACTCACCCGCGCAATCGGCAAGGCGAAGGCCATGGAACTGTGCCTGACCGGCCGCAGCATGGACGCCGAGGAGGCCGAGCGGGCCGGACTCGTGTCCCGGATCGTCCCTGCCGCCAACCTGTTCGACGAAGCGCTGAAGACCGCCACCACCGTCGCCGAGATGTCACTGCCCGTCGCGATGATGGCGAAGGAAGCAGTCAACCGGGCATTCGAGACCACCCTCACCGAGGGACTCCGCTTCGAACGGCGGGTGTTCCACTCCACCTTCGCCGCCGAGGACCAGAAGGAAGGCATGGCCGCGTTCGTGGAGAAGCGCACGCCGGAGTTCACACACCGCTAGACCCCGACGTTCGCCCCGCACCGGGCTCCGGTGCGGGGCGATGGTCGGAATACCGGTGTCACACCAACCGGCTTCACCGAATTCGGTCTAGTTCCGCTCCGGCGTGGAAGTAAACTCGGCAACGTGAAGGCGCCCATTGCCGACCTCGCGGACTTCGCCGCACTGGAACCATTCTTTCGGATCATCGAACAGGGTCTGGACGGGCTCGTCGAGCCCGGACACTTCTTCGACCTCCTCGCAGAGGACATCACCGTCGACTACGTGATCACCGTTCCCGGGTACCCGAGGCACATCGAGGGCCGTTCCGCAGTCGCCGAGCTATACCGCCCCTACGGCACCACCATCGTTCTCGACCGCTGCTTCGATCTGACCGTCCACCACGACACGACCACCGGAGTCGTGGTGCTCGAGTACGCCTCCGAAGGCCACGCGGTCGGCACCGGGCATCGCTACGCCAACAGATACATCTCCGTACTCACACTCCGCGACGGCGAAATCGCGCACTGGCGGGACTACCTCGACCCCATCGCCGTATTCGACGCCCTCGGCTGGCCATCACACTGACCGCCCGTCCGGGCACCTTCAGGCAAAGCCCCACCGCATCTCCGTCCGGCTCAGCGACTACGAAGAACAGGAGTGTCTCGGCGATGCGGTCGAGCGGCCGCGGCAGAGCGTCACTCGGCCCTACCCGGCACTGAACGAATGCGGGCTATCCCACGACTGCAGCAGCGTGATTCGACCACTCGACGAGTCAGCGTGATGCGGCACCCGAGCGCAGCCCATCGACAATGAGGTCGAGAATCCGCGCAGCCCGAGCCTCCCCCTCGGCCGTGGGATCAATCCGCCACAACACGCTCAGCTGGAGCAGAACATCTTCGGGATCCAACCCAGCTTTGAGGACCCCGTCGGCGGCGCCTACCTCGAGGAGTTGCGCGATCGCCTCGACGAAAGGCTGGTAGTACTCGTCGTTCACGCCGCCGCTCGTGGCCGCGTGGATCACCTCCGCGAAACCGAACTTCACACGCCCGTATCGAGCAATCTCTTCGAACCACCGGCGAAGCGCCTCCAACGGTGGTGAGGACGCGAGGAGCTCAGGAACGAGGTCGATCAACTTCTCGAGCTCTTGCCGGTAGAGCGCAAGCACCAGCGACTCCCGATTCGGGAAATGCCGGTAGAGGGTGCCGATCCCGACCCCCGCCTGCTTCGCGATCGCTGTGAGGGAGACCTCGTTGCTTTCGGAGACAGCAGTGCGCGCGACATCGAGGATCCGCTCACGATTGTGCCGCGCATCGGACCGGGTCGGATTCTTGGATGACGCGTCCACATTCTCCCCTCTTCTCATTGCTAAACGGAGGCCCCTCCGATACGGTGAAATAACCGGAGGGTCCTCCGCTTCATTCTGACACACGAAGGTTGACAGCCATGACCGAGTTGGTATTGGTTACCGGCGGCAGCGGCTACGTCGCGGGCTGGTGCATCGTCGAACTACTACGCCGCGGATATGACGTGCGCACCACCGTGCGCAACCCCGGCAAGGTCAGCGAGGTGACGGCAGCGGTATCCGGTGAGATCGACGTCGATCCCGGCCGCTTGACGTTCGCCGTCGCAGACCTGACCGCCAACGACGGGTGGGATCAGGCCGTCGAAGGGGTCGACTATGTGCTCCATGTCGCCTCCCCGCTGGGTATCTCGGCTTCGGGAAGCGTAGAGACGTTGATTGCCTCGGCGCGCGGCGGCGCACTCCGGGTCCTACGCGCCTCGACGACGGCGCGGGTGCAGCGAGTAGTCATGACCTCCGCCGCGAACGCGGCGAGTCCCACCTCGTACGCAACCGAAGGCGTCACCGATGAAAGTCTGTGGACCGACCCGGACGATCCGTCGCTGATTCCCTATCGCCGATCGAAGACCCTCACCGAAAGATCAGCCTGGGACTTCGCCCGTAACCAGGGCGGCGTGACGGAGTTGACGACCGTGCTCCCGGGTGCGGTGTTCGGGCCGATCCTCACAGCCGGCAACCTCGGCTCCGTCGGGATCATCCAGCGAATGATCGCCGGTCGCATGCGCGGAGTCCCGCGGATCGGGTTCGAGATCGTCGACGTCCGTGACCTCGCGGACATCCATATCCGGGCCATGACATCACCGAAAGCGTCCGGTGAACGGTTCCTGGCAACCGGGGAATTCCGATGGATGCAGGAAATCGCCCACACCCTGCACACCGGCCTCGGCAATAAAGGGCGCGCGGTGCGCACACGAGAACTCCCAGACTTCGCAGTCCGCCTCGCCGCCCGCTACCTCGACCCCTCCCTACGAGAGATCACACCGGCATTGGGTCGCCGAAATCGACACAGCATCGACAAGGCCACACGTGAACTCGGCTGGACACCACGCCCACCCGAACAGACCGTACTGGACTGCGCAAGAAGCCTTCTCGACATGGAAGTTGTCTGAACTTCCCGCCCGTCCGTCCTCCGGCATTGCGGCAGTCCCAATCGCGGCGGCACCCCGCAGGCCGCCACCGAGGTTCGTTACATCCCAGTGCGGGAACCACCAGCAGGAAGGGTCGCTGACCGAGGGTCGACAGCGACGACCGCCGGTCGAGATCCGAATTACCGGTGGGACTTTACGCCCCGCCGCCGCCTGCTCCGCCGCCGCTGCTGTTGAAGGGAAAGATGTCGGTATGCGTGCCATCCATGCGTCGAGGCGAGAGTGACGAGTACGGGCTAGGTTTCGATCATGCATCAATCCCCGCAGGGCGATTCCCAGCCCTCGGAGCATCCTCGAGAACCGGTTTCCCGAACGGACCGGTGCTGTAGGGGACTCGTACGGGATTGGCTCCTTGCGCACGTAGCGCTCCATACACCCAGCATAGTCAGCAACGGATACTGGCGTGCCCGGTCCTCTCAGTACGCAAAGATCGTCGGATTGCCGGGCTGCTTGGGTTACCGTGAATCTCGACTCGATGAGGGGGCGCTTGTGGTCGAGGACGGGGCCCGGAGATGGCGCGACAGCACATGGTTCGACGTTGTCGTCATCCTCTCGACCATCGCGGCCGGAACCGTGGTGGCCGGACTGCTGAACGACCCTGGGACCGGTGAGCCGATCGCCGACGGCGAGTACTCCTACGTTCTCGAACCCGCGCAGTACCCGGCGCAGATACCAGGGTGCGATGTGGTCGAACCGCCCTCGGACCCTGAACGCGTCAACTTCGCCACCGTCGGGTCGGGCGAGTACGACAATCCGAGGTATCCGTGGTTCTCGGGGGCCAAGGCGGCGGCGATGACACAGGCCGCCGTCGATGCGCTGCCGAACGCAGTGGAGTTGGTCTTCGCCAGTCCGAGCCAGTCCCTGCAGTTCGAGCCGATCGCCGACTACGACCCCTCCGACTTCCCGCAGGAGGGGGATGCGGAGCTGTTCAGCGGGTCGACCAACGCCCGCGGCTCGGTGGTCCGAGACGGGCACGTCGGCTCGTTGACGGTCGATGTCCGAGCCTGGGACCGTCCCGTCCTGCCGTGCGTGGCAGGGGCGGTGGATCGACGGAACACTCGCCCGGACGGTACGGTGCTCGACTTACTGGACACCTGGTACGAGATCAACGGCGCCCGCATCCTCGAACGCACTGTCGTCGCGTACCTTCCCGACGGCACCCGGGTCGTGGCCACGGCCAGCGACGCCGACAACACCGACCCGAGGGCAGGCACCCCGCACAGTGGACACATCCCGTTGACCCTCGATGAGTTGACTGAGATCGCCACCACCCCGGCCCTGGCGGCGTCGGCGCCGGTCATCCCGGCCGTGCCGCTGATGCCATCCTGCGGGGCTGACACCGATGGGAACGGGCCGGAACTGACCCGGGAGAAGGTGGCCCGGCTCGACCGGGCGCTCGAAGCCCGGTGGGCGACCATGCCGGGCAACAGTGACCTCACCCTGGATCGGCCGATCGGATCACTCCGGTTGACCGACTTCGGCAAGGACAACGTCTGCGAGGTAATCACCGTGGTATCCCCCACCGGGGCCGCTGGGCGTCTGGATATCGCCGTCGTCAGTGGCCGGTCCGCGCCGTCACCGCAGGATGAGTACCTGAACGAGATCAATCCGGATCGCATCACCACCACGTCGCCGGACGGATCCACCGTCACCCGCGCGGACTACCCCGCCAACGGTGGCAGCGCCTACTTCTCGATCACCCTCCCCTCCACCCAACAGGTCATCATCAGCACCACCCCCATCGGGGAGTACACCGTGCCGGTGACGTTGGAGCAGATCGAATACCTGGCCACCGCACCCGAACTCGACCTGAGCTGAATCGTCGGACTGATCGCGCGAGCCGTGGCAGCCGATGTGACGGAGCTCACGGCGGTGTCAGAGCGTATCTGGCGATCACGTCGGGCAACCAGTCGGGTTCGCCGAATTGCAGACCGTAGCGCTCGGCAAGTGCGGCGATCTGGGTGGCATCCGGTCTACCGGCGGCGATCAGTTCGGACATTTCCAGGAAGCAATGTTCGAAGCCGGCCGGACTGATGATCTCGATCATGCGCGCCGGGACGGTGCCGGCGTTCCACATGGCGTGCATCTCACCCCGGGGCTTTGTGATGTATCCGCCGGATTCGAGAACGGCCTCCCGGTCGCCGGAGCGGAATCCGATCACACCCTGAGTAACTATCGAGAATTCGTCCTCCCGCGTATGCAGATGCGGCGGCACCAGCGCACCGACCGGGAACGGGTGCTCGACGACCGACAACACCCCACCGGTGTCACGGCCCCAGAGCTTGAACTCGACCCCGATCGGGCCCAGGTCACCGGTCTGCCCGGTCCCCGGCGGCACGACGACCAGCGGTGGGGGGTCGGTTGCGCTCACACTTCTCACCTACTCACCGACGTTGACAGATCGGGTCACGAGTTCTCTGCTCAACTTTCCGCCGTCGGCGCAGGCATTGTCAACGTTCGCGGGGCATAGCCGATCGATGATCTTGGCTCCTCGATCGATGCGCGGCGATGAAGAATCCGAAGTGACCATGTCGACCAGTCCCCAGGCTTCGCGGCGGCGAATCCCGAACGCGTACACCGATTTGAGAAGAGCGGCGTCCCCATTGCCGCGGTCGCACCGTTGCGGTGGTGCGCACGGATCTGCTCGATCCGTGCATCGGCCGCGTCGAACAGGGCCTGGATCTCGTCGTAGGTCAACGGCCGCCGACTCGGATCACCCTCGTGTTTCGTGACTCCGAATCCGTCAAACGCAGTCACAATGAGTGGCGTGAACATTCCCGACATCCGCCCCGCAATCGTCCACGCGGGAGTACGGATACTGATGGGCCGCACCAAACTCCGCACCGCCGAGGACACACGCCGCGACGTCCACGCGACATCGTTGCGGCCGGCATCGTTCAACCCACCACCATCTCCACTCCTGCCTGGGGTGCGGCTCTCTGCCGACCGCACTCGCGGGTTTCCCGTCTTCACCATCGAACCGGACAGCGGGCGATACGGAAAGACTGTGATCGACTTCCACGGCGGTGCCTATGTCCGCGAAATAGTGTCCTTCCACTGGCTGTTCGCGCGCACCATCACCGTTGCGGCATCGGTCCGGCTCCTGCTGCCGATCTACCCCCTCGCCCCGCACCGGACCGCCGCCCGCACCGTCGCCGATGCCGCCGACATCGTCGAATCGGCAATCTCGACCCAAGGCGCCGGCAACGTTGCGGTGGTCGGCGATTCCGCCGGAGGCGGAATCGCGCTCGCCGCGGCACAGGAACTCAAACGTAGGGGCGCACCACAGCCATCGCGGCTGATCCTTCTCTCCCCCTGGCTGGACGTCACCATGAGCGACCCCGCCCAAGCCACCATCGAGAAGCGCGACATCCTCCTCGCGCGCGGAGGACTGAAAGAAGCCGGCCGACTCTACGCCGGCGACCTCGAGGTTACCGACTGGCGCGTCAGCCCCCTCTTCGGCGACCTCACCGGCCTCGCGCCCATGAGCGTCTACACCGGTACCCACGACATCCTCGTCACCGACTCCCGCGCCCTCACTCAGCGAGCACGCGATGCCGGCGCTACCGTCGATTACACCGAGGAAATCGGGATGCAGCACGACTACGCCCTCTTCCCCCTGATCCGCCAAGCACACACCGCCCGCGAAGACATCGCCCGCATACTTCGGGCGTAGCCACGGCGGCTACAACGCTCTCCGATGGGTACGCGCTCAGCCGCAGACCGCCCGAGTCGCTGTCGGTGGTGCGGTGGAGTGCGCCGACCCGGTCTGGGTACGCGTCACGGCGAGGCCGAATCCGACGACTGACCGTTGGGCTCGGGGACTATCCTGAAGAAATACCCACGTCGAGCGGTGCCTGCGAGGGACCGACGTCTGGTGATGCCGATGTCTGGGAGTGAGGCGGCCGCCGATGGCCGAGTTCGATCCACCGACCACTCAGCGCGCTCCCCGTCCCGCGATCACCACGGAGCTGGCCGCGGCCGGATTCGAGGACGCCCGGGAAATCGGGCGTGGCGGGTTCGGCATCGTCTACCGCTGCCGTCAACCATCCCTGGACCGCACCGTCGCGGTGAAAGTGCTCACCGAGGACCTCGACAGCGACAACCTCGAACGGTTTCTGCGTGAGCAACGCGCGATGGGTCAGCTGTCCGGGCACCCTCACATCGTCAACATCCACCGGGTCGGCGCCACTTCGTCGGGTCGCCATTACATCGTGATGCAGTATCACGCGTGCGACTCGCTCGACGCCCGCATTCGCCGAATGGGACCGATCGAGTGGCCCGAGGCGTTGCGACTCGGCATCAAACTGGCGGGCGCCCTCGAAACCGCGCACCGTCTCGGCATCGTCCATCGCGACGTCAAGCCCGCGAACATCTTGTTCACCGAGTACAGGGAACCCCAGCTCACCGATTTCGGCATCGCCCGCATCGCCGGCGGCTTCGAGACCGCCACCAGGTCCGTCCTCGGGTCGCCGGCCTCCACCGCCCCCGAGGTCCTCGCGGGTGGGCCGCCAACTCCGAGCTCGGACGTATACGGCCTCGCCGCGACTCTGTTCTGCGCGATCACCGGCCACGCCGCGTTCGAGCGGCGCAGCGGTGAGGGGGTTGTCGCCCAATTCCAGCGGATCACCACCGAACCCATCTCTGACTTCGGGCGGGAAGGTATTCCGCAGGACGTGTGCGACATCGTCGAACGCGCCATGTCGGGAGACCCGCGGATGCGCCCGACGACCGCCGCCGAGTTCGGGTACGAACTGCGGGAGTGCCAGCGTCGACTTGGCCTGTCCGTCGATCACCTGGCGCTTCCGGTCGAACTGTACGAGGGCGGACAGAATCCACTCGGTGGGACGCTTGGCGTCGTGTCGGGGAGCTCCCGCCCGCTGAGCAGTCGCGCTCGTCGACGCACACCGACGACGATCCCGCCGCCCACTCCGGCAACCAAGTTCCGTCCACCGAATCCCGCCCGTCAGCTGGTTGCCCGAGCTCGGCTCATCGACCTCCTACGGGCGGGACGGTCGCGACGGCTGACGGTGATTCATGCTCCGGCGGGATTCGGCAAGAGCACGCTCGCCGCCCAGTGGCGGGACGTCCTCACCGAGGAAGGCGTGGCGGTGGCATGGCTCGGCGTCGATCTCGACGACGACAACGTCGTGTGGTTTCTCGCTCACCTGGTCGAGGCGATCCGGAAGATCAGGCCTGCCCTGGGGGATGGTCTCGGTGAAGCGCTCGAGCAACGCGGCGATGCGGCCGCACAGTACGTCATGATCAGCCTGATCAACGAGGTCCACGACGGCGGGCAGCGTGTGGCCGTGGTCATCGACGACTGGCACCGGGTCACAAGTGCCGAGACTATCGCGGCGATGGAGTTCCTTCTCGACCACGGCTGCCACCACTTGCCGATCATCGTCACCAGCCGCACCCGCACCGGCCTGCCCCTGAGCCGGATGAGAGTGTGCGACGAGCTCGTCGAAATCGATTCGGCTGCGTTGCGCTTCGATGTCGCGGAGTCGACGTCATTTCTCGTCGATCTCGGAGGGCTCGCGCTCAACCGAGGCGATGTCGATGCACTGACGAAGTCGACAGACGGATGGGTTGCCGCCCTGCAACTCGCGTCCTTGTCGCTACGCGAATGCGATGACCCCACGCAGCTGATCAGTCATCTGTCGGGGCGCCATCACGCCATCGGTGAATTCCTCGCCGAAAACGTGCTCGAGACCCTCGAACCGAGGCTGCTCGAATTCCTCATAGCCACCTCGATCACCGGACGCATCTGCGGCAGCCTCGCGTCGGCACTCGCAGGCGTCGAGCGTGGGCAGGCGATGCTCGAAGACGTCGAGAGCCGAGATCTGTTCCTGCGCCGCATCGACGACGACGGCGACTGGTTCCGGTACCACCACCTCTTCGCCGAATACCTGCGCAGAAGACTCGCGCGTGATCGTCCCGAGCGGGTCGGCGAGCTCCATGCCGTGGCATCGCGATGGTTCGCCGATCGCCAATTGCTCAGTGAGGCCGTCAATCACGCTCTGGCTGCGGGAGATGAGAAGCGGGCAGTCGACATGGTCGAGCATGACGGAATGGTTCTGCTCGAACACGCGAAGATGTCCACTCTGCTCGGTCTGGTGGCGAAACTTCCACCGAGGCTCGTCGCCTCCAGCGCCCGTCTCCAGCTCACGCTGGCGTGGGCCCACTGTGAACTCCAGCGTGTCAGGCCCGCACAGGCGGCACTGGACCGCGCCTATTCCCTCATCGAACGGGACGCGACCATCGGGGCCGAGGTTGCCGATCTGCGGGTCGAGGCCGACGTCGTTCAGGGTGACATCACGATATTCTCGGACCGGATCACCGGCGTCGACGAGCTGATGGCGGAATGCCTCTCGCGACCGGAGACCCTGCCCCCGTGGGTCGTCTCCGCCGCGGCCGACATCGCAACCTTCGCCGAGGTCTACCGGTTCGACTTCGACGCGGCACGCCGCATGCAGGACTGGGCATCGACGTACCACGAGCGAACGAGCGGACCGTACAGCGGGGCGTGGGGGTACTGCTACTACGGCATCGCCGCCAACGAACAGCTCGATGTCGTTGCGGCCGAATACCAATTCCGGAAGGCGATGCGGCTCGCGGTGAAGTCCGGGGGACGTCACTCACACGCTGCACGTCTCGCCGGCGCGCTGCTCGGCGAACTTCTCTACGAACGCGGTGACATCGGCGCGGCCGAACGGCTTTTGAACGAGAGCCGCGAACTCGGATTCGACGTCTGCGTGGATTTCATGCTCGCCCCCTGCGTCGTCGGAGCCCACATCATGGCGCTGAGCGGAGACCGCGACGGGGCGAAAAGACGACTGGACGAGGGCGCCGAGGCCGCCGAATCCCGGTCGCTGCCCCGATTTCGGGCGAGGATCGACTATGAACGGGTCATGCTGGGCCTCCCCCTCGAACCGGGTCGCGCCGTCGAGTCGTCCCAGCGGCGTCACCCGGTCGACGGATTGGACGAGATCACTGCGCAACTCGAGGACGCCACCGCCATCACCCTTCTCCTCGGTCAACGGTCGGCGGAGACGACCGCGGCCGCCTGCACCTGGGCCGGGGAATGGGTACACAGGATCGAAGGCCCCGGACGGCACCGTGCACTACTGCATGCCAATCGACTGCTCGTCAGCTGCCTCGCGGCCGCTGGCCGAAACGACGAAGCGAAACAGGTGCTGGCGTCGATCGCGGCGCAGTGCGCGGATCGCGACATGATCCGGTACCTCCTCGATGGAGGACCGTATGTCGTGTCGACCCTGCGCGGCCTCCGCGACGATCAACTGCACGGGCTGTGGCGGCCGGAGTGGACGCCGGTCCCGAGCGCCTTTCTCGACGCCCTGTCAGCGACCAAGGGCCCAACCCTCAGCTGAGGGCGCCGAGCCGCGACTTACGGCGTCGAACTCGGCTGCGATATCGGGGATCACTGGCAGACGGTGTCGAATCGACGGACGCGGTGTTCCTGAGACCTCGGTCGTCTCAGGTGGAGGCGGGAGCCGACGACTGTGTCCGCAGCCAGCGGGCGGCGTGGTGGCGGTAACTGTCGATTCCCTTATAAGCGGCGATGTCGGCGGGAAGTTCGGTGACGATGTCGGCGAGTTGCTCGGCCCACGCGGGGATGGTGGCGATGTCCGACAGTGGCGCCATGTAGGTGTGGATGTTGAAGACGAGTGCTCCGGTGAGGGGCAGGCGGATGAGGTGTTCGAGTTCGATGCGCAGTTGCACGCGTCCGTAGTCTCCGTCGGCGATGAGATTCGGAATGTCGTCTTCCCATTCGGGCCGGGTTTCGAGGCTGGTGTCGCGGTGCGGTGAGCCGACGGCGGAGAAGGTCCAGTTGGCTCGGCGGAAGATGCGGTCGGTGGTGAGATGACGCATGAACTGCTGCGCACGGCTGGTGATGCCGCCGCTGGTCAGCCCGGGTACGGGGCGGTGAATTTCGTTGAAGTTCATCCCGACGTCGAACTTGATCGACCAGTCGGCTGCGAAGGTGACGATGGCCGCGTCGAACCAGAGTTGGTCGTGGCGCTCGGTGAGCAGGAGGATGTCGTCAGGCACCTGGCAGCCGATGAAGGTCAGCGGGTCCTCGGGCAGCGTGGCCAGATCACCCATTTCGAAGTGTTGGTCGATGTCGAGCAATGTGTTGCGCCAGTGGTAGCGGTTGCCCTGGCCGGCCAGCTGCATGGTCTCCGGGTAGGAGTCGGCCATCTGCCGCATGAGGTAGAGCATGACGTCCCAACACGCAGGGATCATGTGCGGCAAAATCTGCACTCGCCCTGGGTCTTTCGCCAGGATCTCCCGTTTGAGCTGCATCATCGGCACGTATTCGAGCCCGAGGTCGACGACGTGTCGGCCCCAACCCCCGGCGAGGGTGGGGGTATATCGGGGTGCGGGCTCGACATTGACCGCGTAGCGGAAGGTTTCGTCCCCTGCCGGGAAAGGCCAGGGCAAACAGGTCAGGTCGCTTGTGAGCAGTTCGGTCACGGTACTTCGCTCCAGAGTCGGGACGGAATGGAAGTGCAGAGGTGATCTCCAGTCGGTCGTCAGGCAACCGATGCCAGATACATCGCACGATGCGAGGAGGTGTGCGGGCGCACGAGGAGGTCGCGGGCGCAGCCCGAGCACTCGATGGTGTGGTCTGGGCGCGCGAGGGCCCGGGTGGCGGTATCGCAGTGCGGGCAGAAGACGTTGATCACGTCCACGTGTGAGATGTGGATGAACAATTCGCACGGCAGAATTCCTGCGGCGCGCGCTACCGCAACGGCCCTCATCACCTCGGACTCCGCCCCGGAAATCATGATGCGGACCCCGACTGTGCTGGCGTCGATCAGGTCCTCGACACCCGCACCGTCGGGCAGGCTGTACAACGCCACCGCCCGGTGGGCGGAGGCGAGATCCCGCGCCCACTTGTCGACCTTGGCGGTGGTGCTGGGGGCATCGCCGATCGCGATCAGGAGGTACTGCCGGCCGGATAGGTCCATGCTGGCCGCGGTAATGCCGACCTGCGCGGTGGCGTCGTCGGAGTCGTCGATGCTTGTCATGACATTCCCTCTGGTGTCTGATGCTGCGGAGGTCATAGGTCCAGCTCCAGATCCGCGCCAACGGCCCGGGAAACACACGGCATCATCACGTCACCGATGGACTTCTCCTCATCGGTGAGATAGAGGTCGCGGTGCTCGATCTGACCGCCGCGCACCGGGAGCTTGCATTCCCCGCACACGCCCTGCCGGCACAGATTCGGCACGTCGAAGCCGCTGTCCAGCAGCGCGTCGAGCAAGCTGGTGTCGGGTCCGACCGTCACGGCGGCACCGGAGCGGCCCAGCGTCGCAGTGAAGGGTTCACCCCCGGCGGAGATGCCGGAGGAGAACGGCTCCGAGTGCACACGCTGGAGCGGCCAGCCCTGGGCGAGCGCAGCTTCGGTGACGGCGTCGATCATTGGCATCGGTCCGCAGGTGTAGAGGTGGGTGCCGATCGGCCGGCGGGTCAAAGTTGGTGTCACGTGGTCCCAGAATTGTTCCGGGGTTTCCACCATCGTCAACCGGTCCCCGCACAGTTCCACCAGGTCGTCGACGTGTGCGCCGAAGCCGGAGCGGAAGGAATAGATCACCTCGAACGAGCGACGCCACTGCACCGCCGCACGCACGTGCGACAGGATGGGGGTGACCCCGATGCCGCCGGCGACGAGGACGTGGTGGCGTGCGTTCGGAACCGGAGCGAACGCACTGCGCGGACGGGACGCGGTCACCTGGTCGCCGACGGCGAGGTTGTGCACCCACCGCGACCCGCCGGCGCCGGCCCGGTCCAGTCGAACAGAGATCGAGTAGTGGTCCGGTTCGATCGCCGGGCCGGTCAGAGAGTAGGAATTGCGTGTCCCCGGCTTCCAGGTGACCGCGATGTGACTGCCCGGGGTGAAGGACGGCAACGCTCCGCCACCGACTGGCGCCAGGACGACCTGACAGATGTCCTCACACAGGATCGTGGTGTCGGCAACGACGACGGAAAGGTCGCTCCCTACTCCGGCGCTGGTTGTCGCGGCCTCGACTACTTCGGTCACGTGCGGTCCTCCGAATCTGCTCGACAGCCAAGATAGGCATGGTGACGGCGGGAGTAGTGGTGATAGACGGTCAGCGATCACGGTGCGAAGGAGCGGTGACCGACGTAGAACGCCAACGCACCCTCAGTGGTACTGAATCGGATCCGCGATCCCTTCGGGAAGAAGATCGCGTCCTTCGCCGTGGCGACTTCCTTCTGTCCGGTGTCGAGATTCTCGAGAACGAACTCGCCCTCGAGCACAACCTTCATTTCGTCGTACTCGTAGAGGTAGTCAAGGGGATCGTCGGTGCGCCGGAGTTCGAAGTAGCCGGCCGACATCTCGGACCCGTCCGGGTTTGCGTACACGTCGTCGATGAAGCCTTCGGTGCCCGGGTATTCCGCAACCGGCATCTGCGGCAGAGACTTCCAGAAATCTGCGGTGACGCGGAACGGTGCGACGGTCTGTCCGATCGCGCTCGAATCGGCAACGGTCATTGGGGTCCTCCTGGGGATGGGATTGCGCGATCGGTACGTCGATCACCATGTGATGAAACTGAAGATAATGCCAGGAAACCATGGCGTGGGTTACGTGCCCGTAAACGCGCGTGACAAGAAGGTTTATTTGTAGGAAGCGCGCGCAAGTTCGCACGGGCCTATGCCAATTCGTCGATTGCGACTCGCGACCGTCGTCACCGTTTCGTGACCGTGACCGCCTACGCACGGGTCGATCGCGGGCGCCGGGCGAGCCCCGAACGACGGCACACAGCGCGGCGGACGGGGCATCGCCGCAGGTGACAGCACATACTGGTAGTAACGGACCTGGTCGCGGCCGCGATATAGATCA
The DNA here is from genome assembly GCF_002300195.1 of Rhodococcus sp. ACPA1. Lineage (NCBI taxonomy): Bacteria > Bacillati > Actinomycetota > Actinomycetes > Mycobacteriales > Nocardiaceae > Rhodococcus > Rhodococcus sp. ACPA1. The sequence goes on along the minus strand of NZ_NSDX01000002.1, from coordinate 297,366 downwards.
GCTACCCGAAAACGTCCGACCCCAGGGGCCATCTTCTGTGATTGCCGTCGGGAGGTGTGAACAAGTGGATACGACGAACAGGAGCGACACAACCGGTCGCAGTCGTCCCGACGCCTTCCCGCTGACGTGCGCGCAGCGCGGAATCTGGCTGACCCAGCGCCTCGCTCCCGACGTCCCGACGTGCATTGCGCAGTACGTCGAGGTGCGCGGCGCCCTGGACCTCGCCGTCCTCGACGACGCGTCGGTGACCGCGGGCCGCGAGTTCCAGTCGGCGTTCCTACGGGTGTTCGAGATCGACGGGGATCCGTTCCAGACCGTCGACCCGACCATCGACCTGTCGACCGGATTTGTCGACCTCGGGGCCGAGGCCGACCCCGTCGCGGCGGCCCACACGTGGATGACACGGGATTACACCGCGCCACTCGACCCGGCACGGGATCGGCTGGCGACATCGACGGTGTTACGAGTCGGTGACGATCACTATTTGTGGTACAGCAGAATTCACCATGTCGCGCTGGACGGTTACGGGGCGATGACGCTCGTGAACCGGATCGCCGCGCTGTACACCGCCCACGTGGAGGCCCGGACGCCGGAACCTGCCGGTGCCGCAGATCTGCGCACCCTTCACCGACTCGACGAGGCGTACCGGTCGTCGAACCGCTACTCGTCCGATCGCGCCTACTGGCGGGAGCACCTCTCCGGCCGCCGTTCGAACTCGAGCCTGTCGCCGACGGTGGCACCCGCGGTCGCGGAAAGCATCCTCGAGACGGGCACCTTGTCTGCGTCCGCGACGGAGCGACTGGACAGTTCCGGCGAACGGATCGGTGTACCGCCGGCGACCGTCGTGATCGCCACCTTCGGCGTGTATCTGGCCCGCATGACCGGACGGGACGACGTGCTCGTCGAACTCCCGGTGTCGGGCCGCACGACGGTGCTGCTGCAGCGATCGGGCGGGATGCTCGTCGGACTCGCTCCATTGCAGGTCTCCACCACACCCGACGATACGGTCGCCACGCTCACCCGCCGGGTACACCACGAAATTCTGGGCGCTCTCCGTCATCAGCGATTCACCCTGGAGGACATCCGGCGCGATGCCGACGCGGCGGACTCGCTGTCCGGGCCGATGGTCAACGTCATGCTCTTCCGCCCCCGGATCCGGTTCGGACCGCTCACCGGAGACTTTCACGTGGTCACGTCTGGGCCGGTGGAGGATCTGCTGGTCAATGTGTACCGCACCGCCGCTGCCGGGCGGATGGTCGTCGAGTTCCGCGGGAACCCCCACCGCTACTCCCGGGACGAACTGGCTCGTCACCATCGGTCGTTCGTGGGCCTCCTCGAGGAGTTCCTCGCGGCAGATCCCGGCGATCCCGTGGCAGGGGTGCACGCGGAGACCGCACACGAAGGCACGCGGAGTCGCAGGCGCACAGCAGATCTGGACTACTGGCGGACGATGCTCACCGACCTTCCCCACGACACGCCTCTTGCCCGCGACTACACCCGCCGCGTAGGTACCGTCGACGGCCGGCGCGAGCACGTCGAGGCGCACGTGACCGCGGACCTGCACCACCGGATCGAGACCCTCGGACGGGACTGCCCGGTCGCCGCGTACACCGTCACGCATGCGGCCCTCGGGGCACTGCTCGCTCGTCTCGGCGGGGTCCGCGACGTCGTCCTCGGGACACCCGCGGGCTCAGGCGGATGGCCTCTGCTTCTGCGTATCCGGGTCGACGGCACCGAATCGTTCACCGACCTCGTCGAGCGCGCGCGTACGACCGAACTCGGCGCGTTCTCACACGCCGACACAACCTTCGACGAGGTCGCCGCCGCACTCGGATTTCCAGCACCCTCCCGCGGCCGGCACCTGTTCCAGGTCGGGTTCGACGTGCAGACCATCGACCACCCGCGCGAGCCGGATGGCCGGTCCGACGAGTGCGCCGACCTCTGGGTCCACGTCGTCGAACACCCCGGTCGTGCCGGGCTCGACCTCCGGCTGGCCTTCGCGCGGGAGTTCTTCGAGCCGTCGACGATCCATGGATTCGCGGACCGTCTGACCCGGGTGTTCGCCCAGGTCACGGCCCACCCCGACATCCCGGTCGCTGATCTCGACCTGTTGAGTTCCGCCGAACGGCGCCGGCTCGTGCCCGCGCGCGGTGATCCGGGAGTACCGCCGCGCACGCTGCCGGACCTCCTGACGGACGCGGCACACCGTGACCCGGACGCGATCGCCGTCGTCGACGCTGCCGGCGGTGCCGACCGTACCGGCATCACGTACCGTCGGCTGGACGACGACTCCACCCGGCTCGCCCGACTGCTCCTCTCCCGGGGCGCCGGCCCGGAAACCGTGGTCGCCCTCGCTCTCCCGAGATCCGCTGATTTCGTCCGCGCTGTCTGGGCGGTCGCGAAGTCGGGGGCCGCCTTCCTACCCGTCGATCCCGGATACCCCGAGGCCCGCATCGCGCACCTGCTCACCGATTCCGGGGCGACTCTCGGGGTCACGGTCGGCCGCCACCGGGACGCCCTCCCCGGCGGAGTCGAGTGGATCGACTTCGACGACCGTGACGTCGAGGGCACCCTGTCCGACCGGATCGCGACACCGGTCGGCGACGCCGACCGCCCCCGACCGCTGCGCTCGGACCATCCGGCCTATCTCATCTACACCTCGGGATCGACCGGCGTCCCCAAAGGGGTGGTCGTGACCCACCGCGGGATCGCGAATCTGATTGCCGCACAGCGTGAAGGGCTCGACGTGCCGCCGACCGGGCGGGTGGCCCAGTTCGCGTCGCCGAGCTTCGACGCCTCACTGTTCGAACTGCTCGCGGCTTTCGGATCCGGTGCGCGCGTGGTGATCGTCCCTCCCGAAGTGGTCGGGGGCGCGGAACTGGAGCGAGTACTCACCGAGCATCGCGTGACCCACGCCGTACTCACTCCGACCACCCTCGCCACGCTCGATCCCCTTGGCGTGCCGACCCTGTCGCATCTCACCGTCGCCGGCGAGGCCTGCCCGCCAGAAGTCGCGTCGACATGGGCGACGGGGCGCCGCCTCCTCAATGCCTACGGGCCCACCGAGGCGACGATCATGTCGACCCTCAGCACACCGCTCGTGCCGGATGAGCCGGTCACCCTCGGTGCGCCGGTGTGCGGGTTCGAAGTCGTCGTGCTCGACGACCGGCTACACCCGGTCCCGCCGGGCACCGTCGGCGAACTGTACCTCGCCGGCCCAGGCCTCGCGCGCGGATACCGAGACCGTGCCGGACTCGATGCCGTCCGTTTCGTGGCCGCGCCCTTCGGCTCACCGGGGACGCGGATGTACCGGACCGGTGATCTGGTGCGATGGCACGGCCGGCACGAAGACGACACACCCGCCGCCGTCCACCTCGCCTACGTCGGGCGCAGCGACTTCCAGGTAAAGATCCGCGGTTTCCGCATCGAGCTCGGGGAGATCGAGGCAGTCCTGCGTGCCGATCCCCACGTGACGTACGCCGTCGCGACGGCCGAGACCGACCCGCACACGGGAGATGCCGCGGTGATCGCCTACGTTCTCCCGGCCGAGGGGTGGCACGTCGATGCCGGGGAAGTGCGCCGTCGGCTCGCGCGCACGCTGCCCGCGCACATGCTCCCGGCCGCGGTCGTCGCCCTCGACGTCATTCCGCGTACCCCGAGCGGCAAGCTGGACCGTGCCGCGCTCCCCGCGCCGACGTTCGAACCGCGGAGCGGCACCGGCCACCCGCCGCGCACGCCGACGGAAGACACGGTCGCGTCGGTGTTCGAGACCGTGCTCGGTGTCACGGGCGTCGGTGTGGACGACGACTACGTCGATCTCGGCGGAGGTTCCCTGGCGGCGACCCGGGTGGTGGCACGGCTGAACTCCGCCCTGGGAACGTCGCTGAACGTCCGTGATCTCTTCGAGCACCCGACGGTCGCCGCACTCGCCGGTGTTGTCGACAGCCGACGCGGTGACGGCTCCGGGCGGCCTCCACTCCGCCGGTTCCCGCGTCCCGCCAGGATTGCGCTCTCCCCGGCCCAGGAACGCATGTGGTTCGTCAACCAGTACGACCCACACTCCCCCGCCTACGACATTCCGCTGATCGTCCGGCTCACCGGGCATCTCGACGTCGTCGCCCTCGCCGCAGCGATCGGCGACGTCGTCGAACGGCACGAGTCGCTTCGCACGGTGTACCCGGCCTCGGACGACGGACCACATCAGGTGATCCTGCCCGCCGAGCGGGCGCTGCCCCGGGTCGAGACCGTGGAGGTCGACGGTCCGTCCGACCTCCACGAGCACGTCGCCCGGGTCGCGGCCGCGCCGTTCGACGTCACCGTCGACCCGCCGCTGCGCGCGTCTCTGTTCACGATGAGCGACACCGACCACGTACTGGCGCTGGTGATCCATCACATCGCGGCCGACGGTGCGTCGGCCGGTCCGCTCGCCCGTGACCTCTCCGCCGCCTATCGAGCCCGGGTCGGCGGACGCGCCCCGGCCTGGGAACCGCCGGCCGTGCAGTACGTCGACTACGCCTTGTGGCAACACGCCTTGCTGGGGCAGCCCACCGATCCCGACAGCCTCGCGTCGCGGCAACTCGACTATTGGAGTGAGTCGCTCCGTGGATTGCCGCCCCTCCTCGCGCTGCCGACCGACCGTCCCCGCCCGCAGCGGCTGTCCCTGCACGGCGGCCGAGTGGAATTCCATCTGCCTCCGGAGCTGCACGCCGGCATGCGGGCACTGTCCCGAACCTGCACGTCGACACTCTTCATGACGTGTCACGCGGCGCTGGCCGTCGTGCTCGCCAGGCTCGCCGGCACCGACGATGTGAGCATCGGCACCCCGGTCGCGGGCCGCGGCGAGCCCGCACTCGACGACGTGGTGGGCATGTTCGTCAACACGCTCGTGCTGCGCACCCGCATCGATCCCGCGGCGGGCTTCGCGGACACCGTACGCACCGTACGGGATGTCGACCTGGGCGCATTCGCACACGCCGACTATCCGTTCGAGAAACTGGTGGACGCCCTCGAACCCGAACGCACGGACAGTCGTTCACCGTTGTTCCAGGTCCTCCTCGAGTTCCAGCACATCCTGCCGGCCGGACACGAGGCGCGTGAGCTCGACCTGCCCGGTCTGCACGTCGCGGCCGTCGCCTACGACCCGAAGATCTGTAAGTTCGACCTGCAGGTGTGGCTCAGCGAACGCGTCGATGACCACGGGGCGCCGCAGGGAATCGACGGCGGAATCGTGTACGCCACCGATCTCTTCGACGAAACGACGGTGCGTGGAATTGCCGACCGACTCGTCCGCGTCCTGGGCATCGTGACCACCGAGCCGGACGCCGTGGTCGGGAACATCGATCTCCTCTCCGACGGGGAACGCGACGTCGCCCTCCGTTCGTGGACCGCCCCCGACGAACCGGACCCCGTGACGACGCTGCCCGAGGAGTTTGCGCGGACGGCGGCACGGCAACCGGACGCCGTCGCGCTGTCGTTCGCGGGTGACACGCTGTCGTACGGGGAGCTCGCCGAACGGGTGAACCGAATCGCCCGGCTCCTCGTCGAGCACGGAGTGGCACCGGAACGCCTCGTCGCCGTGGCGATTCCCCGCTCCGTGGACTACGTCGCCGTCACACTGGGCGTGCTCGCGGCAGGAGGAGTGTGCCTCCCGCTCGATCCCGCATGGGCGTCGCCCACGCGACTCTCCCGGCTGATCACGGACGTCCACGCCACGATCCTCGTGACGACGTCCGCTCTGGCGGAACGGCTTCCCCACGGTCACCTGCGCACCCTCGTCCTCGACGCGCCGGGCACCGTCGCCGCCCTCGCAGGCAGGTCGGGTCTCCCGCTGACCGCCGTCGACGGTGGCGCCGGCCCCGACGCGGCCGCGTACGTCCTGCTCACGCGCGGATCGACGGCGCCGCCGAAACCGGTGTCGGTGACTCACCGTGCAGTACTCTCCGCACTGGCACGTCCCGCGCACGCCGTCACGACCGACGATATCTGGGCAATGGTCCCGGTCTTCGCGGCCGGCGTCACCGTCTTGACCCCGTGGAGCGCATTCCTCCACGGAGGCCGGCTCGAGGTGGTCGACGACACCACCGCCTCGTCACCGGCCGCCCTCGCCGACCTGCTGCACCGCCGCGGCGTGACCATGCTCTTCCAGAGTCCGACCGCGTACGAGCATCTCTCCCGCGCAAGAAAGTCCGCGCCGGGGGCGGACGAACGTCGCTCGGTATTGCTCACCGGCGACCCCGTCGACGCCGCGGTCGTGGTGGCTCCCGAAGCCGTCGCCGTGTACGCGTCCGTCGAGACCGTATGGTTCGCCGTTGCCAGGGATCGTGCACCGGAATCCGGTGCCGACCGGATGGAGTACCGGCCCGGTCGGGGACGAAGATTCGCGGTTGTCGACGACCGCCTTCAGCCTGTCCCGCCGGGCGTCGTCGGCGAGTTGTACATCGGTGGACCCGCACTGGCTCGTGGCTACCACGGCCGGGCCGCCGCGACGAGCACCCACTTCGTGGCGAGTCCCTTCGGCCCGCCCGGCGAACGCATGCTCCGCACCGGCGACACCGCTCGCCTCACGCCGACCGGAAACCTGAACATCCTCTGGCGCCGCGACTTCCAGGCCGCACTGCGCGGATACCGTATCCCGCTCGGTGACATCGACGCCGTCCTCACCGCGCATCCGCACGTTGCGAACGCGGTCACCGTCGACCACACCCCGCGCTCCGGAAGGCCCGCGCTCGTGTCGTATGTCGTGCCGGCCGACGGAGCCGCGCCGACCATCTCCGAAGTCCGCGCCCACGCCGCCATGATCCTGCCTCCGCCCTGGGTTCCGGGCGCGGTCGTCGTCCTCGATCGGCTGCCCGTCACGGAGAGCGGGGACATCGACCTCGATGCCCTACCCGTTCCCGAGGAACTGCGGCACTCGCCCGTCTACCGTGCCCCGGCCACTCCGGCCGAGGAGACGGTGTCGAGGGTGATCGCGCAGGTTCTCGATATCGGTGGGGTCGGTGTCGACGACAACTTCTTCGAACTGGGTGGCACGTCGCTCGACGCGGCGAGGGTGGTCGCCCGAATCGATTCGGCGTTCGGAACCCGGATCGGAATCCGCTCCCTCTTCGAGGCGCCCACGGTACGCGGACTCGCTGCCGTCCTCGGCGCGAGCGAAGTGCACCCGGATCGACCCGCACTGGGACCCCGGGTGCATACCGAACCTGCACCGGTGTCGTTCGCGCAGCAGCGGATGTGGTTCGTCAATCAGTTCGACGTGACGTCGGCCGTCTACAACGTTCCGATGGTGGTCCGGCTGACCGGACTCCTCGACGTCACCGCGCTGCGCGCTGCTCTGCTCGACGTCCTCGTCCGGCACGAACCGTTGCGGACCGTCTATCCCTTGACCGACACCGGGCCGGTGCAGGTCGTCGTCCCCGCCGAGAGTGTTTCTGTCGATCTGGCGACCACCCCGGTGGCCGACGCAGTGCATGTCTCCGGCCTCGTCGACGACACCGTCGCCGAGGGGTTCGACGTGACCGTCCGTCCGCCGGTTCGCGTCCGACTGTGGCAACTCGACGACTACCACCACGTCCTGGCTTTCGTCGTGCACCACATCGTCGCGGACGGGTCCTCACTGGCTCCCCTGGCCCGCGACCTCTCCACCGCCTACGCCGCGCGCCGTGCCGGCCGTGCTCCGATGTGGGAACCGTTGCCCGTGCAGTTCTCGGATTTCACGGTGTGGCAGCGGGAAATCCTCGGGTCCGTCACCAACCCGGCGTCCCCAGTGGCACGGCAACTCGACTTCTGGCGCACGGCGCTCGCGGATCTTCCCGAACGGTTGGAGTTGCCGCTGGATCGGCCGCGACCCGCCACCGCCTCGTACCGGGCCGCAACGGTTCCGTTCGTGATGCCCGCGACGACGCATCGCCGGCTCGTCGACTTCGCCCGAGCCCACGACACGACGACATTCGTCGTCATCCACGCGGCCCTGGCCGTGTTGCTGTCCCGGCTCGCCGCTACCACGGACGTCGTCGTCGGGTCGCCGACCGCCGGCCGCGGCGAACAGGAACTCGACCCCCTCGTCGGCATGTTCGTCGGCACACTCGTTCTGCGCACGACAATCGATCCCGCGTCCCCGTTCGGTGACGTCCTGGCGGCGGTGCGGGGCGCAGACCTGGCGGCCTTCGCGCACGCCGACATTCCGTTCGAAACCCTCGTGGACGAACTCCACCCACCGCGTTCGGCGGGGAGCCATCCGTTGTTCCAGGTGATGCTGTCGTTCCAGAACATCGAGCCACCACGCCTCGCACTGCCCGGCCTCGAGGTACATGTCGCGGACCTCGACCCCCGGGTGTCGCCGTTCGACCTGAATGTGGTGTTGCACGAACAACCGGCCGAGGACGATTCGGGGACGGGCATCAGTGGGCAGATCGTCTATGCCACCGACCTGTTCGACGCCGACACGATCACTGCATTCGCCGGCCGGCTCCTTCGGGTGATCACCGCGGGCCTGACCGACCCCGACGCCGTGGTCGGCGACATCGACATCCTCGACGACGCCGAGCGTGGGCTCGTCCTCGACCGCTGGAACGCCACCGCCCACGACCTTCCGGCCGCGACGGTCGTGGACCTGTTCGAGGCACGGGTGGCGGCGACACCCGACGCGCCTGCCGTCCGCTGTGAGGATCGAACCCTCACTTACGCCGAACTCGACACCTGGTCGACCCGGCTGGCGCGCTCCTTCCTCGGCAGCGGGATCGGCGCCGAATCCGTCGTGGCCCTGGTGATCCCGCGATCCTTCGAAATGATCGCCGCGATGTATGCGGTGGTCAAGTCCGGTGCGGCGGTGCTGGCCCTCGATCCCGGCCACCCCGCCGACCGCATCGAATCACTGATTCAATCCTCGTCGGCCGCCCTCGTCGTCACCACCGCCGGTGCCGATCTACCCGTTCCGACCGGGGTTCCGGTGGCGCGGTTCGACGACGTCGACCTCTCGGCGCGAGACAGCGCACCGGTGACCGACGTGGACCGCGGCGCACCGCTGCACCCCGACAACCTGGCCTACGTGGTCTACACGTCCGGGTCGACCGGCACACCCAAAGGGGTGGCGGTGTCCCACGCGGCGATCGCGAACCAACTCGCCTGGTCGCAGGCACTGCTGCCGCTGCGCGAGGGTGACCGCACGGTACAGAAGGCGCCGATCGCGTTCGACGTCGCCATCTGGGAGTGCTTCGCGGCGCTGTGCTCGGGAAGCGTCCTGGTTCTCCTGCCCCCGGAACGGCAGCTCGACCTCGACTACCTGTCCGGCCTCCTCGACGACATGCAGATCACGCTGGTGGAGTTCGTGCCCTCCCTACTCGACGTGTTCGTCAACGATCACCAGCACGCTTTCCCCGGGTCGATGCGACGGGTCCTGACCGGGGGTGAGGCGATCACTGCAAGGACGGCGAGTAGCGTGCTCGCGCGGGGCGTCCGTCTCGGCAACATGTACGGTCCCGCAGAGGCGGCCGTGACAGCGACGTACCACGACATCGCGACCGACCACGCCGACACCACAGCACCCATCGGGACGCCGGTGTGGAACACACAGGTGTACGTCGTCGACGGTCGTCTGCACCCCGTCGTCCCCGGGGTGACCGGCGAAATGTACCTCGGCGGCGCCCAGTTGGCCCGGGGATATCTCGGCAGGCCCGCGCTCACCGCCGGCCGGTTCGTCGCGAATCCCTTCGGCGCCCCAGGCTCCCGCCTGTACCGAACCGGAGACCTGGCCCGCTGGAACACCGACGGTCGGCTGGAGTACCACGGCCGCACCGACTTCCAGGTACAGCTACACGGCTACCGCGTCGAGCCCGGCGAGGTCGAGTCCGTCCTCCTACGTCACCCCGCCGTCGCGCAGGCCGTCGTAGTGCTGCGGGCCGATAGAAACGGCGCAGACCACCTCGTCGGATATGTCGTACCGGTCCCCGGCACCGAAGTGGACGAGCAGGAACTGATCGACCACACAAGGTCCCTTCTCCCCTCGCACATGGTTCCGTCCACAGTGATCCCACTGTCCACGCTGCCGCTCACGTCCCACGGAAAGATCGACCGGAACGCGCTCCCGGCCCTCGACTTCACGACCCGCGCCGTGAAATTCCTTCCTGCCGGAACATCTCTCGAGAAAACGATGGTGTCGCTGGTCGGCGACGTGCTCGGCCTCGAATCCGTAGGCGTCGACGACTCCTTCTTCGCGCTCGGTGGCGACAGCATCATGGCCATCCAGTTGGTGGCCCGCGCGAAGACCGCAGGACTCGCACTCACACCGCGGGATGTGTTCGAGCACAGGACGATCGCCCGGCTCGCGCGAGCGATCTCGACACGACCGGAGCCGAGGGCGGTCCTCCCCGAACTACCCGGCGGCGGAATCGGCTCCTTCCCGCTGCCACCGGCCGCGCGGTGGTTGCTCGACCGCGGTGGCGACCTCGACACGTACTGCCAAGCAGTCCTGCTCACCGCACCACCCGACCTGGACACCGACACCCTCACCGCCACCGTGCAGACCGTCGTCGACCACCACGACATGCTCCGAGCCCGACTTCGGCGCGGGACAACGGACGAAGACACTGCGTTGGAGGTCGTGGCCGCCGACCAGGCTCCACGGGTCGAGTCGCTGATCCGCCGGGTCGCACTCGATGATCCGGCCGACCTGAGGGGCCGGGCCGAGGTCGAGTCCCGTGCTGCCGCCGCACGTTTGGATCCCGAGAACGGGATCATGCTCCAACTCGTCTGGCTCGACCCCGGCACCCAACCCGGACACCTCCTCATCACCATCCACCACCTCGCCACCGACGGCGTCTCCTGGCGCATCCTCATCCCCGACCTCGCCACCGCCCACCACGCCCACACCACCGGCACCACCCCCACACTCCCACCCGTCACCACCACCGCACGCCGCTACGCCCACGCCCTCACCGACACCACCACCCACCGCACCCACGAACTCCCCCACTGGCGCAACATCCTCACCACCCCCGACCCCCCACTCGGCACCCGACCCCTCGACCCCACCCACGACACCGAACACACCACCACCCACACCACCATCGAACTCCCACCCCACACCACCCACACCCTCCTCACCACCCTCCCCACCACCTACCACTGCGGCATCGACGACGCCCTCCTCACCGCCCTCGCCCTCGCCATCACCACCTGGCGCCACCGACACCACACCCCCACCCACACACTGCTCGTCAACATCGAAAACCACGGCCGCACCGACCCCCTCATCCCCGGCGCCGACCTCACCCGAACCATCGGCTGGTTCACCACCATCCACCCAGCCCTCCTCGACCTCACCGACATCGACCTCACCGACGCACTCACCGGCGGACCCGCCGCCGGACACGCCCTCACCGCCATCAAAGAACAACTCCGCCACACCCCCGACCACGGCACCGGATACGGCCCCCTCCGCTACCTCAACCCCCACACCGCAACACAACTCCGCAACCTCCCCCAACCCCAAACCACCCTCAACTACCTAGGCCGATTCGACTACCCGCCGTCAGGTGCGGAGGCGGGCTGGACGCCGGTGACGGATGTGGATCTCGGCCGGCACCCCGATTCGGACCTTGCCGCTTCCGCGGTCCTGACAATCGATGCCGCGACGGTCGTCACGGAGGGCACTGCACGGCTGACGGCGACGTGGTCCTACGCCGCCGGTGTGCTTGCCGCGACCGATGTCGACGACATCGCCGACCTGTGGACCGAAGCGCTCACCGCCCTCGCCGACCACATCAGCGGACCCGGCGCCGGCCGGCTCACCCCCAGTGATTTCGACCTCGTCCACCTCGACCAACCCGCCCTCGACGCACTCCACCACGACTACCCCACCCTCACCGACGTCTGGCCCCTCACCCCCCTGCAGGCCGGTCTGCTGTTCCACGCCGAGCTCGGCGGCCCCGCCGCCGACGCCTACGTCGTCCAACTCGTCCTGGACATCGACGGACCCCTCGACGCCGACCGCCTGCGCGACGCCGTGGCAGCCCTGCTCGGTCGTCACCCGAACCTGGGCGCGGCCTTCACCCACACGGCGGACGGCACACCGGTACAGGTCGTCACGACCACTGCTCTCGCCTGGGCGCACCACGACGTCACCACCGCACAGCGTCCCGCCGCAGAACTCGACGACATCCTCACCGCGGACCGGACCGCGCCGTTCGACCCGGCCGAGCCGCCTCTCCTGCGATTCACCCTCGTCACGACCGGTCCCGACGACCACCATCTGGTGCTCACCAATCATCATCTGGTACTCGACGGCTGGTCCACCCCGCTGCTGCTGCACGAACTCCTTCAGCTCTACGAGCACCACGCCGATCCCGATGCGCTTGCGCCGGTGCGGCCGTACCGTGATTTCCTCGAATGGCTGGGCACGCGCGATGTCTCGGCGTCCGTCGCCGCGTGGGGTCGTGCGCTCGAGGGTGTCGAGAACGCGACGCGGCTCGCACCGGGTCTCGATCCTCACCGGGACGCGGGTCCCTGCGCGGAGCGCGTGGTGACACTGACGACCGCCCAGACGGATGCGTTGCGGACCGTGGCCCGCACCCACGACCTCACCCTCCACACCATCATCGACACCGCCTGGGCCCTCGTCCTCGCCACCCACACCGGCACCACCGACATCACCTTCGGCACCACCGTCTCCGGACGCCCACCCCACATCCCCGGCATCGAAACCATGATCGGACTCTTCATCAACACCATCCCCGTCCGCATCACCCTCCACCCCACCGACACCCTCACCACCCTCCTCACACGCACCCACACCACCCACACACAACTCCTCGACCACCACCACCTCCCCCTCACCCACATCCCCAACCCCCACGCCACCACCTTCGACACCATCACCGTCCACGAGAACTACCCCCACCACACCACCACCCCACCCACCGACCTCACCATCACCACCACCTCCGCCACCGACGCCACCCACTACCCCCTCGCACTCGCCGCCACCACCGACACCACACTCCACCTGCGGGGCATCTTCCAGCTGTCGGCATTCGATGCCGACAGCGTCGACGCGATCCTCGGACAACTGGCGCGTGTACTCGTCGCCATGGGATCCGACGCGTCCCTGCCGATCGCCCGCCTGAACCTGCTGGATGCTGCGGAGCAGCGAGCCGTGGTGGCCGCCCTGGGTGAGGCGGCCGACAAGCCGCGGCCCCTGGGCGCGATCCTCGCGGACGCCGCTGAGCGCTCGCCCGACGCCGTCGCCGTAGACGACGGGGCCCGCCGGATGACGTACACAGAACTCCGGGCCCGCGCGTTGCTCCTTGCCGATCGCCTCGTCGAGACGGGCGTCGGTCCGGAAAGTGTGGTCGCCATCGCGATACCGCGGTCCCTCGAATCGGTCGTCGCCGTCTGGGCCGTCGCGGGAACCGGCGCCGCATTCGTGCCCGTCGACCCGACGTATCCGCAGATCCGCATCCAGCACATGCTCACTGATTCCGGTGTCCTCGTCGGACTCACCACGAGCAGTCGTCGCGACGCGCTGCCAGACACCGTCACGTGGATCGACATCGAGGGCACGGATGCCGGCCGGACACCGCACACCGGTGACACGGGGGCTCGTCAGGCGCCCACGATCCGCCCCGACAATGCGTCGTACCTGATCTATACGTCCGGGTCCACCGGCGTTCCGAAAGGCGTGGTGGTCGGTCATCGTGGATTGAACTCTCTCGCAACCACGTTGCGCGAACGTACCGGAGTGACCGCAGCGTCCCGGGTGGCGCATTTCGCGTCTCCCAGCTTCGACGCGTCGGTACTCGAGTATCTGCTCACGTGGTCTGCGGGAGCCACGGCGGTGATCGTGCCCACCACGATCTACGGCGGGGATGAACTGCGTCGGCATCTCGCCGACAGCCGGGTGACCCATGCTTTCCTGACCCCCACGACGCTGGCCACGCTGGACCCCGGGGGCCTGGACGACCTCGAGTGCGTCGTGACCGGCGGGGAGAAATGCACCCCCGAGGTGTTCCGCCGGTGGTCTCCGCACTGTCGACTCGTCAACGCGTACGGACCGACGGAAAGTACCGTGGCGGCGAATATCTCCGACGATCCGGCCGCCGACGGTGCGCATGTGATCGGCGGCCCGATCCGCGGTGTCACCGAGGTCGTGCTCGACGCCCGGATGCAACCGGTCCCGATCCGGGCCCGGGGTGAGTTGTACATCGCGGGCGGCGCGATCGCCCGCGGCTACCACGGCAAGCCCGCACTCACTGCCACCCGTTTCGTGGCCGATCCGTTCGGCCCACCGGGCGGTCGCATGTATCGCAGCGGTGATGTCGTGCGCTGGAACACCGGGAGCGAGAGGTGTGCCGTCCTCGAGTACCTGGGTCGCAGCGATTCGCAGGTGAAGGTGCGTGGGTACCGGATCGAACCCGGCGAGATCGACGCCGCGCTGTCCGGTCATCCGGCGGTCACATTCAGCGCGACGCTCCCCTCTACCGGCCCGGACACGACCGATCAGGACGCGACACTGGTCTCCTACGTGACGACCACCGGTGCGGCCGGACCCCGCGAACTCCGCGACTACCTGGCGAGTCGGCTTCCCGCACAGCTCGTTCCGTCCGCGGTCGTCGAGATCGACGCCATCCCGCGGACGCCGTCGGGCAAACTCGACCGCGACGCGCTCCGCGCCCTCCGCACCACCCCGCTCCCCGCGCAGCCGTCGGCGGCCACCCCACTCGAACAGACCGTCGCGGAAACCCTCGCCGCGGCACTCGACCTGTCGAGTCTGGGAGTGGACGACGACTTCTTCGCAGCAGGTGGAGACTCGCTGACGGCGACCCGGGCGGTCGCCCGCGTGAACGCGACCCTGCACACGGACCTCGCCGTGCGCAGTCTGTTCGATGCCCCCACGCCGCGTGCTCTGGCGCGACTGCTCCTGGACGACACCGGATCGGAACCGCACCCCCCGTTGACCGCCGCCGCGAGGGAGCCGGAGTTCGCACCGTTGTCGCCTGCCCAGCAACGCATCTGGTTCCTCAACCAATACGACACCACCACCCCCACCTACAACATCCCCCTCACCCTCCACCTCACCGGCCACCTCGACACCACCGCCCTCCACCACGCCCTCACCGACCTCATCCACCGCCACCAACCCCTCCACACCACCTACCCCCTCCACCACGGACACCCCACCCAACACATCCACCCCCACCCCACCACACCACCACTCACACCCACCCCCACCACCGAAACCCAACTCCCCCACCACATCAACGCAGACACCACCCAACCCTTCGACCTCACCACCGACACCCCCCTCCACACCCACCTCTACCAACTCGACAACACCCACCACACCCTCACCCTCGTCCTCCACCACATCGCCGCCGACGGCCACTCCCTCACCCCACTCACCCACGACCTCACCACCGCCTACACCACCCACACCCACCACCGACAACCCCACCCCACACCCCTACCCCTCACCTACACCGACTACACCCACTGGCAACACCAACTCCTCGGCACTCCCGACCACCCCACCCCCACCACCCAAACCCAAACCACCTACTGGACCACCACACTCACCAACCTCCCCGACACCCTCCCCCTCCCCACCGACCGACCCCGACCCACCCACCGCACCCACCACGGAGAGTCGGTCCGCTTCGAGATCCCCACCG
Organism: Rhodococcus sp. ACPA1; assembly: GCF_002300195.1. Lineage (NCBI taxonomy): Bacteria > Bacillati > Actinomycetota > Actinomycetes > Mycobacteriales > Nocardiaceae > Rhodococcus > Rhodococcus sp. ACPA1. The sequence continues at coordinate 281,704 of NZ_NSDX01000002.1, read as the reverse complement.
ACGTACACCGCCGCCTGCATGCGCTCGCGCGGAGCACCGGGGCGACCACGTTCATGACTCTGCACGCGGCCTTCGCGGTCCTCCTCGCCCGCCTGTGCGACACGGACGACGTCGTGATCGGCACCCCCGTCGCCGGCCGCCCCGATCCCCGGCTGGACCAGCTCGTCGGCATGTTCGTCGGCACGCTCGTCCTGCGGACCCCGGTCGACTCGGCAGATTCGTTCCGCGAAGTGCTGACCAGAACCCGCGACGCGGACCTCGGTGCATTCATGCACGCCGACCTGCCCTTCGAGATGCTCGTCGACATGCTGACGCCGGAGCGGTCCACGACGCACACGCCGCTGTTCCAGGTCCTGATCGACTACGGGACCGAGGTACCACTCCACCTCGAACTGCCGGACGTGACGGTGACGGTCGCCGAGGACGCTCCGCCCGTCGCGAAGTTCGACCTTCAGCTCACCCTCCGCGAACATGCGGACCCCGCAAACCCCGGACTGTCGGCCGCGTTCACCTATGCCACCGACATCTTCGAACGCACCACCGTCGAGGGTGTCGCGGCGCGCTTCCTCCGGCTCCTCGACTCGGTGACCGCGGACCCCGGCCGGCCCGTCGGGGACGTCGACCTTCTCGACGCCACCGAACGGACCGCGCTCGCGACCGGGTGGAATACCCCTTCGCCCGTAGCGGAACCCGGCGAGGCCACACTCGCCGACCGGTTCACTCGGTCCGTCCACCGCTTCGCCGACGAATCGGCGCTGACCGATGCCGACGACACGCTCACCTACGCGGCACTCGGTGCCCGCGTCTACCGACTCGCCCGGCATCTCGTCACACTCGGCACCGCCCCCGACACGGTCGTCGCCGTAGCGCTGCCACGCTCGGTCGATCTGGTCGTCGCCCTGCTGGCCGCACAGCAAGCGGGAGCCGGCTACCTCGCCCTCGACGTCGGTCACCCGGCGGACCTGCTCGACGCCACGATGTCCGACGCCGCCCCGGTGTGTCTCGTCTCCTCGACCGACCACGCGGCCCGCTTGCGGCGGGACCTTCCCACGGTGCTCGTCGACGACGTGCACACGCGCGCACGGCTGATGGATCTGTCGCCGGAACCGCTCACCGATCCGGAGCGACGGGCCGGGCTCACCCCCGACGCGGTCGCGTACGTCGTGTACACCTCGGGGTCGACCGGACGCCCCAAAGGTGTCGTGGTGACACACCGCAATGTCACGACACTGTTCGACAACACCCGGACTGCGTTCGAATTCGCCGAGACCGACGTGTGGACGCTCTTCCACTCGGCCGCCTTCGACTTCGCGGTATGGGAGTTGTGGGGCGCCCTCCTGCACGGTGGCCGGCTCGTCATCGTCGACACCGTCACCGCCCGCTCACCCGACGAGTTCCTGGGCCTGCTCCGCCGAGAGCGGGTGACGGTCCTGTGCCAGACGCCCACCGCGTTCGCCCAGTTGGCCACGGCAGAACGGAACCAGCCGACCGACCTGGCGTTGCGGTACGTCGTCTTCGGCGGCGAAGCCCTCGAGCACGGTCACCTCGTCGACTGGCTCGACCGGCACGAACCCACCCGACCCCAGCTCGTGAACATGTACGGCATCACCGAGACCACCGTGCACGTGACCAGGCATCCCCTCACCGATACCCGACCCGCTGCACGGTCGGTCATCGGCCGGGCGATTCCGGGACTGCGCGTGTACGTCCTCGACCGGCGGCTCCACCCCGTACCCACCGGAGTGACCGGCGAGATGTACGTTGCCGGGAACCAGGTCACCCGTGGGTACCTGCACCGATCCGGGCTGATGGTGACCCGGTACGTGGCGGACCCGGCCGGGCGCGGAGGACGCATGTATCGCACCGGCGACCTCGCACGCTGGAACGCGCAGGGTCAACTCGAGTTCCTCGGACGTGGTGACGCCCAAGTTCAGCTGCACGGCTACCGGATCGAGCCAGGAGAGGTCGAGGCCACGCTCGTCCGCCACCCGGATGTCGCACAGGCCGCGGTGTCGGTCCGTTCCGACGACCGAGGCGCCGAGCGCCTGATCGGGTACGTCGTACCCGCCGGGAACGGTCAACAGAAGGGGACTGTCGACATCGATCGGGTCCTCGGCTTCGCCCGAACGACTCTCGCACCGCAGATGGTGCCGGCAACGCTGGTGGTCCTGGACCGCCTGCCGCTGACCCCGAACGGCAAGCTCGATCGCCGGCAGTTGCCCGCACCCGACTTCGCCGAACGCGTCTCCACGGGACGCGCTCCGGCGACAGCGACGGAGATGGCCCTCGCCGAGGTTTTCGCGGAGGTCCTCGGCGTGCCGTCCGTGAGTGCCGACGAGTCCTTCTTCGCACTCGGTGGCGACAGCATCATGGCCATCCAGTTGGTGGCCCGCGCCCACGAGGACGGTGTCTTCGTCACTCCCCGCGACGTTTTCGAGCACCAGACCGTGGCCGCCCTCGCCGAGGTGGCGGCAACCCGGAACCCGGACGTGCTGGCCGAGCTTCCCGGCGGTGGCATCGGGACCGCACCGCTCCTGCCGATCGCGCGGTGGTTGCTCGACCGCGGCGGCAACCTCGACACGTACTGCCAAGCAGTCCTGCTCACCGCACCACCCAACCTGGACACCGACACCCTCACCGCCACCGTGCAGACCGTCCTCGACCACCACGACATGCTCCGAGCCCGACTCCGGCGCGGAACAACAGACCAGGACGCCGTCCTCGAAATCCCACCGGCCGGAACAATCGCGGCCGCACCCCTCATCACCCACGTCGCGGTCGAGACGCACCCGGACAACGACCTCGCCGCGATGGCACGCGCGCAACTCGACGCCGCAACGCACCGACTCGACCCCGAAAACGGAATCATGCTCCAACTCGTCTGGCTCGACCCCGGCACCCAACCCGGACACCTCCTCATCACCATCCACCACCTCGCCACCGACGGCGTCTCCTGGCGCATCCTCATCCCCGACCTCGCCACCGCCCACCACGCCCACACCACCGGCACCACCCCCACACTCCCACCCGTCACCACCACCGCACGCCGCTACGCCCACGCCCTCACCGACACCACCACCCACCGCACCCACGAACTCCCCCACTGGCGCAACATCCTCACCACCCCCGACCCCCCACTCGGCACCCGACCCCTCGACCCCACCCACGACACCGAACACACCACCACCCACACCACCATCGAACTCCCACCCCACACCACCCACACCCTCCTCACCACCCTCCCCACCACCTACCACTGCGGCATCGACGACGCCCTCCTCACCGCCCTCGCCCTCGCCATCACCACCTGGCGCCACCGACACCACACCCCCACCCACACACTGCTCGTCAACATCGAAAACCACGGCCGCACCGACCCCCTCATCCCCGGCGCCGACCTCACCCGAACCATCGGCTGGTTCACCACCATCCACCCAGCCCTCCTCGACCTCACCGACATCGACCTCACCGACGCACTCACCGGCGGACCCGCCGCCGGACACGCCCTCACCACCATCAAAGAACAACTCCGCCACACCCCCGACCACGGCACCGGATACGGCCCCCTCCGCTACCTCAACCCCCACACCGCAACACAACTCCGCAACCTCCCCCAACCCCAAACCACCCTCAACTACCTAGGCCGATTCGACTACCCGCCGCACGGGCCCTCGCACGGTGCCGGCTGGGAACCGATGACCGGCATCGAGTTCGACGCCACCATCCTCGGAAACGTGCCCGTTGCAACGATTCTCGACGTCAACGCCTACGTCTACGAGTCAGGGGGCGCCCCGATTCTGCGCGCCACCTGGGTGTATCCGCCCGATGTGCTCCCGGTGGCCGACGTCACCGAGCTCACCGAGCTGTGGACCGAAGCGCTCACCGCCCTCGCCGACCACACCAGCCGACCCGGCGCCGGCCGGCTCACCCCCAGCGACCTCGACCTCGTCCACCTCGACCAACCCGCCCTCGACGCACTCCACCACGACTACCCCACCCTCACCGACGTCTGGCCCCTCACCCCCCTGCAGGCCGGTCTGCTGTTCCACCACGAACTGACGAGCCAGGCTCTCGACACCTACGTCGTCCAACTAGTCCTCGACATCGACGGACCCCTCGATCCCGACCGCCTCCGCGACGCCGCGGCAGCCCTGCTCGGCCGCCACCCGAACCTCCGCGCCGCTTTCGGACACACTCCCGACGGCACGCCGATTCAAATCGTTACTCCTGCAATACTTCCCTGGAATCACCACGATCTCAGCGACGAGCGCGACGGGACGGTCGCTCACGACATCGTCACCGCCGACCGCACCACCCCGTTCGACCTGACCGCGCCACCCCTGCTCCGGCTCACGCTCGTCACCCACGGCCCCACCCACCACCAGGTCGCCCTCACCCATCACCACATCCTGCTCGACGGCTGGTCGACGCCCCTCCTCCTGCATGAACTCCTCCAGTTGTACGAGCACCACGCCGACCCCGGCGCAGTCACTCGACCCCGCCCGTATCGCCGCTACCTGGAGTGGCTCACCCAGCAGTCACTCGAGGAGAGCCGGGCCGCGTGGGCCGACGTCCTCGACGGACTCGAGGGACCGACGATCCTGGTGCCGTCCGCGCGCGGCCGCGTCCCATCCACGTTCCCCGAGGAGTATCGGGTCTCGCTGTCAAGGGAGCACACCGATGCGTTGCGGACCGTGGCCCGCACCCACGACCTCACCCTCCACACCATCATCGACACCGCCTGGGCCCTCGTCCTCGCCACCCACACCGGCACCACCGACATCACCTTCGGCACCACCGTCTCCGGACGCCCACCCCACATCCCCGGCATCGAAACCATGATCGGACTCTTCATCAACACCATCCCCGTCCGCATCACCCTCCACCCCACCGACACCCTCACCACCCTCCTCACACGCACCCACACCACCCACACACAACTCCTCGACCACCACCACCTCCCCCTCACCCACATCCCCAACCCCCACGCCACCACCTTCGACACCATCACCGTCCACGAGAACTACCCCCACCACACCACCACCCCACCCACCGACCTCACCATCACCACCACCTCCGCCACCGACGCCACCCACTACCCCCTCGCACTCGCCGCCACCACCGACACCACACTCCACCTCAAGTTCGAGTTTCTGCCGGAGTTCCTCAGCCGCAACGAGACCGAGACGATCGCGGCACACATGTGCCGGGCACTGGACGTCATCGCGACGGCACCGGACACGACCGTCGCGTCGGTGCGGCTTCTCGGCGACGACGAGTTCCGTGCGCTCGCGCCCGTGCGCGGCGGTCCCGCACCCGTCACCCGGACGCTCGCCACGATCGTCACCGACGCCGCAGCCCTGGATCCGGACGCCGTCGCACTCGAGGATTCCGGTCGCGCGGTGAGTTACCGCGACCTCGACGAGGCGTCGAACCGGCTTGCGCGCCTGCTGATCACGCATGGCGCGGGCCCGGAACGCTACGTTGCCCTGGCAATCCCCCGTTCCGCCGATTCCGTGCTCGCGGTCTGGGCGATCACCAAGACCGGGGCCGCCTTCGTCCCGATCGACCCGGGCTATCCCGCCGCACGCATCGCCGACATGATCGCCGATTCGGGTGTCGCACTCGGCGTCACGCTGACACCGCAACGTGAGCGGCTCCCGAACACGGTGCCGTGGCTCGTCCTGGACGAACCCGGGACGATCACGACGGTCGAACAACAGTCGAGCGGTGCCCTCGGTGACGCCGATCGCCGCCGGCCGTTGCGACCCGACCATCCCGCGTACATGATCTACACGTCCGGATCGACCGGTGTCCCGAAAGGCGTGGTGGTTCCGCACCGCGGGCTGGCCACCCTCGCTGCGGCGCAGGCGGCCGGCCCCGGTCCGGGGCGGCACTCGCGCGTGCTCCACTTCTCGTCACCCTCATTCGACGGATCGGTGTTCGACTATCTTCTGGCGTTCGGCTGTGGCGCGACTCTGGTGATCAGCCCGCCGACAATCGTCGGCGGCACGGAGCTGTCCCGCTTCGTCGCCGCCGAACGGGTGACGCATGCCTTCGTCCCGACTGCCGCACTGGCCTCGGCCGATCCCGACGACCTCGACGGATACGACGGGTTCGGCGAGATACTCGCGGCCGGCGAAGCGTGTCCGCCCGGTCTGGTGACCCGGTGGTCCGGTGGCCGTGCTCTGCGGAACGGCTACGGCCCCACAGAAACCACCGTGATGTCCAACATCAGTGCGCCGCTCGCACCCGGGTCCGAAGTGACGATCGGCGGACCGGTCGCCGGTGCGGACGAAGTGGTGCTGGATCCGCGGCTGCAGCCGGTACCGGACGGCGTTCCGGGAGAGTTGTACATTGCCGGGACGGGTCTGGCCCGCGGATACCACCGGAGGCCGGGCCTGACCGCAGGACGCTTCGTCGCCGCCCCATACGGGCCGGCGGGCGAGCGGATGTACCGGACCGGCGACATCGTCCGCTGGGTCGCCGACACGTCCGGCGGTCGGGTGGTCGAGTACCTCGGCCGCGCCGACTTCCAGGTGAAGGTGCGCGGGTTCCGCATCGAACCCGCCGAGGTCGACGCCGTCCTCGGCGCCCACCCGGACGTGGAATACGCCGCGACACTCACCCGCACCGGACCCGCCGGGGACCCGCTCCTCGTCTCCTACGTCGTCGGGTCCGCGGAGCTCGCCCCGGCACGACTCTCGGCTTATCTCACCGAACGACTTCCGGCGCACATGGTGCCCAGCGCGATCGTGCCGATCGACCGGATCCCACTGACCCCAGTCGGCAAACTCGATCGCGCCGCGCTGCCCGATCCCCGGTTCGACTCCCCGGCCGATCCCGCGCACCGACCGACGTCGCCCGTCGAGGAGACCGTCGCGAACGCATTCGCGGCCGCTCTGGGGCTCGAGCACGTCGGTGTCGACGACAACTTCTTCGAGGCGGGCGGGAACTCGCTGACGGCGACAAGGGTGGTGGCGCGGGTCAATTCGGCGCTGCACACCCACATCGACGTCCGGACCGTGTTCGAGGACCGGACACCGAGGGTCCTGTCCACCCACCTCGACCACGACTCGAACGATGCCCCGTTGCCGGTGCCCACTCCGGGGCCCCAACCCGAGTTCGTGCCGTTGTCGCCTGCCCAGCAACGCATCTGGTTCCTCAACCAATACGACACCACCACCCCCACCTACAACATCCCCCTCACCCTCCACCTCACCGGCCACCTCGACACCACCGCCCTCCACCACGCCCTCACCGACCTCATCCACCGCCACCAACCCCTCCACACCACCTACCCCCTCCACCACGGACACCCCACCCAACACATCCACCCCCACCCCACCACACCACCACTCACACCCACCCCCACCACCGAAACCCAACTCCCCCACCACATCAACGCAGACACCACCCAACCCTTCGACCTCACCACCGACACCCCCCTCCACACCCACCTCTACCAACTCGACAACACCCACCACACCCTCACCCTCGTCCTCCACCACATCGCCGCCGACGGCCACTCCCTCACCCCACTCACCCACGACCTCACCACCGCCTACACCACCCACACCCACCACCGACAACCCCACCCCACACCCCTACCCCTCACCTACACCGACTACACCCACTGGCAACACCAACTCCTCGGCACACCCGACCACCCCACCCCCACCACCCAAACCCAAACCACCTACTGGACCACCACACTCACCAACCTCCCCGACACCCTCCCCCTCCCCACCGACCGACCCCGACCCACCCACCGCACGCACCACGGAGACCGGGTCGCGTTCCGCATCGGACGGGACCTGCACCGGTCACTACTGACGCTCGCGCGGCAGAACAACTCGACGCTCTTCATGGCGATCCACGCGGTATTCGCGGTCCTCCTCGCCCGCCTCAGCGGCAGTTCCGACATCGTGATCGGCACCCCCGTCGCCGGCCGCCCCGATCCCCGGCTGGACGAGCTCGTCGGCATGTTCGTCAACACACTCGTCCTGCGCACACCTGTCGACGGCTCCCGGTCGTTCACCGAGGTGCTCGACCGCACCAGGGACGTCGACCTCGGCGCCTTTCTCCACGCCGACCTGCCCTTCGAGCGCGTCGTCGAGGCCGTGGACCCGGCGCGGTCGACCTCCCGCTCGCCGCTGTTCCAGGTGTCCCTCGAGTTCGAGAGCGTCCAGCGACCCGAGATCACGCTGCCGGACCTGACTGTCACGGTCGCCGCGTACACGCCGCCCGTCGTCAAGGTCGATCTCGAACTGGTAGTCGCCGAGACGTTCGACGAGTCCGGTGACCCGGACGGGATCGCCGCCGGATTCACCTACGCCACCGACATCTTCGACGCCGCGACCGTGCAGGGCTTCGCCGGTCGACTGACCCGTCTCCTCGAGTCGGTCGTCTCCGACCCGGACGACCCGGTCGGAGACCTCAGGCTCGGCGACGAGGACGAGGACGCATCGATCTCCGGACCGCCCGGCCTCCCGGCGCGGGTGTGGCCCGACCTGCTGGCCGAGGCGGCGGAGCGGCACTCCGACCGGGTGGCCGTGTCCGATGCCGGTCGCGCGCTCACCTATCGCCAACTCGACGCCGACTCCACGCAATTCGCCCGGCTGCTCATCGCTCGGGGTGCCGCACCGGAAAGGTTCGTCGCTCTGGCACTGCCACGATCCCTCGCGTGGGTCCGTGCTTTGTGGGCGGTCGCCTGCTCGGGTTCCGCGTCGGTACCCGTCGACCCGACATATCCGCCCACCCGGATCACCCACATGCTCGCCGACTGCGGAGCGGTACTCGGCGTCACCGTCGCCCGGTATCGCACACAGTTGCCGGACACGGTCGAGTGGCTGGTGCTCGACGATCCCGACCTCGAGACGCAGTTGCGGCACCTTCCTGCCAGCCCGGTGACCGACGTCGACCGCGCGGGTCCGCTGCGCCCGGACAACCCCGCCTATCTGATCTACACGTCCGGATCAACCGGCACTCCGAAGGGGGTCGTGGTGTCGCATCGGGGCCTTTCGAACCTGTTCGAGCAGGAACGTCACCACCTGCAGGTCACCCCCGATGCGCGGGTCTCGCATCTCGCGTCCCCCAGTTTCGACGCGGCGTTGTTCGAGTTGACGATGGCGTTCTGCGCGGGGGCGCGGGTCGTGCTCGTGCCCCCGCTGACCTATGGCGGTGCCGCGCTGGCGGATATCCTCGCCGGCGAGCGGATCACCCACGCGTTCATCACCCCGACCGCGCTGGCATCGCTCGAGCCGACGGGGCTCGACTCGCTGCGGGTCCTCACCGTCGCCGGTGAGCCGTGCCCGGCGGACCTGGTCCGGCGATGGGCGCCCGCCCGGCGCATGCTCGATGCGTACGGTCCCACCGAGACGACGATCTGGTCGCATGTCAGTGAACCACTGGCACCGGCGGAACCTGTCACCATCGGGCGCCCCGTCCGCGGGTTCGCCGCCGCCGTCCTCGATGCCCGGCTGCATCCCGTTCCCCCAGGCACCCCGGGTGAGCTGTACCTGGCAGGGCCCGGCCTGGCCCGCGGCTACCACGATCGCCCGGCCACGACGGCGACCCATTTCGTCGCCTGCCCGTTCGCCGCCCCCGGGTCGCGGATGTACCGCACCGGCGACCTGGTACGCACCCGGCCCGACCTCACGCTCGAACACCTCGGCCGCACCGACTTCCAGATCAAGGTGCGCGGATTCCGGGTCGAACCGGGCGAGGTCGACTCGATCCTCGCGGCGCGCGCGGACATCGGTTTCGCGGCCACCGTCGGGCGAACCGGACCAGACGGGGAACTGATACTCGTCACCTACGTCCGCGGTGCGACCGGCTCGGACGTCGACGCGAGTGCGGTGCGCACGGCGTTGTCCGCGCAGCTCCCGCCGTATCTGGTCCCCGCGGCGATCGTCGTACTCGACGAGGTGCCGCTCACCCCGGCGGGCAAGCTCGACCGCTCGGCCCTCCCCGAACCCGAGTTCGGTGCCCGGCCCGAACGATTCCGTGCTCCGTCCACGGCCGTGGAGCGAGCCGTCGTTAGCGCTTTCGCGGAAGTCGTCGACACCGGCGAGGACCGCCCGATCGGAGTGGACGACGACTTCTTCACACTCGGCGGCACGTCACTGTCCGCGGTCCGCGTCGCCGCGGACCTGCAGCGGCGACTGGGCCGGCCGGTGCCGCTTCCCGCCCTCTTCCTCGACCCCACTCCCGCAGGTCTGGCGGCCCGCCTCGCGACCGAACCCCTGCCCGCGTCCGCCGACGAAGCTCTCCGGGTTGTAGTGCCGCTGCGCCGTGGTGGTCGGCTCGCACCACTATTCTGCGTCCATGCCGGGATGGGCCTGGCCTGGGCGTACACCGGTATGGTCCGCCATCTCTCACCGGACCGGCCCGTGTGGGGACTGCAGTTGCCCTCCCTCGGCGGCGGTCCCGAGTACGACTCGATCGAGGAACTGGCGCACCGATACCTCGACGAGGTCCGTGCCGTCCAGCCGGCGGGACCGTATCATCTGCTCGGCTGGTCGCTCGGCGGGCTGATCGCGCATGCCATGGCCACTGAGCTGCAGGACCGGGGTGGGGAGGTCGGGTCCCTCGTGCTCCTGGACAGTTGCCCTGGCGGCGGCGCGACGGCCGATCCCGAAGCCTTGGACGTCGGCGACCTTCTGCGTGGCCTGGGAGTCGACGTCGGCGAGGACGCCGGGTCCCTCACTTACGAGGACGCCGCCCAACGACTCCGCGACACCTTCGGTCCCGCCGTCGCCGTCTCCGCTGACCGGCTGCGGAGAATCGCCGAGGGATATGCCCGGTCCACTCGGCTGTCGACGAGATTCGTCCCGAGGGTCTTTCGCGGTGACGCGCTCCTGCTCACCGCAGCGGACAGTCCCCGCGCCGGATGGGGCGACTCGATCACCGGCACCATGCAGGACGAACGCGTCGACTGCGCGCACAACGACATGATGCAACCGGGTCCGGCACGTGCGATCGGCGTGCTCGTCGAAACCTACGTATCCGGTCGGGGCGGATAGCGCCGCGCGAGAGTGTCGCAGATTCCGCGAATGCTCGGATGCCGGTACAGCTCCCGCATCGGGAGGGCCGGAAGGCCGAGCCGCCGCATCATCCCGTCGGCCTTGATCGCGCACAGCGAGTTCCCTCCGAGCTCGAAGAGGTTGTCGTCCAGCGACACCGGGACCCCCAGCACCGACTCCCAGATGTCGGTGAGCATCTGCGCCGTTCCGGCCTCGGCGAGCGGGCCGTCCTGCGGTTCGACCGCAGTGTGCGACACGGACCGCAGGACCGGTGCGGGAAGCCTTGTCACGTCGAGTTTTCCGTTGACGGTGAGCGGCAACGTGTCGAGCACCGTGATCGTGCGGGGCACCATATAATCCGGTAGGAATCGGGCGACGTGTTCCCGTATCGCCGCGACCGTCTCGGTCTGCGTCGCCGACCGGGCCGCAACGACGTAGGCGTCGATCGCGATTCCGGCCGGATCCTCCGGCCTGCCCGACGGCACCACGGCCGCTGCCGCGACGACGGGATCGTCGAGGAGCACGGACCGCACCTCGCCGAGTTCTACACGGAACCCACGGATCTGGACCTGGGAGTCCAGTCGACCGAGATGCTCGAGACGGCCGTCGTCACGGATCCTTCCGCGATCGCCCGTGCGATACCACCGGGACCCGCCGGGTGCCGCGACGAAACGGCCGGCCGTCAACCGGGGACGGTCGAGGTACCCGAGCGCGACACCGGCCCCGCCGACGTAGATCTCGCCGGCCATTCCGGGCGGCAGAGAATGACCGTTCTCGTCCGCGACCACCACCTCCCAGCCGGGTAGGGGATCCCCCACCGTTCGTGCGCCGGTCAGGGCGTCGCGCCGTGTCACGGTGTGTGCGGTGACGTGCACGGTGGTTTCCGTCGTCCCGAACATGTTCACCAGCCGGCAATGCGATTCCGGATACCGATCGAGCCACGGCAGTACGACACGAGGATCGAGAGTCTCGCCGCCGAACACGACCAGGCGGAGCGCGGACAGCGGCTCGAGATCCCGGTCGGCCGCGGCCAGGTGCACGAACGCCGACGGCGTCTGACTGAGGACCGTGACGTGTTCGTCGGCGAGCAACGTGTGGAACTCCACCGGGGACCGCGAGATCCAGTACGGCACGATCACGAGGCGGCCACCGGACGACAACGCTCCCCAGATCTCCCACACCGAGAAGTCGAAGGCGGGCGAATGGAACATGGACCAGGTGTCGCCGGGTGTCGGCGCGAATTCGGTTGCGGTGGACGCCATCAGCGCCGGCACGGCGCGATGCGGAATCACCACGCCTTTCGGCCGGCCCGTCGACCCGGACGTGTAGACCACGTAGGCGGGGGCGCCGTCGCCGCCTACAGCCCAATCCACCTCACCCGGCACCGATGCCGACACCGACAGCTCCGCCGGCGTCACCACCGGTACGGCGCCCCACCCGCCTCCAATCTCGAGCTCGGTGACGACCAGGCGGACACCGGCATCACGCGCGGTGTACGCGAGACGGTCCGGAGGATGCCGCACATCCATCGGAACGAACGCCGCACCGCTACGCAACACCGCAAGCATCATCACGACGAGATCGACCGACCGATCCAAACAGATTCCGACCCGGTCTCCCTGCCCGACTCCGCGATCGCGAAGTCCTCGTGCCGCCCAGATCGACTGTTCGTCGAGTGCGCCGTAGGTCAGCGTGCGCCGGCCGTGGGTCACCGCGACCGCATCGGGACGCTCGTGCGCGTGCCGGGCGACGAGATGCTCGATCCGGCCACCGGAGACAGGCGCTCGCACATCGGCGCCCAGCGGCGCCACCGCCTCGCCGAACACACCACGTCGTCGCGGGGACGGGTCGCGAAGTCCGTTCACCACCTGGGCGACCCACTGCCCGAACCGCCTGGCGGTATCGGCGTCCACAGATGCCGGGTCGGCGTAGACCTCCAGGGTGGTGTGCCCGCCGGCCTCGACCATCGGCACGAGTGTCAGCGGAAACGGCGCCGACTGGCAGGGGAGGTACGTATGTCCGGGGTCACGCAGAACCGTCTCCAGCACACCGGTCGTCGCATTGCTCATCTGTCCGATCTCCGCGGCGTCCCAGGGCACTTCCTGTCGCCGTTCGCTTTCCACCTCGTCGATCAGCTCGGCGGGTGAACGGTCCCCGGAGGTGTCGAACGTCAGGTCGACCCGGTTCTCGAACCCGCCGAGCACTCGGGGTGGCCGCGTCCGGTCGCCCCGCCACACCGGGATCGTCACCGAGCGGAGGCCGTCGCATCTGCCGGTGACGACCGCGGCGGCAGCGGCCACCGCCGCCGTCACGTCCTCGCGGGCCCGGATCAGCGGGTGAGTGGAATGCAGTACTGCCGTGCCCCATCCACGCAGTGTCCGACCGTGCCGATGACGGCGAACGGGATTCGCGATCACCGTGTGGGCGTCGATCGCACCAATGACCACGTCGCACAGGAGCGTGAGCGAGGCCGTGTCGAGATCACGCCGGTCGGCGACCACGACCAGATCGGCCATCTGGTCGGTGTACCGCACCAGGACTGCACGCACCACCGGACCGTCGACCGCGACGGGCCGCCGGCACTCGGCGACGAGCCGGCGCCGTGCCTCCTCCGAAGCCGAAACGGCGGGCACGTCCTCCACCCACAAACGAGTCGGCCGGGTCGCGGGCTCCCACCAGCGACGGGACGCGGTGTCCCACCGCGCCGCAAGCGTCTCCGACCACACCCCGCTGGGCAAGCGCACCGTCATTGCATGGCCGAACGACGTGCGCACCGGCCCGGACCTCCCCCAAGGGGATTGGTGCATAGAGCAATCCTAGTCGAGAAACGCGCGACGACCGGAGCTTGTGCCTCCACGGCGAACAACGCGCGAGTCGCCCTCAGCGTGCCGTGAAACCGCCGTCCACCGTCACCACCGTACCCGTGACTCCACGCGCGTCGTCGGACGCGAGCCACCGCGCCGCTGCCGCGACCTCACCGGGTTCGACGAGCTTGTTGGTCGGCTGGGCCTGCACGAAGACCGACTCGTGCTCGTCGACGCCGACTCCCAGGGAGCGCGCGATCTCTGCGAGCATCCGCCCTTCGTACTCACTGCTGTCCCGCACCGATCCCGGGCACAGCGCATTCACCCGCACCCCGCTCGGCGCGTAGTCGAGGGCGACGGCCTTGGTGAGGCCGACGAGGCCGTGTTTGGCCGCGACGTACCCGGCGAAGTGGCGATACCCGACGAGCCCGGCCGTCGAGGCGACATTGACGATGCTTCCGCTTCGCTGGGTCACCATGATCCGGCCGACCGTCGCGATGGTCCGCCACGCCCCGGAGAGGTCGACGTCGAGCATCAGACGCCACTCCGATTCGGCGATGTCGTGCGCCACCTTCCCGGACGGTGCGGCGATTCCCGCATTGTTGAGCAGCACGTCGAGGCGACCGAATCGTTCGTGCGCCACCTGTACCGCGGCCCTGATCTCCGTGAGCTCACGGACGTCCACCGCCTGGGTCAACACCGTCGCACCGTGCTCGCGGCACAACTCCGCGGTGTAGTCGAGCTGACTCTGCGAACCGAGTGGGTACGGCACCCCGGGCAGGTTCCGGGTGATGTCGACGAGCATGAGATCAGCGCCGGCCGCTGCGAACTCGACGGCGCAGGCACGGCCGATCCCCCGCGCCGCGCCGGTCACGAAGGCCGTCTTCCCGGCGAGGTCGGCGCTCACCGAGTGCCCTCGCCGAGTTGCGCAGCAAGCAGTCGTACCAGCGCGTGCGGGTGCTCGGCAAGATACATGTGCCCGCCGTCGACCTCGAGCACCGCAGTCCCGGCAGTCGTCGCCGCCGCCCACTCCGCCACCTGAGCGACACCGACGAGGTGATCGCTGCGCCCGCGCAGAGCCGTGATCGGGACGTCCAGCGGCGGGTGCGGTGGCGGTCGATAGTTTTCGTGCATCTCGACGTCGGCGCGGACGACGGGCAACAGCAACTCCCGTAGTTCCGGGTTCGCCAGCGCGGGATGGGAATACCCGGCCAGATCACCCACCTGGGCGAGGAACTCCGCATCCGCCAACGACGACGCACGGATTTCCCGCACGGTCGCCGGTCCGGGCGATCCGCTCACGAACAGGCGGGTCAGCGCGACGCCCCCGTCGGCGGCCAGGCGGTGCGCCAGCTCGTAGGCCAGGACCGCACCTAAGCTGTGCCCGAACACGGCCACCCCGGCAGACTCCCGGACGACCGGCAGCACGCGCGGCGCCATGTCGTCGACGGCGGCGTCGACCGAGGTGAGCAGGTCCTCGCCGAAGCGTTCCTCACGGCCGGGGAGCTGCACCGGGAGGATATCCAGTCCCCTCGGCGCATAACCCTGCCAATCGCGGAAGAAGGATGCGCCCGCACCCGCGTACGGCAGGCACACCAGTGTCGCAGGCACCTTTGCCGCCTCCTTCCACGACGCCGAGGAAGACCGGTTACCTTCGACCCTAGGCCGCGCCCCTTTCCCGGTGTGGGGATTCGTGTGCACCGTCCGGTGCTGCGGAGCAACCGTTGGGGACAGTCAGAATGTCAGTAGATCTATCTCTGGCGCATGAGTTCAGATGAAGTTCGACCCCAATGCCGCACTCCCCCAGCGTTCCCGCGCAGAATGCTGCCCGTCACCATCTGCGGAGCGAAGCACCTGGAGAACTGGTCGGAAATGAGGTGACGTGCCCCGGCCACGTCACGCCGCGCCGCGGCCCATCCGGTGTATCCGTCACCGCTGTCGTCGACACCATGCTCCCACCCCACACCCGGTCTCCAATTGAATCAAACTGGTTTGATGCATCTGGTGTTACCCTCGTGGGGTGGTGCTGTTGCGTCAACCCGTCCCGTCATTCGTGCAGCTGGCCGCTCATCCGTTGCGGTGGCAGCTGTTGACGGTGCTGTCCGGCAGCGACTACCGGGTCCGGGAGATGGTGACGCTGGTAGGTGAGTCGCAGAACCTGATCTCCTACCACCTGCGCCTGCTGCGCGACGGCGGGCTGGTGAGGGCCACACGCAGCACCTTTGACGGCCGCGACAGCTACTACCACCTGGATCTGGACCGCTGCACCGAGATGCTGGCCGGTACCGGCACCGCGCTACACCCGACACTCGGCCGGGCCTCCACACCCCCGCCGTTCGACCCGAAGACACCCCTCGCCGTGCTGTTCGTGTGCAGCGGCAACAGTGCCCGCTCCGCGATCGCGGAAGCTCTGCTGCGCGAGCACACCAGCGGCCGAATCGACGCAATCAGCGCCGGCACCCACCCCAAACCGGGCATGCATCCCAATACGGTGCGCGTGCTGCGCGACGAGTTCGGGATCGACATCTCCGACCAACAACCCCGCCACCTCGACACACTCGCCGACCGCCGGTTCCAAGCGGTAGTCACCCTGTGCGACAAGGCCCGCGAAGTCTGCCCGGAGTTCGGCAACGACACGCGCTGGATCCACTGGAGCATCCCCGACCCGACACGATGCGGCACCGGCGAGGACACCTACCCGACCTTCGAGGCCACCGCCGCCGAGATCGACGCCCGCATCCGGTACCTGCTTCCGACCCTCACCACCAACCCGTGAAAAGGAGTGCCCGATGACCCCACCCATCGAATACGCCAGCGTCCGCTACCTCGTCGACGACGTGCCCGCAGCCATCGACTTCTACACCAGCCACCTCGGCTTCACCCTGCACACCAATCCCGCCCCCGCCTTCGCCGATGTGATCCGCGGATCCTTGCGACTACTGCTGTCCGGCCCGGCCAGTTCAGGTGCGCGCGCCACCCCCACCGACATCACCGGGCCGGGCGGCAACCGTATCCACCTCATCGTCAGCGACCTCGACGCCGAGATCACCCGACTGCGCGATGCCGGTGTCGCCTTCCACAGTGATGTGGTCAGCGGCCCGGGTGGTCGCCAGATCCTGCTCGCCGACCCCGCAGGAAATCTGATCGAACTGTTCCAGCCCACCGCACATCGGTAGGCCTCCACACCGATCAGCTGAGCCGACGACACCGTCGGGACGGCGTGTCACACGACCTGCCTTCCTTCCCCCGACTCGGCGTCGATGCCTCTACGGCGACTCACCATGGCCGAGGTCAGGCCCGATGCGACCACAACCTGCCCCAACATCAACGACGCCGGCAGTATCAGCAACTCCCACCCCGTCGAACCATAGACCTGCGACCGTCCCGACCAGCGCGGCGATCAACCCGACCGGCGTCGGGGGCAGAACCATCAGACCGAGAAGTGGTCCAGGCTCGACCATCCCCGTTCCTACCAGTTGCGGCACGACGAACAGCCACAGCGCACTGCACACAGCACCGAGACGACCGATACGATCGTGAGCACCTTCATCGCATCAAACTGAACCAGACTTCGGACTCACCCCGGCCGTCGTCCATTGCAGGTGGCACACCGTCAGCCGATCTCGCATGCGGCGACCGTGTCGCCGGATGCAGGAGTCCCGCTCCTGGATCAACACCAAGCCGCGGTTGGCTACGGGCGCCAGACCTGGACGACCGTCGGTAGTCTCGAAACATGGGCAAGCCCACGGTCCCGAGCGGCACGGTGCACAGAGTGCCTGCAGATCTACGAAAGGCGTTGGCCGACGACGGCCCGGCGCTGGCCGCGTGGAATGACATCACACCACTGGCACGCAATGAGTGGATCTGCTGGATCGAGGATGCCAAGCTCGATGAAACGAGACAGCGTCGAATCACAAGGACGCATACCGAACTGGCTGAAGGCAAGCGCCGCCCATGCTGCTGGCCTGGGTGCAGCCACAGGGAGAAGACCGGTAGGTAGAACCGTGATCGACCGCTTTCCGCGGACGATCTCGTTGATCCGTCGCGGTGGAGCGCCGGTGGCGTGTGGCGAGGCGGTTCTGTGTGACGCCGAGTGGCAATCTCCAGCCCGAAACGGGGATTTCCCCGCCGTCGGCGGTGTTGGGGGTTTGGCTGACAGGGCGAGCCGGTTCGGATACAACTGAGAGGGCATCGACAGTGACGCGGGCGGATCACCCCCGCGATGGGACCGGCCGACACCACACGTCCGGTGGCCGATGCGTTCAGCGAAGGAGTAAACGTTCGTGCTCGAGAACGAAATCCACCCCGTGGTCCGCATCCCATCCCCGCCCGCCGCTCCGCTGCCGCGCCGACAAGCGAATCGCCCGGACCGGTCACCGACCGTGGGTACTGGCCAGTGCGGGGCCGTGCAGCGACCCCTGGCCGCCGATCCGGATCGAAAACCAGCGGGCACGGACCCGAGCAAATCCTCGTCGATACCCGACGATCCGATCATCTGGCCCGATCCCAGCCCGCTCGCCGACTGGTGGGACCAGGTACTCGGCCGGCCCTCGGCCACCTGAGAGCCCGCGGTCCTACTCGAATGTGTGGAATCCCGGCCGCCACGTGTCGTCGTCTCGGCGGAAAGCACGGTCATCGCGGGCGCGGTGTGCTCTGCTGAGACCACACAGGAGCCGGGAGGTGCGGTGTGCGAGCTGGGGTCGGTGGACTGGTGCCAATGCGCCCAACCGAGGCGATGTTCGTGCTCTTCGAATCCCCGTCGCACCCGATGCACGTGGCCACCCTGACCCTGTTCGATCCCCCACCCGGCACCGCACCCGGTGCCCACGCCGCCGAGATGGTCGAGCGCTTGCGCGCGCACACCGAGGTGGCGGAGTTGTTCCGCAAACTCCCCTCCCGCCCGCTGCACGGGTATCCGTGGTGGCGGTTCGAGAAGCACATCGATCTCGGATATCACGTGCGGCACACTGCCGTTCCCGGTGACGGCACGATGGCCGAGCTGCTGTCGCTCGTCTCGCAGATGCATTCGATGCCGCTCGATCCCCAGCACCCGATGTGGGAGATGCACGTCATCGAGGGCCTGACAGACGGGCGCACCGCGGTGTACACGAAGTTTCACCTGTCGCTGACCGACGGAGCCTCCGGGATGCGGCTGCTGCACCGCGCACTCACGGTCGACCCGGACCTCCAGGACTGCCCGGCGCCGTGGAGCCCGTCGGTCGCGGCCCCCACTCTCCAGCCCTCCCTCGACCCCCGCGGGGTGCTGCGGTCCGGCCTGGTCACCACGCGGGAGCTGACGGCCGCCGTCCCCACCCTGATCCGCGCCGGCTACCACGGCCTGACCGAAGAACACCTGACGTTGCCGCTGCAGTCCCCGCCGACGATCTTCAACGCCCCGACCGGCCGCGCCCGCAAGGTCGCCGCCCGATCCTGGCACCTGAAAAGACTGCGCCGGCTCGCCGCCTGCACCGGCGCCCCATTGGATGTGGTCGTGTTGACGATGTGCGCGGGAGCCCTCCGCGCATATCTGCTCGAGCAGTACGCCCTCCCCGACGCGCCGTTGACCGCGATGCTCCCCGTCCCGCTCGACCTCGGCGAGTCGCCCACCATCGGGCCGGGCGGCAACCGAGGGATCGGCGCAATGGTGGTGTCCCTGGCCACCGACGAAAACGACCCACTCACCCGCTTGGCGCGGATCGCCGACTCCGTCGCCCATACCAGTGGAATCGTCGCCGCCCTGAGCCGTACCCAATTCCAACTGGTCAGCGTCCTGACGTTGAGTCCGATCATGCTCGACCCGGTTCGCCGGGTCCTCGACGACATCCCGCCGCCGTTCAACGTGATGATCTCCTACACCCCGGGACCGGCTCGCCCGCGGTACTGGAACGGCGCCCATCTCGACGCCGTCTACCCGATCCCGACCCTCGCGCGCGGCCAGGCGTTGAGCATCACCCTCACCAGCCGGTCCGGGCAGCTGCACGTCGCGGTCGTCGGCGACCGCACCGCGGTCCCTCACCTGCATCGGATCATCGGCCACCTCGACAGCGCCCTGACCGACCTCGACACCGCGGCCCGCACCGCCTCCCCGTGACACCGCGACCGTTCACGGGGGCACGAATTCGTCTCAGGCTCAATCGCGGCCTCATGTCAGCGGTCGGAACGGCGCAGCTGCGGCTGATCCTTGCCGAGGCCACCGGCCACCCCCATTGCCTCCGACGGATAGGGGGAGCAATGTGAGACACGGGGAAATGACCGGCGACGCCGCGTCGGCGCCGCCCTGAGGAGAAGGGTGCCGATCGTGTTCGCACGCTCAACCACAATTCAAGCGCATCCGTCGTACATCGATGCCGGGATCAAGCACGTACGTGACACCGTGATGCCGGCGCTGGCGGACACCGAGGGCTGCCTCGGAATGTCCCTGCTGGTCGATCGCGACTCGGGCCGGTGCATCGCGACCAGTTCGTGGCGGGACGAGGAATCGCTACGCGCCAGCGAGGGACCGGTGCTGAAGCTGCGTGACGACGCAGCCGAGATCTTCCACGGCACCACGGAGGTGTCGCGATGGGACATCGCTGTCATGCATCGCGACCACCATTCGGATCGCGGGGCCTGTTGCCGGGTCACGTGGATCAAGACGGAGCCGGCCCACATGGACCGCGCCGTCGACGTGTGGAAGATGGCTGCACTACCCAAGATGGAGGAACTCGACGGCTTCTGCAGCGCCAGCCTGATGCTCGACCACGCCGCGGGTCGCGGGGTGTCGTCGCTGACATTCGACAGCGCCGAGGCGATGGAACGCAACAGGGAACGGATCGACGGAATCCGGGACGAAGGAGTGCGCGAGGCGAACGCCGAGGTGCTCGATACTTGCGAGTTCGAGCTGGCCATCGCGCATCTGCACGTCCCCGAGATGGCGTGACACTGTCGAACTGTCGAGAAGGACAACCCCACCCGGTTTGGACGGCGGCCGCAGCGGCTGGCCGTCGTTCGAGACGGACACCGACGACGAGAAGCGGTCTGTGTGGATCGATCCCCGACCACAACGTGATATCGAGGGTTGCGCCGAGCGCGCGACCTGGCGTTCCCACCTGCAGCTCGCCAGTGCCACAACCGATCTGAACCCGCGATAGCGTTGTCGAGCAGCGGGTGACGCTGTCGAGATCACGATGATTCAGCGGCCGACGATACCTGCCCTGACGGGTCGGATCCGTGTCGATGCCGCGATGGCGACCGTCACGACGCCGAGCGAAAGGTTGAGCGCCCGGCGTCGTCGTCGCGCACTGCGCACTTGTCCGACTTGTCCTATCCGGGACCTTCGGCCTCGCGCGGTGGTCCGCGCGTCCTGTACAACTGAACAGGGATGCCGGTTTGTGACATGAACCACACCTAACCGTTATCTTACGAACCGATTACCTGAGCTGAACCATCGGACGTACCCGCAGTGGCAGTGCGGATACTCGCCCCGGGGACAGACGGGAAGGAGACCTCATATGCTGCCGATGTCGCCGACCGATTCGTTGTTCCTCCTCGGTGAGTCGCGGGCGCATCCGATGCACGTCGGCGGCCTGGCGATCTTTACTCCACCGGACGGCGCGGACGCGGCCGCGATGGGGGCAATGTTCGAGGCGGCGGCTGCCTCGGACGAGGTGGCGCCGCTATTCCGCAAGCGGGCCCGCCGGTCGCTGACCACCCTGGGACAGTGGGGTTGGGACACCTCGACCGACGTCGATGTCGACTATCACGTGCACCGCAATGCGCTCCCCCGACCGGGCGGCATGCCCGAACTGATGACGTTGGTGTCCCGACTGCACGGCTCCCCACTCGATCGCAGCCGCCCGCTGTGGGAGATGCACCTGATCGAGGGCCTCGCCGACGGCCGCTACGCGGTATACACCAAGATCCACCACGCACTCGCCGACGGCGCGTCCTCGATGAACCTGTTGCGCCGCAGCATGAGCGAGGACCCCTCCCGCAGGGGTATGCCCGCCCCATGGCAACCCGCCGCACCCGTCACGACGCCCGACGCGGCCAGGACTGCACCACTACCATCTCTGCCGACCAACCTGCGGGGCCTACCCGGTCAGGTCCTGCGCGGCGCCCGCGGCGCGGCCGGCGAGGTCGCAGGTCTGGCACCGGCACTTGCCGGCACCGTGGACCGCGCTCTCCGCGCCGAAGGCGGGCCGCTGTCGACGCGGGCACCGCACACGATGTTCAACGTCTCGATCGGGGGCGCCCGGCACTTCGCCGCCCGCACCTGGCCGCTCGAACGGATACGGCTGCTCGCCAAGCACGCCGACGCCACCGTCAACGACATCATCCTGACGATGTCCGCCGGAGCCTTGCGCAGCTACCTGCATGACCTCGGCGCGCTGCCCACAGACCCGCTGATCGCGATGGTCCCGGTCTCCCTGCGCCCCAACCCCTCCGGCACCGATTCGGAAGCCTCGAGCGGAAACCGGATCGGGGTCCTGATGTGCAACCTCGCCACCCACCTGCCCGACCCCGCCCACCGGCTCGACACCGTGCGCACCTGCATGCGCGAAGGCAAACACGCCCTGAGGGCGATGAGCCCCGCTCAAGTGCTGGCGATGAGCGCTCTCGGTGCCGCCCCCCTCGGTGTCGAGATGCTCCTCGGCCGGCGGGGGCCGCAGCGGCCGCCGTTCAACCTGGTGATCTCCAACGTCGCAGGACCCGACACCCCGCTGTACTGGAACGGCGCCCGCCTCGACTCGCTCTGCCCGCTGTCGATCCCTGTCACCGGACAAGCCCTGAACATCACCTGCACCAGCAGCGACGACCAACTCGTATTCGGGTTGACCGGCTGCCGGCGCACCGTCCCGAACCTGCACCCGATGCTAGACCACCTCGACACCGAACTCGACGCCCTCGAACAGGTGGTCGGCCTGTGACGCCACCCCTGGGTACGCCGTGACGGACGTCG
The DNA here is from genome assembly GCF_002300195.1 of Rhodococcus sp. ACPA1. Taxonomy (NCBI): domain Bacteria; kingdom Bacillati; phylum Actinomycetota; class Actinomycetes; order Mycobacteriales; family Nocardiaceae; genus Rhodococcus; species Rhodococcus sp. ACPA1. Next base: position 258,932 of record NZ_NSDX01000002.1, on the reverse strand, counting down.
CAGGGGCGGCCGCAATGATTGAAAGCCCTACTCGACACCAGTTTTCCCCGGACACCGACACAGCACCGATGTCCGCCCGGTAGGAAGGAATCCCGTGAACACCCACAAAGCACTGCTCATGCTGCTGCTCGGCGGCACCGCCGCCCTCGAGGTCCTCCTCCGCCGGCCCACCCCACGGCGCCGCGGACAGGGCGCGCCCTTCCACGCCAACGGTGACACCCTCGGTCTCGTGGCTCGTTCACGCTGCGAGGCTATTTCAGGGCAAAGTGCGGGGCACGCGCCCATACTGCCCGGTCGGTCCACGGATGGGCGGCGGCTCGTACCGCCGCCTGTCCCCGACTGGTCACACAGCTAGAAGTCGACCCCGTGGCCTTCGAGCCACCGCGCGGGGGTGAACCACGGTGTATCGAGGTGGTACTCCTTGTCGAGGGCGTCCAAGATCGCATGCGCGTCCGCCCCGCGGTAGCTCTCGTACATTCGAACATGTAGCCCTGAACGCTTTTTCACTGCATCGAACAAGATGCCGTGACGGAACAGAACCGTCGAGGAATGGCGTACCACGATGTGGCCGCCGCGGTCGGCAGCAGCTCCGTCCACAACCTCCAGACACAACACCATGCGGGGATCTGTCGAGAGCACGACAAGCAGCAAATCCATATCGTGAGGTTTCGTCACCCCGTGCCATCGCCTTCTCCCCTCCGTGCCGCCTACCGCAACACAGTCGAGCGCCCGACGCCAGGGCCGACCTTCGACGATGTGCAACCGGCCACCGGACCTCAGCGGAGGAAGCGGACAATCCCCAGCAGACCCGGATGCGGAGACATGCGTAGTTCCGTGTTCGGTCGTCATACTCACGGCGTGCCCGTCGCCATCCGTCCCGAAACATCGGCCTGCCCCGCACTCGTCAGATCCGCGAACGGCTCCGCTGAGTCTCCCGTCCACCGCCCTCATCGCGGGCTGCGGAGGGTCGGCGTAACAGGGAGGTTCTGCGCTCGATAGATCGAGTATGGACAGACGACGCCCGAATCCGGACACCACGCTGGGTTACCTCGAGCAGCTCCCCGTCCTCGTGCTTCTGGACAGGCTGCCGGTGCCGGTCCTGGCTGTGGCTCAGGACGGTCTCGTCATCTACATGAATCGGGCTTTCGAACACATGCTGGGGTATCCGCAAGGCGCGCTCCGCGAGTGTTCGATCGGAGACCTGGTCCAAACTGTGTCCCCGCCTCGATCGGCCGTGACGGAACTGCACGAGTCGGCCGGCAAGATCGTCGCGCTCACGCATCGAGACGGGTCCACCGTGCGCGCCGCACTCAGTCGGTCAACGCTCGAGCGACACGACGACCCGGTCATGCTCGTCTGCTTCCAGGATGTGACCGAACAACTGTGGGGCGGCGGCAGCGCCCCACACTTCGAGTGATGTGCCGGTCTGTGCAGTTCGCGTGGCCTGTGCGGAGCAACCACATGCGGTGTTCGGCGTTCGCGAGGACTGCAGACGCCGGCGCCACGTCGTCGGCCGGCCCCGTCGTCCCTACCCGAGACGTCTAACTGGCATTCGTACCGGCGTGGTGCGCATTACGTGGCAGGCGCTTGGCGCGGATACTTCGCAATGCCACCATTTCGTCGGCGCGATCGCTGTGAAGGGTGCGTGTGGTGGTTGCCGTGCGGATGAAGTTGCCGATCTGCCGGATCGCGTGTTCCGCCTCGGGAATGAGATCGGCAGCCGCCTGGAATACATGGACCTGGCGGTCCCACACCTCGAGGGTGATCGGCACCCCGGCGGCCGCGAGGCGCTCGGCCATCAGCACCGCATCCGGGTAGAGCATCTCGGTGGACCCGACCTGGATCAACACCGGCGGCAGGCCGGCCAGGATGCAGTCAACCGGCGAGAGGCGCGGTTTCCCGGTAGTGCGGCGGCGAGCGCCCTGATCGGGCAAGCCGGCGAACGTGATGAGGACCGAACGCGGAAAGACCGGACACCGGTCGGCGCCCGGGTGGGCAAGCTTCCCCGCGGGATCCATGTCCGTCAGCGGTGACAGCGCGACCAGGCCCGCAGGACACGGCAGGTCCAGGTCGGCAAGCGTCAACGCCGTCATGAACGTCAGGTAGCCGCCGGCGGAATCACCGGCAATCACGATCTTCTCCGCGTCGAACCCGTGCCCGAGCAGCCAGCGGTAGCCGTCGACTCCGTCGGCAATCGCATCACGGATCGGATGTCTGGGCATCATCCGGTAGCCGACACTGAGAACCGATGCCCCGGCGGACGCGGAGATCCGTGAAACCAGTCGGCGGTGGGTATTCAGCCCGCAGGTCAGGAAGCCGCCACCATGCAGGTACAACACCACTGTCGATGTTCCCGTGGTGCCGGCGTCGATCAATTCGGCGTCGCAGTTCTCTAGGCGCACGGGATGGCGGCCGACCCCACGGAGGGGCGGGACGATTCGGGCGGCGGGGTCGATCAGTCCGGCCGGCCACAGGGGACTCGGCCACTGGGCCCACACCCCGAGCAACGGTTTGACCGTCATCCGCAGTGTGTGCGCCAAAACCTGTGAGCGGAGGCTGGCCCCGGGGAAGAAGTCGGGCTTCGGGCCCGAGGGCGCGGGAGTCCGGGCTGCCACGCCTTCGACTACTTCGTCGAACGTCGCCGGGACCTTGTCCCAGCACGCCTGCACCGCGAAATGCGATAGGACGGAATGAAACAACGCATCACCATACATGGGCGGGCCCACCGTCTACTGTGTCAGGCGCGTGCAAGCCGCAACGCTCCCCCGGGCATCAGATAATCCGTGCCGTGACGCGCCGACCTGGTGCCAGGCCCGTCGCGACCACTGTGCGCCGGGGATGCAATGCCTCGATCCCGTGGACCTGACAGTGAAACAAACTGCTTGTCTGTATCTTCGCGATGTTACATACCGTAAGATTGTTTGTAAAGCAATCGTGAAACCACACGGGACCGTGGAGTCATCAGATGTCAGCGACCAGGCAGAGTGCAGCTGGGCCCACGATCTTCCATTGGGCTACATGCAGATCCGGGATCGAGAGGTATCGGATGAATCCCAGGATGACACCGCCATCAGTACAGGGGCACGCAGGTCGCATCGAGGGGCGGGCCGATGGAGTCTGAGAGAATGACACAACAGTCCCGCGCCGAGGCGACACGTCGCGCGACCATCCAGGCGGCCGCGGAGATGTTCGCGGCGAACGGATACGCGAACACCAACCTCGCCGACATCATCAGCCACCCGGGAATCTCCAAAGGCGCAGTCTACTTCCACTTCGCCTCCAAAGAGACGCTCGCGCGGGCGACGATCGACGAACAACACGCGATGTCGATGGCGGCGTGCCGGAACCTGTTGGACACCGCTCTTCCGCCACTCGAATCGCTGATCAGCATGTCACTCCTTGTGGTCGACCAACTCCTGACGAGCCCACTGATACGGGCCGGAGTGAGACTCACTGGCGAGATAGGTGATGCGCGCGGGACGGTAGCCGATCCCCATCGGGAGTGGGTGGAACTGGTGGCGACGATCGCCGATCGAGCGATCGATGACGGAGACCTCATCCCGGGCACCGATTCCGAAGATTTCGCCAACTTCCTTGTCGCCGCGTTCGACGGCGTTCGAATGTGGTCCACACACGGGAACACAACTCGAGATCTCCCGATCCGCACCGAGCGACTGTGGACATTCGTCCTACCCGGGATCGTCGACGCCCCACACGTCGAATACTTTCGCGAATATGTCCATCGCAGATGGCTTCACGCATCACTCGACACCGAGTGAGACATCGAAAACGATCGACAGCGCAGCCGACCTGACCACCCCGCGACCCGTCCGCGTGGTTGCCGAAGACGTGGCAGCGCCGATTGTGCCGCGGTGCGGCATCCGCGGGCAGAAAACCCCTCGCCGCGCACATCAGGCACCAACGGTTCGAGTTCAAGATCAGTCAGGGACAGAAGGGGAAGCAGGCCCAGAATGGGCGGCCCACACCACTGGCGCTTCCCCCGGAGATCCGGACACCCGCGATCACCGTTCGGTCCCTCCTCGACCGGCACGCCACCATCACGAACAGCTACAAATCGATCGACGAACACCGACCGGCATCTACCCACCTACTCCCCCGTCACCCACACCCGTCGCTGACCCATCCAGCCCGCCGTCACCACACCCGGGCGGCAGGCTTTCCGCTATACAAAGCTGCATCGCCGTTACGATCGACAGAGCTTGGCGGCTAGTCAGACCAGACTGGGAGGACGACAGGGCGGTCCGAGATCAACTACGCATCGGTGTGCCAGGAAGGTTGCCGAGGACCTCTATGAACTTGGATTCCATCAACCTGTCGAGACTTCACGGGACACGGAGCAAACCCTGGAGACGATTCGTGTCCAGGTGGAGGTCTCGGGTGCCGTGATCTCGTCGCTGGACAGCTTTTCCACGGTACTGGTCAGCCTCGGCGAATTGCCCGATCTGTGTAGCGCGATCGGTGGCTGGGTCAAACGAGAAGGTGGGATTTCACAAGGCAGGTTGGCATCTGCGGAATCCAACCAGGAAGGACTGCATTTCATTGTGACGCTGTCGAAGCCCTCCGCGGCGAGCGCAACGGGTCGGGTCGAGTTTGACGAAGCCACGTCAACTACGGAGCACGAGTTCGTCACTCATATGCTTGGTGCGCTCCGCAAGCATATTGCCGAGGCTCGCTGAAAAGGGACGCGCTTCGCCACGAGAACGCTTTCGACGCATGGCGATGCGCGCCCCGCCCACACAGCGGAGCGCGCCCACGACCGGGACATGCTGCAGCCCGACCGGGTCTGCGAGCGCACAGGATTGGGGTTACTCTAAAGTACGTCTGCCAACCTTCTTGCAGCGAGTTGAACGGCTTCCCACACCGTTGCGAACGGGGGCGCGTACGACAGATCCATGGCGGCGAGGTCGTCGACAGTCATCTGCCCCCATAGCGCTGCGGCCGCAGTGTCAATGCGCTTGGCAGAATTCTGGCCTCCGACGATCTGTACACCAAGGAGTCGTCTACTCCTCCGGTCTGCGATGATCTTAGTTGCGATCGGTGACCGCTCCGGCATGTAACCGCTGGCGGTTCCCCCCACCGTGACGAGCGATTCGGGGCTGAACCCGGCGTCAATTGCAGCGTCGGTCGAAAGCCCGGACCGTCCCACTTCCACGTGCACATTTGGATTGGTGAATCTAGTTATGGCTGTCGACAACACGCCGGCAAACTGTTGCTTGCCGCCGACGACATTGTATCCGCAGATTCTGCCTTGCTTGTTCGCGTGTGTACCTAGAGGAGCGAACGTACGAGTACCGGTGATCCTGTCAATGACCTCACAGCAATCGCCGGCAGCCCAGACGTTTTCAGCAACTGATTGATTCTCATCCGGCAGGTATCCGCCAAAGTCTCCGACTGAGATGCCGGCGGCGACTCCCAGCTCAGTGGCGGGCCGGACACCGAGTCCGAGAACAACGACTTCTGCGAGGTACGTTTCTCCGTTACTCGCCGTCAGGGAGTGAACTCTTCCGTCAACACTGCGGATGCTCTCGACTGTGCACTCCGGGACAACACGAACGCCGCCTTCGACGAGGGCACTGTGCACGCGTGCGCTCATGTCCTGGTCGAGGTTACTCATCACCGAACTGCGGGTGATCAGCGTTGTCTCGAAACCTCGATCGACCATAGCTTCCGCCATCTCGACGCCGATGTAGCCGCCACCAACGACTACCGCATGTCGCGTGGTCGTGATGGAGTCGGAATCCGACGATTCCTCTGGCAGTACAAGAGTGACCCACTGACGTGCATCCTCGAGGTTCTTCACGGGGAGGATGCCCGGTGTCAGATCGCCGTTGTCGTCAATCGCCCATGGCGGAATAACGGGGTGCGCTCCAGTTGCGAGCACGAGTTTGTCGAACTCCACTGTTTCGGATACGCCGACACTATTTTTATATGTCGCGGTGCGTGTTTCGATGTTGATGTCGGTCACCAAAGCATCGAGGCGAAGATCTACGCCCATTTCTCGGTGGCGTTCGGGCGTGCGTGCGATAAGTTCGTCTTGGTGCGCTACCGTTCCCGAGATCAGATAGGGCATTCCGCATGCCGAGTAGGAGGTGTCGCGAGTCCTTTCCAGCACCACTACCTCGATCGTGCGACCGTCGGCGCGTGCCGAACGTAGGGCTTGGTGCGCGGCGCTCATGCCAGCGGCGTCCGCGCCGACGACGACGACACGTTCGGCGTGTTCTGTGATTGTCATCAGCGGACCACTGCGTTCGCACACAGCGCTGCTACCCACGCTATGGTGCTTGTTGCGAGATGGCTCCCGCAGAGTGCGTCGATTTCGCGAATTCCTGTGGGGCTGGTTACGTTCACTTCAGTGAGCCTATCTCCGATGATGTCGATTCCGACAAAATGGAGCCCGCGTTTGACGAGCTCCGGACCGAGGGTTTTGCAGATCCTGCGATCGTTCTCTATGACTGTGTCGATTTCCACGCTCGCGCCCGCTGCCATGTTGCAGCGGAATTCGTCTCCCTCTGCGATGCGCCGGACAGCACCGACTGGGGTTCCACCGAGAACGATGACGCGTCGGTCCCCAGCCGTGACCGCGGGGATGTATTGCTGGACAACGACGTGTGTGGTTCCACGCTCGGTAGCGGTATCGAGGATCGAGTGCAGATTGGGGTCGCCAGGACTGAGCAGCATGATCCCGCGTCCGGCCATACCGTCTGTTGGTTTGAGAACAGCCCTCCCCCAGGACTGTACCGCGTCGATGATCTCGGTCTGATCTGCGGAGATGAGCGTCGGCGGGCCGAGCTGGGGAAAGCGAAGAGCAAAAAGCTTTTCGTTTGCGTCCCGCAGACCGCTGGGTGAGTTCAGCATGAGCGTACGCGCAGGATCGACCAGGTCGAGGATATATGTCGCCCGCAGGTAGTCGGCATTCACCGGAGGGTCGGTTCTCATGAATATCGCTGCCGCAGTGTCGAGAAAGATCTGCTCGGATTCGGTCGCGACGAACCAATTCGTTCCGACGATCCACTTACCGTCGATAAGCACTGCAGGCTGCAGCGTGACGTCGCGGGTCTGCGCTGTTGCCCGCCCAGCTGTCACGCCCAATTCGGCGATGGTAGTCACCAGGACGCGATGTCCCAGCGCCTGCGCTGCTTCCATCAGTGCCACTGTGGTGTCGTGGGCGGGGGCCAGCTCACTGAGCGGATCGGTAATGAACACGAACGTGAACCGTGAACCGACCGTATCGGTATTCGCTCTTGAAGGGATGACTTGTTGCCTCATGGGTCCGTCCTGTTTTGGGCGCGTCGGCGGGCGTGCGTACGATCGTTCGATGCACGGGTGTGGGGAGCCGTCGGCCCGCGCTAGGTAAGACGCGCTCGTTACTGGAATGTTGCGACGAGCCGACCTCTCCATTCATGCGTCTCAGCGTTTTACCCGGAGCACCCTGAAATTGGTGTATTCGAGGATCCCGTGGATTGACTGTTCGACACCCAATCCTGACTGTTTGATTCCGCCGAAGGGGACATCTGATGTCAGCACTGGATGCTGATTGACCCACGCAGTTCCGGCTTCCAGGCGATTCGCTACTTGCACTGCGCGTTGTTCGTCCGTGGACCACACCGAGGCGCCGAGACCGAGATCCGAATTGTTGGCGCGCTCGACGGCGTCGTCGATGTCGGTGTAGGTCAGGATCGGCAGGACCGGTCCGAACTGTTCTTCCTTGACCAGCGGAGTCGTGTCGTCGACACCGCGGACAAGGGTGACCGGGTGGAAGTAGCCGGGGCCCTCGGGCACCTCACCGCGAAAATACACGTCGGCGCCGCGGTGGGCCGCATCATCGACATAGCCACGCACCTTGGCGAACTGGGCAGCATTCTGGACCGGGCCCATGTCGACGCCCTCGTCGAGCCCGTTGCCGACGACGATCGTCTTGGCCACTTCGGCGAGTGCTTCTTCGATCGCTGACGCGAGGTGGGCAGGGACGTAGAGGCGTTTGAGGCCGGCGCAGACGGCACCGCAGTTGGACAGCGCCGCCCAATAGAGGTCGTCGGCCATGGCTGCGACGTCCACGTCGTCGAGAACGATTCCCGCGTCGTTCCCTCCGAGTTCGAGGGTCAGCCTCTTCAACGTCGGACCCGCGCCGGACATGATCGACTTGCCTGCCCGCTCCGAACCAGTGAAGGTGATCTTGTTGATCCCCGGATGGGATGTCATCGCACGACCCAGGTCGTCTCCACCACTCAGAATTTGGAGAACACCGGCGGGAAGGGCCTGTTGGAGTAGTTCACCGAGCCGGAGGGTGGCCACCGGGGTCAGTGGCGAAGGTTTGAGGATGATGGTGTTTCCGGTGACAAGCGCCGGGCCGATCTTCCAAAGCGCCAGTAGCAGGGGGTAGTTCCACGCGGTGATCGCACCGACTACACCAACAGGCTCGCGATGAATCTCGATGTACTCGTCGTCGTTGTCCCGATAGATCTCGACCGGGATGTCGGTACTCGCGTACCGACTGAGACCTCGAAGGCCGGAATCGATCTCGCCGGCGGCCTTGGCTAACGGCTTTCCCTGTTCCAGCGTCACCAGCATGGCGAGTTCGTCGATATTCGTGCGAATCAGTTCGACAACGTTTCGAACGATTTCCTGTCGCACCGCGATGCCCAATTCACGCCAGCTGGGGGCCGCACGTCGACCGGCATCCACAGCAGCGTCAAGATGCTCGACGCCAGCGTCAGGGACTTCAGTGAAAACTTTACCGGTCGCGGGGTTGATCACCCGGTTGACGGCCGAGGTTGTCACGATCTGTCCATCGATGGTGAGACCGGGCGCCTTGTCGGCCGCCAGGGCTGGGGAGTTGCTCATGCGGGGGATCCTTCGGGTCGGAACAGACGTTGGAACTGCTCTGCGTTGTAGATGTTCTTTCGCGCCGCTTCTTCGCGTGGGTCGGAGATCTTGACCTTCGCGGCCGGGCGTGCTGCGATTCGGTCCGACCACGCCTTCAGATTCGGATAGTCCGAGACCGTAATTCCGTGCCCGCTGGCAACTCTGGTCCAGGTGTAGGTCGAAATGTCCGCTATCGAGTACTCGCCGGCCAGATAGTCGCGATCACGGAGCCGGTCGTCGAGTACCTTGTACAGGCGTGCTACCTCACCGACGTATCGGCTGCGGGCGTAGGGGTTGTCGATCCCCTGTTTGGGTGCGTGGGAGACGAAGTGGGCGGCCTGTCCTGCCATCGGGCCATGGTTCGCCACCTGCCAGAACAGCCAGCAGAGCGCCTCCTGGCGGCCGCGGGGATCTGTGGGCAGCAGTCGTCCGGTCTTTTCGGCAAGATACTGCAGAATGGCCCCCGTCTCGAAGATCGCGATTGGCTCGCCTCCGGGGCCATCGTGATCGACGATCGCCGGGACCTTGCCGTTCGGATTGATTTCGAGATACTCGGGGGCGAATTGATCCCCTTCTTTGATGTCGGTCCAGATGATCTGGTATTCGAGCGAAAGCTCTTCGAGTGCAATGAGCACTTTTCGCACGTTCGGGCTTGTGTAGTAGTAGAGGTCAATCATCGACGATGCTCCAAGAAGGTCGGTTACCGGCGGGTCAGATGTCGTACTGCTTGCGGATGCGTTCCAGGTACGCCATCAGGTTCGGTTTGGTCTGGACGTACCCGGCGCCCAGCCAGTCCTGTGGTTGGTCGGCGATGTGCCGGATGATCGAGTACACGGTTGCGTCGATGGAACGCAGTTCGCTTCCGAGGAAGTACTCGCTGTCTCCGAGGAAATCCGAGAGAGCATCGACATCTGCACGGAAGAAGTCGACGACTACTTCAGCCTTCCGTCGTCCCATTCCCTGGCCATTGAAGCCCTCGACGACTCGGACACGGAATGCGTCCAGGAATGCCCGCAGCTCCGGGGTCACTTCGCCGCCGCCGACGATGCAGGGGATGTACGTCTCCCAGCCCGAATCTTCGCGGTAGCGCGGCTGGATGATTCCGCTCCAGTAGAGGTGCTCTTCGACCAATCGGCTGAACGACAGGGACAACGCCCGGTCTTTGGCAGACAGGTCAGCGTCGAGCTTGTCGCCGAACTTGTCCTTCAGGTAGGCCAGGATCGTGTTGGAGTCGCCGACCTTGGTTCCGTCCTCGTCGACGATGTACGGCAGTTTGCCGTGGGGTGAGTCCTGGTCGAGCGTTGCCAGGTCCTGCGTCTTGTGCTCGAACTCGACACCCGTGAACGTCATGTAGTTGACAATCTTGGTGACGTAGGGGCTGATGTCCGGAACACCGAAGGCTGGTGTGTATCCGTAGATGGTGATCATTGTGACTTTGTATTCCTAGTCTTGGTCGACAGGGTGCCCGGCGGTCCGCAGAGGCGGTCTACCACTGCAAGAAAGTGCCATTCGAATGCTGAAACCGACCCGCGTTCTCGGGGGTGAGATTGTCGATGTTCTTGATCAGTCCGGCGGCGGCCTGTTCCGGGGTGATGTAGGTGTGCTCGCCGGGGAAGTCCTTGGTCAGGTCGGTGGCGACCATGCCCGGGTGGAGCATCAATACGCTGATGCCGTTCTTGGACAGGTCGTGGTGCAGGTTCAGGCCGGCCATGTTGGCGGCGGCCTTGGAGATCCGGTAGCTGTACATGCCACCGGAGGTGTTGTCTCCGAGGGATCCGACCCGGCTGGTGACGATGCCGACCTTCGCGCCGTCGTTCAGTAGGGGACGCACCGCTTCGATCGTGCGCAGCGGTCCGAGGGTGTTGATCTCGATCTGTTTGCGGACCAGGTCGTAGTCGATCGACCCCAGTTCGTCGAGCCACATGACCCCGGCAACATGGATCAGAACGTCCAGTTTGGTACCCGCTGCGGCGAGCCGTGACGCGAGCGCTTCGACCGATTCCTGCGATGTGACATCGACGTTCGGCTCGACGGTGATGCCGTCGGCGGTGAGGTCGGCGCCGTCGAACAGGCAGGCGGCGATGACGTTGTCGCCGCGCTCGTGCAACTGGCGGACGATCGAGTGTGCGATGCCCTTGTCGGCACCGACAACCAATACTGTGGACATAGTGTCTTTTCCTTTCAGGCAGTGACGCCGACAACGGCGCTCTGCTCGGATCCGATGATCTTGGTAGCCGCAAGCTCGGCGATTTCTTCACCAGTGAACCCATACTCGGCAAGAATTTCGGCATTGTGCTGGCCGAGTAGCGGCGCTCCGCGTGGCGCTTCCGGAACGGTGCCGAGGAACCTCGCGGGAACCCGGGCTTGCCGCACGCGTCCGGCTACGGGGTGAGTCGATTCGACAATAATTTCGGCGGCTTTGACCTGCGGGTGTTCGATGACCTCTGCCCGCGTGAGAATGGGCGCCGCTGGCACGTCGAACTCGTCGAGCACGGTCAACCAATCAGCTGAAGCCCTGGTCAGAAGTACTTCCTGAATCAACTCGAGGCGCTCGTTGATGTACTTCGATCGCCCAACTGCCGTTGTGAAGCGCTCGTCCTCGATCCATTCCGCGTGATCGAGGGCTCTGCACATGCTCTGCCATTCGCCATTGCTGTTGGTGGCGACGGTGATATAGCCGTCGGCGGTCTGGTAGATCAAGTCGATGAAACTCCCTCCCTGCGACAGCGGCACCGGCTGGTCCGGGAATGTGTAGGCGCCCATGTCCGATGCCCACAGGAACGACAGCACCGCCTCGAGCATCGACAGGCGAATGTGCTGCCCCTCCCCGGTGCGTTCGCGGGCGAACAACGCAGCCGAAAGAGCTTGCGAGGCGACAATTGCGCTGAGCTTGTCGGGGAGGATGGTGCGGATCAGGCGGGGCCGTTCCTCGTCGGACCCGGCCTGCACGGTGGTCAGGCCGGTCAGGGCCTGAATCAACGAATCGTAGACCCGTTGGCCGGAGGCCGGTCCACGCTCGCCGAATCCGCTCATCGAGAGATAGATGAGTTTCGAGTTGAGTGGGGCGAGGTCGTCGTATCCGATGCCGAGGCGCTCGACGACGCCGGGCCGGAAGTTCTGCACCACGACATCGGCGGTGGAAACCAACTTCTTCAGTACCGCAACGCCTTCCGGGGTCTTCAGGTCGAGGGTCAGGGACCGCTTCGACCTGTTGACGTTGACGAACATCGCCGACATGTCGCCGGAACGATTAGGCAGGGAACGGACGTGATCGCCCTTGCCGGGCACCTCCACCTTGATGACGTCCGCGCCCTGGTCGCCGAGGATGTCCGTGGCCCAGGGGCCCGACATCATCGAACACAGGTCGACGATCTTGATTCCGGTCATGGGGCCGCTCATGAGGCGCACCTTTCAGTCAGGAGAAGTAATCCGAGGGTTCGCGAGGCCAACAGCCAGATCTCGCTACGCGGTGTGGCCTGCCTCACCGAATAGTAAGTAGATTTCTTTCATGAGTCAATTGTTTGTTGCAAATTCTATTCATCAGTGAATAGATGCATGTGCATCTACCTGCCGTTCTTTCGCAGGTTCGCCTGCGTGGAGGTGCCGGAGGTGATCACTCATCCGAGTTGGTCGTCAGGCCGAATGCCGACGGCGAGCTGGAGAACGCGTCGCAATCACGGCGCCGGGTGCATGCACCGATCGAGGCGGCGGGATCCGCGGAAGAGGTCTCGGGACAGCGCACACTCGTGGCCGCGGCAAGGAGGCCACAAGGAAGTTCCACACCCGCGTCATGAAATGTCGGGGCCGGGGCCGTTTGTGCGGAGCGAGGGTGCAGCCCCTGAGGTGAAGTCGGCAGGGCGCCAGCGGCACGACCAGCAGTTCAGCAGTTCAGAGCCGGGTGCCGGCGTGCAGCGGCGACCACGATCGTGGCCATAGATGCCGACGGGCGTGCCGGCGGCACCGGGACTGGCGGTCCGGGCGGCGCCGCCGGTCTACGAGAGCACCACTGCAAGACCCAATTTCGAGGGCCAAGATGATCATCAACGAACCGCAATGACAATCTAGTTACGCTTCGTGACCATCCGTGGCTACGCCCAGCGCAAGAATAAGCGCGTTACCCAAGGACAGAAGTTCAGACAGCTGCAGGGAGTACGTCACCGACGCGCAATGGCCGTCGCACTCGACTCGTCCACCCGTCACGAAAACCGAGACCACGCAGGCCACGCGTTGCGCACATCAATTTCGACAACTCACGGCCACGCATGTTCGAGGGCCTTCACCTCTATGGATCGGCAATTCACAAACTGCCGAACGGTCGGCGTCGGACTTCTCGGTCTCAGCTGGCCACGCCAGGGTCCTCGAAGTGGGCGAGGAGGAGTTTGAGGAGCCTGCGAAGCTCGGTGCCATCGTCTTCGCTCACAAACGCAAGGAGTTGCGCCTCGCGACCCAAGATGTCGGAGGCGACCTCGTCGATGAGCTGGACTCCCTTTTTGGTCAATTGCACGTCGACTCGACGACGGTCTTGGGGGTGAAAGCTCCGTTTGAGCAGACCACTGCGCTCGAGCTTGTCCAGGCGGTTCGAGATACCAGCCGGGGTTATCAGCGCGGCCTCGGTGAGTTGCCCGGCCGTCATCCGATACGGCTTGCCGGAGCGCCGCAGCATCGCCAAGAGGTCGAGCGTCGCAGGATCGGTTCCTAGCTCCACCAGGCGTTGACTGCGTTCGCGCTCCAGGTATCGCGCAATTCGCCAGATCCTCGAAACGATACCCACTGAACTGACGTCGATATCCGGCCGTTCACGTACCCATGCCTGCTCGATGCGATCGACGCCATCATCTCCGTCCACGTCCCGAATCGATGGTGCTTCGACGCCCATCCCACACCCCATGTCACTTGAATTGATCAGCTCGGGATTATTCACTGCTAAGTAGTTTTGCTTGAAAGTTTACACGTGCCCCCGGGACTGGCAAGATTGCAAACGCGGTCCGACCAGATGTCAACACATTTCGGCAGTATTGGGCGTTGATCACGCCCGATTCGAGCCACCGGTGCGCCTCGAGCATCGCGGGCGGCCTCCAGCGACAGGCAGGCTGCAGTGTCGGTATCGAATCGCGGCACACGCGGCGTACCTTCACCTCAATGTGGGGCCGCTCGACATGACGCCTCGAGTGACCGAATGTCGGGCATCCTGCCGCGGAAATGCGCGGTCTGCGTTCGCCGCGCTCGACTATTGTATGGTCGATTCTCGGTGGCAGTTGCCGTCGTTGCGAATTCTCAGCGCCGACGTTCTCTACCCCTGACAAGCCACTGCTGTCCGATCCGCGCCGATTCCGGTAAAGAACTACTCTGTGGCACTGTGCTTTACGTGGGCGTGCCACAGGATCGAACTCGGTGGTTCATGGTGTGAAGGACTTGCTTCCGTGGCGTGTCTAGTTCACGATCTTCCCGTCGTTGCGCGCCGTCTGTCGAGGGGCGCCTTCACCACACACGCCTGAATTCCGTCTAGCGTTTCACCCGCACCCCTGTGGAGTGGCGCGGTGGACAAGTTAGGACAGCTGATGACTACTTCGGTGATCGTTGCCGGTGGCCGGACCCCTATGGGTCGGTTTATGGGGGCTTTGCGGGATCTGTCGGGCGCCGACCTCGGTGGCGTCGCAATTCGGGGAGCCCTGGACAAATCCGGAGTCCTCGCCGCGCTGTTCGAGTACGTGATCATGGGTCAAGTGCTCACAGCAGGCGCCGGGCAGATTCCCGCCAGGCAGGCGGCGGTCGCGGCCGGCATCCCGATGGACGTGCCGGCGCTGACCGTCAACAAGGTCTGCCTGTCGGGCATCGACGCGATTGCGTTGGCCGATCAGTTGATCCGTGCTGGGGAGTTCGAGGTGATCGTCGCGGGTGGCCAAGAGTCCATGTCGCAGGTTCCGCATCTGCTGGAACGATCGCGCGTGGGCTTCAAGTACGGCGACGTGACGATCCGCGATTCCTTGGCATTCGACGGTCTGTACGACATCTTCACAGATCAGCCGATGGGAAATCTGGCCGAGATGAAGAACGGGAAGGTCGATCACCGAATCTCGCGGTCCGAGCAGGACGCGTTCGCGGCGGCGTCGCATCAGAATGCGGCGCGGGCGTGGAAAGACGGGCGGTTCGACGACGAAGTGGTGACGGTAATGGTTCCGCAGCGGCGCGGAGGGAATGTGGAGTTCGCTCAGGACGAGGGGATTCGCGCGGATACCACCGTGGAGTCGCTGGCGAAGCTGCGGCCGGCGTTCGGTGTGGACGGGACAATCACGGCCGGGTCCGCGTCACAGATTTCCGATGGTGCGGCCGCGGTCGTGGTGATGAGTAAGGCCAAGGCGCAGGAGCTTCGGCTGGCATGGATCGCCGAAATCGGGGCACACGGCGTCGTTGCAGGTCCCGATTCGACCTTGCAGTCACAGCCCGCACGGGCGATCACCAGGGCGTGCGCCAGGGAGGGCATCTCTCCGGAAGATTTGGACCTGGTGGAGATCAACGAGGCCTTCGCGGCGGTGGGAATCGCCTCGATGCGCGAGCTCGCGTTGGATCCGGCGCGCGTCAACGTCAATGGCGGAGCAATTGCGCTGGGCCATCCGCTGGGCATGTCCGGGGCGCGGATCACCCTGCATCTGGCTTTGGAGTTACAGCGCCGCGGCGGTGGTGTCGGGGCTGCTGCCCTGTGTGGCGGAGGCGGGCAGGGCGACGCCCTGATTATCCGCGTTCCGAAGAAGTAGAGACATGGGCCAGATCGGCCAGATCGCGTACTCCGCGTCCAAGGGCGGCGTGGACGGCATGACCGTCCCGGCCGCCCGCGACCTCGCGCAGTTCGGCATCCGCGTCAACACCATCGCCCCCGGCATCATCGACACCCCGATGCTCGCCGGGGTCACCGACGAATACCGCAAGGGCCTCGAAGCCGGCGTCCCGTTCCCCTCGCGCCACGGTCAGCCCGCCGAATACGCCCAGCTCGCTCAGATGATCGTCGAACACGACTACCTCAACGGTGAGACCATTCGTATGGACGGCGCTCTGCGGATGGCGCCGCGGTAGGCGGCCGGCTCGAGAGAAGGGCTCGGCCTCGCTTCCTGCCCTGCGACGATGACGCGATCGCACAGGGCTCCGGAGTGCCCATTCGCACGGCCGTGGCCAACGGGCCCCTGGGCTCTGGACCAGGGGCCCGTCGGCCTGCGTCGACCAGAGAGTCACACTCCCGGCGCGAAACAGCCTCCCCTCGTACGCGCGCTCCTCCACTTAACTAACTATTGCGACGACAAATTCTACACTCTAATAACTATTGACTCGTGAAATATTGAGGACGATACTGATTCTATAAGGTTAAGAAGCGGCAGATCATGGAGCTGGCCGCCCGGAGGATCGGACAATCCGGTGAGTACGACATTCGAACCCGCAATGCGGTGGGAACGACGATCAACTATCGCGGCCGACGACGGAGTTCCGCTCGTGACCCGCGAGTACGGCCCCGAAGCGGCACCCTTGACCGTGATCTTTGCGCACGGTCACTGTCTCGACATGCAATCGTGGGAGCTGCAACGCGCCTTCCTTCAGAGCACCTTCGGGTCAGAGATCCGACTGGTCTTCTACGACCAGCGCGGCCATGGCGAGTCCGGGCCCGCAGCGCCCGACACGATGACGATCGAGCAACTCGGCCAGGATCTCGACTCCGTCATTCGTGCGGTCGGGGGCAATGCACCGATTGCATTGGTAGGGCACTCCATGGGCGGGATGAGCATCCTCAGCTGGGCCCGTCAGCACCCGGAAAAGATCGGGTTCCCCGTGGTCGCCGCAGGCCTCATCGCGACCGCCGCATGCGAGCTCACCGGGTCCGGTATCGCTCGTAGCCTGAGCAATCCGCTGGTACTCGCGGCCACGACCGTTGCCCGGCACGCTCCTTGGATTCTGGGCGCCGGACGTGTCGTCGCCGGGAAAGCGTGCGAACACGTAGTTCGGCACGCAGCCTACGGTTGGGCCCCGATCCACCCGCGCCTGGTTACCTGCGCCAACACGTTGATCAACGACACCGCATCCGCGACCATCCTGGGGTTTCTTCCTGCTTTCACGCATCTCGACGAAACAGCAGGAGTGAATGCGCTCGCACGGATCCCGGCGATGGTGCTGTGTGGGTCAGGGGACCTGATGACGCCATATGCGCATTCGCAGAACATTGCGGACCAGCTACCGCTGTCGGAACTGGTGCCTGTCCCAGACGCCGGACACATGGTGATCCGAGAGCGACCAGCCGTCGTGTCCGAGGCCATCGTCAGACTGCTCACGCGCGTTCGGGTCGCGCGGGAGCCGTATGCGCCCGCCGATCTCGAGCCCGCTTCCGTCGGGGCCTGAGGTCTGGACGGACTCGGGGAGCTGCCGGTAGACCTGGGTGCATTTCGCACGAATCGACGTGCCAGGCCCGGCGCCACGACCGGCGAGCTGGCCAACGGGGGGCGTGGGCGGTTCGGGGGTAGCTTCGAGTACGGAAATCTTGCTCTGGTGTATTTTTTAGCCGTGAACTTCTTTCTCGTCGTAGACTGCAACCATGCGGCTGCGAGAATCACATGACTGCTGAGGTTTCGACGGCGGGTTCGGACTCGATCGGCGACGACGGTGTCGATCGGGTTGAGCAGGCATGGGCGCGTGAGCGCCCGGACATCGACGTCAGCTCCGTGGGAATCGTGACCAGGATCTGGCGCATTGCACGGCATTTGGAGCGTGAACGCGTCGAGCGTCTGGCCGAGCTCGGCACCGACAGGGTCACGCTCGATGTCCTCGCAATGCTGCGGCGTGCCGGCAAGCCGTATCGGATGACGGCTGGGCGCCTTTCCGAGGCGGCGCTGATTACTCCCGGGGGGATCTCGAACCGGCTGGACAAGCTCGAGCGCAGCGGACTGGTCAAGCGGAGCTTCCACCCAAAGGACCGTCGTCGGGTAGATGTGCAATTGACGAGGAAGGGTGTCAAGCTCGTCGATGAGGTCGTCTCCGACATCATGGATCACGAGTCTCGGCTCTTGGAGATCCTGGCGGGCGACGATCAAGCGGAACTTCGGCGGCTCCTCAAGATCCTCCTGGCTCAGTTCGAGGATCCTGCGGTGGGGCTGGAGACCGACTGAGCCGAATCCGCGGGGCCTGAGCCGAGCACGGTTCGGCGCAGCACGTCCCCCATGATGCCGACGGCCAGAGCTCGGTCGTGAAAGTCCCGCAGATCCGATTGAGGGTTGCACCGGAGATAGTCGTCGCGCAGTCGCCATGGATACAGGGCCACCCCTCACTATGCCGGAGGTGAAGTTCGCCAGACGGCGCGATCGATTGAGCTCATGGCCTCGCTCCATGCGGTACCGACCTGCAGGTGATGGCCTACGACGCCTTTCACGGAACACGCGGGACGCTCAGTGCCGGGTGTGAAAGCGGTCGACTCCGGCAGGTACCCACCACCAGGCGAGTCAGTTCTTCGTCCGGGCCGGTGTAGTAGATACCACCGGTACGAGTCGCGGCGATCCGGCATTCGAGTCGCTCGATCTCACGCGGGATCGTGAAATGCTAATCCTTCAGCTCTGTCAGGTCCGATCGGAGAGGTCCTGCATCCACCGTTGCGCTGCGTCGGTGCCACGCAGGGTCCGCCGTGCGTTGTTGTTCGGCCGCGATGGACGCCACGGTCGCCCTCCCCCACTCGTAGGTCTCTTGCAGGTCGATGCCGGCCCGATGAACCTTCGCGACCTCAGTCGGTAGATGTCCTTGCCGACACTGTCTTTTGTGTGTCCCGCGGTGGCATCTGTCGCAAAACGTCGCCGTACCCCCGTGCGGGGCGCATCCAGTCGGCGTACCGTCCGGTGAATAGTCGGTCACCTGGTCATCAAAAGCCGTGTACCCCGATGCGGGTCGCCTCCACCGGGTCGAGTTCGCAGCACGCGATCAGGTAGTTCTCTGCGATCCGCTCGACGAGTGTGGGAGTCCGGGCGGGGGGTGGGCCCTTGCGGGGTTTCAATGGTGTCCGAGCTGGACTGTTCTGGCGAGTCAGGCATCGGTCACGGTGCGGCCACGACCGCAGCGTCGAGCCGTGGGAACGCGTCGGTTTCGATGTCCCCGTGCACGTGTGCGGGGGCCAGTCCGTGCTTGGTGTAGCGATCGATATAGGTCGCAACCGTTTCCGCGGCGGACGAATGGGTCGGGTGCCGGCGTAGATGCAGCTCGACCACGCCGAGCAGGAGCTGTGCGGCGTCCCGGAGTACCGGGTCGTTGAGTCCGTCACGCGCGGCCGTCACCCAGAGGTCCTGCGTATCCGGGAGCAGGTCGACCAGTTCCGCGGCAACTCGATCTTCAATTGCGGTCGAGGCGACGAGGACCGCGGCGGAGCGGCAATCCGGCTCCAACGCATCGATCATCCGGAACTCCAGCCAGCCGCGAGGCCGAATCGGTGGAAACAGTGTCGTCAGGTGGTAGCGCAGATCGTCCTCGGTCGGCCAGCCTGCCGGGTGCCCCGTTGTCATCCAGTCGGCGAAGGTCAACCCGGGCGGAACGCTCGTGCCCAGCTCGCCTCCGCGAATGAAGAATACATCTGCCGCGAGAGCATATTGCGCCCAATCCGTTCCGGGTTGATCACTCACCGGGACCGGTGCCGTTCGCCCGGGGTCGATCCCATTCCAGATCGCCTGCCGTACCGATTGCCAGCGCTGCCCATCGGGACCGATCCCGGGAGAATTCGCGAAGGCCGCGACGAGAACCGGGCCCATCCTATTCGCCAGTTCCCAGCGCACGTTCCGGCCGTCGGGATGGTGGCTGATGTTGATCTGCACCGATGCGGTGTTCGTCATCATCCATGTCCCTTCCCGGCCGCGGTGCGCGTAGAAGCTCTCCATCGCCCGGTACCGGGGCAGGTCCAGGATCCGGTGCGGGGGACGGCGGTCGTCCACTGCGAGGTCGGTCGGAATCAACCCGTGTGCTCGTAGCCGATGGTGGAGAATCACGGCGTCTTCGTTGATTGCGCGTAGCGTGGCCGGCCCCGATTCGAGCGGCGGACCAGACAGTTCGACCTGCCCGCCTGGCTCGATCGTGATGCGGCTGCCGTTCGGCAGCGGACGGTTCATGATCGGCAGGAAGTCGGCGGATTCGGGGCGTGAGAGGCTGCCTCGCTTGTGCACTGGCCATTCAATCTCGACGCCGACGAGGTCGGCGCCACCGGGTTCGAATGCTTCGCGTGCGACCGCGTATGCCTTCTGGATCGTCAATGTTGGGCGAGAACTGGTCATGTCACCAGGTCCTTTCGTCGTCGATACTATAGCTGAGAAACATTTCACATCGAAACAATTGACGAGCAAGAGATATCTCCATATTATGGAGTGAAGCACATCACAACAAGCCCCAGTTTGTGTCGCTCGACACTTCGCAAAACTGTCTTCTACCAGGTGAAAGGTGCCCTTCATGAGCGGCCCCATGACCGGAATCAAGATCGTCGACCTGTGCTCGATGATGTCGGGCCCCTGGGCCACGGACATCCTCGGCGACCAGGGCGCGGACGTCATCAAGGTGGAGGTGCCCGGCAAGGGCGATCACGTCCGTTCCCTGCCCAATCGTTCCGGCGACATGTCGGCGATGTTCGTCAACGTCAACAGGTCGAAGCGGTCCCTGACCCTGGACCTCAAGACCCCGGAAGGCGTTGCGGTACTGAAGAAGTTGGTCTCCACCGCCGATGTCGTGGTGCAGAACTTCCGGCCCGGGGTCGTCGAGCGACTCGGCATCGGATACGACGACCTCGCCCCACTCAACTCGAAACTCATCTATCTCTCGATGAGTGGCTTCGGCGAGCGTGGACCGGCCTCCGGCCAGCGGGTCTACGATTCGCTGATCCAGGCCCTGACCGGCCTGACCACCGTGCAGGCCGGATCCGACGAGGAACGGCCCCGCCTGATCCGCACCATCCTCCCCGACAAGCTGACTGCAGTCGTTGCAGCGCAGGCCCTTTCGGCGGCACTGTTCGCCCGGGAACGCACCGAGGAGGGACAACACATTCGCCTGTCGATGCTCGAGGCGGTGCTCTCGTTCCTGTGGGCATCGGACATGGGCGCCTACACATTCCCGGACCAGCCCGTCCCGCTGGAGAAGGGCGGCAGCTTCATCGACTTGATCTACCAGACCGCGGACGGTTACATCACCGTCGCCACCAACAGCAACGGCGAATGGCAGAGCATGTGCAAGGCACTCGGTCACCCCGAGTGGATCGAGGACGAGCGCTTCTCCACCCCGGTGGGTCGGTCGAAGCACATCAACGAGCGTTTGGAACTCATCCAATCTGTGCTGCTGGACAAGAGCTCTGCCGAGTGGTTGGCGCTGCTCGACGAGTTCGACGTACCGGCCGCACCGATCCTCACACGGGCCGAGGTCATCGAACACCCGCAGATCAAGGCCTCCGAGATCATCGTCGAATCCGAACACCCCGCAGCCGGGCGTCTGCGGCAGGCACGAGTGGCGGCCCGGTTCCTGGGCACCGTCCCCGATGCCCCCAAGGGCGCACCGCTACTCGGGCAGCACAACGCCGAGATCCTCGCGGAAATCGGCTACAGCAACGACGAAATCGCTTCGCTCGCTGCACAGAACATCATCGGAACCGAGCAGGACGCCACCGCCGGCGCCCTAGCCTGAAGGGAAGTGCTGGACAGTGTCCACAGTATTGGTCGTCGGTGCCGACAAGGGCATCGCACACTCGATCGTCCGCCAGTTGCACGAGCGCGGCGATAACGTCATCGCCGCCTGCCTGTTCGACGGCGCCGACCTCACCGCCGACGGCATCACCGTCGAGCCGAACGTCGATGTCACATCGCAGGAATCGGTCGAGGCGCTCGCTTCACGGCTCGCTGCAGCGGGTACCAAACTGGACGCCCTGGTCCATGTTGCCGGGGTCATGTGGCTCGACGAATTGGGAACGATCGACTACGACCTGGTCCGCAAACAGATCGAGATCAACACCCTCGGACCGCTGCGGACCGTGGAGGCACTGCGGTCGCTCCTGCAGCCCGGCGCGAAGGTCGGCATCGTCACCAGCCGGGTCGGATCCCTCGGAGACAACACCTCCGGTGGCATGTACAGCTACCGGATTTCCAAGGCCGCCGCCAACATGGCCGGCTTGAATCTGCACCACGACCTGTCCAAGAACGGGGTCAGCGTGCTCATGCTCCATCCGGGCATGGTCGCCACCGACCTGACCAAGGACTTCCCCGGCGAGCACACCTACATCACCCCGGAACAGGCCGCCGCCGGACTGATCAAGAACATCGACAACCTCACCCCCGAGAACTCGGGCCGGTTCCAGCACTCGGACGGAACCTTCCTGCAGTGGTGAGCAACGGCTCGCACCCTGTTCGCCAGTGAATCTCCATCCCATCGAGACAGAAGGACGTCACACACGATGATCACCGTCTACGGATATGTTCCCGCCTGGGGGATCCCGGACATCAGCCCGTACGTCACGAAGGTAGTCAACTACCTGAAGTTCACGGGTGTCGAGTTCGAGCACAAGACGCAGGACCTGGCGACCCTGGACGAGGACTCGCCCCACGGCAAGCTGCCGTACATCGTCGACAGCGACGGAACCAAGGTCGGTGACTCCAACACGATCATCGCCTACCTGAAGGACAAGTACGGCGACAAGCTCGATGCGGATCTGAGCAAGCAGGAGCGTGCCCTGGCGCTCGCGTTCAACCGGTTGATCGAGGAGCACTTGTACTGGAGCGGCATCATCCAGCCGCGCTGGCGTGAGGACAGCGGGTGGGAGACCTACATCCCGTACATCGTTCAGGGCGCCGAGGTGACCCCGGAGATGCGCGAAGGCCTGGACGGGTTC
This sequence comes from Rhodococcus sp. ACPA1, assembly GCF_002300195.1. Classification (NCBI taxonomy): domain Bacteria; kingdom Bacillati; phylum Actinomycetota; class Actinomycetes; order Mycobacteriales; family Nocardiaceae; genus Rhodococcus; species Rhodococcus sp. ACPA1. The sequence goes on along the minus strand of NZ_NSDX01000002.1, from coordinate 236,188 downwards.
CGGGGCCGGATCCTCACCGAGTTCGACGGCCAGGGTATGGGCCGGCGTAGCGCGGAGGTCGTCGTCGAGTTCTTCCGGGCGGATATCGATGCCCTGTCCGACTTCATGGCCGACAAGGACTTTTTCCTCGGCGACAAGTTGCATTCGATCGACGCCTCGGTGTACTCGACGCTGCGGCACATCGCCGACCAGCCGCAGCAGTGGCTCGGATCCGGATATGTCCAGTCCAAAGCGAACCTCGTGGACTACATGGACCGCATCCGCAAGCAGTACGACATCTAACTCGCCGGTAATCGACTGTCTTGGAGCATCGTTCGATGATTGATCTCTACTACTACACAAGCCCCAACGTGCGGAAGGTGCTCATCGCGCTGGAGGAATTGGGACTTGACTACCAGATCGTCTGGACCGACATCAGTGAGGGCGATCAGTTCGAATCGGAGTACGTCGAGATCAATCCCAACAGCAAAGTGCCGGCCATCGTGGATCACGATGGCCCCGGTGGCCGGCGCTTGGCGATCTTCGAATCCGGTGCCATCCTGCTCTACCTGGCGGAGAAGACTGGTCGCCTGCTCCCCGAGGATCCGATCGCCCGCCAAGAAGTGTTGTGCTGGCTGTTCTGGCAGGTGGCCAACCAGGGACCGATGGCCGGACAAGCCGCCCACTTCGTCTCGCATGCCCCGAAGCAGGGAATCGACAACCCGTACGCCCGAAACCGCTACGCGGGCGAGGTGGCCCGCCTCTACCGCGTCATGGATGACCGGCTCGCTGATCGCGAGTACCTCGCCGGCGAGTACTCGATCGCGGACATCGCGGCATTCCCGTGGACTCGGGTGGCCGCCGGGCACGGGGTCGATGTCGCCGACTACCCCAACGTCAAAGCGTGGGCCAACCGTATTTCTGCCCGACCCGCCGCCAAGGTCCGGATCTCCGACCCGCGCGAGGAGAAGGCCCGAAACCACGTCTACAGCGCGGAACAGTTCAAGACCCTCTTCCGCCCGGAAGGAAGTCAACCATGAGTATCGCCGCAGATTCTCTGTCCAACATCACCCCACCTGGGCTGACCATCGACGGAGAGATCACGACCACCGCAGCGGTGATCCCTGTGATCAACCCCGCCACCGAGTCGGCCTTCATCGAGGTTCCGGACGCCGGAGTCGAGCACCTGGACGCCGCGGTCTCTGCCGCTCGGCGCGCCGCCAAGAACTGGGCTACGCACGACCTCCCCTTCCGGCAAGGCATCGTCCTTCGCCTGGTCGACCACGTGCGTGCCAACATCGACGAACTGGCCCGTCTGGTGACCCTCGAACAGGGAAAGCCGTTGGCGAAGGCCGCCGGCGAGATCGAATCGGGTCTGCGTGGTCTCGAGCGGTATGCGAGCTGGGACATTCCTGTCGAGGTCATCCGGGACAACGACGACGAGCTGATCGAGGTGCACCGCGCACCGGTCGGTGTCGTCGGGGGGATCACCGCCTGGAACTATCCCCTCCTGCTGGCGCTGTGGAAGATCGGCCCCGCCCTGATCACCGGCAACCCGATCATCGTCAAACCCTCACCCCTGACCCCGGTGGCCACCTTGCGCCTGGGTGAGCTCGCGCAGCAGATCCTCCCTCCGGGTGTGTTGCAGGTGCTCAGTGGCGGCGACGATCTCGGTCGGGCGATGACGGCTCACACCGGGATCGACAAGATCACGTTCACCGGGTCCGAACGCGCGGGGAAGTCGATCATGGCGGGCGCCGGCGCGACCCTCAAGCGTCTGACCCTCGAACTCGGTGGCAACGATCCCGGCATCGTCCTCGACGACGTCGACGTGGCGTCGATCGCGGCGGATCTGTACTGGGGCGCCCTGTCGAACTGTGGTCAGGTCTGCGCGGGCCTCAAGCGCCTCTACGTGCCCCAGCACCTCGCCCCCGCGATCGAAGAAGCTCTGGCCGAGGTCGCCAAGGGGGTGAAGGTGGGCAACGGGCTCGACGAGGGCGTCGACATGGGCCCGGTCCAGAACGCCGCCCAGTTCACCAAGGTGCGTGGCTATGTCGATGATGCGGCCCACCGCGGCGCCGACGTGTACTTCCGCGGTGAGGTGCCCGAGGGCCCCGGCTACTTCCACCCGGTCACCCTTGTCCGCGGTGTCGACGGCTCCGTGCCCCTGGTTCGGGAGGAACAGTTCGGCCCGGTCCTGCCGATCCTGACCTACACCGACATCGATGATGTGATCGCGCGGGCCAACGACTCCGAACTCGCGCTCGGCGCCTCGGTGTGGTCCTCCGACGAACAGCGAGCGACCGAGGTCGCCGAACGGGTCGAGGCGGGCACGGTCTGGGTCAACCAGCACCCGATGCTCTCCTCCGATGTTCCGTTCGGAGGCGTAAAGCAGTCCGGGCTCGGAGTCGAACAGTCCATCCACGGTGTCCTCGAGTACACCAACTACAGAGTGCTGCGGGTCAAACGATGACCGCTGAACCGAACCATCCAGAAGACCACCGCCCATACCGTCACAATGGAAGGCGCACAATATGTTACTGAACCGGGACGATTGGTACGACATCTCGCGAGACCTCGACTGGGAACTGAGCTACGTCGATCCGGCGGTGGCGTTCCCGACGAGTTGGAGCGGTGCGGGAGACGTACCAAAGGACGCCTGGGACAAGTGGGACGAACCGTTCCGGGTGTCGTACCGCGACTACGTCCGTATCCAGCGTGAGAAGGAGTCGGGCGTCAAGGCCGTCAGCAGCGCCCTGGTGCGTTCCGGCACCTACGAAAAGCTCGATCCCGCGCACGTCGCCGCATCGCATCTGCACATGGGCACCACGTGCATGGTCGAGCACATGGCAGTGACCATGCAGAGCCGATTCTGCCGGTTCGCTCCGACCCCGCGCTGGCGCAATCTCGGGGTCTTCGGGATGCTCGACGAAACCCGCCACGCCCAGCTCGATCTGCGCTTCTCCCACGATCTGCTCAAGCAGGATCCGCGTTTCGACTGGTCGCAGAAGGCGTTCCACACCAAGGAGTGGGGTGTCCTGGCGGTGAAGAACTTCTTCGACGACGCGATGCTCAACGCCGACTGCGTCGAGGCCGCGCTGGCGACGAGCCTGACCGTCGAACACGGATTCACCAACGTCCAGTTCGTCGCATTGGCCGCCGACGCCATGGCTGCCGGCGACATCAACTGGTCGAACCTGTTGTCCTCCATCCAAACCGATGAGGCACGCCACGCTCAGCAGGGTTTCCCCACCCTGTCCATCCTGATGGAGCACGACCCGGCCCGCGCGCAGAAGGCACTCGATGTCGCCTTCTGGCGGTCCACCCGGCTGTTCCAGACGTTGACCGGGCCGGCGATGGATTACTACACGCCCCTCGATCAGCGGAAGATGAGCTTCAAGGAGTTCATGCTCGAGTGGATCGTCAACCACCACGAACGGATCCTCGAGGACTACGGGCTGAAGAAGCCCTGGTATTGGGACCAGTTCCTGTACTCGCTCGAGAACGGTCATCACGCCATGCACCTGGGGACCTGGTTCTGGCGCCCGACGCTGTTCTGGAAGCCGAATGCCGGCGTTTCGAAGGATGAACGGGACTGGCTGCGGGAGAAGTACCCCACCTGGGAAGAGAACTGGGGTGTGATGTGGGACGAGATCATCAAGAACGTCAACGATGATCGGATCGAGGACACTCTGCCGGACACGTTGCCGGCGCTGTGCAACCTCACCCAGCTCCCGTTGGGATCGGCGTTCTCCCGGCACGATCTCGCCGACCACAGCATGACCTACAAGGGTCGGCTCTACCACTTCGATTCCGAGATCTCCAAGTGGTGCTTCGAGCAGGACCCCGAGCGCTACGCCGGCCACCAGAACTTCATCGACCGCTTCATCGACGGCCAGATTCTCCCGGCCGACCTCGCCGGTGGGCTGCTCTACATGGGTTTGACCCCGGACGTGATGGGAGACGATGTGTACGACTACGCCTGGGCGAAGGACTATCTTCCCTCGAAGCCCGCACCGGCGGAGGAATCCGTTGAACGCGAACCGATCTCGATCTGAGCTCGGACTTCACTCGATCGGCAAGGAGAAGAACTGATATGGCACCGTTTCCCATTACCGGCCGTTTCGTCGGCGATTTCGTCCCAGTCCTCGTGGCCGTGGACACCGACGACACCTGGGATCAGATCGCCCGCAAGGTCGCGGCGCATTCGGTGGGCCGGCGGGTCCCGAAACCCGAGGTGAGCCCGGGATACGACGTGCTCGTGGACGGCACCGTGATGACGTCCGACGCCACCCTCGGCGAGTTACTCGGCACCCGCACGATCCCACCGCTGCAATGGGTCGACGTTCGCTTCCGAGAGCAGGTGGGTTCCAATGGCTGACGAGCCCGGCAACGACTTCGTCGACCTGGTCGCCGAGGACGAACTGTGGGACGACGAGATGGAATCGTTCGACGTCGGAGACGACGAAGTGCTCTTGGTGAAGGTGAACGGTGAGGTCCGCGCATACGACGGAATCTGCCCACACCAGAGCATCTCGCTGGTCGAGGGGGAATTCGAGAACGGTGTCGTCACCTGCCGCGCACACGAGTGGCAGTTCGACGCGCTGACCGGTTCCGGGGTCAATCCCCGAGACACCTGTCTGCACAAGCACGACGTCCGAATCGTGGACGGTGTCATTCAAGTTCGCCTCAAGTCGCCGGCCGCGGCGCATCACTGACCGTAGGAGTTCACACTCATGACCATTGTCGACATGGATGCCTCGGACGAGTCGTCCCCCGACCTTGTGGGTCCGGTCATCCGGGCCGGAAACCTTGCGGAGGCGGTGATCGATGCGATCGAGGAGGACAACCCGGGACAGGACGTGCTGGTGCTCGACCGCGAGGACTACGTCCGCATCCACACACGCGGAGCGTGCCGCCTGACGCAGTCGAGCCTGGAAAAGCACTTCGGACAGAGTTATCAGCTGGCCGCGCTCGAGATCGACATGCCCTCGTTCAAGGGGCGCCTCAAGACTCGCACCGATGAATACGTCTGGTTCTACCAGAACTCCGGACAGGAGAAGTCATGACCAACAAGACACCGCGGTCCCGTTCACGCGGGCTCAAGACCTGGAGTGCGTTCGGCAACCTCGGGCGACGGCCCACCGAGTACGAAGTGCTCACGCACAACATGAACCACACCACCGGGCCCGTGCCACTCGAAATGGGACCGGACGTTCACGGAAACGTGTGGCTGCGCGAGCACCGTGACTCGATGAAATTGACGGTCGCCGACTGGGATGCCTTCAGGGATCCCGATACCGTCACCTACGGCAGTTATGTTGCCGACCAAGACGATCAGGAGACGTACGTCGAGGGTTTGATCGCCCAGTTCGACGGCGAAGGCTCCGACGAGACGCTTTCCGATGAGGCACTGACCCTGCTGGTGCGGGCCCTGACCCCGACGCGGTACGTCGCGCACAGCCAGCAGATGCTGTCCGCCTACGTTCAGCAGCTCGCGATCAGCAGCTATGTCGCCAACTGTGCCGCTTTCCAGACCGCGGACCAGCTCCGCCGGGTGCAGCTCACCGCGTACCGCACCACCCAACTGCAGCTGACGCATCCCGAACGCGGCTTCGGCACCGCGGAGAAGGAATTCTGGACCGAGCGCCCCGACTGGCAGCCGATTCGGGCCGCATTCGAATGGGCCCTGGTGGAATTCGATTGGGACCGAGCATTCGTCGCGACCAATCTGGTGACCAAGGCCATTGCGGATCAGCTCTTCCTCGTCCAGCTCCGGCGTCAAACCGCCCGGGTCGGGGCGCGATTGGACTCGCTGATTCTGGAGAACCTCTGGCGTGACAGCTTGCGGAGTCAGCGCTGGTCGGCGGCCTTGGTCGAATTCCTCGTCACCGCCGATCCCGGCAATCTGGATGTGCTTCAGGGTCATTTGAGTGAATGGTCCGCACGCGGGAACGAGATGATCGGGGCCGGTGCCCGGATCGTCGCGTCACCGAGTGGGGCGTCCGCGGACGAGATTGCTTCCGCTGTCCGCCAGGACTGGCACTCGTTCCTCGACTCCGTCGGTCTGCGGGCCGAATCCGATTGAGATCTGAGACCATGACTGTCACAGTGAACTTCAGTGGGTACGAGGGACCGGTGACGTGCGGGCCCGAAGAGACACTTCTTCGGGCCGGCCTCCGGGCCGGACTGGCCCTGCCCTACGAATGCGCCAGCGGTGGATGCGGCAGTTGCCGCGCGCAACTCGTGGACGGGGAGGTCAAGAACCTCTGGCCCGACGCCGCTGGGCTCTCCGAACGTGATCGCCGACGCGGCAATCGGATCCTGATGTGCCAATCGATTCCCACGGCCAACTGCACAGTCAAGGCACCGATACTCGACGGGCCGACGGTGAGTCGAGAGGCAGTGCCCGAGCGTGTGACTTCCCGACTCCTGGGCCGCGAAGCGCTGACCCCCGATACCGCTCTGTTCACCCTCGACTTCAGCTCACCCATCGACTTCCTGCCGGGGCAGTTCATGCTGCTGGAATCACCGGACGGGGTTCGGCGGGCCTACTCGATGGCGCACCCCGCCGACGGTGCCGGCTCCACCACCGTGGAATTCATCATCCGCGCCAAGCCCGGCGGCGCGGCATCGAGTTGGCTCTTCGAAAAGGTCCAGGTGGGCGAGGAAATCCTGGTCGAAGGACCCTATGGGCGTGCATACGCACAACCGGGGTCCGAGCGTCCGGCGGTGTGTATTGCGGGCGGCACCGGGCTGGCACCGATCCTCGCGATCACCGAGGAACTTCTCGTCGAGAACCGGGCGCGGCGGGTAGACCTGTACATCGGTGCGCGTATGGCCGGGGACATCGTTCTTCTCGATCGGCTCGCCCGCTTGAACGAATTGGGTGCCCGTGTCGCCGTCTCGGTCGAAGATCCCGACCTCGCCGGCAATGAGCCATCGGGTTGGGACGTGTTTGACGATTCCCGGGTAGGGCGGGTGATCGACCACGTCGCCGAAGACTGGACCGATCTCAGTGAGCACGACATCTATCTCGCCGGCCCTGCCGGAATGGTCGACGCGGCGTTGCGAGCGCTGGTGCGCGAGCGTGGGGCCTCCGCGGACCGGCTGTTCTTCGACCGTTTCATCGCCTGAACGCAGTCCCCCTCTCGAACTCGGAAGGATCCATCATGTTGCTGGAAACCATCGAACTACCGACCGATGAGCACTACGCACGTAACCTCATCGACGGAAGGTGGGTGTTTCCGGCTGCGCCTTACGAGTACGAGATCCGGAACCCCTCCGACAGCACGATCACCGCGGTTGTGCCCCTCTCGTCGCGATTCGACGTCGATCGGGCGATTTCGGCCGCCGGTGACGCGCTGTCGGGGCCGTGGTCCGAGCTACACACCCGGGACCAGCTGTTGGCTCTGTTGCTGCACCGGCTCGCCGAGGCGGCACCCGAGCTGGCACGCCTGCAGTCGACCGAGACAGGTCTCGGATACGCCGATTCGCTCGCCGGTATCGAATCGACATTGAGGATCGCTCGCGCGATCCTCACCCGGGAGGTCCTGCACCCACGGCCCACACCCGCAGGCATCTCCGGGCACGTCCTGTCGTGGGGGGCACCGTTCTCGGAGATGCTCCTGAATGTTTTCCCGGCACTGGCCGCCGGAAACACCGTTGTGATCAAGCCGTCGCTGCGCGGCCCCTTGTCACCGGTGGCGGTCGCGTTCATCGCGGACCGGCTCGGATTTCCGGCCGGCGTTCTCAATATCGTGCAGGGCACCGGCGTCGACGTCGGCGCCGCCCTCATCAGTAGTACCGCACTCGGGACGCTGCACGTGCGGGCGAACGAGTCCACCGTGAGCCGGGCCAGCCGAGCTGAACGCCGGACACAGGTGCCCCTGCGGACCCTGACCGGTGGCGGCAACGCCGCGATCGTCTACCCCGGCCTCGCGAATGACAAATTCGCGGCGATGGCCTCCGCCATCGCGGAAGCCGTTCGGGTGCACAACGCGGGCGGACCATTCGGTCTGCACACCGTCGCGGTGCACCGGGACGTCGCCAAGAATGCCATCGCCGCGGTTCTCGGCCAGCTGACCCGCTTCAACAATCGTGCCGCTCCCCTGCCCAGCGAACCCATCCGGCGGCGGGCCTTCGACCGGATCGACGAGTTGGACGCCGGCGGCGGGCGGGTACTGCTGGGGGGAACGATTCCCGATGACATCAGGCATCGAATGGGGTGGCGGCTGCCCACCACGGTCGTCGATCTCGGCGACGCGACGTCGAAGGCTGCGGCAAAGGCGCTGGCCCACTCCCGTGAACCACTGGGACCCGTGCTCACCATCGTCCATTGGGACACCCTCGCCGACCTCGACAGGGTATTCGACGCTCGGCGCCATCGTGACGGCTACGCATCGATCTGGGGGGACGACTCCGCCGACGATCGCACCCGGTTCGGTGTCGCCGCCCGCGAACAGGGACCGCAAAGCGCCATGTACAGCGGCCTGGTACCGGCCGCATGGACCGGGGAATCGGCGCATCGCACTACCGGCGAGGTGGCGTCATGAGCGGGCCACCGGTGCTCGACGACCCGCAGGCCCGGTCCGGACTTCGGTTGGACTTCGTGTTCATCACCGATCCCCTTGCCGGACTGGCACCCGCGCACGACACCACCATCGCCTTGATGGAGGAAGCGCAGTTGGCCGGCCACCGCGTGTTGACCACGACGATCGGCGAGCTCGGCATCGATCGAGGGCGCGCATTCGCCCGTTGCCGGGAGGTGACGTTACGGCCTGCGGTCTTGAGCGAAGACAAGTGGATCGCCGACACCGACTGGTACACCAGTGGCGCATCCCGCCGCCGCCCTCTCGACGAGGTATCGGCGATCTTCATGCGGACCGACCCTCCGGTCGACAGCAACTACCTTCGTGCCACCTTCATCCTCGACTTGGTCGATCCCACCACGACGCTGCTGATCAATTCCCCTGCCGGGCTCCGCGACGCGAACGAGAAGTTGTTCGCCCTGCGGATGCCCGAACTGGGCCCCCCCACCCTCGTCTCCGCGGACAGAGACGAAATAGTCGAAGCCGTGCATTCCTGGGGCACCGCAGTTCTCAAACCCACCGACGGCATGGCCGGCCGTGGCATCATGCTCCTGCGACCGCATGACCCGAACCTGCACTCGATACTCGACACCGCCACCGTCCGCGGTGACCAGCACGTGGTCGTCCAGCAGTACATTCCGGAGGCGGAGACAGCGGGAGACCGTCGCGTGATCGTCCTCGACGGTCAGCCGATCGGATCCGTCCGCCGCCTCGTCGAGACCGGCGGCGCCGGCGATGAATTCCGGTGCAACATGGCCACCGGTGCACGCGTCGTGGCCGACACCGTGACCGCCCGCGATCGTGAAATCTGCACCACCCTCGGACCCGAGCTCGTCAGGCGCGGGCTCGTGTTCGTCGGAATCGACATCATCGGAGACAGGCTCACCGAAGTGAATGTCACCAGCCCCACAGGAATCCGCGAGATCGATGCGCTCAGCGGAACCCACCTGGCAGCCGACACGATCGAATGGGCGGTTGCCCGGTGCACAACCATGACGGAGATGCGATGAGCACGGCGGTCCCACCGAAACAGCGCGAGCAGATCGTCGTCATCGGCGCCGACGCCGCGGGTATGAGCGCGGCCCATCAGGCGCTGCGCAGCGCGAAAGCCGCGGGACGCGACGTCGATGTGATCGCGCTCGAAAAGACCTCCGACACCTCGTATTCTGCCTGCGGCATCCCGTACCTGGTGTCCGGGACGGTCGGCACGACCGACGAATTGAGCGCTCGCACGCCCGAGAAGCATCGGGCGATGGGGGTGGACCTCCGGATGAACGTCACCGCAACACAGATCGACCTCGATACTCGCACGGTCACCTACGCCCACAACGCCGGAGGTGAGGAGGAAGTTGTTCGATTCGACAAGCTTGTCCTCGCCACCGGTGCCCATCCGATCATCCCGGAGTGGGCGGTGACCGACGGCGGTGACCTGGTGGGAGGTGTGCACCCGGTCAAGGATCTCGATCATGCCCGGCATTGGCTCGATCTCGTCTCCCGCCGGGCACGCGGCGGAATAGCCATCGGCCGCCGCGCGGTGGTGGTGGGCGGCGGGTACATCGGCGTCGAAATGGCCGAAGCGATGGTCCAACGCGGATTCAGCACCACCCTCCTGACGCGCAGTGCTGTGATGAGCAGCCTCGACAGCGAGATGAGTGAGAGGGTCCGCGAAACCGTCCAAGCCGGCGGAGTCGACGTCGTCACGAACACCACGGTCGCCGATATCGACATCGACAGCGTCGACGGCCACGTTCGGTCGGTCACCGGCAGCAACGGACAGGTCTACCCCACCGACGTCGTCGTCCTCGGACTCGGTGTGCACCCGGCCACCGAACTCGGCGTGGCCGCCGGATTGCCCATCGGCGAACGCGGCGGCTACTTGCCCAACGAGCGGCAAGAGGTCGCCGAGGGCGTATGGGCGGCCGGGGACTGCTGCGAAGTCATCGACCGAATCCGGGGGAAGTACGTCCTCGCGCCCCTCGGCACCCACGCCAACAAGCAGGGTCGTATCTGTGGGTACAACACGGTTGGCGGATCGCACGAGTTCCCTGGTGTTCTGGGCACCGCCATTACCCGGTTCGTGTCCGCCGGCACTCACGTGGAGGTCGCCCGTACCGGCCTCGGCACGCGGGAGGCGACCGAGGCGGGGTACGACGTGGAGTCCCTGGTCACTGTCGGCGGCACGGCGAGCGGATATATGCCGGAGCGATCACCGATCGCCACCAAGATCATCGCCGACCGTCGTACGCGCCGGTTGCTCGGTGTGCAGATCGTGGGCGGGGCGCAGTCAGCCAAGAGGATCGACACTGCCGCCGCGGTGCTGTGGGGCGAGATGAGCGTCGACGACCTTGCCGCGATGGATCTCTCGTATGCCCCACCGTTCGCCACCGTGTGGGAAGCGATTCAGCTCGCCGCCCGCCGATTGTCGGATCGGATGTGACCGCGCCGAACCAGCACCGCTTCGGGACGGAAGGCGCAGTTGTGGACCGTGTGCCTGAGCCGATGCCGATGGAAGACCTGCTCGTCGAACTGAACTGTTGGGCCGGTGGGATCGGGGCCCGGGAGGCGCGGCCGGGGGTGACCGTCTGCCGGTTCGAGGAGCCGGGTCCGTATTCGTGGGAGCCGGCCCATGGCGTCACCTTCGGTCTCGTCGCCCAGGGGCGACTGTCCGTGGACATCGATCGCACCGCGCACGGATGCGGCCCACTCGAGGGAGTCGTCTTCACGGACCGTCTGTGCCCCGCGATCGAAGTAGTCGCGGCCTCCGCCGACCATCCCTTCCTCGCGATGTTTCTGCAGATCGACGCGGCGATCATTCGCCGCATCTCGACGGATGTCTTGGTCAGCGATGCCGCGGCGGTGCCGATGGCCCGGCGTGGCCGTGCGGGTGGCAATCAGTGCAGCGGCACCTTCGGTGTCGATGCGCGACTACTCCACTCCGTTCTCCGGTTCCTTCATGCACTCGATGGCGAGTTGGACGAGCGAGTGCTCGCACCGATCTGTTTGCAGGAGATCGTGTATCGCCTTCTGCAGATCGTCAACTGTCAGGATCCGCTCGAGGTTGCCTCACGCGAGTCCGACGTCGATCCTACGCGGGCGGCGATCGAGTACATCAGGTCTCATCTCACTGAATCGATGAGTGTGAGCGACATCGCGCGGGAGGTTCAGCTTAGTGAGTCGGCGTTTGCGCATACCTTCCGTGCGACGATCGGCGTGAGTCCCTACCAGTTCCTCAAATCCGAGCGGCTGGCCGCTGCTCGACGCATGCTCATCTCCCGTTCCGGCATCAGTGTGAGCGAAGTTGCACGCGCCGTGGGCTATTCGAGCGCGTCCCACTTCATTACAGAGTTCAAGCGCCGGTACGCAGTCACACCCCGCGAATATGCGAACGGGAAGTACTCCTGCGATGCACTGGAGGCCCTCGACCGTCAGGACGGCACCCACGCCAGAACAGCAGAAATAGCGCACTCTCCCGCAGGCAACTGATACGCGAAGGCCGGCGGATATCGTACGGTCGATCTGACGCCGCTACGCATCTCATAGACACAATCTGTGCGGCACTGAATCTCGGTAGACTTCCGAACTAAAACAGTTGCTGCGGAGCCGAACTCAAAGAATGGGGAGATCTAAAATCCGGCGAAGAAGATCGTTCTGGAGGTGGTAGCCATGTCCGATCATTTGCACGAGCAGACACTCCCAGCGCTCGCGGGAGCCTTGAAGATGGACCCGGCGCAGTTCCAGAACTTCCTGTCGCAGAATTGCCCCGACGTGGCCACCGGCGTCGGAGCTCTCAACACCGCACTCCCCCGCTTCCAGGGACTTGTCGGCGGCATCGAAGGGAACGTCGGGAGGTTCCAATTGGCATCCGGTATTCCCACTTCCCATACGGCGACGACCACCCGGACCCTGTGGTTCCTTGTTCCGGGCGCGGCCTCGGTGGCCGCCGGCGTGCTCGGGCTGGCTTTTCGTGAGACCAATCGCCCCCAGCCGAGGCCCCGCGAAAGTTCGCTCGCCGTCCCCTGAAAGGAGGTGCGATCGGCCGGCGGGAGTGGGGGTGAGTGCTCTAGTGCACTCACCCCCACGCCATGCGGTGCCCACGCGGGCGAGGGCTGGGGTGAGTGGTGGAAGTCCGGTCAGCCCTCGACAAGAGATCCCAACCGAGGACCACTCAGACGCCTCACACACCGAGGAATGCGATGCCGGGGTCTCGAATACTGAACGCCCGCTACACCATCGATCCACCGGAGCTCCGGCGAGATCAACGGCCGATTGCTCTGCCGCAGTCGGCTATATGTACTCCTGCGCCAGCTGCACAGCCCAGCCCGGCTCGATCATTCCTGTTCCCACCAGAGTGCGTCGGCCTCTGAATCCTCGTCCTCGCCCAGAGGCCAGCCGCCGAAGGTGGCGCCGGTCAGAGTGAGAATCGCGGTGAAGAACTTCTCCAAGAATGGCACGAAAGTCTGCTCTCTGTCCCCAATGGGATCATGTGAGTTAGTTGCTGCACGGCGCTGCCCCCGCGCCTGCCGCCCCGGTGATTCGCCGAAGCAAGCATGGGCATTGGGACGGACAGGCGGTTACGCCGCGTAATTGGCGGGCGCCAGCATCGGCACCAGAACCGAGTGAACCCCCGTCACACTGAGCATCTGCCGGATCGGGCCGCCTTGGCACAGCTGCGAAGCCAGCATTCGTTCGCGGCACCGCTCGGGATGTGCGGTCCTCGGATCGATCGGGATCCCGATCAGTATTTCCGCTGACGTTGCACTCCGGCTCGCATCTACCAGTAACGATTCCTCGTCGACCGCCCGGATGGGCACGTCGCGTCGGCGGCGTACCGAACCGATGATCACTACGACGTAGTCGTCGCCGTCATGGGTGAAGGTAATCAATCGGCAGTGGCGCCCGGCAACCACGAGTCTGACGTCCAGGCCGCGCTGTAGCAGATCTCCCGCCGTATCACCTTGGACCCGTAGCAGTCCCGACGCTGTCGAGGCTCGATGCCCCGCCCCGATGACGGTTCGCCGTGAGGTCCAGCTGAAAAATTCGTCTGTCGCGTCCATTGGTCGCGCCTCTTCTGTGCATCCGATCGTCCTGCCGGGCCTGCACCCGATCCCAACATTGTGTTGTGGATCACATAATCATAGGAGTGAAAAGATCGCCAGTCAATTATTCACCGTATAAACTTTCTTAGTAGTGAAAGATTTCTCCAGGCAGATGCTAGCCCAGCAGAACTGGCACAGCAATCAGGACGCCCGGTCGGTCGGATGCAATACCGGACCATGCCAACAGACCCCAGGGCGCGCTGCTGCGTCATGCGACTTCCGGTCCGGACCAGTCGACGGGTCGTGAGGTGTGTACGAATGAAAAGACAATCAGAGTTGGTGGCGCCGGCCATCCGCGGGGACGAGCCCGGATCACAATGCCGACTGTGGGATCTGATCCTCTGGTCGGTGATCGTGATCGCAGCGGCGGTAGGTGTTGCGGCGGTGCTCACCGCCCGATGACCAAGCCGCACCGCAGCTACCAGTAGTAGGCCGCATGAGTTCCGGTTTCTCTGCCCGCAGTCCGAAGCCGCGGCTGACCGCCTGGCCCGGTTCACCGGCCGGGCCCGCCGACATGCTGCTGCGCAGGATTCGGCAGCCCCCTGCGCGAGCGCGCGTGGATGCACTCTGCCAACGTTCCAACCAACACAGGATGACGGAGCGCCGCGGCTTCTGACCGCCATGACATCGACATTTTCACAAGCTCAACACAGGCCACAATCAAGATGGACCGAAAGGAACAGCGGTGAACGAGTTCGACACGATCCTGCTCGAGCGTACCGGGCGGGTCGGTACGGTCACACTGAACCGGACCAAGGCGCTCAACGCCCTCAACACTGCGATGCTCGCGGCCGGCGCCGACATCAAGGAGATGCGTCCCCGAACCTACATCGATATGTTCGCCAGCGACTTTCTCGCAGGTTGGGAACGGTTGGCGGCGGTACGTAAGCCGACCATCGCTGCCGTAGCCGGAATGCGCTCGGCGGCGGCTGCGAGGTGGCGATGATGTGCGACTTGGTCATCGCCGCTGATACCCGAGATTCGGCCAGCCCGAGGTCACCTTGGGCGTGATTCCCGGTCGCGTTGGCTCACAGCGCCTTACGCGGGCGATCGGCAAGGCAAGGCCATGGACCTACTACTGACGGGACGCACTATGGACGCGGTGGAGGTCGAGCGCTCCGGACTGGTCAGCCGTATCGTTCCCGCCGAGCAACTGCTCGGCGAGGCGCAGGTATCGCCGAGGCGATCGCATCGATGTCGTTACCGGTCGCGATGCTGGCGAAGGAAGCAGTCAATCATTCCTTCGAGACCACTCTCGGCGAGGGATTGCGCTACGAACGGCGGGCTTTCCATTCGGCGTTCGGACCCGACGATCAGAAGGAAGGCGTGTCCGCGTTCTTCGAGACGCGCGCGCCGACCCTCATCCACCGCTGAGTGCCGACGGGGCCTCTGTCGCGTCCCACCCCGCCCGGCCATTCATCGCGCCACGGCCGGTTTCTCACTCCGCAGAGCATCACCAGGTCCGCGCGCGCCATGCGGGCACAACGATTCTGCTGACTCGTTGCAGATTCCCCGATGATCACGCGGACGGCCACCGCCACCCTGCTCCGCCTCTGTGTAATCAGAAGGACCGTCCCGGTAGGCACCGTTCCGCGACATCACTGCCCGGGGCGGAAACGCCGCTATCACGATGTCCCGCCGCGCTGCCGCGGTCACCACCTGCAAAGGAATGCCAATGACCACCCAACATCATATCGACCACCCCACAGAGGGACTGCTCCGCGAGATCACCGACGAGGAGCGAGCGGACTTCGTTGCCAATGGAGTTACTCGCCTCGAGGCCGTGATCGCTCCGTCGTGGATCGACTACCTCCGGACCGCGGTGGATCGGCTGATGACCGACGTTCACGCCACCTCTCAGAACTACACGTCCCCGGGTCAGCCTCGCTTCTTCTCCCAGGCCTTTCCTCGCTTCGTCGACTCGGCGTTCGACGCCTGGGCTCTGTGCGGACCGACCAAGAACATTGCCCGCCAGATCCATCCTGCAGTGAGGTCGCTGCGGTTCTTCTACGACCAGGTGTTCGCGCAGGAGCCGGGGGCGGTCGAGGGTGCGCCCTTCCACCAGGACTACGCCTATCTGCCTATCGACGGCGATCAGTACTTCCGTATCTGGGTCCCGCTCGACACCGTCACGACCGACAACGGTGCCGTTCACTACCTGAAAGGCTCACACCTCGGTCCGGTCTACCGACCCCGCAGTTTCAGCGGCAATCCTGAGGTTGCTGCCGTTTATCAACGTTCGCCCTACCCTGAACTACCCGATTTCTCCGCCGACTACGACCGCCATGAATGGTTCATCGGTGACGCCGAGCCGGGCGATGCGCTACTGCACCATCCCAAGACCGTCCACGGATCGCCCGCCAACCATTCCAGTCGCCCCCGCCGTGCCGTAACAACGATCTTCACCGGCGACGAAGTCGTCTGGGATCCGAGGCCGGGCACCAGCTTCGACCACATTGCCGACATCGGCGGGTTCTCTGTCCCGCCGATGACCCCCGGCTCCCCGATCGGCGGCGACCTGTTCCCCGTTGTGTGGCAGAACCCGCGCCATGACTGAGAGGTTCCGGCACCACCTGCCGTCTCCCACGAAGCGATAGCTGATCACGTGCCCGGTGGTGGCTCAGCCAACTCCCGACCACATGTGGACCGAGGCATCAAGCCCAGATTCACACCGCCCCGGATACTCCGACTCTCTGCCCGGAGTATCCGAGGTCGTGTCGCTCACCTGTATCGGTGTCGTGTCAGTTTCCGATAACCGGCAGGATCAGCGCGATCCGCAGTTTCTGGTCGATCGTTTGCCCCAGGGCGAGTGATCGGTCCAACAAGGGGGCGAGTGCTTGAACTTTCGCGTCGGCGTCCGCCAGGGTGTGCACGATTTGCCCCGCTGGAACGGCGGCGGCATTTGCCTGATCGGTTGCAGATGCACCCGCGTTGATGATCCCGCCGAGAGGGGCGTCTGCGGATTTCAGGGCGTCACCGAGCGCCTGGAGTTGGGTGCCGAGATCCCCGAGGGTCTGGTCAGCGCGGGTGAGGGAGTCGAGCACCCCGACGACTTCTGGAAGGCCCTGGTTGATGGCGGCGTTCGCCGGAGGCAATTCCATCGCCCCGGACAGTGCGTCGTTGGTGGTCTTGTCCACGGTTTTCGCTTGATTGACACCGTCTTTGAAGATGTCGTTGGTGATGCTCAAGTCTCGTGTGACGATGAGAATGCCGCATAGGAGTGCGATGGTGAATGCCAGGGCAATCGCCCAGGAGAGCCGAAACATGGTGTGTGTTCTGCCTTTCACTCGTTCCGTGTCATTTCCTGACCAGTCCGAGCGTTTAGGGGGTGGGGGTGGTCGCGACGCCGAGAGGGGGGAGGTTCAGGGAATTGACCGGGGGCCCGACTACCGCGAGCAGCGGCCCGAGTTCCTGGATGTGCCGGGCTTCTTCCTCGACGTTCGCGAGGGTCGCGGCGATGGCGGTGGCCTTGGGGCCGAGCGTGCCCAGGGTGCCTTCGATCGTGGTCAGTCCGGTGTTGATGGCCTCGAGTTGCGTGGTGACCGAGCCGACCGCCGTCGACAGTCCCGCCACCGTCGGGCTCGCTTGGTTGGCGCGGTCGGTCACGTTCGCGACCAGGCCCGGCAGGGGCTCCGCGATCGTGCTGACTGTGCCGGTGGAGGCATTGAGTGTCTTGGATTGTCCCGTCAGCTCTCCGGCCTTGGTTGTCAGGCCTTCCAGGTCGTTGGCCAGCGGGTCCAACGCCTGGATGTCGGAGGCCAGCCGGGCGTGTTTGGGAACGAGAATCGAGGTCAATGTGTCGAACTGGCCGGCGGAATCGATGACCTCGAGACTCAGCTGCGACGGTCGTCCCAGGGGGTCGACCACGTCGTCGAGTCCGGGAAGAAACCCGTTGACGGCGCAGAGCAGCACGGCGGGCGCGAGCCCCAGCCCGAGCACTACGCCGAGCCATGCCTTCTTGGTGATCATCAGTTCCCCCCCGGTGCTGGAATTAAGGCTCCCTGTTCGGGAACCAGCGCGAGTTTGTTCGTCGTCCGCGTCAGCTCCGCGTTGAGTGCATTCACAAGATCGATCGCCGTGGTGAGCTCGTTGTTCACATCGCTCACGGTGGTGTTCGCGTCCGCCGAAATTTGATGCAGCGACGCTGCGGAGCCCTGCAACGTGGTGGCGACGGTCTCGAGCTGTCCGGCGATCGCGGTGTCGCCCTGACCGGCGGCGAGCAACGCTCGTGCATCCGGCAGCAAGGCAGCCAGGTGCTCGACGTCGGCGGCAGTTGCGGTATTGAGCTGGGCCAACACCCCCGCCAATTCATCGAGTTGCCTATGGGCCGTCGCCGGGGCGGTGAGATCTGCCCGTTGGGCGAAGTACTCGTTGGTCAGCCGGAAGTTGTCCACGATCGTGCGCGCGCTGTCCTGCACGAGCTGGCCCTTGTGGATGGCCGCCAACACGAGCCCGAACAGGACCACAGCCAGAACCGCGGCGAGGCGGCCCATCCATTCGGTGGCTACGGCGAACCCGCTGGAACTCGGTGTCGCAGTGGTGGATATGTCCAGTCGGTAGGGGAGTAAGCCCTTTCGATATGGCAGCGCCGATGCTGGGATGTCGAGTCGCTGAAGTCCGGCCAGGCCTCGGCGCGGGTACGCCTCGTCCGGTAAGTCGGTGCCCTGCTGCATGTCACGTCCAGTCGAGAGTAGGTACAGATCGGTTGGAGGAGCGAAGTGGGGCTCAGCCCGGGAGCGGAAGCATCTGGTTGATGGTCTGCGCGGCCGCCACCGAGCCCTGCAGGTCGCTGACGAGCCCCTGAACGATGGCCAACAATTGGCGGCCCTGATCACCGAACGCTTGCGCCGAGTCCACGAGCGGGAGCACAGTGTTTTGAACTTCCCCGAGGATGCCCTGGATGTTGGTCAGCTGATCGTTCGTCAACTGCGCCCCGTCGGTGCTGCTGGCAAGCATCTGCGCTGCCGGGGCGATCGCTTCATCGAGTCTGGTCAGCAGCGGCCCGAGCGCGGCGGTCGCATCGAGTGCGGTCTGCGCGGTGTGGGTCAGTTCGGTCAATTGTGCGAGTTGCTTGGTCAGTCGGTCGTTGACGTCGACGATGCCTTGGGAGGCGGTGATGCTCGTTTCGTTGGCGCGTTGCTGGTTGTCGAGTCGGGTGTTCAGGTTGAACACGACGAAGGTGAGCAGGCCGAGAACCCCGACCGCGACGATCGACAGGACCAGGCGCGCCGGTCCGCCGCGGCGTCCGAAGAAAATCAAGGTTCTTGTCCTACTTTCCAGACAGGTCGTTCGCGGATTCTTCCGCCGACAGGCGGGCGCTGTGGACCTTCGCGGCGGTTGATCGTGCGTCGGCGAGGATTGCGTCCAAGGTGGCGCGGTCGCCGGCGACAGCCGCAGTGGCGCCGTCGACCGGCGCCTGCAGTGAGCTGATGTGCGCGGTCAACGTATCCAGCGAGGCGACGAGATCGGTCACGTTCGCACCGGCGAGGTCGAGGGTCTTCTGCACGTCGCCGGTGATCTGCCCGGTGAGGGTGTTCAGTTCCGCCGTCACGGCCGCATCGGTGCTCAGGACACTCGCCAGTGACGCCTTCATCTTCTCGAGCGCGTCGAACGCGGCCAGCGTGACCTTCTCGTGCTCGACAATCTGATCCAGGGCCGGGTTGTAGTTGCCGGCGGACACCACCGCCTGGTCGAGCCGATAGGGCGTGGCCGTCAAGTCGTAGATCCGGGGATACAGGTATAACGCACCCACTGAAATCAGCGCGAGAACCATGAGCACGCGCGCCACATTCGTTGTGGTCGAGCCGCGCCGCGGCGGATCGGCGAATCCGTCCGGTGCGATCTCATCGGGAGATGCGATCGGCATGGTGGCCTCGCTATCGAGGGTGTGCCGGTTCCGGCTCGAAATCGCCGTCATGACTCGACAACCGAGACCAGCGCGATAGTGCGCAACGCCGTCAGCGTGTGTGTGAGAAGACCCTTCACCACGAGCTTGTGCGTGAGGATTCCGCCGAGCACCTTCATCCCACGGTTGGTGAAGAAGCCCACCGGGATCAACCCGCCGGCTTTCATAGGCAACTGTGACACATCTAGGATCTGGTCCACGCTGGCACTGATGGTGACGCTCGGCCGACCCACGATGTCGTTGTAGACAATTGCCGCGTCGGTGCCGAACACGATCGTGCAGGCGCTGTCGGTGTCGGTGCTGTAGATCGACACCGGCCGGGAGATCTTACGTGCGAACTTGACTCGGGACGGAAAGTTCTCGACGTTCTGCCCGATCAGCATCCCGACGATGCTGGCGACGCCGTTCGCGTCGTCCCCGTCGTACAGAGTTACCGGGTATGTCTCAATTTCAACAGTGGTCATCGATCATGGCCTTTCACAGCAGGGGTCAGCGAGATGTCCTATCGGCCCCTGCGCGGGACTCGCCTGGAGAACACGCGAGTCCCACACGGGCCGTTTGCTAGTGGGTCACACGTCCCAGTCCGTGGGCACCTGACCCCACGACAACAGGAAATTGTTGAAGGCTCCAGCATTCTCGATGGCCGCCGACATCGGCCCCTTGGCGAATTTGACCTTTCCGGCCAGCAACAGTTTTCCGCCCTCTGCGTCGCCCTCGGCTGCGCGCTGCCACGTCTCGAGGGTCCCGTTGATCTTCAACCACAGGTCGCTCTCGTCGAACTTGCGGATCGTCCAGGAGACGATCTTGGCTTTCTCCCACTCGATATGGCAGGCCACATCGTCTTTGCCGATGGTGCCGAACTCCATGCGGTTGGTGAACGAATCGGGGTCTTTGAACCCCTTGTATACGTCCGCGTTCGCGTTGACGGCCCCGAGCGCCAGTTCACACCACTCCTGCGAGAAAAACTTCAGCTTGTCGCTCATCGGTTCGACTCCTGTTCAATGACTCTGCCTCAAAGGGATTGTGCAAATGCGCATTTCGCTCGGATGGCGACTCGGTGCTGGCGTACATCACCACACGACATTCCCGAGTGATACCGCTCACATCCAGAATTACCGTAGGCATTGATTTTTCACTCGTCAATTACCAATTCCTGTCAGCTTTTGCGGCATGAACGGTCTCCCGAATCGAACCGCAGAGAGCGACACCACCGGAATACAACGAGGTCAAAGGTGGATCCGGCGCCGGACGATCAACCCTCGTTCAGGTGCGGCAACTGGCTCGGTCGGCGACGGGTCACGGTGCGCCTCGACCGACGAACGCCCACGCGCACCTGTGCCAGGCATCCGGAGCGCCCGACACGAGTAGAGGAATCCTGCTGACTCGTCGCACATTCCGCCACCGAATCAGCGCTGCACTGGTCCACGTCTCCTCACCAGTGTGTAATCCACAAGAGCATGGTGGACGTGAAAGTAGGAGAAACCCGCCAAATGGAAGCCGACGGGGCGGCGGCGACCCGCCGTACGCTCCACCCTGCCCAAAACCACCATCAACGCCACTTTCTAGCATCACCGAGATGGGGGACCGATGGTCAGTGATCGACGGACGTCATGTGCGATGCGCACGCTCAGCGGGATGAAACGTGGAAGGTCAGCGCAGCCGGCGCGCCCTGATGATGCGCGAAACTTCGCTACGCCCCACCCGGGCCCGTCGGCTCACCGGTCGATCGTGCTGACCGCGCACCACCGTAACGGCGAAACCGGCACACGTCATGTCGGCGGACCCGCGTCCTGCTGACGGCGTTGATGAAATCGCTCGCGCTGCTCATCGAGCAAGATCACACCACGACGCTGGACGCGGTGATGTTCACGGGCAATCAGCAGTCGTACCGACGTGGTCCGCCGTTCCAGCTCGGCCGCGCGCCTGGCCGCGTTCTCATCGTTGAGCAGGTACGCCGCGGCACGGTCGCAGTCGATCAGGATCTGCTCGTAGGCGAGCCGTACCGGCTCCTGTTCGTCGAGCCGAGACACCGCCACGTCTTCGAACAGTTGCAGCGGAAGCCGCGCAAGTCGGTAGTTCACGCGTAGTAGGGCCAAGGACAGGGAGCCGAGTGTCACACGCGGAATCGTAAGCTCGACGAAAGCACTTGCGGATAGAGTCTTAAGTCCCGTCGTTGATATCCGCGCCTTCCGCGGAGCGCTCATGCCGTGTGGATTGTCGTCGGGATCGCCATGCCACGTGACATCGGCCTCGAAGCCCACCGTCGACCCCTCCAGGCAGGCACCGGAGCCAATCGTATTGGGCCCCAGCTCCTCCCCCACATGAAGTCCATACCTCGATCTGTGATGACAGCGGCTCACTTCATTGTCCGACTCTCCGATCCGGATCACAGCACCCCGTCAACGCGGAGAGATTCCCGCTCGCGGTCGATGTCGGTTACCGCGAGTCACACCGGACGGTTTCGGGGCTTCCCCAACATGGACGGTTGCCCAGTGGCGCTCCTGACAGGAATGCGGTACAAACGAGCTCTGCAACTCAATTGTGATCCAAATCACTCTTAATCGTTACCGGAGGAGACAGACAAACCTCGCAGGCGGCCCCTGCCGATCGGACCCGACATCGCCACCGCCTGCATCTATCCTTGCGAAAGGAGCATGGAATGCATCCCTCGCTACCCATGAAGCAGTGGATACCCGGCGGTACAGAACGCCTCACACAGCCAGTCATCGGTGCCGGTGCCTCACTATCCGTAGCCATGCCCGCGTGGATGGTCACCAACTCACTGGGCGCCACCGCGGCGATCGTCGCCGCGACATTCGCCGGCCTCATCGCGGCAGCTGTGATGCTCCGACCTTCTCCATGACGCGCCCCAGGGACGCCGCCCGCGCGGCGTGCCGTTCCATGTCGACGGATGACGGCGACCGAAAGGCCGACGTCGACCGCAACCCGTCGACATCCCAGGAATCGTAAAGGCTCGGTACAACTATGCCCTGGACTGTTGTGGTCATCGCCGTCACGTTGATCGTGGTGGTCGCCTCTCTCGGCGCAGCGCTCGCCGCGGATGCGATGTCGCACCGTCACGGACGCGAACCCGAACCGTCACGTGCCGGTGGATCGGGCGCTGCCCCCGCGCCGACCACCCGGATCCGCAATCCCCGCTGGCGCCGGACCGCTGTGCGGGCCTGGACAATCTGTGGTGCCGCCTCGGCGATCGCGATTGCACTCGTCGGATTGCTGATGTCAGCTGGTTGAAGGCAGACCCCCGTCGGCGCCCACCACTGGCTGCCACCTGCCGGAGAGCCCGACTCCGAAGGCGAAGACGTACCTGATCCGCGCGGCCGCACTCCTTTTCATCCGACCTCTACGACGGAGGCGCCGGCCAGGGATGGTCGGGGCTGATGATCTTCACGATCTCAGCGAAGAAGTTCCACACGCCCAGCGGGTCGACGTTCGTATTGACCAGCATTACCACCGTCTTGCCCTCGGGCGGAAGGTAATAGGCGTAGGTCTGGTAGCCCGCGATATTTCCGTTGTGGCCGATCCAGCCGTTCTGGTACTCGACCCCCAGTCCGTACATCGAATCCGTACCTTCCGACGGCGCCGGCTGAAACTGCTCCCGCTCGCGCTGAGTTGCCGGCGAGAGCAACGTTCCTCCTGCCAAGTCGCGCACCCACACACGCAGGTCGTCGAGCGTCGAAATCATGTTTCCCGCACCGAATCCCCACGACGGGTTCCAGTCGGTCGCGTCCACCGTCTCGCCGTCAATTGTTTTCGTGTATCCGTGAGCGTGCGGTGACGCAAAGGCCGCATCGGTCGGGACCGAGGTGTGGCCGAGACTCTCGGGTCGCGCGATGTACTCGTCGATATAGGCGTTCAGCGGCTGCCCGGACACCTTCTCGACGACGAGGCCCAAGAGCGCGGTATTGGTGTTGGAGTAGTCGAACTCGGTGCCCGGTACGAACAGCGGTGGACGGCTGAAACCGATCTCGAGCAGTTCCTGGGGCGTCCATTGACGCTGCGGCTGACTCGGGAGCGCCGGGATCACCACGTCCGAGTAGTCGGGAAGCCCACTGCGCATGGCCGCCAACTGGCGGATGGTGATCGTGTCCCCGTTGGGAACGTCGGGCACATACCGGTCGATCGGATCGTCGAGGCCGACCTTTCCCTGATCGACCAGTTGCAGCACGGCGGTGGTGGTGAAGGTCTTGGTCACGCTGCCGATGCGCATGAACAGGTCGGGCGCCATGGGGTCGCCGGTGGCCGTATCGCGTACCCCGAACGCCTGGACGTAGGGCTCGGCGCCGTCCTGCCAGATACCGACGATGGCCCCGGGAATCGAGGCGTGCTCCATCGTCCTCGGAATCGTTTCGGTCAGCTGTGCACCTGGCCCGGCCGGTTGAACTGCCGACTCACCGCATCCCACCAGTCCCGTCACCGAGATCGCCAAGACGGCGACGATCCGCCGCCCCGAGAATGTTCGTGCCACCCCGCTCCCCAATCCGTGCGTTCAGTATCGGTCTACTTGAAGCTTGCCTCATCGGCTCCGCCTCGGATCGGTTTCGGGCGCCCGATTTGAGGCAAACGCCCCATGCGGCCACCGAACCGGCGGGCCGATGATCAGGGCATGACAAAGCGAGTTCAGGAATCACTGAGATCACCCGACATGACCGCATCGACATTGGAACCACCGACCGTGGGGCGGGTCGATGCCGTCGACGTGAGCCGGCAGGTCGGGGCGCGGCGGATCCTCCAGGAGCTGTCGCTGTCGGTCGAACCCGGCGAGTTGGTCGCCATTGCCGGCGGCAGTGGAGCAGGAAAGAGCACATTGCTGGAGATCCTCGCGGGACTGCAACCACCGTCCGCCGGGGAGGTTCGACACGACGGTGTCGTTCGCGGTGCCCGAGTCAGCGCCGATTCCCGTATCGGCTACGTGCCCCAGGACGACATCATCCACCTCGAGATGCCCCTGCGCCGCACGCTGCGGTACGCGGCGCGGCTCCGGCTGCCCGCGGGCACATCGGCGGCCGAAGCGGATCGGATAGTCGAGGAGACCATGCAGGACCTCGACCTGGCTGATCGGGCCGAGGTGCTGGTCCGTGCACTGTCCGGCGGCCAGCGCAAGCGGGCCAGTATCGCCGTGGAGCTACTGACCCGGCCACACCTCTTCTTCCTCGACGAACCCACCTCCGGGCTCGACCCGTCGACCGCAGCCGACGTGATGCGCCTGCTGCGTCGACTCAGCCGGCGCGGGGTCACGGTCGTCCTCACGACGCATGAGCCGGCCGGCATCGACCGGTGTGACCGGGTGGTGTTCCTGGCTCGCGACGGTCACCTGGCCTTCACCGGCAGCCCGACCGAGGCACGGCGCTACTTCGGCGTAGAGGATCTCGCCGAAGTGTACGACCGGCTGGCTCGTGAGCACACCCCTCAGATCTGGGCGGAGCGTTTCGCGGACAGTGGTGTGACGTCCGAAGCCCGGCCCGGATCGGTACTACCGCCTGTCCCGCCCGTCGCGGCCGCCCTTACAGACGTCACACGCACAGGCATGGTGCGGCAATGGTGGCTACTCACCCGACGCAATGTAGATGTCCTCCTTCGCAACCGGCTGACCCTGGCCGTCCTGCTCGGCTCACCGGTGCTGGTCACGGCGATGATGGCGACACTGTTCCAGCGCGGCGCGTTCGATCCGCGGAGCGCAGCCGACCTCGGCCCGGCCCAGATCGTGTTCTGGATCGCATTCGCAGGTTTCTTCTTCGGCCTCACGTACGGCCTGCTCCAGATCGTCGGGGAGATGGCCGTCTTCCGGCAGGAGCGCCTGGCCGGGCTCAGCGTGGGCGCCTACGTGGCCTCCAAGGTGACAGCGCTGCTTCCGGTGCTGGCTGGGGTGAGCGCGCTGCTGCTCGGTGTGCTGCGGGCGCTCGGTCGGCTCCCCGCCGTCGGATGGGACGTGTCCGCCCTCCTGTTCGTGACGATTGTGATCGAGGCGACCTCGGCACTGGCCCTGGGCTTGCTCGCCTCGGCCGCGGTCTCCAACGCCGCGCAGGCCGCCCTCGCCCTGCCGATGCTCTGCTTCCCTCAGGTCCTGTTCGGTGGCGCCATCGTCCCCGTCGACGAGATGGCCATCCCTGGACGCCTGATGAGCCTCGGCCTATCCAACCGCCACGCATTCGAAGCACTGGGACGCGACCTGGATCTCGATCGGTACAGCGCCACGCTGCCGGCCATGTCCGCCTACGGCGAGACCTTCCACGGAGGCACCGGCGCCAGCCTCATCGCGCTCGCCTCGTTTGCCGTCGGCCTCACGCTCGCCACGGTGTGGGTACTGGACCGGCGGTCCCGGCCCGGCGCATCCCGGCGATGACGGCCCCGCACGACCGGTCCCACCAGATGGCGGATGCGTCACTTCCCCACGGCCGTGTTGACCGGGAAGCCCACCAGACCCCGATCGATCGCGGCGAGACTGGCCTGCGTGCGGTTGTTCACCCCGAGCTTGGTGTAGACACGTTCGACATGGTTGCGTGCCGTTTTCTCGGCGATGAACAGTTCGGCGGCGATCTCTCGGTTCGACCGGCCCTGCGCGACGAGTCGCAGGATCTCGACCTCGCGGTCGGTCAGCCCGGCCGGCCAGGGCGTCCGCCGCGACAGCCGCTGCCCGGCCGCCGCCAGCACGGCCGCCACCGACTCGGCGTCGAGGCGTCCGGCGCGCGCCTCTTCTCTCAACCGATCGGCAGCGCCGCGAGGATCGAGCGCCGGCCGGTGTGGACGTGGCTCGAGAAGTCCCTGATAAACCTCCGCCGCGGCAAGCAGTCGGTCCTGCGCGGTCAGCTCGGCGCCGGCGATCCCCCGGGGAAAGCCGGACCCGTCGATCCGTTCCCGGTGCTTCATCGCGACGGACACCACCGCCTCCAAGCCGTTGACCCGGCTCAATATCCGGCCGGTCAGATCCGGATACATCCGTACCCGTTCCCATTCAGCCGTAGTGAGCGGCCCCTTCTTCTCCCAGATCTGGTTGGACACTCCCATTTTGCCGAGGCTGTGCACGAGGCCGGCACGGTAGAGATGCGTGATGTCCGACGGCGACATGCCCACGTGGCGTGCCGCCCCGGCCACCAGATTCGCGACGCCACGCGAATGTCCCAGAGTGAACGGAGATTTGAGATCGACAAAATCGGCCATGGCCCTGAGTAACTCGTCGCTCTCGTCGGCCTTCAGGGTTCGATCACGATCGGGTGCTCGAGCCAACGCCGCGACCCAGACGTCTATTTCGAGCAACCCGTCCACGATCGCCGCCGCGTCACGTTCGAATACGTCCGCCACGGCCGGGCTGAACTGACTACCGCGCCGGGAACGGAGAACGTCCTTCGCGTGCTCGAGCCCACCCGTCCGCAGGTGCACTTCGACGACGTCTGCCACGTGAGCGATGTGGATCTCGACCGGGATGCCCTCTCCGCGACAACCGTTGGGTAACCCCCGGCCGTCCCAGCGCTCGAAGACGTAGGCCAGCGCCTTTCCGACCTGCCCGTCCAAGCCCATCCGATCGGAAAGAACCCCGGCGGAACTGCAATGCGAATGGATCAGTGTGGCAACCTGGCTGCGAGCCGCGACCAGAAGGGCAGCAGCACGGATGCCGCGCTCCCAGCCCGGCAATCCGCGTCCCACATGACTCATCATCAGGCGCAGAAACGGCAGGCCGGTCATGTCCACCGCGTAGGTGTCGGCCCGGAAGGCAATGTCGTCGCCGAAGAGCGCCGAGAGTTCGTGGGAGTCGGCGTGACAACCGATCCACCCGACCAGATTGGCGTAATACACGGTCGCTCGCTGTTGCGGGTCGAGTCCCATCCGCTCCGCGATCCGTGTCGCGATCAACGACGACCGAAGCATGTGTTCCATCGGTTGACCCAGACCGAGGTCGATCGCCAGCGATACCGCGGCAAGCAGTTCGGCTCTGCTCAGACCTGTTCCCGAGCCGGGCAGCGTCCCGTGTGGGTGCATCTTCCCATTGTCCACCTGAACCTGAACACGGCCAGACCTGGAAGCAACCCGAAAAGCCAGGTACCCACATACGCCGAACGACCGGTGTGGATGCGCGCAGGTCAACCCACAATTGTGACCAACCGATACACCGAACCACAGCAAGGAGGCCGCGGACAAAGCTTCCGACCCACAACTTCACTCGCAGTCACGCAGGCAGCACACCCCGCGCAGACAGGAAACATGCGCCCCTTATGAGGGATCAGTGCTGCACCCAAGGACGCACCGCCGACCGGTGCGTGTCGGGGATGGTCCGCCCGTGCGAAGCACCCTCGCACGGGCGGACCCACTCCGTGTCTGTCGTCTCGGCAAGCCCGAAGCTCACCCTCGAGCCCTTTCGTACACCTGTTCCAGGGGACCCGATGTTGCCCCATTCGGGCAATGCCCACCTCGCAAACTGGGTAGGGTCCGATTCCATGGCTGACCAGGGGAAGATCCGGACCGTGGTGTGGGGCACCGGGAATGCGGGGCGCGCCGCGATCCGCGCGATCGATGCACATCCCGGACTCGAGCTGACCGCAGTGATCGTCGCCAACCCGGAGAAGGTCGGACGCGATGCCGGCGACCTCGCCCGCCTGGGCCGCTCGGTGGGGGTGGCAGCAACCGACGACGCCGATGCCGTGCTCGCGACGTCCCCCGGCGCTGTCGTCTACGCCGCGTCGGGCGACATTCGCCCGGACGATGCGGCGGCGGACATCACCCGCGCACTCTCCGCCGGGGCCGTCGTCGTGACCCCGTCGATCTATGCGCTCTACGACCAGCGCAACGCGCCGGCCGAGTTGCGCGACCCGATCGAGGCGGCCGCGAAGTCCGGCGGCGGCGCCCTGTTCGTGTCGGGCGTCGATCCGGGATGGGGCAACGACATCCTGCCGATCCTGCTGACAGGCCTGGCCGGCACGATCGATCAGATCCGTTGCCAGGAGATCTTCGACTACACCACGTACGACCAGCACGATTCTGTGCGGTACCTCGTCGGTATGGGCCAGCCGATGGACTACGAACCGCCGATGGTCGCGGCGACGGTACCGACGATGGTGTGGGGCGGCCAAATTCGGCTCATCGCCCGGGCCCTCGGTGTGGAGCTCGACGAGATCCGGGAGACGCTGCTGCGCCGGCCGCTGGACGAGACGATCACCACCGATCTCATGGGCGAGTTCGAGGCCGGTACCCAGGGAGCGCTGCGTTTCGAAGTCCAGGGCATCGTGCGCGGCGAGCCTCTGATCGTCATCGAGCACGTCACGCGGATCCACCCGTCGTGCGCCCCGGACTGGCCCGTGCCGCCCGACGGCGGGGACGGCGCTCACAAGGTGATCATCGAGGGACGACCGCGCATCGAGGTGAACGTGGAGGCCACCGACGAGGGCGGCAACCGAGCGGCGGGTGGCAACGCCACCGCGGTGGGGCGCCTGGTCAACGCAATCCCGTGGTTGCGGACGGCCGCGCCGGGGCTCTACGACGCCCTGGACGTCCCGCTCACCCCCGGTCACGGCAAGCTCGGCTGACACCACCCACGAGGGCCACACTTAGCCCTTGCACTAACCATTGTTGCGGTGGATACTTTGCCTTATGGCTCAGTATCCGGAGCAGCTGAACGGCATCTTCCAAGCGCTCGCCGACCCCACCCGGCGGGCCGTGCTGGGCCGTCTGAGCCGGGGCCCGGCGACGGTCAGCGAACTGGCGAAACCGTTCGACATGGCCCTGCCCTCCTTCATGAAGCACATCCACTTCCTCGAGGACAGCGGATGGATCCGGACGCACAAGGAGGGCCGCGTACGGACGTGCGCGATCGAGAAGGAACCGTTCACGGCCGTCGAGGCGTGGCTCGCGGAGCAACAGGAACTGTGGGAGAGCCGCACCGACCGACTCGAACACTTCGTCACCGAACACACCGTCACGACACCCGCAAAGGACACACCGCAATGACCGACACTGCGAGACCCGATCTCGACCTCACGATTTCGCGCATCATCCGGGCACCCCGTCCGGTCGTGTGGCGCGCCTGGACCGACCCCGCCAGCTTCGAGCAATGGTGGGTCCCCGCGCCGTCGCGGTGCCGGGTCGTCGACATGGAACTACGCCCGGGCGGGGCGTTCACGACCCAGATCAGTGAGGACGGTGGCGAATTCGTGCCGCACATCAGTGGCTGCTTCCTCGCCGTCGACGAACTCGAACGCATCGTGTTCACCAACTCGCTGGTCGGTGGCTGGCGACCCGCCGAACAGCCGTTCATGACCGCGATCATCACGTTGAACGACCATCCGACGGGCACGGAGTACGTCGCCCACGTGATGCACAAGAACAACGCCGACCGCAACACCCACGAAGAAATGGGCTTCTACGACGGCTGGGGCACCGTCACCGAGCAGCTCGCCGAACTGGCCGAGCGACACGCGTAATCGAGGGGGCCGACATGCGCAAGATCGTCCTGCAGATGATGACGACACTCAACGGCCGCCTCGACGACCCCGCGGCGTGGGTCCACGACGTCGTCGACGACCAGTACCGCGAGATCGATCGAATCTATTCGAGCTACGACACGGTGCTGGTCGGGCGCACCACCTACGAGGAGATGGCCGCCTACTGGCCTCGCGCGCTGGCCGAGCATGCCGGAACCGAAACCAATCAGGTCATGGCCGAACGGATGAACACCTACCGGAAGCTGGTGTTCTCCCGCTCCGGCGACGACCCGGTGACCGAATGGACCAACACCGAACAGGTCGTCGTGGCCACCGACGACGAGCTCGCGGCGTACCTCGAGGACCTGAAGAGCCGGCCGGGCAGAGACATTCACCTGTCCGGCGGCTCGTCCTTCGCGCGATCGGTCCTCGCGCTGGGGCTGGTGGACGAGTTCTACTTCTTCGTCTATCCGGTCGTGTCGCCGGGTGTTCCCTGGTTCTCGGAGATATCCGACCAGCGCGACCTCCGACTAGTGAGCACGGAGTCGTACGGCAACGGGGTGGTCGAAGTGCATTACGTGCCCAGGGAACGCGCCGACGCACCCAGGCCGGACAGCTTCACCGACATGCTCGCGTAACGCGGATCAGCCCACCGTCGCAAACTCCCCTGCCGCAGACCATCGTTGCCGCTCGGCGGCGAACGCGACGGCCTGCTCGGCTCGGAAGTCGCCGATCGATTCGGCGTTCGCCGTGAGGAACTGCTGGTGCTCGGCGAGCGAGAACGTGCCCTCGGTGATCTCGATACCGCCGCCGCGACCGGCTGCGACGTCGGATCGCAGGTCCATCAACTCGTCCGGTTCCACGGGGTACCAGGAGATCCGGTCGAAGAAGCGCAGCAGCCAGGGGGTACCGTCCTCGAACGGTCCCGACTTCTCGGGATGCCGATGGTTCCACACCTGGGTGGTTCGGCCGACGAACTGGTAGCCGCCCGGACCCTCCATTCCGTAGATGCACAGGTATGCCCCGCCGATACCGACCGCGTTCTCCGGCGTCCACGTGCGGGCCGGGTTGTATTTCGTCGTGACCAGCCGATGCCGCGGGTCGAGTGGTGTCGCGACGGGTGCGCCGAGGTAGACGTCACCGAGCCCGAGCACCATGTATTCCGCTCCGAAGACGGTGTCGAAGACGTCGTCGACGCTGCCGAGCCCGTTCATGCGGCGGATGAACTCGATGTTCCACGGGCACCACGGTGCGTCGGAACGGACACCGTGCATGTAGCGCTGGATCGCCTCACGCGTCGAGGGATCGTCCCACGACAGCGGCATCCGCACGGACCGGCTCGGCACCACGAGTTCGTTCGCCGCGGGTAGCGCGTCCTCCGCCTCGCCGAGCAGCCCCATGAGCTTCGGGATCGGCAGCACGTCGGGGTCGACCCGGACCTGCAGTGAGCGGATGCCCGGTGTCAGGTCGAGGAGCCCGGCCGGCTTCTCGATCTCGAGACGCTGGTGCAGCGCGTGGGCGCGGGCCCGTAGTGCGAGGTCGAGGGTCATGTCGCCGTACTCGACCAGGACGTTGTCGTCGCCGGAGCGCCGGTACGTCACGGCGGTCTCGCCGTCGCGCCGGGCGATCACGCCGTCGTCGCGATCGCCGGTGGTGGAGAAGACCGTCGAGTGCGCCGCCCGCCGCGCGGGCCCCAGCGTCCGTGCGGACGCGGCCCGGTCGGCCTTGATCGGCACGAAACGCACCGTATCGCCGGGGGCCAGTTGTCCGAGCTTCCAGCGTTCCGCGGAGACGACCGTGACAGGGCACACGAACCCACCGAGGCTCGGTCCGTCCGGGCCCAGGAGGATCGGGGTGTCCCCCGTGAAGTCCAGGGCGCCGACCGAATACGCGTTGTCGTGGATGTTGGACGGATGCAGTCCCGCCTCGCCGCCGTCCGTGCGGGCCCAGTCGGGCTTGGGTCCGATCAACCGCACCCCGGTGCGGTCCGAGTTGAAGTGCACCTCGTAGTCGGTCCGGTACAGCGTGTCGATGTCGGCGCGGGTGAAGAACTCGGGTGCGCCGTGCGGGCCCTCGGTGACCGCGATCTCCCAGCGACTACACAGGGCCGGAACGTATTCGGCGGGAACGGCGGCCGCGCGGGCGCCGGTGTGCTCGCCGACCGCGAGAACATCGCCCTGCCGCAGCGTGCGGCCCTGATGTCCACCGAACTTGCCGAGCGTGAACGTCGAGGCGCTGCCGAGGAAGTCGTCGACGTCGAGCCCGCCCTGGACGAGTACGTAGATGCGGAGGCCGGGTCCTGCCACCGCGCCGACGTCCAGGACTGCGCCTGCCGGAACCCGTACCGGACGCCACTGCGCCTGCAGCACTCCGTCGACGGTGACCGGGGCGGGCGCGCCCGTCACACACACCACTGTGTCCTCGTCGAACTGCAGTGCAGGACCCGACATGGCGCATTCGATTCCGGGCGCGCCCTCGTCGTTGCCGAGCGCGGTGTTGCCGAGCCGGAACGACAGGTCGTCCATCGGCCCCGACGGCGGCACACCGACGTGCCAGTACCCGGTCCGTCCAGGGAAGTCCTGCACCGTGGTGAGCATGCCGGGCCGGTGCACGGTGATCTTGGCGCTCATGCCTGCGCTCCCGTCGGCCGGGTCACGATCATCCGAACCGGGGTCGGGTCGAAACCGTTGCAGGGATTGTTGATCTGCGGGCAATTGGACACCAGTACCAGAACGTCGCGCTCCGCGCGGAGTGCCAGGCGGCGGCCGGGCGCGGACAGGCCGTCGACGATTCCGAGCGTGCCGTCGGCGTCGACGGGAACGTTCATGAAGAAGTTGATGTTCGACACCAGGTCCCGCTTGCCGATCCCCCACCGGGATCCTTCGGCGAGGAAGTTCTCGACGCAGGCGTGCTGGTGCTTGGTGTGGTGGCCGTACCGCAGGGTGTTCGACTCCTGCGAGCAGGCGCCGCCCACCGTGTCGTGGGAACCGACCTCGTCGGCGACGAGCGTCATCAGCGCGTCGTGATCGTCGGTGCGGAGGACACTTCCCGTGGTCAGGAACAGATTCCGCTGCGCCGACACCGTCGCGGCGGCCGAGTAGCGTTGCCGGTGATCGTCGGCCGCGTAGATCAGAGTGTCCACGGCCTGGTTGCCGCACAGATCGACGATGGTCAGGACGTCACCGGCCACGACGACGGTGGACCAGGGTCCGCGGGCGCCGACTTCCTCGTCCAGGATCACCGTTCCCGGTACCAGCGGTGCGGCCTCGATGGTGGTGGTCATGCCTGCTCCCGTCCCTGGCGCTGCGCTGCAGCCCAGACGTCTTCGGTGTTGAGGAAGGCGCGTCGGTACTCCGGATCGGCGTCGACGGGTTCGGCCACGTCGGCGCCGGTCCAGGCGAGCACTTCGAGCGCGGTCGTGTCGTACGTCGGCGAAGGATCGAGCGGGTGCGACGTGTTGGCGATCAGAACGATCACCGGGAGGTGGATCACGAGATCGATCGCGGTGTCCGCGCCGGCGGATCCGATGCTGCTCAGCGACCCGTCCTCCCCCACCCGCACCCCGTGGAAGAACGACAGCGAGGGCGGGAGGTCGCGCCGCTCGAGTCCGTGCTTCGCCGCCGCCACGGTGAAGAGTTCACGGCCGGCCGGGGACGCCGAATGCAGGCTGCCGTCACCGTATCTCGCGGTGTTCGAGGCGAGCGACGTGGTGCCGCACAGGGCGTCGTGCCGCCCGGACCCGTCCGACACGAGCGTCGCGAGCACGCGCCCCTGATCGGAGAGCAGCGGATGCCCCACCCCCAGGTACGCCTGCCACGGCACCTTCACGGTGTCGGCGACGTTGAGCCGCTCCCACGGCGCGTCCGCCCGGTACAGCAGCAGGTGGGCGCAGGCCCGGCCGTCGAGGTCACGCAGTCGCAGTCGTGTGCCACGGCTCAGCACCTTCGTGGTGTACCGGCCACCGGGCACCGTTTCCGCCCACGTGAGCAGTGCCGGATCGATGTCGGACGGAGGAGTGGGCCAGGACGACGCCGGGACCACCGGCATCGAGTCGGTGACCACTCCCGACTGGGCACGCGCGTGTTCCTTCGCGGCGCTGGTGGTCGAGGTGTCCACTGAGGTCATGTCAGGCTCCGATCGTGACGGGGTTGGGGGTCGTGCGGCCGCGCGGGAAGCACGCGATTCCGAGCGCGACCACGGCGGCGACGGTGACGGAGACGGCCCACCGCAGGAGGGGGTAGTCGCCGCTGGGGTCGAAGATCTCGGCGCGCGGCCAGGACAGGTTGACGACCATCAGCACGCCGTAGCCGACCGCAAGAATGTTGACGGGAAGGCCGAACCGTCCGAGCGAGAACAGCTTCCGGCCGTCCGCATCGACCTGCGGTCCACCGTGCGGCCAGCCCTTCAGCCTGCGCAGCAGGAGCGGCACGGTGACCATCAGGTAGGCGAGGTAGATCAGGATGATGCACACGCTCGACAGGGTCGCGAAGATCGCGGAGTTCCCGACGTTGACCGCGAGGATGCCGATGCAGACCAGGCCGATCAGGACGGACGGCGCGATGGGCGTTCCGGTGCGGGTGTTCACCGTCGACAGGATCTGCGAGGCGGGCAGCCGTCCGTCGCGGGCCATCGAGAACACCAGCCTGGACGCCGCCGTCTGGATGGCGAGCGTGCAGACGAACACGGCGATCGCGACGTCGACGAGGAGGAGGGTGCCCCAGGGCGAGCTGAGGATCGACGAGAGCACGTATGGCAGGCCTTCGGCGGCGAGCCGGCCGTCGGTCAGGCTCGGCGCGGCCATCAGCGCGCCGATGATCATCAGTCCACCGCCGAGCGCCGACACGGACAGCGCGAGGCGGATCGTGCGCGGCGCCACCCGGCGCGGATTCCGCGTCTCCTCGGCGAGTTCGCCCGCGGAGCCGAACCCGACCATGACGTAGGCCGCCATCAGTCCCGACACGATCCACGCCCATCCGTACCCGGGTGACGCCCCTGCCGTGCCCGTGTCGAACACGACCTCCGGTCCGCGCTGGGCGTGGGTGAGGAACATGCCGATCACCGCGATGACCCCGACGATCTCGCAGGTCACGCCGATGTTGTTGATCCTGGACATCCAGTTGACGCCGATGCAGTTGATGAACGTGGTAAGCACGAGGAGGACGGAACCCAGCAGCACCGCATTGGCGGCGCCACTAGCGGACGTCAACGTGCTGTCCTCACCGATGATCTGGAATCCGCTCCACACGTTGGGGAGCACGACCTGCAGGGCGATGGCCGCGGCGGAGGCGGTCACCATCTGCGCGAGGATCATGAACCATCCGGCGAACCAGCCGACCACCTCACCGCCCATCCGGCGTGACCATTGGTAGATCGCCCCCGAGATGGGGTACCGGGCGGCCAGTTCGGCGAAATTGAGCGCAACCATGAACTGGCCGACGAACACCACCGGCCACGTCCAGAAGAAGGCGGGGCCGGCGAATCCGAATCCGAGCCCGAAGAGCTGGAAGATGGTGGTGAGGATGGAAACGAATGAGAAGCCTGCGGCGAACGACGCGAACTTACCGAGGGAACGGTGAAGTTGCTGTTCGTAGCCGAATTCGCCGAGGTCGCCCGTGTCGTCGACGCCGGTTCCGCCGGACGGGCGGGGAGGTGTGGCCGGCGCGGTCAGCACTTGCGCAGTCCTTGTGGGTGTACTCAAGGGCTTACTCCTTCGGCGAGAGCAATATCTGTCGCTCGATAGTTTTCTCGCGGAGAGGCCTCGATGGGTGACGCCCGCGTATCCAGATCGCGGCCGGCCGTAACAGCATCGTTGCCTACGTTTCGGGAGCATGACGAAACCCTCACGAGGGGTGGAGACCGCCGTTCCCGAGAGCGACCTGACATCATGGAGCGGTGACCACAGGGCCGGGACGACCCCGACTGACCAGTCAGCGCAGACCAGGGCAGACCACTCCCGAGGAGATACTCGACGCCGCCGGAGAGTTGTTCACCACCAAGGGTTTCGCAGCCACGTCCACCCGGCAGATCGCCGAGATGGTCGGTATCCGGCAGGCATCGCTCTACCACCACTTCCCCAACAAGGAGGAGATCCTGGTGGCCCTCCTCGAGGAGACGGTGTCCCCCGCGCTCGCCGCCGCCGGACGGCTCGCAGACGCCGCCGCGCCCGCCGCGGTGCGCCTGCACGCGCTGGCCACCTACGACGTCACGCAACTCACCGCCACCAAATGGAATCTCGGTGCGCTGTATCTTCTTCCGGAACTGCTGACCGAGCGATTCGAGCCGTTCCGCGCCCAGCGAACCCTGCTGCGCCGGCACTACCGGCAGCTGGCTGACCAGGCCCTCACGGAAATCACCGACGATTCCGGCGACACCTCCCCCGCCCTGACCGACCTGCCGTTCCGAATAGTCGAGAGCGCCATCGCAACCCGCGCCGACATCGAACGCGGACTGCTTCCCGGGCCCGAGAACGAGGGCGCCGCCGGACTCCTCGCCGACGCCTGCCTCCGCGCTCTCGGATGGACGAAGCCGATGGACGAAATCCGGGCGAAGTCGCGGGCACTGCTCGCCGAGGCGGCAGGCGGAACACCCCTTCGCCTCTAGCCGTGCACGTCGGTCCCGTGAGATAAAGTCTGGCGAACGCTTATCACTGGGGGGTTATCTTGAGCGATGTCTTTGTCGTCACGGACGGCATCAGGAATTACGGCGCCACCGCTGCGCAGGCCGCCGAACAGATCAGCAGCGCCGCCGCACTCGATCTCGGCGCGAATCTCGCGGCACTCGCGCCCGTGTTCGGCCCGATCGGCGCCGACTTTCTCGCGTCCTTCGCTGCCGCACAGGCAAATCACGCCAAGTCGGTCGCCGAACTCGCGTCTCACTACGCGCAGACCGCGGTCGCCGCCGATGCCACCGCCGATTCCTACGATTCCGTCGACGGCGCCAACGGCGTTGCGCTCGGTGCCGTCGGCGACGGGATGGGAGGTCTCGCATGACGTCCCCCGAATCCACCGGAAATCCTGTGGAGCACGGGTCGATCCTCGACCTGATCCAGGGAACGCCCGTCGGCGACGCCCTCGCCACGCCACTGCCGAGCACTCCACTCGAAGCCCTGCAGAACTCTCCGCTCGGTCCGTTCCTCGATGCGCCGCTCGGTGACCTGCCGCCGTTACCGGCCCTTCCGCCGCTCCCTCCATTGCCGCCGAACCCGGTGGAGGCGCTGCTGCAGGGTCACGTGCTGCCCGGACTGCCGGGTGTGGACGAGTTGTTCAGGCCGCTCACCGATCTCGCCGGGAGTTTCGGCACCGGCACGTTCGGCTCGTTCGATCCGACGTCCCTCCTCGACATGTCCTCGGGCATGATCGACCAGGCGATGTCGATGAGTATGTCGGGGCTGAAGGTGCTCGACCAGATCTGGCAGAGCCAGGCAGCACAGGCGGCGCAGTCGCAAGGCCTGCAGGCTCAGTCCAGCGGCACGGAATTGAGCGAACGCGGCACGGAGATCTCGGCGACGACGCAGACCGCCGCCGCGTCCGTGGCGCGGGGCAACGCGAACCTCATGACGATTTCGGAGTCGTTCGCAGCCACCGCGGTCGCCGCCGCGCCGATGGTGATGACGCCGCCCGGTCAGGCGATGCTGCTCGCGTCCGCAGCCGAGCATCTGAAGGCGGCCATCGGGGTCGTGACGCAGACGCGCACCGAACTCAACGAACAGACCCTCACGATGAACGGTCTGGCCGCCCCGGTTCCGGTGCCGCCGCCCCCGGCGCGCGGAGCCGTGGCGGGAGCCGCACCGACGTCACCGTTCGCCATCGCGTCCAGCGTGATCGAGGGTGTGGGCAAACCGATGATCTCCACCGTCACCGACAGTGTCGGCGACCTGGTGTCGGCGAGCACCCAGGCGGCGAGCGTCTCCTCGTCCGATCTGCCTGCCGACGCCCTGTCGGCGAAATCCGCGGTCACCCCCGCGCACGGGTCAGCGGGCGGAGTTCCGGGTGCGGTGGGCATCGCCGGCGGCGCTGGCATCGGCATGTACGGCGGCGGCGCGGGCGGAAGCGTCTCCGCGGGTAGCGGTTCCGTACCCCGCGGAACGATTACCGGGGCGGTTGTGCCCCCGGCGACACCGGGGACCACTCCCACACCCGGCGCCGCTCCGGCCGCCGCCTCGTCCCCTCTCACACCCGGTGGAGCCGTGGGCGGGATGGGCGGCGCCGGGATGGCGGGCGCCGGGCGCGGCGGCGACGACCAGCTGAGCGGCCGGTCCACACCGAGCTACCTCGTCAACTCCGGGGAGAACAACGCGTTTGTCGGCGATCTCCCCATGGTCGCGCCCGCCGTGATCGGCGAGGACCTCGACGACACTCCGTTCGGCGACCAGAGCTGATTGCTCAGTCGAGGAGCGCTGCCACCTCGTGATCGGTGAGCGTGGTGGTGGGCACGCGGCCTTCCGAACGCACCAGTTCCACGGCCCGGAACAGGGGGCGTTCGGGAAGGCCCGCGCCGCGCGCTTCCGCACGGAGCTGCTCGATGAGCACCGACGCGATCGCGGCGGCCGGCACCAGTTCGCTCGTCGTCAGCGCGTCGGCCAGCTTGCGGAGCCCGAGGATCTCGAGTTCACGGCCGCCGTCGGTCGTGTAGAGGGCGAGCGGTATCGCGAGGCTCCCGTCGGGATCCGTGATCCGGACACTCACCTCGCTGACCCGCGCCGAACGGACCACCAGTTCCGCCGCGACCGCCCTCGTGACGTCGACGTGCCGGCTGCGCAGTCCTCCCGTCGACCGGATTCGCCCGGTCTGCAGTGTGACGCGACGCCGCAACGTGAGGAGCGCGGACGCGGCGGTCGGGACCGCGATCACGGCCCCGACTGTCACACCGACCCACACGGGCCCGAAGAACCCGACGATGACGCCGACCACCACACCGATCAGCACGGCGATCGCCGCGACTCGCTTGAGTCGCGGTGCGATCAACTCGATCGGAACGAGGTCGAGTGACACTGGCGCGGTGTCGTCACGCGCCAAGGATGGCTCCGACGCGTGCGACGACATCCGCCGAGGAGACCGATTCCTGATCTCCGGTGGCGAGATTCTTGATTCCCACCGTCCCGTCGGCGATGTCTCGGTCGCCGAGCACGAGTGCCAGCGCGGCGCCGGATCGGTCGGCGGCCTTCATCGCGCCCTTCACCCCGCGGTTGCCGTACGCGAGATCGACTCGAATCCCCTGGGCGCGCAACTGCTGAGCGACCACCACCAGCTTCGCCTTCGCCTCCTCGCCCAGCGGAACGCCGAAGACCTCACAGCGGGCGGTCGAGCCTGCGGTCTTGCCCTCGGCAGCGAGCGCCAGGACGGTCCGGTCGACGCCGAGCCCGAAACCGATGCCGGACAACGGCTGCCCGCCGAGCTGCGCCATCAGACCGTCGTACCGTCCGCCGCCACCGATACCCGACTGCGCGCCGAGCCCGTCATGGACGAATTCGAACGTCGTCTTCGTGTAGTAGTCGAGGCCGCGAACCATCCGCGGGTTCACCACGTACGGAACACCCAGCGCGTCGAGGTGTGCGAGCACCTCGTCGAAGTGCGCCTTCGCCGTGTCCGAGAGGTGATCGAGCATGAGCGGTGCGTCCGCCGTCATCTCGCGCACCTCCTTGCGCTTGTCGTCGAGCACGCGCAGCGGGTTGATCTCCGCCCGCCGACGCGTCTCCTCGTCGAGGGGAAGGGCGAACAGGAACTCCTGCAACCGTTCCCGGTACTGCGGCCGGCACGTGTCGTCACCGAGGGAGGTGATCTCCAACCGGAACCCGTCGAGGCCGAGGCCGCGGAAACCGGCGTCGGCGATCGCGATGACCTCGGCGTCGAGGGCGGGGTCGTCGACGCCGATGGCCTCCACCCCGACCTGCTGCAGCTGGCGGTAACGACCGGCCTGCGGGCGCTCGTAACGGAAGAACGGTCCGGCGTAGCTCAGTTTCACCGGCAACTGGCCGCGGTCCAGGCCATGTTCGATCACGGCCCGCATGACGCCCGCCGTGCCCTCGGGCCGCAGGGTCACCGAACGATCACCGCGGTCGGCGAACGTGTACATCTCCTTGCTGACGACGTCGGTGGACTCGCCGACGCCGCGGGCGAACAGCCCGGTGTCCTCGAAGATGGGAAGTTCGATGTGGCCGTATCCGGCCAGTCGCGCAGCGCGCGTGAGTCCGTCACGGACCGCGACGAACTCGGACGACTGCGGCGGGACGTAATCGGGGACGCCCTTGGGGGCGGAGAAGGTGCTGGCTTTGCTCACTGTCGTTACTTTTCCTTATTTCGATCCCGAGAGTCCAACGAGAAAGGGGTTCGACCCACGTTCGGCGCCGACGGTGCTCGATCCGCCGTGCCCGGGGAGGACCGCGGTGTCGTCGGCGAGGATCAGAAGTTTGTCGGCGATGGACTGCAACAACTGTTCGTGGTTGCCGCCGGGCAGGTCGCTGCGACCGATCGATCCCTGGAACAGGGTGTCACCGGTGAGGGCGATCTCGACGGGGCCGTTCTCGGTGGCGACCCGGGTCCGGAAGACCACGGACCCCTGCGTGTGCCCCGGGGTGTGGTCGACGGCGAACGACATCCCGGCCTGCTCGATCACGTCGCCGTCGGCCAGTGCGATCACCTCGCCGGGCTCGACGAACGTCATGCCCTCGATGAACGGCTTCATCGTCGGGCCGATGCCGCGGCCCGGGTCCGACAGCATGTACCGGTCCTCGGGATGGATGTACGCGGGGATCCCGAATTTCTCGCAGACGTCGTAGGCGTTCCAGACGTGGTCGAGGTGACCGTGGGTCAGGAGCACCGCGGTCGGCGTGAGATTCGACTGGTCCAGGAATTCGAACAACGGTTCGGCGGCATCCTGTCCTGGGTCGACGACGACGCATTCCTGGGCATCGTCCTGCGCGAGGATGTAGCAGTTGGTCTGAAACATCCCGGCCGGGAATCCTGTGACGAGCACCTGTGAGGCTCCTGTTCGAGTGGACATTGCAGTCGGTACAGCCTAAGCCGCCGCCCCGCCAGGATGTTCTC
Organism: Rhodococcus sp. ACPA1; assembly: GCF_002300195.1. Classification (NCBI taxonomy): domain Bacteria; kingdom Bacillati; phylum Actinomycetota; class Actinomycetes; order Mycobacteriales; family Nocardiaceae; genus Rhodococcus; species Rhodococcus sp. ACPA1. The sequence goes on along the minus strand of NZ_NSDX01000002.1, from coordinate 195,148 downwards.
AGGTTCGGATGGCAGACTCTGGAGGTCGTGTGCCGGGGGTAGTTCGCACCGACCAACTGCTATATCGATCGACCGACTGCCAGACAGACCGATACGGGAGGACCACCGCAGTGCCGAGCAACGAGCAGCGCCGGGAAGCAGCCAAACGAAAGCTCGAGCGTCAGCTCGAACGCCGCGCCGACAGAGCACGCAAGCGTAAGCAGCTGACGATCGCCGGTTCGGTGCTCGGTGTCGTGCTCGTGGTGGCGGCGGGCGCCGTCGTCTTCGCCCTCACCAGCGGCGACGACGACGCGACGGAAGCGTCGGCGGCCGAGTCGGTGTCGGCGTCGCCGCAGTCGCCCGGCGTGATGCCGGCGGGGCGGTCCGAACCGCTGCCCGAGAAGGTGTCGTGCACGTACACCCCCGGCACTCAGCCGCCCGCGAAGCAGGTGAACCCGCCGCGCACCGACGACATCGACACCACCCTCCAGGAAGTCAGCGTCAGCATGCAGACGACGCAGGGCAACATCGGCCTGATCCTGGACAACGCCGACTCCCCGTGCACCGTCAACAACTTCCTGAGCCTGGCGAGCCAGAACTACTTCGACAACACCCCGTGCCACCGGCTCGTCACGTCCGAAGGACTGAAGGTCCTGCAGTGCGGTGATCCCACGGGCGCAGGCACCGGCGGTCCCGGTTACGGGTTCGCCAACGAATTCCCCACCGACCAGTACGAGGCGTCGGATCCGTCCCTGCAGGTGCCGGTGACGTACCCGCGCGGCACCATCGCGATGGCCAACAGCGGTCAGCCCGACAGCAACGGCAGCCAGTTCTTCCTCGTCTACGCCGACTCGCAGCTTCCCCCGCAGTACACCGCGTTCGGGAAGGTCGACGATACGGGTCTCGCGACCATCGAGAAGGTCGCGGCGGCCGGCGACGACGGATCGATGCAGGCCGGCGGCGGCAAGCCCAACCTGCCCATCGACATCACGTCCGTCCGGATGGACTGAGTCTCGTGTGAGGATGGACCGATGAAACGCACCTCGATCCTCGTCGCAGGCGTGAGCCTCGCGGTCCTCCTCGCCGGTTGTTCGGATTCGTCCGACTCGGGCGGCACGTCGACCGGCACCTCGTCGAAGGCGGCGCCCACGAGCGCGGCGGAACAGTCGCTCGATCTGTCCAAGTTCGGCACGCTGCCGCCGGTCCCGGCGCCCGCCGCGGCCACCGTGGACTGCACGTATCCGGCCGGGCAGCCCGCCGTCAAGGATGTCACCCCGCCGCCCACGTCCGGTGTCTCCACCGAAGGCACCGTCCCGGTCGACCTCCAGACCAGCGCCGGACCGATCGGCCTTGTCCTCGACCGCGCCGAGGCCCCGTGCACGGTCAACAGCTTCACGAGCCTGGCCCAGCAGGGCTATTTCGACGACACACCCTGCCACCGGCTGACGACGGAGCTGGGACTGCAGGTCCTGCAGTGCGGCGATCCCAGCGGGAAGGGCACCGGCGGACCTGGCTACGGCTTCACCACCGAGTACCCGGAGACGGCGTTCGCGCCGAACGATCCGGCACTCGCGAATCCGGTGGTCTACCCGCGCGGCACCGTCGCGATGGCGAACAGCGGGACGCCCGGCAGTAACGGCAGCCAGTTCTTCCTCGTCTACGCCGACTCGGTGCTCCCGCCCAATTACACCGTGTTCGGTTCGATCTCCGAGGAGGGCCTCGCGACCGTCGAGAAGATTGCGGCGGACGGCGACGACGGATCCATGTCCGCGGGCGGCGGCAAGCCCAACACCCCGGTTCAGATCGAGACCGCGACGGTCGGCTGACCCACTCCTCCGGCTACACGAACGGGAGGGTCGTTCGATCAGATCGAACGACCGTCCCGTTCGTCGTTGCTACGCGGCGGACGTCACCCGGTATACGTCGTACACGCCCTCGACGTTGCGGACCACGTTCAGCACGTGCCCGAGGTGCTTCGGGTCGCCCATCTCGAACGTGAACTTGCTGATCGCCACCCGGTCGCCGGACGTCGTCACGGACGCCGACAGGATGTTGACCTTCTCGTCCGCGAGCGCCTTCGTCACGTCCGACAGCAGCCGGTGCCGATCGAGCGCCTCGATCTGGATGGCCACCAGGAACACCGACGACGGCGACGGCGCCCACTTGACCTCGATGATGCGCTCGGACTGCTCCTGCAGGGAGCCCGCGTTGGTGCAGTCGGTGCGGTGGACGCTGACCGCGCCGCCCCGGGTCACGAATCCCATGATCTCGTCGCCGGGAACCGGTGTGCAGCACTTGGCCAGCTTGGCGACCGTGCCCTCCGCGCCGGGAACCAGCACGCCCGCGTCGCCGGTGCTCCGAGGGCGCATCGGCATCGTGGACGGAGTCGACCGCTCGGCGAGCTCCTCCTCGACGTCGCCTACACCGCCCAGATGGGCAACCAGACGCTGGACGACGTGCTGCGCCGACACGTGGCTCTCACCGACGGCGGTGTACAGCATCGACACGTCGGTGTAGTGCAGTTCGTGCGCGATGGACGCCATCGATTCGGCGTTCATCAGGCGCTGCAGCGGCAGCCCGACCCGCCGCACTTCCTTCGCGATGGCGTCCTTGCCCGCCTCGAGCGCCTCTTCACGGCGTTCCTTGGCGAACCATTGCCGGATCTTCGTCTTGGCGCGCGGGGAGACGACGAACGTCTGCCAGTCGCGGCTCGGGCCGGCGTTGACGGCCTTGGACGTGAAGACCTCCACGACCTCGCCGTTTTCGAGCTTGCGTTCGAGCGCCACCAGCCTGCCGTTGACCCGGGCGCCGATACACCGGTGCCCGACCTCCGTGTGCACGGCGTACGCGAAGTCGACGGGTGTCGACCCGGCGGGCAGCGTCACCACGTCGCCCTTGGGCGTGAAGACGAAGATCTCCTTGACCGCGAGGTCGTAGCGGAGCGACTCGAGGAACTCCCCCGGGTCGGCGGCCTCACGCTGCCAGTCGAGGAGCTGACGCATCCACGCCATGTCGTCGACCTCGGCGACGTCACCGGAGTGCCTGCCCTTGGTCTCCTTGTACCGCCAGTGCGCGGCGATACCGAACTCGGCGGTCCGGTGCATGTCGTGGGTGCGGATCTGCACCTCGAGGGGTTTGCCCTCGGGCCCGACCACGGTGGTGTGCAGCGACTGGTAGACGCCGTAGCGCGGCTGCGCGATGTAGTCCTTGAACCGGCCTGCCATCGGCTGCCACAGCGAGTGGACGACGCCGACGGCCGCATAGCAGTCGCGGACCTCGTCGCACAGGATTCGCACGCCGACCAGGTCGTGGATGTCGTCGAAGTCGCGGCCCTTGACGATCATCTTCTGATAGATCGACCAGTAGTGCTTCGGCCTGCCCTCGACGACGGCGTTGATGCGCGACGCCGTCAACGTCGCGTTGATCTCCGCACGAACCTTCGCGAGGTAGGTGTCGCGGGACGGCGCACGGTCTGCGACGAGCCGCACGATCTCGTCGTACTTCTTGGGATGCAGGATCGCGAAGGACAGGTCCTCGAGTTCCCACTTCACGGTCGCCATGCCCAGCCGGTGGGCCAGGGGCGCGATCACCTCGAGGGTTTCGCGGGCCTTGCGGGCCTGCTTCTCGGGCGGCAGGAACCGCATGGTCCGCATGTTGTGGAGCCGGTCGGCCACCTTGATCACCAGGACGCGGGGGTCGCGGGCCATCGCGATGATCATCTTGCGGATGGTCTCGCCCTCGGCGGCGTTGCCGAGCACCACCTTGTCGAGTTTGGTGACGCCGTCGACGAGGTGGGCGACCTCTTCGCCGAACTCGTCGGTCAACTGCTCGAGGGAGTAGCCGGTGTCTTCGACGGTGTCGTGGAGCAGGGCGGCGACCAGCGTGGTCGTGTCCATCCCCAGTTCGGCGAGGATGCTGGCGACGGCGAGCGGATGCGTGATGTACGGGTCGCCCGACTTGCGGCGCTGGCTGGCGTGCCGCTCCTCCGCGACGTCGTAGGCGCGTTGCAGGAGCGCCAGGTCCGCCTTCGGATAGAGCTCGCGATGCAGGCTGACGAGCGGTTCGAGAACCGGCCGGATGGTCGTGTTCCGCTGACCCGTGATGCGCCGGGCGAGTCGCGCTCGTACCCGGCGCGATGCGGACGCCGGAACGGCGAATCCCTGTGCTCCACGGTTGTTACCGGAAGCCGGGTTCGCTGCAGGTGACTCGGCATCGGATTGCGCAGACGAGGTTGATCCCGTGTTCTGCGACCGATCAAGATTCGAAGTCATGCCGTCACCTCCTACCACTGAAATGGCTCGGGCCGTTCGGCCCTGGTTGGTCTCGGGCATGCGCCCTGGTGGCCGTGACGACCACCAGGCACAACTTTAGTACTCAGACCGTGACGAGGGACGTGAGCGGGTACTTTCCGAGCCGCTCCCGGCCACCCAGCGCGGCGATCTCCAGGACCACGGCGACACCGATCACCCGGGCACCTGCGGATTCCACCAGTCGCGCCGTGGCGTCGAGGGTTCCGCCGGTGGCCAGGACGTCGTCGACGACGAGCACCGAGCGCCCGTCCAGACCGATCGATCCGCTCGGAATCTCCAGCGTGGCCGTTCCGTATTCGAGGGTGTACGACTGCGACAGCACGGGCGGTGGCAGTTTGCCCGACTTCCGCACGGCCACCACACCGGAGCCCAGTTCCCGGGCGACGCCGCCGCCGAGGAGGAACCCTCGTGCGTCGACGGCGGCAATCACGTCCGCCTCCGGGGCGCAGGCGGCGAGCGCGTCGACGACGACGCGGAAACCTTCCGCGTCGGAGAAGACCGGCGTCAGATCGGCGAAGCGCACCCCGGGTTGCGGAAAGTCGTCGGCCCACCGGGTGAGCCGGGTGACGGCGTCACGCGCCGAAGAATGGTCGATCACCTGCGTAAGACCCACCTGTCCATGTTCCAGCCGGCGCCCGAACGCGTCGGATTGATTGCTCCCTCCTGCAAACCTGTCGCGAACGCGACGGTCCGCGGCTGGTCGAACAGCGGCACCGTGGGCACGTCCGACCACAGGATGTTCTCCGCCTCCGTCGACAACGACAGCTGGGTGGCGGTGGAGCTGTCGACCGCGAGTTGATCGACGATCTGATCGACGCGGCCGTTGCTGTAGTCCCCGAAGTTCGATCGGATTCCGCTGCGGAGGGCGTACATCGCGGTAGTGGCCGCCGCTGTGCCCGCGGCGCCGGGAGCGGCGGCCGTGCCCGCGAGGACCACGTCCACCTGACCGTCGCGCAGCATCGACGGCGTGAACTCGGGCGACGCGACGTCCTGCACGGTGATACCGGCCGGGGCGCACGCCGCCGCCACCGCCGCCACGATCTCGGCGCGGCGCGGGTTCGGGCCCAGATATCCGACACGGACGGTCGCCGACGTGTTGCCGGTGTCGGCCAGTGCGTCCGCCGCCGCTGCGGTGTCCGGCGTCTCGTACCGCCCGCCGACGGCACCGGCCACCGACTCGTGAACGAGACTGTCGGGGGCGGTGACCCGGGTGTCGACCGGGCCCCCGGCCGCCGCACCGGCCTCGTCCGACTCCGTGGCGATCCCGAACTTCGACGCCAGCTCCTCTCGGGGCAGGCACGCCGCGAACGCCCGCCGTCCGGCTGCGTTCTCGAACAGGCCCGAGGTGGACAGGACAAACTGCTCGACGCTGCGCGAGGGCACCTCCGTCACGTCGAACCCGCCGAGGTCCAGGTCCGGCGCCGATCCGGCGGCGACGTCGACCACCTCGACCGAACCGTCACCGATCCGCGCGCTCACGTCGGAAGACTTGGGCCACACCACGATCCGGGACGTGGCCGGACGGTTCCCCCACCAGCGGTCGTTGGCCACCAGCACGAGGCCCTCGTCCTCGGATAACGATTCGACCTTGTAGGGGCCGGACGCGGGGAACTTGGCGAGGTCGAGGTCGCCGGGCGCCATCGTCCATCCGTCGTTCCAGAAGTCCGCGACGCGCGTCAGTGCATCCACGTCCGAATTCTGCACGGCGGCCACGACGTCGGGCACGCCGGCAGCGCTGGCGACCACGTGCGCCGGCATCATCGACGTCGCGCCGAACAGCGATTTCCAGTCGGTGACATTGCGTCCCGCCTTGAACGTGACGACGGCATCCTTCGCGCCCGTCTGGCAGTCGACGCGGTCGATGTCCGAGTAGCCGGCGGTGCTCGCCGCATCGAACATCGGGAAACGGCCACTGTTCGCCGCCCACGTCAGCACCAGATCGTCGCAGGACATCGGCACGCCGTCGGAGTAGACGGAGTTGGGATTGAGCTTGTACTGGATCGTGAGGGCGTCCCCGGGCATCGCGTTGGCGGTGCCGATGTCCGTGTCGGCCACCGGTCCGCCTTCCGGCCCCGTGTAGTTGAACCCCGGCAGCACCCGCGCGAACGCCTGACGCGCCCCCGACACCGCACCCGCGACGCTGTTGGCGTTGTAGGTGGTGACGGTGTTGTCGATGGCGTAGCCGATCGACGGGATCTGCTCACCCTCCTCGGAACATCCGACGAGCGATCCGGCGAGGAGCACGGTCGCGAGGAGGCCGGCACCCGACACGGCCGTAATCCGGCCGCGTCGGGTGTGCGCACCGCGCCGGGTGCTGTGCGATGCGGGCATGTCAGTGCCTCTTCTTGTTGCGCTTCCCGGTGGGACGTGAGCCCGGAGTGGGTGCGGTCGCCGCCGACCGGCGGCGCGGGACGGCGGCGTCGGCCGCGGATGCTGCGACCTCGGCGGCCGGGGTACCGGACTTCTGGGCACCGCCGTGTGCCAGGGTCGCTCGGCGAGCGAGGACCTTGCGCGTGTGCGCGGCCACCGGACCCCACCGCTCCTTCAGTGTGACCAGCAGGGGTGTCGCGAAGAAGATCGACGAGTAGGCGCCGACGATGATGCCGACGAGCTGCACCAGCGCCAGGTCCTTCAGCGTTCCGACACCGAGCATCCAGACCGCGACCACCATCAGCGCGAGCACCGGCAACACGCTGATCAGGGTGGTGTTGATGGACCGCATCAGCGTCTGGTTGATCGCCAGGTTCGCCTGCTCGGCGTAGGTGCGACGGGTCAGGTGCAGAATCCCGCGCGTGTTCTCCTCGACCTTGTCGAACACCACCACCGAGTCGTAGAGCGAGAAACCGAGAATCGTCAGCAGACCGATGACGGTCGCCGGGGTCACCTCGAAGCCGACGAGCGAGTACACACCGGCGGTCACGGCGATGTCGAAGAACAGCGCGACGATCGCGGCGATCGCCATGTCGCGCTCGAACCGGACGGCGATGTACACGCTCACGATCACCAGGAACACAAGCAGCGCGATCAGCGCCTTCTGGGTGATCTGCCCGCCCCACGTCTCACTGACGTCGGCGATGCTGATCACGTTCTTGCTGACGTTGCCGTCACTGTCCTTCGGCTGGAACTCGTCGTACAACGCGTCCTGAAGCGTCACCACCTGCGCCGCGTCGAGTGCCTCGGAGCGGATCTGCACGGTCGCGCTCGAACCCGAGCCCACCGTCTGCACCGAGACGGGATCCATGCCCAGCGCCTCGGAGTAGACCTCCTCCACCTGCGAGGTCTCCACCCCGCCGCCGGCGGGGAACTGGATCCGCGATCCTCCCTCGAAATCGATACCGAGGGTGAACCCGCGGACGAGGATGCTCAGCAACGAGATCAGCACGATGGTGCCGGTCAGGATGTAGTAGAAGCGCCGACGCCCGACCACCTCGAAGGCGCCGGTTCCGGTGTAGAGCCGCGAGAGCAGGCTGTGCTGGGGCATCGACGACTGATTGACGCCCGAATCGGACAGCGAAGACTCGGGGTCCGTCTGCGACGCAGACTGGGACGTGGTCGATTCGCTCATACTCGTGACTCCTTCGCCGACGCTGCGGCAGCCTTGCGTTCCTTGGCGATCTGCTGCACGGCACCCAGCCCGTTGACACCGGGCTTCGACCAGAACGGCGACTTCGAGGCCAGGTGAACCAGCGGCCACGTCACCAGGAACACCACGACGACATCGAGGACGGTGGTCAGGCCGAGGGTGAACGCGAAGCCGCGCACCTGGCCGATTGCGAGGACGTACAGCACCGCGGCGGCGATGAAGCTGACCGCGTTACCGGACAGGATGGTCCGGCGTGCACGGGCCCAGCCGCGCGGAACCGCGGACCGGAAACTGCGTCCCTCCCGCATCTCGTCCTTGATTCTCTCGAAGAACACCACGAACGAGTCGGCGGTCATACCGATACCGATGATCAGACCGGCGATGCCCGCGAGATCGAGGGTGAAATTGATGTACCGGCCGAGCAGCACCATGATCGCGTAGACCATCACACCCGACAGCACCAGCGACAGCGCCGTGAGCACCCCGAGCATGCGGTAGTAGAGCAGGCAGTAGAGCAGCACCAGGACCAGACCCACCAGACCGGCGATGAGACCGGCCTCCAGCGAGGCGAGACCCAGCGTCGCGGACACGGTCTCCGCCTCCGACGCCGCGAACGACAGCGGCAGCGAGCCGTACTTCAGGGTGTTCGCGAGTTCCTTCGCGCTTTCCGCGGTGAACGAGCCGGTGATCGACGTCGAGCTGCCTGCGGGTGTCGCGCCCTGGACGACCGGTGCGCTCACCACCTTGGAGTCGAGCGTGAACGCGGCCTGCTTGCCGATGTTCTGCGACGTGAACGTGGCCCAGGTGTTGCTGCCCTCGGACTTGAACGTCAAGCTCACCTCGTGCCGCGACTGCTGGGAGTTGTAGCCGGACGTCGCGTCGGCGATCTCCTGACCGTCGATGATCGCCGGTTCGAGCAGATACACGGCCTGACCGTCGGTGGAGCACGCGACGAGCGGCAGGGCCGGGTCGTCGTTGCCGCGCAGCGGGTCGGGCACGCTGCAGTCGAGTGTCGCCATGGCCTGCTGCTGCACGGCCGGGTCGGTGCTCTGACGCGTGGCCCGCGCTGCCGCGATCTCGTCGGCCGCCTCGGCGGTCTCGGTACCGGACGCGTCGGCGGGCGCCGGTTCCGCCGTCGGAGCCGGCTCGGGAGAGGTCGACGGATCCTGAGCCGGGAACGGCCGGTTCTGGGGCGCGGGAGTCTCGGTTCCGGCGGGAGTCTGCGCGGGCGTCTCACCGGCGGCGGGTGCCTGTGTGCCGGCAGGAGCCGCGGCCTGCGACGTCTGGACGGGACGGACGTACAACCGCGCCGTCTGGCCGAGCGAACGCGCCTGTGCGCTGTCGTCGCCGGGGACGGTGATGACGAGGTTGTCGCCGTCGATGACCACCTCGGAGCCGGACACGCCGAGTCCGTTCACACGGGTCTCGATGATCTCCTGGGCCTGCCGCAGGCTGTCCGGCGTCGGCTTGCTGCCGTCCGGGGTGCGTGCGGTGAGGGTGACTCGGGTCCCACCTTGCAGGTCGATGCCCAGCTTGGGTGTCGCGGACTTGTCGCCGGTGAAGAACACCAGGGCATACAGAACCGCCACGAGCACCGCGAAAACGGTGAGGTAGCGGACGGGATGCACCGATCCTGTGGAAGGTGCCACGATCTCTATGTCTCCTCAGTACGTGCAGTTCGGGTGGGAACGTTCACAGCGCACCGGGCCGGCAGACGCAGGGCTGTGCCCCGGTTGCCGCGCCCGGGGCGCCTGCGACGCGACGGCTGCGGAATTACGCCGCGGAAGCGTCGATCAATCCTTGTTCAGCCGCGGCGTGCTGTCGCCGCCGTTCTCACGATCCTCGCGCACGATGTCCGTGGCGGGGGCCTCGGCGTCGATCGATTCGTGATCGAGGGAACCGTCACCCTGCAGCGGGGCGTCGACGATCTGCTCGCGGACGACGAGACGCGACCACGTGGTGACCACGCCGGGAGCGATCTCGAGGTCGATCGTCTCGTCGCCGAGTGCGACGACGGTGCCGTGCAGACCGGCAGTCGTGAGGACGCGGTCGCCGACCGAGATCGAGTCCTGCAGAGCGGTCACCTTGGCCGCCTCCTTCTTCTGTCGGCGGATCCCCAGGAACATGGGGACGAGCAGCGCCAGAATCAGGAGCGGGAAGAGAAAATCCATCTGTAAGTCAACCTCGAGGTATGTCGCACGGTCCGAAGCACTGGTCCCGGTTGGACCGATGCAATACACCAGTGTGCCATCACCGGCCCGGACACCGGTTCGCTCGGCACGAGGCGGGCGTTTCTCCGGGGGTCGATCAGGGGTCTTCCGGATCGAACAGGGAGGCCTGCGGCTCGTTGACGCGGACCTCGATTCCGCCGGTCACAGCGTCGGGCGGCGGGATCAGGCCCAGTTGCGTCCACGCGGCGGCCGTGGCGACACGGCCGCGGGGTGTCCGGGCGATCATTCCGGCGCGGACGAGGAAGGGCTCACACACCTCCTCGACGGTGGCGGGCTCCTCACCGACCGCGACGGCCAGGGTGGACACCCCGACCGGGCCGCCGCCGAAGCTGCGCACGAGGGCACTGAGAACGGACCGGTCGAGACGGTCGAGTCCCAGTTGGTCGACGTCGTAGACGGCGAGGGCCGCATGGGCGATCTCGCGGGTGACGACGCCGTCCGCCCGGACCTCGGCGTAGTCGCGAACGCGGCGGAGAAGGCGGTTGGCGATGCGGGGCGTGCCCCGGGACCGGCTCGCGATCTCGGCGCCGGCCTCCTCGCCGAGTTGCACTCCGAGAATGCCCGCCGATCGCATGAGGATCTGCTGCAGCTCCGCGGGTTCGTAGAAGTCCATGTGGGCGGTGAAGCCGAACCGGTCGCGCAGCGGTCCGGTGAGTGCCCCGGAGCGCGTGGTGGCCCCGACCAGGGTGAACGGCGCGACCTCGAGGGGGATTGAGGTGGCGCCGGGCCCTTTGCCGACCACGACGTCGACCCGGAAGTCCTCCATCGCGAGGTAGAGCATCTCTTCGGCAGGCCGCGCGATGCGGTGGATCTCGTCGATGAACAGCACGTCACCCTCGACGAGATTGCTCAGCATGGCGGCCAGATCGCCCGCCCGTTCCAGCGCCGGACCCGACGTCAGCCTCAGCGAGGAGCCCAGTTCGGCCGCGATGATCATCGCCATGCTGGTCTTCCCCAGCCCGGGCGGGCCCGAGAGGAGGATGTGGTCGGGGGTGCCGCCGCGCATCTTGGCGCCGGTCAGGACGAGTTGCAACTGCTCCCGGACCCGCGGTTGCCCGATGAAGTCGTGGAGGTTCTTCGGCCGCAGGCTGGCCTCGATGTCGCCGTCGCCGGCGACGAGATCAGCCGAGACCTGGGACTCCTCGTCGTAGTCGCCGCCGGGTTCGGGATTCATCTGGTCTTCCCGAGCAGGGAGAGGGCGGAGCGCAGCGCGGACGAGGTGGTCGACTCGGGCGCCTCGGCGAGGACGGCGTCGGTGGCCTGTTCCGCCTGCTTGGCCGGGAATCCGAGCCCGACCAGGGCTTCGACGATCTGGTCACGGACCGATCCGCCGCCGCCCGCACCGAGCGGCACCGCCCCGGACGTGGCCGTGACGGCGTCGACCTTGTCGCGCAGTTCGACGACCATCCGCTCCGCCCCGCGCTTGCCGATGCCCGGCACCCGCGTGAGCGCCGTGACGTTGCCCTCGGCCAGTGCCGCCCGCAACGCGTCGGGTTCGAGCACGGCCAGGGTCGCCATCGCCAGGCGCGGGCCGACTCCGGACACGGTCTGGAGCAGCCCGAACAACTCCTTGGACTCCGAGTCGGGGAACCCGTACAGCGTCATCGAGTCCTCGCGGACGATCATCGCCGTGACCAGCCTGGCCTCGGTTCCTCGCTGCAGTGCGCCGAGGGTGGCCGGCGTCGCGTTCACGCGGTATCCCACTCCGGCGGATTCGATCACCGCATGGTCGAGGGCGATCTCGAGCACCTCGCCGCGGACGGACGCGATCATCGTGTACCTGCCTTCTTCACTTCGGCCAGTCGGGCCTGGTAGCGACGTTTCTGTTCGGCAGCGGCGGCTTCGGCGCGGGCCATGCGTTCGATCATCGGCGCCCGCCAGCAATGGCAGATCGCCAGCGCCAGCGCGTCCGCCGCGTCGGCCGGTTTGGGTGCGGCCGCCAGTTTGAGGATGCGCGTCACCATCGCCGTCACCTGAGCTTTGTCTGCGGAGCCACTCCCGGTGACTGCGGCCTTGACCTCACTGGGGGTATGGAAACACACGGGGATGCCGCGGCGCGCGGCGGCGAGGGCGACGACGCCACCCGCCTGCGCGGTGCCCATCGCGGTGCGCACGTTGTGCTGGGAGAACACCCGCTCGATCGCCACGACCTCGGGCCGGTGCAGATCGATCCACGATTCGGCCGCCTCGGAGATGCGCAACAGCCTGGACGCCAACTCGAGGTCTGCCGGGGTCCGGACCACGTCGACGGCGATCGGGGTGACGGTGCGGCCGGTGCCGCCGTCCACCACTCCGAATCCGCACCGGGTCAGACCGGGATCCACACCCAGCACACGCACGCAAAGCCACCTCTCCCACGCCGAACAGCTGTTCGATAGCTTAGCCGTGGGGTCGGACGAGTCGGCGCACCAACACGCAGGACGGGACGGGGCGGGCGAGCACCGCTCCCCCGCCCCGTGCGTCGTGCGATCAGTCGTCGAGTTCCGCGAGCACCTCGTCGGACAGGTCGACGTTGGTGTAGACGTTCTGGACGTCGTCGGACTCCTCGAGCGCGTCGACGAGCTTGAAGACCTTGCGGGCTCCGTCGGCGTCGACCGGAACCTCGACGGACGCGCGGAAGTCTGCCTCGGCGGAGTCGTAGTCGATTCCCGCCTCCTGCAGAGCGCTGCGGACGGCGACGAGGTCGGTGGGCTCGCTCACGATCTCGAACGTGTCGCCGAGGTCGGTGACCTCTTCGGCACCCGCATCGAGGACCGCCATCAGCACGTCGTCCTCGGTCTGGTCACCCTTCTCCAGGGTGACGACGCCCTTGCGCGTGAACAGGTAGGACACGGAACCCGGGTCGGCCATGTTGCCGCCGTTACGGGTCATCGCGGTACGTACCTCGCCTGCCGCACGGTTGCGGTTGTCGGTCAGGCACTCGATGAGGACGGCGACACCGTTGGGTCCGTAGCCCTCGTACATGATGGTCTGCCAGTCGGCGCCGCCCGCTTCTTCACCGGCGCCGCGCTTGCGGGCGCGCTCGATGTTGTCGTTGGGGACCGACGTCTTCTTGGCCTTCTGGATGGCGTCGTACAGGGTGGGATTTCCCGCAGGATCGCCACCGCCGGTACGGGCCGCCACCTCGATGTTCTTGATCAGCTTCGCGAAGGCTTTGCCACGCTTGGCATCGATCACAGCCTTCTTGTGCTTGGTGGTGGCCCATTTGGAGTGGCCGCTCATGCGATTCAAGCCCCTTTCCTGCTGCCTTTGGCACGCCGAATGCGCGGTTTCAGCTTTGACGATGTTACCCGCAGCCCGGCCGCCCCTGCGCGTTCCCGGGGTAACAACTCGCATAAGTCGGCATTGTTTGCATAGAATGCAAACATGTTGATGCGGGTCGACCACAGCTCCACCACCCCACTGGGTGAACAGATCGCGGCCAATGTGCGCGGCGCGTTCCTGCGCGGCGAGATCGGCGCGGGCGATCGGCTCCCCTCCGCCCGGGCGCTGGCCGAGTCCATCGACGTCAACCTCCACACCGTGCTGCGCGCGTACGCCGCGTTGCGCGACGAGGGCCTGATCGACCTCCGCCGGGGCCGGGGCGCGGTCGTCCGCGCCGACACGGACCCGGTACACACCGGATTGACCGAAGCCGCACGCACTTTCGTGTCCGAGGCACGACGCCTCGGACTCGACACCGAACAAATGCTCGACGTGATCAAGGAGACCACCAGACAATGACGACCTCCCGAACGCGCCTCCTCGCCGCGACCTCGGCTGTGCCGCTCCTCGCGCTCGTGATCGCGAGACTCGCCTGGAGCGGTGAACTGCCGCCGACGGTGGCCAGCCACTGGTCCGGCACCGAACCCGACCGATTCAGCGAGACGACCACCTACTTCTGGATCGCCGCCGCCGTCTGCGCGGCCGCCACCGCGATCGCCTGCGTCGTGGCGGTGCGGGCCCGCACCGACGCCGCGCTCTGGCTTCCCGCCACCGTTCTCATCGGGTGGACTGTGGCCACGGCCTGGATCGTCAGTGTCGCTGCCACGATCGAGGCCGGCTCACCCGAAGCGGCGACGCTGGGCTGGTGGATCATCGTTCCCCTCTTGGGAATCGTGTGGGCCGTCGCCACGTTCGCCCTGCTCCCCCGGACGTCGCACTCCGCAGAGAACGGTGCAGCGCCGACGCTGCCCGTCCCCCTTGCGCCCGGCGAGCGGGCAGCCTGGACCGGATATGCCCGCGGAAGGTGGGCGGGCGTGCTCGCTCTCGCCATGGCCGTGGCCGCCGTCGTCTCCGCGCTGGTGGGAGCGCTCTGGCTCGCCGTCCTGTTCCTCGTCCTGGCGATCGCCGGCGGCGGCTTCGCCTCGGTGACCGTGCAGATCGACCGCACGGGACTGACCCTCTCGTCGTGGAACGTCCGCTGGCGGAAGATCCCGCTCGACTCCATCGCCGAGGCCCGGGTCACCGAGATCCGCCCCGCAGAATGGGGCGGGTGGGGCTACCGGTTCACGCCGCGCGGGACCACGGTCGTGATCCGCGCCGGCGAGGGCATCGTGGTGACCCGCTCCGGCGGCCGCCCGTTCGCGGTCACCGTCGACGGCGCCGCGCAGGGTGCGGCGCTCCTCAACACACTCGTCGCACCCCGCCCGGCGAGTTAGACCCCGCGGACGATGTCGACGAACAACTCGTGCACCCGCCGGTCGCCCGTCACCTCCGGGTGGAACGACGTGGCCACCACGGAACCCTGCCGGACGGCCACGATCCGTCCGGCGGCCGCGCCACCCGACTCGGGCACGCGGGCGAGAACCTGCACGTCGTCGCCGACGCGCTCCACCCACGGTGCCCGGATGAACACGGCCCGCATCGGGTCGCCGACGATGCCCTCGAATTCGAGGTCGGACTCGAAGGAGTCGACCTGACGACCGAAGGCGTTGCGGCGCACCGTCATGTCGATCGCACCGAGGTGCTGCGCGTCGGGCCTCGTGTCGAGGATCTCGCTCGCGAGGAGGATCATCCCGGCGCAGGACCCGTAGGCGGGCAACCCGTCGTGCAGGCGCGCCTTCAGCGGTTCGAGCAGTTCGAAGATCTGCAGCAGCTTGCTCATCGTCGTCGACTCGCCGCCCGGAATGACGAGGCCGTCGATCTTCTCGAGCTCCTCCGGGCGCCGGATACCGACGGCGTCGGCACCCGAATCGTTCAGTGCAGCAAGGTGTTCACGGACGTCGCCCTGCAGGGCGAGTACTCCGACGAGGGGACGGGTCATGCCATGTTTCCTGTCTCGATGTCGCGCTTGTCCTGATCGCGCTGGATGCGGGTCAACCCCTCCTGGACGACGGCGGCGACCATGGTGCCGTTCCGGTCGAACATGCGGCCCTGGGTGAGGGCGCGGCCGAAGCCGGCGGAGGGTGAGGTCTGGTCGTAGAGCAGCCACTCGTCGGCACGGAACGGACGCATGAACCACATGGCGTGATCGAGCGACGCCGTCTGCGTGACCACTCCCGGGTGCGGGACCTTCGACGCACCGAGGAGGGTCATGTCACTGAGGTAGGCGAGGGTGCAGATGTGGAAGACCTGATCGTCCGGCAGCTTGCTGCGGTACCGCATCCACACCCGTTGCTGCGCGGCGACTCCGGGAGTCTTCCCGGTGGAGTCGGCCGGAACGATGCGGACGTCCCATTCCTTCCACTCCCGGTAGAGATCGGTGGCGGCGAACTCCTCGAGGGTCTGTGCGTCGACCAGTTCCTCGGGCGCGGGGACGGTCGGCATCGTGTCCTGATGCTCGATGCCCTCGTCCTCGCTGTGGAACGACGCCGACATGGTGAAGATCGCCTTGCCGTCCTGGATCCCGGTGACGCGCCGCGTACAGAAGGATCTGCCGTCCCGGATCCGGTCGACCAGGTACACGGTGGGTTTCAGCGGATTTCCGGGGCGCAGGAAGTACCCGTGCAGGGAGTGGACCTTGAACGCCTCGTCGACGGTACGGACCGCGGACACCAGCGACTGACCCGCGACCTGCCCGCCGAACGTTCTCTTCAGAACAGACGGATGAACCGCGCCGCGGAAGATGTCCTTCTCCAGCGCTTCGAGTTCGAGAACGTCCTCGATGCTCGCCATGGGCCCTCCTTCTGTGCCTGGTCAAGGTTATCCGCCCGGTTCGGGCTCGAGGCACCATGGGTGCCATGACGATGTTCACACCGACGAGCCCGGACGGTCTCGTCGCCCTCGTCACCGAACGCTGCCTCGCCGTTCAGGGCACCGCCGTCGTCGCGATCGACGCGCCCGACGGCGCGCAGCCCCTGCCCCTCGCGGACGCGGTGTGCGCGTCACTGCGGGAGCAGGGCCGCCCGTGTGACGTCGTGTCCCTCCACGACTACGTCCGGCCCGCCTCCCTGCGGTTCGAGCACGGACGCGACGACGAACTCAGCTACCGCACCCTCTGGTTCGACTACGACGCCCTGAATCGGGAGGTGGTGCGATCGGTCCGCGCCGACCGCCGGTGGTTGCCGCGCCTGTGGGACGAGGCCGAGGATCGCTCCGCCCGCTGCGCCCGCGTCCCCGCGGCCGACGGTCAGGTGCTTCTCGTCGCCGGCCCGATGCTGCTCGGCCGGGACCTCGACTTCGACGTCACCGTGCAACTCCATCTGGGCGAGGGGGCCCTGATCCGCCGAACCCCGGCCGATCAACGATGGACCGTCCCCGCTCTGCTGCGCCGCGCTGCCGACGTCACGGTCGAACCCGACCTGCTGGTGCGGTACGACCATCCGCCGAGGCCCGCCGTTCGGGCGGGCCGCTGAGCCCGCTCACGTCGTGCGCAGGAACCGGGTCAGCCCTTCCTGCACGACGGCAGCGACCAGGTTGCCCTTCCGGTCGAAGATCCGGCCCTGCGCAAGCGCCCGACCGAAACCGGCGGACGGTGACGTCTGGTCGTACAGCAGCCACTCGTCGGCCCGGAACGGCCGCAGGAACCACAGCGCGTGATCGAGTGAGGCACCGTTGATCTCGACACCGGGGTGCGGGGTCATGGCGGAACCGATCAGCGTCATGTCGCTCATGTAGGCCAGTGCGCAGACGTGGAAGACCGGGTCGTCGGGCAGCGTCTTGCGGGACCGGAACCACGCCTGTTGCTGAGCGGCCGCACCGCGCCGGCGGTCGACCTCGCCGTGTCCGACCATCCGGATGTCCCAGTCGGACCACTCCTGGGCGAGCCAGGCGATCTCCGGGTCGTCGGAGTCACTGGCGAACGGCAGCGCATCGGGCGGTGGGACCACGGGCATCTCGTCCTGGTGCTCGATGCCGTCGTCCTCGACCTGGAACGACGCCGACATCGTGAAGATCGCCTGACCGTCCTGGACGGCGCTGACCCGCCGGGTGACGAACGACCTACCGTCCCGGATGCGGTCGACGAGGTACACGATCGGCATCGTGGGGTTTCCGGGTCGGAGGAAGTATCCGTGCAGCGAATGCACCATGAAGCGGGGGTCGACGGTGCGGACCGCTGCCACCAGTGCCTGACCGGCCACCTGCCCACCGAACGTCCGGGGAAGCATGGTTTCGGTCGCTATGCCTCGGAAGATGTTCTCCTCGAGGCGTTCCACTTCCAGGATCTCTTCGATCGTCGCCATCCACGGCCCCTTCCGATGCTCGTCGGCTGACACTCTCACACGGGTCCTGGGCACCGGCGCACCGCACCGCACGAGTCCCGTGTCGGGGCCTCGTGCGGTGCGAATGGAAACAGTGCGGCGCCGGGAGCGCCGCGATCGATCACAGATCGATCGCGGGGATCACCAGCCGCGTTCGGCGAGCCGGTGCGGGACCGGGATGTCGTCGACGTTGATCCCGACCATCGCCTCACCCAGCCCGCGGGAAACCTTCGCCAGCACGTCCGGGTCGTCGAAGAACGTGGTCGCCTTCACGATCGCCGCGGCCCGCTCGGCCGGATTACCGGACTTGAAGATGCCCGACCCGACGAACACACCCTCCGCACCGAGCTGCATCATCATCGCCGCATCCGCCGGGGTGGCGATGCCACCGGCAGTGAACATCGTGACCGGCAACTTCCCGGCCTTGGCGACCTCGACGACCAGGTCGTACGGCGCCTGCAGCTCCTTCGCCGCCACATACAGCTCGTCCTCGCTCAGCGAGGTCAACCGGCGGATCTCCCCACCGATCGTCCGCATGTGCGTGGTCGCGTTCGACACGTCACCGGTACCGGCCTCACCCTTGGACCGGATCATCGCCGCACCCTCGGTGATCCGCCGCAGCGCCTCACCCAGATTGGTGGCACCACAGACGAACGGGACGGTGAACTGCCACTTGTCGATATGGTTGGCGTAGTCCGCCGGGGTCAGCACCTCGGACTCGTCGACATAATCGACCCCGAGGGACTGCAGGATCTGCGCCTCCACGAAGTGCCCGATCCGGGCCTTGGCCATCACCGGAATCGACACCGCCGAGATGATGCCGTCGATCATGTCCGGATCACTCATCCGGGACACCCCACCCTGCGCCCGGATGTCCGCCGGCACCCGCTCGAGCGCCATGACCGCCACCGCACCGGCGTCCTCGGCGATCTTCGCCTGATCGGGGGTGACGACGTCCATGATGACCCCGCCCTTCAACATCTCGGCCATGCCACGCTTGACGCGCGCCGTACCGGTGGTGGGGGTGGTGTCGGGGGTGCTCACAGCGAACTCCTGGGTTGTGGCGTGGATTGATTTCGATAGCGGCATGCGTGAACGACGACGTTCACGCTGCAGTACCCGATTCTAGGACAGAGCGGCAGTCCACTTCCGTAGCCAGTCCGCGATTGCTGGCTTTCTTCGGACTGGCGGGGCGGCTCAGGTGATCGCGCGCACCTCGGGTTCGTCCGCGGCCGACGCGACCGCGTCTGCCTCGTCGAGGAGATCCGCGAGATCGTGCGGGTACACGGCTTCACCTGCCGCCGCCAGTTCACGAACCGTGTCGGCGGTACACCACCGGTGACCGGTGATGGTGCGGCTCTCGAGTTCGGTGAAGCCCCCGTGGTGCGGCTCGAACCCGTCGGTGCGCAGCGCGAAGAACAGCTCCTCGGAGCGGATGAGCTGCCCGTTCCACGAGAAGATGGCCACCCGACGCCACATGGGTCCGCGCAGCTGTTCGGGCGACGCGGTGTGCCCGGTCTCCTCGGCGATCTCCCGGACAGCGGCCGCCCGCAGGTTCTCCCTCTTCTCGACGGCACCGCCGATCGTGAACCAGTAGTAGACATCGGGGACGGTGGGGTCGTGACCCCGGAGCAGCAGGACCCGGCCCTCGCCGTCGAGCAGCACCACCCGGGCCGATGTCCGGACGGAGTCGAGTGCCAGACCCTCGGTGACCGCCGCGGCGGACGAGCGTTCGGTGATCTCGAAGTACGTCGGCAGCGGTGCCGTGCCCCCGAGGTGCAGCCATCGGACAGGTCGCCGGGTGCGGAGAGCGAGGGTGTCGCGGACGGCGTCGTTGTGGAATCGGCGGGCGATCAGCACCCGCGCCTCCGCATCGGCGAGTTCCGCCACCAGCTGGGGGCGCAGGGTGTCCGGGTCGAGGGACGAGAGCGCACTGGACAGCGCGTTCTCGGCGATCTCCCGGTCTGCCCGGTCCGACCGTTCCGCCCGGGCCGACAGCGCGGCCAGCGACCTGCCCTCGGGTGGGTCCATCGCTGCGGCGGCCGCACGCACGACCACCGCCCGGCGCGCGAGGGCCGCGTCGAGGGCCTGCCAGGACAGATCGGAGCGGACGTGCAGGCGGTCGAGGCGGTTGGCCGTCCCGTACGCCCACAGGCCGATCGCCAGGACGACGGCTGCGACCAGGGCGAGAACCAGGATCGTGAGGGCGGAGAACGTCACGAGCCGACCTCCCGGACGCCGTCGCGGCCGACGGTGACCGTCTCGTAGACGCGCAGGATCTGTTCGGCCACCACCGGCCAGTCGTATTCGGTGACCACCGTCCGAGAGAAGTCGGTGAGCGCGGCGCTGCGCTCGGGGTCACCGAGCACCGAGTCGATCCCGGCAGCGAGCGCCGCCGCATCCCCGACCGGCACCAGGACGCCCGCCTGCCCGTCCCGCAGGACGCGGCGGAACGCGTCCAGTTCGCTCGCCACGACGGCGGCACCCGCGGCCATCGCCTCCACCAGCACGATGCCGAAGCTCTCACCGCCGAGGTTGGGTGCGCAATACACGTCGGCGCTCCGCAGCGCCGACGCCTTCTCGGCGTCGTCGACCTGGCCGAGCAGACGCAGGTGCCCGAAGACCGGGCCGGCCTCCCGGCGCAGCTTGTCCTCGTCGCCGCGGCCGACCACCAGCACCTCGAGGTCGGGATACTTCTCCACCAGGGTGGGCAGCGCCTTGAGAAGCACCGCCATGCCCTTGCGGGGCTCGTCGTAGCGTCCGAGGAAGAGGATGGTTCTTCCGCGACGCGGGTAGCCGGGCAGCGGCTCGGCGTTCGCGAACGCCGAGACGTCGACGCCGTTGGGGATTTCGACCGCATCGGAGCCGAGTGATTCCACCTGCCAGCGTCGCGCGAGTTCCGACACCGCGATGCGGCCGCTGATCTTCTCCAGGTAGGGCTGGAGCACACCCTGAAACGTGCTCAGCACCAACGACTTCGTGGTCGACGTGTGGAAGGTGGCCACGATGGGCCCCTCGGCCACGCGCATGGCGAGCATCGACAGGCTCGGCGCGTTGGGCTCGTGGATGTGCAGGACGTCGAAGTTGTTGTCCGAGATCCAGCGCCGCACGCGGGCGCTCGCGGCGGGGCCGAAACTCAGCCGGGCCACCGAGCCGTTGTAGGGAATGGCGAGGGCGCGGCCCGCGGAGACGACGAAGTCGGGCAGGTCGACGTCGTCGGACGCCGGCGCCAGGACGCTCACCTTGTGCCCGCGCTCGATCAGGACCTCCGCGAGGTCGACGACGTGAGCCTGCACTCCGCCCGGGACGTCGAACGAGTACGGGCAGACCATTCCGATCTTCACGAGTTCTCCATGCGGGAGAGCCTCGCCTGGGACAGATCGGAGAGCCACAGCGGCTGAAGCATGTGCCAGTCCTCCGGATGTGCCGCGATGTTGGTCTCGAACCGGTCCGCCAGTGCCTGGGTCGCCGCGGCCACCCCCATGGTGGTGTCGATCGGCGGGTCGATGCGGAAACCCCACCCGCCGTCCGTGAACCAGCAGTGCACCGGCAGCAGCGGCGCGCCGGTGTCGATCGCCAGCTTGGCGGGACCGGCGGGCATCCGCGTCGGTTCCCCGAAGAACGTCACCGGGACACCCTTCTTCGCCAGGTCGCGTTCACCGAGGAGGCACACGATCCCGTTGTCCCGCAGTCGGGCCGACAGTTCCACGAACGGTGGGTGCTCTCCCCCGCTGAGCGGGAAGATCTCGAAACCGAGCCCTTCGCGGTAGTCGACGAACCGCTGGTACAGCGACTCGGGCTTCAACCGCTCGGCGACCGTGGACAGACCGCCCCAGTGCTGGGCGCACCACACACCCGCCATGTCCCAGTTTCCGCTGTGCGGCAGCGCCAGAATCGCGCCCCGGCCGGCTTCTTTCGCGGCGTCGAGGTGCTTCTGCCCTTCGATCAGCTCGTCGAGGGCCGCGCCGGTCTTCACGAGGTCCATCGAAGGCAGCCGGAACGCCTCCCGCCAGTAGCGCGCGTAGGACCGCATCGAGGCCTGCATCAGGGTGTCCGGCACCTCCGCGGCGGGCACACCCAGCACGCGGGCAAGATTGCGGCGCAACTGTTCCGGCCCGCCGTTCCGGACGGCGAAGTCGGCTCCCCTGTCGAACAAGGCGACCGCGACCTTCTCCGGCAGCGCGCGGACCAGCCGCCAGCCGACCGCGTACCCCAGATCACTGATGCGTTCCGACACGCCGCTCACTGCTCGCTCGCCTGTCCGTCTTCCGGCGTCGTGTCCGTCGGAGGCAGGGGCAGCACGTCGCGCGCGCCCGGCGACCGGCGGACCGCCAGTACCCGCTGGAACACCGTGATGACGCTGCCCACCGACAGCAACCACATCGCGACATGAATGGCCCACGGGACTCCGAGCCCGGTGACGCCGGCACCGACCAGCACGATGATCAGCCGATCGGGTCGTTCGATGAGTCCGCCGTCGGCGGACAATCCACTCGCCTCGGCGCGCGCCTTGGCGTACGAGATCACCTGCGAGGTGACGAGGCACAGCAGAGTCGCGATCAGCAGCGGCTTGCTGTTCTCGTGATACACCGCCCACCAGGCGAGACCGGCGAAGATCGCACCGTCGGCCACCCGGTCGCAGGTGGCGTCGAGAACGGCGCCGTACCGGGTGCCGCCGCCGCGGGCGCGGGCCATGGCACCGTCGAGCATGTCGAACATGACGAACAGCCAGATGAACATCGCTCCCCAGAACAGATGTCCGCTGGGAAACAGCGTGACCGCGCCGGCCACGGTCGCCACGGTGCCGATGACGGTGACGGAATCGGGCGTGAGCCCGGTCTTCACCAGGGCCTTCCCCAATGGCGCCGTCACCTTGGACACGGATGCCCGTCCGAAGAAGCTCAGCACCTCTCCACCCCGTTCTTCACTTCCTGCCAGGAACCCCGAACGCGTGAGTCAGCGACTCGCGCGTCATTCATCTATCGAGTCATTCATTCCAGGCCTTCGCCAGCAGCCCCCGGGTCTCGCGCAACAACTGCGGCATGACCTTGACCCCGGCGAGGACCGTGATGAAGTTCGCGTCCCCGCCCCAGCGCGGAACGATGTGCTGGTGCAGGTGCTCGGCGAGCGAACCGCCTGCCGCCGCACCGAGATTGAGGCCGACGTTGAAACCGTCCGGCCGCGACACCCGCTTGATCACGCGCAGAGCCTGCTGCGTGAACGACATCAACTCGGCGCTTTCCTCTTCCGTCAGGTCTTCGAGCGCCGCGACCTTGCGGTAGGGAACGATCATCAGGTGCCCCGGGTTGTACGGGTACAGGTTGAGCACGGCGTAGACGTGCTCACCCCGGGCGACGATCAACCCGTCCTCGTCGTCCATCTTCGGGATGTCGATGAACGGCTCGTTGGGGGTGTCCCGCGACTTCGGCGCCTCGGCGATGTACGACATGCGGTGCGGCGACCAGATCCGCTGAAGGTGATCGGGTTCGCCGGGGCCGCGGTCGACGAGGCGGCCGGGGCCGCCGAGCATCTCGTCGGCCGTCACGTCGTCACCTCCGGTCATGTGCCTCACCCTTCCTTGCCGGGTTGCAGCAGTTCGGCCGTCGGCGAGGCGTTCTCGCGGCGACCGATCCAGTCGGTGACGATGCGCACGGCGTCGTCCACAGGCACCCCGTTGACCTGGGTGCCGTCGCGGAATCGGAAGCTGACGGCGCCCGCCTCGACGTCGCGCGCACCCGCCAGCAACATGAACGGCACCTTCTGCGCCGTGTTGTTGAAGATCTTCTTCTGCATGCGGTCGTCGCTCGCGTCGACCTCGGCGCGGATACCGGCCGCCTTCAGCCGCTTCACCACGTCGAAGAGGTGGTCGGCGAACGTCTCGGCGACCGGGATGCCGACCACCTGGACCGGCGCCAGCCACGCCGGGAACGCACCCGCGTAGTGCTCGGTGAGCACGCCGAAGAACCGTTCGATGGAACCGAACAGGGCCCGGTGGATCATGACCGGACGCTGCTTGGTGCCGTCGTTGGCCGTGTACTCGAGGTCGAAACGCTCGGGCAGGTTGAAGTCGAGCTGAATGGTCGACATCTGCCAGGTGCGGCCCAGGGCGTCCTGCACCTGCACAGAGATCTTCGGTCCGTAGAACGCTGCGCCGCCCGGATCGGGAACGAGGTTCAGCCCCGACGACTCCGCGACCTCGGCGAGCGTCGCCGTCGCTTCCTCCCACACGGCGTCGTCGCCGACGAACTTGTCCGGGTTCTTGGTGGACAGCTCGAGGTAGAAGTCGTCGAGTCCGTAGTCCTTCAGCAGGCCGAGGACGAACTGCAGGGTGGTCGCCAGTTCGTCGCGCATCTGCTCGCGGGTGCAGTAGATGTGCGCGTCGTCCTGCGTCATGCCGCGCACGCGGGTGAGACCGTGGACGACACCGGACTTCTCGTACCGGTAGACCGAGCCGAACTCGAAGAGCCGCAACGGCAGTTCGCGGTACGACCGGCCGCGGGAGCGGAAGATCAGGTTGTGCATCGGGCAGTTCATCGGCTTGAGGTAGTAGTCCTGGCCCGGCTTGCGCACGGTGCCGTCCTCGTTCAGCTCCTCGTCGATGTGCATCGCCGGGAACATGCCGTCGCGGTACCAGTCCAGGTGGCCCGACACCTCGTAGAGATGCCCCTTGGTGATGTGGGGGGTGTTGACGAACTCGTACCCCTCCTCGACGTGCCGCTTGCGGGAGTAGTCCTCCATCTCGGTGCGGATGATCCCGCCCCGCGGATGGAACACGGGCAGTCCGGAGCCGAGTTCGTCGGGAAAGCTGAACAGGTCGAGTTCCGACCCCAGCTTGCGGTGGTCGCGGCGCTCCGCCTCGGCGAGCAGTTCCAGATGCTGGTCCTGCGCCTCCGCCGACTCCCATGCGGTGCCGTAGATGCGCTGGAGATCGGCGTTGTCCTGGTTACCACGCCAGTACGCCGCCGAGCTGCGGGTGAGCTTGAAGGCCGGAATGTGCTTGGTGGTGGGGATGTGCGGGCCGCGGCACAGGTCTCCCCACACCTTCTCGCCGGTCCGCGGGTCCAGGTTGTCGTAGATGGTGAGCTCGTTGCCGCCCACCTCCATGATCTCCGGATCGTCGATTCCCGACTTGTCGTCGATGAGTTCGAGCTTGAAGGGCTCCTTCGCCAGCTCGGCACGCGCGTCCTCGAGCGACTCGACGACGCGGCGGGAGAACCGCTGCGACCCCTTGATGATCTTCTTCATCCGCTTCTCGAGGTTCGCGAGGTCGTCGGGGGTGAACGGGCGATCGACGGCGAAGTCGTA
Source organism: Rhodococcus sp. ACPA1 (assembly GCF_002300195.1). NCBI lineage: Bacteria > Bacillati > Actinomycetota > Actinomycetes > Mycobacteriales > Nocardiaceae > Rhodococcus > Rhodococcus sp. ACPA1. Next base: position 170,118 of record NZ_NSDX01000002.1, on the reverse strand, counting down.
GTAGAACCCGTCCTTGATCGGCGGACCGATGCCCAGCTTCGCCTCGGGGAATTCCTGCTGGACGGCCTGCGCGAGCACGTGGGCCGCCGAGTGGCGGATGACGCTGCGGCCGTCGTCGGTGTTCGACGCGACCGGCTCGACCTCGACGTCGGTGTCGGGCACCCAGGACAGGTCCTTGAGCTGGCCCTCCGCGTCACGGACCACGACGACGACGTCCGGGCCCTTGCTCGGGTAGCCGGCCTCCCGAACCGCTGTACCGGCCGTAGTCCCCGCGGGCACCCGGACGAGGGCGGCTGGGGCGGCGGATGCGGGGGTGCTCACGGCGATGTTCTCCTAGGTGAGGTGTGCGGTGCAGACATGGTGAATGTGCCAGCCCATGTTATCGGCCCAGCAGTCACACCCAACCATGCGTCCGGCTAGAGCGGGCTCTCCAGCCACGGGTAGTCGAGACCGATCCACGTTCCGACGAGACCGAACGTCCCGAGCAACCACAACGTGGCGAGGACGACGGCACACGTCAGCAGCGCACCCGCCCCCTTGACCACCAGCGACTGCCGCGAGAACCAGTCGATGAACTTGTCGTAGCGCCGGCGCGCGTAGTGCAGCAGCCGGTGGGCCCACGCGAACTCGGATGCGAGAATTCCGAGCCCCGCGAACACGATCAGCCAGCCGGGGCCCGGATAGGGAATCGCGACGATCCCGGCGGCCAGCACGAGAGCGCCGATCACCCCCACCGCGATGCGGTAGGCCAGGTTGAGGCTCGGGCGCGCGGCGATGTGTGCTCGCCACCGGCGCCAGCGGCTCTCCGCTTCCTGGAACGGGGACAGATCCGAGTCGTCCACGTCCATGTCCACGTTCTCGGGCGCGGGTCCCGGCCGAGCTTCTCCGCTAGTCACCAGTCCACCCTACCGACCGCGACCTGCGGCGGCGCGTCGTCGCACCGCCGCACACGCTCGCGGGTTATCCCTTCACACAGACGACCTGCCGCAGGTGGGCCACGACCTCGACGAGATCGGCCTGCGCTTCGATCACCTGCTCGATGTCCTTGTAGGCGCCGGGGATCTCGTCGATCACGCCCGCGTCCTTGCGTGATTCGACTCCGGACGTCTGCCGCACGAGGTCGTCGACGGTGAAACGCTTCTTCGCCTTCGTGCGGCTCATCGTCCGTCCCGCCCCGTGTGACGCCGAATTGAAGGACAGCTCGGAGCCCAGGCCTCGCACCACGTAGGAACCGGTGCCCATGGAGCCGGGGATGAGTCCGAGATCACCCCGGCCGGCGCGGATCGCGCCCTTACGGGTGACGAGCATGGGCTCGCCGTCGATGATCTCCTCCGACACGTAGTTGTGGTGGCAGGAGATCGGCTCGTCGAACCGCACCGTCCTACCGGGCAGTGACTGCCGGAACGCCTGCATCACCAGGGTGAGCATGACGGCGCGGTTGCGGGCCGCGTACTCCTGCGCCCACGTCAGGTCGTGGCGGTATGCGTCCATCTCCTTGCTGCCGGCGAGGAACACCGCGAGATCGCGATCGACGAGGCGCTGGTTGTGCGGCAACGCCCGCGCCACCGCGATGTGCCGCTCCGCCAGTTCCTTGCCGATGTTGCGCGACCCGGAGTGGAGCATCAGCCAGACTTCGTCTGCGTCGGACAGGCACACCTCGATGAAGTGGTTGCCACCGCCGAGCGTGCCGATCTGTTTCATCGCCTTGGATTCGCGGGACTGGACGCCGGAATGCAGGTCACCGAAGTCCTGCCAGAAGCGGTGCCATCCCCTCTTCACTCCCCCGGCGTTCGTGACATCGAGGGCGCCGACGTTCACCGAACGCTCGTGCATGGCGAACCCGACCGGCACCGCACGCTCGATGCGCGACCGCATCGACCGCAGGCTGTCGGGCAGATCGCTCGCGGTCACATCCGTCCGGACCGCCGTCATTCCGCACCCGATGTCGACGCCGACCGCCGCCGGGGCGATCGCCTCCCGCATCGCGATGACGGAACCGACCGTCGCACCCTTGCCGACATGGACGTCGGGCATGACCCGCACCCCGTGGACCCACGGCAGGTCGGCCATGTTCCGCAGCTGCTGCAACGCAGCCTGCTCGATGGTCCACTCTTCCGCCCACATCAAGGTGGGCGCGGTGGTGCCTTCCAGCCTCACGGGGAACATGGGACTCAGTCCTTCGATAGCGGATCACCCGGGAACTTTCGGCCGGCTGAGTTCATTGTCCGCCGCGCCGAAGAGCCGGAACAACCGATTATCGGGGTGGGCACAAGAAAAAGAAGAGGGCGTTTCCGCTTTCGGAAACGCCCTCTTCTCATCTGTGGTCCCGGCTGGGATCGAACCAGCGACCTCCCCGGTGTGAACGGGACGCTCTTCCACTGAGCCACGGGACCGAAGCGCGCCAAACACTCGCGCTCGAACGAGTTGGAACATTAACACGACCGAGCGGCCGAACGAAAATCACGTCGTTGGGATTCGTGTCGACCCCCGCCCGCGGCACGTCCTCGACCCGGCGTCGTTCATGTGTAGTTCACCGTCTGATGCCTTGACCTGCAGATTTGTAACTATCGCGGATGGTCGGCTAATGTTCTCAACCGCACCACGGAGAACATTCTCCGCGAGTTACACGGTGCATGCGGACGTGGCGCAGCTGGTAGCGCACAACCTTGCCAAGGTTGGGGTCGCGGGTTCGAATCCCGTCGTCCGCTCGAGAGGTTGGACTCAACCTTCACGGTGGAGTGGCCGAGTGGTGAGGCAACGGCCTGCAAAGCCGTGCACACGGGTTCGATTCCCGTCTCCACCTCGCGCGATTAGCTCAGCGGGAGAGCGCTTCCCTGACACGGAAGAGGTCACTGGTTCAATCCCAGTATCGCGCACCGAGATAGATGATAGATGCACGACTGTTTTACTTGCTCGACCAGTGACGGCCCCCAGCCCGGGGGCTTTCACGAATGCGGACGTGGCGCAGCTGGTAGCGCACAACCTTGCCAAGGTTGGGGTCGCGGGTTCGAATCCCGTCGTCCGCTCTCTTTTCTCCATCCCGCGCGATTAGCTCAGCGGGAGAGCGCTTCCCTGACACGGAAGAGGTCACTGGTTCAATCCCAGTATCGCGCACCAGTTCACTTTCAACCGACCAGTTCACGACAGTTCAGCCCCGGTCATCGACCGGGGCTGAACTGTCGTTCCGGTGTCAGGCGGACTGGAGCCGGTTGGCGCCGGAGATCATCGCGCGCAGAGTCGATTCCGTGTGGGATTCACCGATTCCCATCGCCCAGAGCCGGATGCCGTCTCGCTCGCAGAGCAGGAATGTCGCGGTCCGGTGCCCGATCTCGTGCTGATGAAATGACAGGATCTCCATCGCACACCCCGCGTCGTACAGCATCGAGGTCATGGCGGCCACCGGGCCGGGCGCGCTCGCAGCGGTCTTGCAGATCGATTCGCCGATACCGAGTGTCGCTTCGAAATCCCACATTCCGGGGCCGGTCTTCGTTTCCGACCAGCTGCCCAGACGGAACGGTCCGCTGGACGGCGCGTAGACGGCTTCGAACGCGGACCACGCCATTCCGGCGGATTCGGTGCGGAGTTCCCGCGGCAGCGGCTTGCCGTGGCGCGCGGCAAACGGGTCGGCGGCCGTTGCCGACGAGGGAAAGGGTGAAGCGAAAGAAGGGTTTGTACTCATTCTCGTGGTCTTCCTGAAAGGAGGGAGGACCAACGCGTAGCTCAACGACCCGCAGCGAGGGGTCGGTCCGTATCAGACCCCGCTACGGCGGAGAACTACGAGAATGCGCTGCATGGATGACACTGTAGGCGACAACCGCCCGCAGAGGCAACAGGCCCCGTTCACGCTGTCGCGCCGGCCACCGGTGACGGGCGGGTGACGAAATCGTTACCGCTGCATCTGGAACGTGAGGAATTCCTCATGTATCGTCGAACTTGCCATCCACCCCCCCGATGGCAATGAGCCCCAGCCATGACCCCCCATCCAAGGCTGGGGCTCAGTCTTGTTCCGGGCACCTCACGCACCGCGCGCTTGCAGGACTTTTCGCCCGCCGATTCGGAGAACGCTGCACATCCCCGCAAAGTATTGGACACTCGTCCAATCAATCGGATGTCCTCTACCGAAGGCCGACACGCATGACGGATTCACCACGCGCAGATGCGTCCGCGGACCACCGCTCGGCACGGATCGCCACAGCGGGCGCATTCGGCCTGCAGGGATTTCTCCTCGCGGCCGTTCTCACACAGCTGCCGCAGTACCAGGACCGATTCGGGTTCGACGACACGATCATCGTGGTGGCCGTCGTGACGGTGTCTCTCATCGCCGGAGCCGGAAGCGTCCTCGCCGAGCACCTGGCTCGCCGATTCTCCAGCAGGTCGGCCCTGCGACTCGGGCTCGCGACCATCGCGATTGCCGGTGGCGCGCTCGGTTTCAGCCCGAATACCGCGGCCTTCTTCGTCTGCCTGTCCGTGTACGGGGCCGGACTGGGAATCGTCGATGCCGCCGCCAACATGCAGGCGGTGTCGATCCAGCACGCGTACGGCCGCGTCATCCTGTCGTCGTTCCACGCCGTGTGGAGCGTCGGCGCGATTGCGGGTGCCCTCTTCGTCGCCGCCACCTCGGCCCTCGACGTGAGCGTCGCCACCGCGCAACTGGTGGCGGCGCTCGTCGTGGCAGTCGGTCTCACCGTCTGCTGTCCCCGGCTCCTCGTCCGTCAGGAGCCGGCGGGCACCGCCGCGCCGGCGACCGGCCCTGCGCCCGTGCCGGTTCCGATTCGAGCACTGCTCGCGCTCGGTACCGCGATGGCGTTGTTCTACGCCATCGATTTCGGTGTCGGCAACTGGTCCGCTCTGTACGTCCGGAACGTTCTGCTCGCGGATGCCGGCACGGCCGCTCTGGCACTGGCCGCATACCAGTGCGCGGCTCTGGTGTCGCGACTGACCGGCGACTTCTGGGTGGCGAAGTACGGCGAGATCGCTGTCGTCCGTGTGGGTTCGGCGGTCGGTGTCGCCGGATTGACGGTCGTCGTCCTCGCCCCGTCGTCGGTCGTCGCGATTGCCGGATTCCTCGTCGTGGGCCTCGGCGTGCCGGTCGTCGCTCCCCTGTGTTTCAGTGCCGCCGGGCGGCTGGCACCCTCCGGCCAGGTGGACGACGTCGTGGCGCGGATCAACCTGTTCAACTACGTGGGCACCCTCGTGGGCGGCGCGATAGTCGGCGGCGTCGCCGCGGCGACCAGCCTGCGGATCGGGTTCGTGGTCCCGCTCCTGTTCGCGGTGGGGCTCGTCCTGCTCGCCCCCGCGTTCGCCCCGGACCGGGACCGGGACCGGGACAAGCAATCCGAGTGCGCCCCGGATCGCGACTGACGGCAGATGTTCTACTTAGGACATGCCGACTTGGGGATGGTTCGTGATCGCCGTGGCGATCGTCTACGTCGCAGTTCTGGTCTCGTCACGATCCGCTCGTGGCGGCTCACACACCCCACACGACCTGCATCCCGCATCGACGTGGCGACACCTCGACGACGCCGTCCGGGACGAGGTGACGTGTCTGCTCGACCGGGGCAGGACGATCGAGGCGATCAAGATTCTCGTCGCGCGGGACGGGATCGGCGTGCGGCACGCGAAGGCCACGGTCGAGTACGGCCGGCTCCAAGCCCGGCCGGTCCCCGCCGGAATCCGCTCCTGCGGAGACACGTCGCCGATCGAGGGCACGCTCCGCGACCTCAAGAGCGAGGGCAAGACCGTTGCGGCGATCACCCTGCTGCGGGACAGTACGGGAATGACACTTCGGGAAGCGAAGGACGCGGTGGACCAGCTGTGACAGTCGAAATAGACCCGGCAGGGATCTGGGATTCCGAGGCGATCGCCGACGTCGCCGCGGCAACGTTCCCTCTCGCGTGCCCGCCCGGGGCGACACAGGACGACATCGCCGCCTTCATCGACGACGTGCTGTCGGCCGAACGGTTCTCGGAATACCTCACCGACCCGAACCGCACCGTCCTGAAGGTCACCCACGGCGGGGCGATCGTCGGCTACGCGATGCTGATCGACGGTGAGCCCGCCGATCCGGATGTCGGCAGGGCCGTGACGCTCCGGCCGACAACCGAGATCAGCAAGCTGTACGTGCTGCCCGGCAACCACGGGACCGGCGTCGCGTCCGCGCTGATGGACGCCATCGTCGAACGCGCCGTCGCCGCGGGGTGCGCCGGGCTGTGGCTCGGCGTCAACCAGGAGAATGTGCGCGCCCAGCGCTTCTACGCGAAGCACGGATTCACGCAGGTCGGAACGAAGACCTTCCTCGTCGGCACCCAGCTGCACCACGACTTCGTGATGCAGCGGGCACTGTGACGAGCTGCGTCAGCTCGCGGCGACCTCGAAGCGCGACAGCGCCAGCAGGCGCGACGTGGCACGCAGGTACTTCTTCCGGTACCCGCCGGCCAGCATCTCGGGAGTGAAGATCGCGTCGAGCTTGGCCCCTGCCACGGTGACCGGGATGCTCGCGTCGTACAAGCGGTCGGCGAGGACCACCAGGCGCAGCGCGACCGACTGGTCCTCGGCGGGGTGGACGCCGTCCAGGAACACGGCCGGAATGCCCTCGACCAGCTTGTTGTAGCGGGACGGGTGCAGCGTGCTGAGGTGCTTGCACAGCGCGTCGAAGTCGTCGAGCGTCGCGCCGGGGATGCTGTCGGCGCGCTCGGCGAGCTCCTCCGACGAGATCGGGTCCGGGGCCGGCGGCAGGTCGCGGTGCCGGTAGTCGGGTCCGTCGACGCGGATCGTCTCGAAGATCGAGCCCAGCTTCTTGATCTCCCGCAGGAAGTCCTGCGCGGCGAATCGGCCTTCGCCGAGCTGGCCGGGCAGTGTGTTCGACGTCGCCACGATGGACACGCCGCGCGCCGACAATTCCGACAGCAGGCGGGACACCAGCATGGTGTCGCCCGGGTCGTCGAGTTCGAATTCGTCGATGCAGAGGACGCTGTGGCCGGACAACTGCTCGACGGCCTTGTTGAAACCGAGGGCACCGACGACGTGCGTCAGCTCCACGAACGTGCCGAACGCCTTGGGCGACGGGACGCTGTGGAAGATCGACGCCAGAAGGTGGGTCTTACCGACACCGAAGCCGCCGTCGAGGTAGAGACCGGCACCGGTGGCCTGCGTCTTCTTCCCGAACAGGCCGCGTCGCCCGCCACTGCGGATCTTCACGACCTTCTTCGCGAACTCCTCCGCCGTCTGGACCGCGGCGGCCTGGCTGGGTTCTGCGGGATCGGGGATGTACGACGCGAAGCTCACCTCGTCGAACATGGCCGGGGGCACCATCTGAGCTACCAACTGATCAGCCGGTACCACGGGGCTACGATCGACAAGACGTGCATGCATACAAGCAGGGTATCCACGTGTTGTGATCACCAACATGCACCGTGTACATATTGCGACATTTTTCACACCGGACAGTCCACCCGCACGGGAGGAGTCCAGTGAATCGACCGCGAACGCGCTGCGCGACCTGTATGCCTACCCAGCGGAGACGCCGCGGCCCTGGGTGCGCGTCAACTTCGTGAGCAGCATCGACGGAGCCGTCTCCGTCGACGGCGTCAGCGGGGCGCTCGGCACACCCGCGGACAGGCTGGTCTTCGAAACCCTGCGGGAGTTGGCCGACGTCGTGCTGGTCGGAGCCGGAACCGTCCGGGCGGAGAACTACGGCGGGGCGCGCGTCGGCGCGGAGGGCAGGCGACGCCGGGTGGCGTCGGGGATGCAGGAGGTCCCGCCGATCGCCGTCGTGTCTGCTCGCGCCCACCTCGACCCGCACTCACGCCTGTTCACCGACACCGAGGTGGCCCCGATCGTCGTCACGTGCACGGACGCCGACCCGACGCGGGTCCGGGCTCTCGCCGACGCGGGTGCGCGGATCGTGACGGCCGGCGAGGGGCAGGTCACCGGCGACGGGCTGATCGCCGCCCTCGAGGATCTCGGACTGCGCCGGGTGCTCTGCGAGGGCGGCCCGAGCCTGTTCGGGCAGCTGACTGCGGACGACGCCGTCGACGAGGTCTGCCTGACCACGGCACCCGTGCTCGTCGGCGGGACCGTGGGTCGCGTCGCCACCTCGCCGAGTACCCGGGTCACCGCGATGACCCCCGCGCACATCCTCACCGACACCGACGGCACCGTCCTCACCAGATGGGTGCGGCTGCCCCGCCCGTAGAGGAACCTGGCAGGGTGGTCGCCATGCGCAGATCGGTGTTGCTCGCAATGGTTCTCGTGGTGTGCAGCGCGTGCGGAGCCGGACCGTCCAACCGGCCCCACGTGGCGGTCGAACGCGAGGGCGGCGGCAGCGAACCCACCGCGACGGAGACCGAGAACACCGACGCTCCCCCGCCCGTGTTGCAGACCCCGAAGAACGATCTGGCGTGGACCGACTGCACGCAGAGCACGCTCGGCGCCCTGGGCCCGGGAACGACACCGCCGGCCGGGCTCGTCTTCGAATGCGGCTCGTACGAGTCGGCCGTCGACGAGAGCGGCACCCTGCCCGGCTCCTTCACGATGGGTGCGATGCGGGCACGGCTCGCCGACACCCCCGAGAACGCGGCCCCGCTGGTGCTCACGTCGGGATCGGACCGGTCGTCGACCGCGACGCTCGCAGCGCTGAGCACCGGCGGTCTGACATCGCTGCTGTCGACGCGACCGGTGGTCGCGGTGGACCGCCGCGGGATCGCCTCCTCGCAGGAGATCGAATGCCTCACCCCGGAGCTCCGCAGCAGCCTGGCGAATCTCGGGCAGTTCGACCCGGGGACGGGTGACCAGGTCGACAAGGTGACCGCGCTGGGCCGCGACGCCACCATCGCGTGCACCGACTACCTGCAGCCGCAGGAACTCGCGTTCGACAGCACCCACGCCGCCGACGACATCGAGGAGCTGCGCCGCACCTGGGACGTCGATGCGCTCGGGATCCTCGCCACCGGCAACGGCAGTGCCGTCGCGCTCAGCTACGCCGCCAAGTACCCCGATCGGGTCGGCCGGCTCGTCCTCGACTCCCCCGCCGTCACCACGGTGGATGCCGCGACCGCCACCGAGCAGCAGGTCGCGGGTCAGGAGGCGGCGTTCGACTCGTTCGCCCGCCAGTGCATCGCCCTCAACTGCTCCCTGGGCGCCGATCCCCGCGCCGCGATGACCGACGCCGTCACCCGCGCCGCGAACGGTCAGATCCCGCGGGTCTCCGCGAACGCCCTCCTCACCGCGGTGTCCGGGTCGCTCGCCGCGGCGGGCGGCGACCAGCAGGGCCGCGTCCGCACCCTGTCCGATGCGGTGTCCGCCGCCCTCGCCGGAAACACGGCGCCGATCCTCGCGGCGGTCACGCAGGCCGAGGCGGCCTACGAGAGCGACGGCCAGTTCATCACCCGCTGCACGGACGGCCAGCAGTGGCCCGCACCCGACCGGGTCCGCGAACTGCAGAAGCTGTGGGGCGAGCGGTTCCCGCTGTTCGGCCCGAACGCCGCCGTCGGTCTGCTCACGTGCACCTCGTGGCCCGCGACCGCGCCGCCCGCCCTGCCCGGCGAGCTGACGCTGCCGGTCCTGGTGCTGAGCGGCACCGCCGACCCGGTCGTCGGGAACGCCGGGGTGGGGACGGTGACCGGGGCCGTGTCGAGCGCGGGCGCCGCGACGGCGACGTTGACGTGGCACGGCAGCGGCCACCCCGCCACCCATTCGGACTGCGCGCAGAAGTCGATCGTCACCTACGTCGCGGACGGCGTGCTGCCCCCGGACGGCAGCGCCTGCCCCGCCTAGCCGAGGTGGTCCGCCCGACACCCACAGGGGGTGCGTGACCGCACGTCAGAGCTTCTCGGTGTACCGTGCCGTGGTGTTCCTTCGACAACTCGAACCGCGCACCGGGCGGACTGCCAACGAGGTCATCAACTTCGCGCTGTGGCCGATCGCCGTCATGACAGTGCTGCATCGAGTGGTCGTCAAGGCGGTCAACGGGTACATCACCGACGACTTCCGCCCGGTCTACAACGCTGCGCTGGCCTTCCTCAACGGGCGGCCCGTCTACACCGCCAACTTCAACTGGGTCGATCCGCATTATCTGTATCCGCCGTCCGGCACACTGCTGATGGCACCGATCGCGGTGATCGACCCCGAGAAGTCCCGGTGGTTGTTCATCATCGCCAACGCGATCGCCATCGTGATCGCGTTGTACCTGCTCCTGCGGCTGTTCGGCCTGGGATTGAACACCATCGCGGCCCCGATCCTGCTGCTCGCCACGTTCTCGTCCGAAACCGTCACCAACACCCTCGTCTTCACCAACATCAACGGCCTGGTCCTGCTCGGCGAGATCGCGTTCCTCGTGTTGTTGATGAAGCGCAAGGACATGTGGTCCGGTGTCGCCATCGGGCTGACGTTCGCGGTGAAACCGATACTCGCCCCACTCCTGCTGCTGCCTCTGGTGCGCGGACAGTGGAAGGTGTTCGTCACCGCGATCGGCATCCCCCTGATCCTCACCGCCGTGGCGTGGCCGCTGTCCGCGGACCCGATGGACTTCGTGCGCCACACAGTGCCGTACCTGATGGAGTCGCGCGACTACTTCAACAGCGCGATCGTCGGCAACGGCAAGTACTACGGCCTCCCCACCGCCCTGATCTGGGCTCTGCGCGGTGTCTTCACCGCCATCGTGCTCAGCTCCCTGTGGCTGCTCTACCGCTACTACCGCCACGACGAGCTGTTCTTCGTCGTCACCATGTCCGGGGTTCTGCTGACGGCGTCGTGGCTTCTCGGCTCGCTGGGCCAGATGTATTACTCGATGATGCTGTTCCCGCTCCTGATGTCCGTGGTGCTGAAGAATTCGGTGATGCGGAACTGGCCTGCGTGGCTGGCCGTGTACGGGTTCATGAGTTACGACAGCTGGCTGTCGAGCCGGTTCATCGAGGCCGGCCGGACCGCCGAGTACATGAAGACCACGCTGGGGTGGAGCCTCCTGCTCCTCGTGGTCTTCGGTGTGCTGACCGTCCGCTACGTCTCGGCGCGGCGCGAGGGGCGACTCGACCGGGGCATCGATCCGGCGTTCCTCCTCGAACCGCACGAGAAGGCTCCCGACATCTCGCCGCGGGAACCGGAACCGGACGAGCAGCCGCAGGTCGAGTCGGCCACCGCCAAGACGTAGGCCCCCGTCACGCGCCGGGCGTCGCGGCCGGAATCGGCGAAACGTATTAGCGTGGAGCCATGAGTTCGCAGCAGCAGGATCCCACGCAGTCCGCCCCGAAGGTTGCTCTCTCCGACAGCGAGTGGCGCGAGAAACTGACTCCCGAGGAGTACGCGGTGCTGCGCCAGGCCGGTACCGAGCGCCCCTTCGTCGGCGAGTACACCGACACCAAGACGGAAGGCGTCTACCACTGCCGGGCCTGTGGCGCCGAGCTGTTCCGCAGCGCGGAGAAGTTCGAATCGCATTGTGGGTGGCCGTCGTTCTTCGATCCGGCCGACTCGGACGCCGTCGTCCTCCGCGAGGACACGTCGCTGGGTATGCGCCGCGTCGAGGTGGTGTGCGGGACGTGCCACAGCCACCTGGGCCACGTCTTCGAGGGCGAGGGCTACCCCACCCCCACCGATCAGCGGTACTGCATCAATTCGATCTCGCTGACCCTGGAACCGACCGGCGAATGATCGTCGGTGGATCGAACGCCCGGATCGGCGGTAGCTCGCCCTCGTAGCGTTCGATCTCGACGAGCACGTGCTGGCCCGTGCAGCCGTGGGCGAGTGACGACGTGCCCACGTCCGGTGTCAGCACGTTGGGGTTCCCGTGCACGCAGAGGGAATCCGGGTCGGTGGCGTCGAGAGGGTCGTACCAGGCTCCCGTCGACAGCTGAACCACACCGCGGCGGACACCGTCGTCCACCACCACGCCGGCGAGGCAGGCGCCGCGGTCGTTGAACACGCGGACGACGTCGCCGGCGGTGAGTCCGCGATCGGTGGCGTCATCCGGATGGATTCGCAGCGGTTCGCGGCCCCGGATCTTCGATTTCTGGCTGGTGCTGCCGTGGTCGAGTTGGCTGTGCAGTCGGGTACGCGGCTGGTTGGCGATCAGATGCAGCGGGAACTGCCGTGCCCGGCGGCCGCCCAGCCATTCCTCGGGCTCGTACCAGCGTGGGTGTCCGGCGCAGTCGTCGTAGCCGAATCCGTCGATGTCGGCGGAGAAGATCTCGATCCGCCCGCTCGGGGTGGCCAGGGGGAATTTCACCGGATCGGCCCGGAAGTCGCCGAACAGGATCAGGTCGTCCTCGGTCCGCATCCGCACGTGGCCCTGCGTCCAGAAGTCGTCGAAACTCGGGGCGGGGCCGCCGTCCGCGCGGACGAAGTCCCGCCACTGCCCGTACAGGTGCTCGAGCCACTGCTCGGACGAGCGGCCCTCGGTGAACTTCTCCCCGACACCCAGTTTCCGGGCGACGGCGGCGAACGTGTCGTAGTCGTCCTGCGCGTCGGCGTACGGCCCGACGGCGGCGTGCATGGCGACGAGCAGCGGGTCGTTGCGGGTGCAGCTGATATCGGCCCGCTCGAGCGACGTGGTGGACGGCACGACGATGTCCGCGTGCCGGGCCATCGGCGTCCAGTAGGGGTCGTGGACCACGATCGTGTCGGGACGGGCCAGCGCCCGGCGCAGCCGGGGAATGTCCTGATGGTGGTGGAACGGGTTGCCGCCCGCCCAGTACAGCATCTTGATGTCCGGGTACGTCAGCCGCTGACCGTCGTAGTCGAACGGTGCGCCGGGGTTCAGGAGCATGTCGGAGATCGCGGCCACGGGGATGAAGTCGCGGACGGGGTTCAGCCCCTGGGGAAGCGTGGGCAGCGGGTACGGGACGGGGGCGAGCCCGGGCTCGTTCATGGAACCGTAGCCGTGGCCGAAACCACCACCGGGAAGGCCGATCTGGCCCAGCATCGCGGCGAGGGTGACCCCCATCCACGGGGCCTGCTCACCGTGCCGGACCCTCTGCAGCGACCACGTGACGGTCACCATCGTCCTGCCCGCCGCCATCCGCCGGGCGAGGGCCACCAGGTCCGCGGCGGCGACGCCGGAGATCTGCTCGGCCCACGCGGGCGACTTCGGTACGCCGTCGGAGCGCCCGAGGAGGTAGTCCTCGAAGCGGTCGTAGCCGACGCAGTGGCTGCCCAGGAATGCCATGTCGTGCAGGTCTTCCGTCGCGAGGACGTACGCGAGGGCGAGCATGATCGCGACATCGGTGCCGGGCACCGGGGCGTGCCGTTCGGCGGCGCCGTGCACGTCGTCGCGCAGCGGACTGAACGACACGACGGACCCACCGCGGCGCCGGAGGGCGTCGAGTGCGTCGCGGGTGGGGTGGTCGCTGGTCCCGCCGTGATTGACGCCGGTGTTCTTGAGGGGGACGCCACCGAAGCACACCATGAGATCGGTGTGCTCGGCGATGACCTTCCAGGACGTGGAGCGGGCGAACATCTTCCAGTGGGTGCCCACCACCCGGGGCATGATGACGCCCGTCGCGCCCAGCGAGTAGCTGTGCACCGAACGGGTGTAGCCACCGAGGGTGTTCAGGAACCGGTGGACCTGACTCTGGGCGTGGTGGAACCGTCCCGCGCTGGCCCAGCCGTACGAACCGCCGTAGATCGCGCTGTTGCCGTGCGTGTCGACGACCCTGCGCAGTTCGTTCGCGAGCCGCTGCGTCAGCTCTTCCCAGTCGACCGACACGAACTCGTCGGCCCCTCGGGAACCGCTGGGTCCTGGGCCGTTGTCGAGCCACCCGCGGCGCACCACCGGGCCGGTGATCCGCGCCTTGCTGCGGACCGACCCGGCGATGTTGCCCAGCACCGGTGACGGGTTCGCGTCACCGGTGTACGGGTGGGCGGCGACGACGTCGCCGTCGGCGACCTCGGCCTCGAACATGCCCCAGTGCGACATGTGCTGGTAGCGGGGCGCGGTGCGAGCCCCGTCGGCGTCATTCATCGGTGCTGCGTCAGATCACGGCAGAGCGGTGATCAGCTTCTCCACATCCACCCGCGGGCCGGTGAAGAACGGCACCTCTTCGCGGACGTGCAGACGGGCCTCGGTGGCGCGCAGGTCGCGCATGAGATCGACGATGCGGTACAGCTCCGGCGCCTCGAACGCGAGAATCCACTCGTAGTCGCCGAGTGCGAACGAGGGCACGGTGTTGGCGCGGACGTCCTTGTACGTGCGGGCCGCCATGCCGTGGTCGGCGAGCATCTTGCGCCGCTCGTCGTCGGGCAGCAGGTACCACTCGTAGGACCGGACGAACGGGTACACGCAGATGTAGTTGCCCGGGTCCTCACCGGCCAGGAACGCCGGAATGTGGCTCTTGTTGAACTCGGCGGGACGGTGGCACGCGACGTTGCTCCACACCGGCTTGCTCGCGCGGCCCAGGGCGGTGGTGCGGCGGAAGTCGGCGTACGTGGCCTGAAGGGCTTCGATGCTCGCCGAGTGCGTCCAGATCATGAAGTCGGCGTCGGCACGCAGGCCGGCCACGTCGTAGAGCCCGCGCACCACGACACCCTTCTCCGCCTGACCTTCGAAGAAGATCCGCGCCTCCTTGATCACAGCTTCCCGGTCGTCCCCGAGAACACCGGGTTCCACCTGGAACACCGAGAACATGAGGTAACGGATTTCAGAGTTCAATGCGTCGAAGTCGAGGCGTGCCATGCGTCTATCGTGCCACTCGCCCGGCGAGCCGTGCAGCCGCCGTCGTCGCAGCGGCCACACACGCGGGAACACCCACCCCGTGCAGCAGCGCCCCGGACACCTCGAGACCGTCCAGACCTGCGACTTCCTGCTCGATCACCGCCACCCGCCCGAGATGGCCGGGACCGTACTGCGGCAGGCCGCCGTGCCAGCGCTGGACGTGCACCGCGGCGGGTTCCGCGGACACCCCGGTGACGGTCGCGAGGTCCCGCCGGGCCGCGGCGATCAGCTCGTCGTCGGGTGCGTCGACGACGGCGGCGTCGCCGAACCGTCCGAAGGACGCCCGGACGAGGGTCACCTCCCGCTCGGCGAGGTGCGGCCACTTGCGACTCGACAGGGTGAACGCCTTCGCGCCGAGCGCGGCGTCGGTGGCGACGAGGATCCCGGAGTTCTGCGGGAGGTCGACCCGGACCGGCAGCGCCAGCGCGACGACCGCCGACGAGGCCAGCGGGATGTCCGCGGCGGCCGCCGACGCGCGGGGGGCGATGCCGGCGAGCAGGTCGGCGAGCTGCGGGGCGGGCACGGCGAGCACGACCCCGTCGACGGGGCCCACCGGTTCCGCCGACCAGCCGTCGCCGTCCCGGGCGAGTGTCCGGATCCGTTCGTGCACGATCTCCGCCGACGCGGCCTCCGTCAGGGCGCGCAGCAGGACGCCGTAGCCGTCGCGCAGCGCCCCGAACACCGGCCCGGGGGTCGGGGCGGGGAGGGCGTCCGCCACCGCCGCGGACAGGCTCGTGGCGCCGCGGTCGAGCGCCGCCGCGAGCGTGGGGAGCGCGGCGCGGACGCCGATCGTGTCCGCCAGACCCGAATAGACCCCTCCGAGAAGCGGATCCACCGACCGCTGGACCACCTGCGCGCCGAACCGGTCGCCGACCAGTGCACCGACGGCGATGTCCGCACCCGGTGTCCAGTCGAGGGGCACCGTCCGCTCCCCCGCCACCCGCGCGAGTGTCCGGTCGTCGACGAGACCGCGCAGACTGTTC
The DNA here is from genome assembly GCF_002300195.1 of Rhodococcus sp. ACPA1. Taxonomy (NCBI): domain Bacteria; kingdom Bacillati; phylum Actinomycetota; class Actinomycetes; order Mycobacteriales; family Nocardiaceae; genus Rhodococcus; species Rhodococcus sp. ACPA1. Next base: position 154,434 of record NZ_NSDX01000002.1, on the reverse strand, counting down.
CCGTCCGCGGGTATCCCCATGAGGGTGCCGGCCGGCAGCGGGTGCAGCGCGTCCTCGGACCAGATGAGCGGCCGCAGTCCCGCCGGATGCACCAGCTGGTCGGAGAGGCCGAGTTCACCGAGCAGGGCGGGCAGTTCCGGGCGCCGCGCGATGAAGGCTTCCGCCCCGACGTCGACGGGCTCCCCCGCCAGGTCCACCGTGCGCAGCTTGCCGCCGAGCCGCTCCGCGCCGTCGGCGAGGACGATCCGGGCATCGGCGCCGAGCCGCTGCCGCAGGCGGTACGCGGCAACGAGCCCGGAGATGCCGCCGCCGACGACGAGAACCTTCGGCGACGACCCGGTCACAGTGAATGCACCAGCTCGACCAGCGCGGTCAGCGCGCCCGGGTCGGTGTCGGGCAGGACGCCGTGCCCGAGGTTGAAGATGTGTCCCGTGGCGCCGGCGGCGAGGGCGGCGTCCGCTTCCGCGGTGATGCGGCGGACCTGCTTCTCGACCGCCGCCGGTCCGGCGAACAGCACCGCGGGGTCGAGGTTGCCCTGGAGCGCCTTGCCCGGGCCGACCCGGCGCGCTGCCACGTCCAGGGGGATGCGCCAGTCGACGCCCACCACGTCGGCGCCCGCTTCGCCCATCGCGCCGAGCAGTTCGCCGGTTCCGACGCCGAAGTGGATGCGCGGCACCTTCGCGCTCTCCACCTCGGCGAACACCCGCTCGGAGTGGGGCAGCACGAATTCCCGGTACTCGGCGAGGGACAGCGCGCCGGCCCACGAGTCGAACAGCTGGATCGCGTCGACGCCGGCGCGCAACTGGGTCTGCAGGAAGGTGATGGTGGTATCGGCCAGGGTGCCGAGCAGCGCGTGCCACGTCCGGGGGTCGGAGTGCATGAGCGCCTTCGTGCGCTCGTGATTGCGGCTCGGACCGCCCTCGACCAGGTACGAGGCGAGAGTGAACGGGGCTCCGGCGAAGCCGATCAGCGGCGTCGAGCCGAGTTCCGCGGTGAGCAGCTGCACGGCCTGCGCGACGGCGCCGACTTCCTCGGGTACGAGGCGCGGCAGGGCGGCGACGTCCGCGATCGACCGGACCGGGTTCGCGACGACGGGACCGGTGCCGGCGACGATGTCGAGATCGATGCCTGCGGCCTTGAGCGGCACCACGATGTCGGAGAACAGGATCGCGGCGTCGACGCCGTGCCGGCGCACGGGCTGCATGGTGATCTCGCAGACCAGTGCCGGATCGAAGCACGACTCGAGCATGCCGATCCCCGACCGGATCTCGCGGTACTCGGGAAGCGAGCGGCCCGCCTGCCGCATGAACCACACCGGGCGACGGCCGGGGGTACGGCCTTCCGCGGCCGCCAGGAGGGGTGCGTCGGGGAGCACCCGCCTCGCGGCGTACGTCGCCCGTTCACTCATGCCTGCATTGGTGCTTTCCAACCCGCTCATCGGTCCTCGCGCTCTCTGCCTGCTCGAATTTCGGCAGCTCTCATGCTGCCATGCCGGGACTCCGCCGCCGATCGGCCCTGCTCGGCGCGCCTCCGACGAGATGTGGGGGTCCGGGTCTAACGTCCCGAGCTGTGACGACTTCGGGATCGCCCGCCGAACCGGCCGAGTTCCGCGCCGCGGTCGAAGCGATGAATTCCGCGCAGGTTCGCGCGGACATCGAGCTGGGCCCCATCCGGCCCCCGCAACGGCTCGCGCCGTACAGCTACGCCGTCGGCGCAGAGGTCGTGCACGAGGACACCGGGGTCGTCGCCGAACAGAGCGAGGGTGACGCGTTCGGCAGATTGATCCTCCTGTTCGACCCCGAGGGCGACGAGGCCTGGAACGGCACCATGAGGCTGGTCGCCTACATTCAGGCCGACCTCGACGCCGCCGTGGCGTCCGACCCCCTGCTTCCCGAGGTGGCGTGGAGCTGGCTCGTCGACGCACTCGAATCGCGCCACGAACCGCTCAACGCGCTCGGCGGGACGGTGACCGCGACGACGTCGGTGCGCTACGGCGACATCGCCGGTCCCCCGCATGCGCATCAGCTGGAACTGCGCGCGTCGTGGACGGCGACGTCGGTCGAACTGGCCACGCACGTCGAGGCGTTCTGCGAGGTACTGGCGTATGCGGCCGGTCTGCCACCCGCCGGGGTGTCGCAGCTGCGGACGCTGGGCGACGAGTAGTCAGGCCGATTCGGTGCCCGCCGAGGGCACGTCGGTGGTGGCGCTGCGCGACCATTCCAGGAATCGTCCGACCGCCTGGGTGACGGAGATGCTGCGGATCGAGGGGAACACGTCGAACGCGTGCTGCGCGCCCTTCAATTCCGCGTAGACGACGGGGTTGTCGGACACCTGCCGGAGTTCGTCGACGAAGATCCGCGCCTCGGCGACGGGAATGAGCGAATCGCTCGTGCCGTGGATCACGAAGAACGGCGGTGCGTCCGCCCGCAGGTGCGCCAGCGGCGACGCGGCCCGGTAGTCGTCGGGGAACGTGGCCTGCTTGCCGAGCACCATCGGCATCAGTCCGGAGTGCACGCGCTGGAGGACGGCCTTGATGCCGGTGTCACCGGCGAAGTCGTAGACCCCGTAGTACGGGACACACGCCTGGACCGAGGTGTCGACGTCCTCGAACCCCGGCTGCAGGTGGCTGTCGTTCGCGGTGAGTCCCACCATGGCGGCGAGGTGGCCGCCCGCGGAACCACCTGTGACGGCGATGAAGTCGGGGTTGCCGCCGTATTCCTCGACGTGCTCCCGGAGCCAGGCCAGGGCCTGCTTGATCGCGATCAGGTGTTCGGGCCACTTCGCCTTCGGCGACAGCGGGTAGTTGACGGCCGCGCACACCCACCCCCGCGAGGCCATCTCCAGCATGAGCGGCAGACCCTGTTGATCCTTGTTCCCGATCACCCATCCCCCGCCGTGGATCTGCAGGAGGACCGGACTCTTCGACGGCACATCCTGCCGGTGATAGATGTCGAGGCGGGCCCGGCGCCCGCCCGGCCCGTACGCGAGGTTGCGGACCCGGGTGACCGCCTTGTTGCGCATCCAGAACGGGTTGAGGAGTTGCCGCCACACGGGTCGCCCCGGGTGTTCGATGGCAGTGTCGCGGTCGGTGTAGTTCTCGCCGAGCGTCTCGACGAGAGCGGATTCGGCTTCCGCTCCGGCGCCCCGGCCGGTGGCGATCACGGCGGCGAGCCCGGCGGCGGATGCGGCGGCCAGCGCCAGCCCGATGCGGTCGCTTCGGGTCCGTGTTCCGTGACGCGCGGCGTGCTGGGCGGCGTCGGCCGCGGTCACGGCGAGGAGGTGCGGCGCGAGTTCGGTAGTGAGCCACCCCGAGAAGAACGCGACCACCGACGTGGGCGCACCGGGCAGGGGACGCAGGGCGTTGGCGGCGAGTGCGGCGCCGACGGCCTGCCGGAGAACGAAGCCTCGGGTCATACCCCCAACCGTAGAACATGTTCTAATCGATCGGTTGCCCGCCCCGGCCCGCGGGCGCCGGATCGAGAACGAGGCGGTGGGCCATCACCCGGGGCCGGGCGCCGTCGACCTCGCAGTTCCATGATTCGATGGACCTACTTCTAGAACGTGTTCTAGTATCGGACCATGCAGCGACTCAGCGGTCTCGACGCGTCCTTCCTCTATCTCGAAACGTCGACGCAACTCCTCCACGTCTGCGGAGTCATCATCCTCGACGTCTCGACGGTTCCGGGCGGCTACACGTTCGCCCAGCTCAAGGCGGAGCTCGGCGCGCGCACCGAGGCGATTCCCTCGTTCCGGCGCAAGCTGCAGGACTCGAAGTTCAACCTCGACCACCCCGTGTGGGTCGAGGACACCGACTTCGACATCGACCGGCACTGCCATCGTGTCGCGCTCCCCGCTCCCGGCGGCCGCGACGAGCTGGCCGAGCTGTGCGGCGACATCGCAGGCATTCCCCTCGACCGTGCCCGGCCGCTGTGGGAGATGTGGGTGATCGAGGGCCTCGAGGACGGTTCCGTCGCCGTGATGTCGAAGATGCACCACGCCGGGGTCGACGGCATCACCGGCGCCAACATGATGGCCCAGCTGTGCGGCCTCGAACCGGACGCACCACGCCCAGACCCCGACGACTCCGCCGAGAGCGCGGGGCAGGCGAGCACACTCGACATCGCCGTGGGCGGGCTGCTCGCGGTCGCGTCCCGGCCCGCGAAACTCCTCAGGATCGTCCCGCAGAGCCTGACTCTGCTACCCCGCTGGATCGGCCGGGCCCGCCGCGGCGAGGCGATGCCCGCACCGTTCACCGCGCCGCGCACGTCCCTGAACGGCACGTTGACCAGTCACCGCAATCTCGCGTTCACCCAGCTCGACCTCGAGAAGGTCAAGACGGTCAAGGACGCGTTCGACGTCAAGGTCAACGACGTGGTGCTCGCGCTGTGCTCGGGCGCGCTGCGGAAGTACCTGCAGCACCGCCGGGAGCTGCCCGACAAGTCGCTCGTCGCCATCGTCCCGGTGTCGGTACACGGAAAGTCGGACCGCCCGGGCACCAACCAGGTGTCGGGCATGTTCACCCAGCTCGGCACCCAGATCGAGGATCCGGCCGAACGCCTGCTGGCGATCGGCGAACACAACTCGACCTCGAAGGAACACAACGAAACCCTCGGCGCGAGCCTGCTGCAGGATTGGTCCCAGTTCGCCGGGCAGGCTGTGTTCGGCACCGCCATGCGCCTCTACTCGACCCTCGGCCTGGCGGAGCGGCATCCGGTGGTCCACAACCTGGTCATCTCCAACGTGCCCGGACCGTCGGTCCCGCTGTACTTCCTGGGCGCGCTGATCAAGGCGATGTATCCGCTGGGACCGATCTTCCACGGCGCCGGGCTCAACGTGACGGTGATGTCACTGAACGGTCAGCTCGACGTCGGCCTGATGAGCTGCCCGGAACTGGCACCCCACCTCTGGGACCTCGTCGACGCGTTTCCCGCGGCGTTGGACGAGCTCGTCGCGGCCGCGGGGAACCGGACGTGAACCCGCCGGTGCGCTGCGGGAATCCCGAAGCGACGTAGAGTCAGCTGTCATGTCCGAAGTCACCGACGACGCCTCGTCACCCGGCCCCGCCGAAGAGCCCGGCCGGCAGATCGTTCCCCTGCTCGCACCCCGGGACGGCGTGCCCGACGTCGTGACCACGGCGGAGGGTGTCGCGAAGGCCGCGGCCGCGCTGAGCGAGGGCACCGGGCCGCTGGCGGTCGACGCCGAGCGGGCGTCCGGCTTCCGCTATTCGGCGCGGGCGTATCTCGTGCAGCTGCGCCGGGAGGGTGCGGGCACGGTGCTCCTCGACCCGATCCCCACCGCCGCCGATCTCGCCCCGCTGGCGGAGGTGATCAATCCGCTGGAGTGGATCCTGCACTCCGCCGACCAGGATCTGCCGGGGCTCGCGGAGATCGGTCTGGCGCCGGCGACCCTGTTCGACACCGAACTGGCGGGGCGCCTCGCCGGGTTCGAACGGGTCGGTCTCGCCGCGATCGTCGAGCGGACGCTGGGCCTCGAACTCCGGAAGGGCCACGGCGCCGCCGACTGGTCGAAGCGGCCGCTGCCCGATTCCTGGCTGAACTACGCAGCCCTCGACGTCGAGGTTCTGGTCGAGTTGCGGAACGTGATGGCCGCGGAACTCGACGAGCAGGGCAAGAGCGGGTGGGCTGCACAGGAGTTCGAGCACATCCGGCTCGCGGGGCCACCGAAGCCCAAGGCCGACCGCTGGCGGCGGACGTCGCACATCACGTCGCTGAAGACGCAGCGGCAACTCGCCGCGGCACGCTCCCTGTGGCAGGCCCGCGAGGACCTCGCCCGCAAACGGGACGTCTCCCCCAGCCGGGTCCTGCCGGATTCGGCGATCATCGACGCGGCGACCAAGGACCCCCGGAGCATCGAGGCGCTCCGGGCGCTGCCCGTGTTCGGCGGTCCCCGCCAGCGGCGGCACTCCCGGATCTGGCTGCAGGCGCTCGAGGATGCCCGGGCACTGCCGGACACCGCACTTCCTCCGAAGACCCCGCCGTTCACGGGACCGCCGCCGGCGAGCCGGTGGGCGCGACACGACCCCGAGGCCGCCGAACGGCTGACGGCTGCCCGCGCCGCGCTGGCCGCCCTCGGCGCGGAGGTGTCGGTGCCGGTGGAGAACCTGGTGACCCCGGAACTCGTCCGCAGGTTGTGCTGGGACTGGTCGGCCCCCGAGGACGGCGAGGTCGAGACGGCGATCGACCGGGTGCTCGACGCGGGCGGTGCCCGCCCCTGGCAGCGGACGCTGACCGTGCCCGCGCTGGCGAGCGCACTGCTCTCCGCCGCCGAGCAGAAGGGCTCCGGCGGCACCTGACCGACAGCACCGACACGCGGGGTGAGCGCGTGAATTCCCGATGAGGTACCCATTAAGTTACCCGCGAGTAACGATAGGGGTACGCTGGTCTGGAGGCCGGACGCCTGGCCGTGATCCGGAACCAAACTGCTCCATCAGGAGGAATTCGCGTGGCTCCATCCACCACAACTCAACGCAACGTCGTGTTCGTCGACGGCATCCGCACTCCGTTCGGCAAGGCCGGCCCCAAGGGCATCTACGCGGAGACCCGCGCGGACGACCTCGTCGTCAAGACCATCCGCGAGCTGCTTCGCCGTAATCCGCAGCTCGACCCCGCGCGCATCGACGAGGTCGCCATCGCCGCGACCACGCAGACGGGCGATCAGGGTCTCACCATCGGCCGCACCTCCGCGATCCTGGCCGGACTTCCCGAGACCGTCCCCGGTTTCGCCATCGACCGCATGTGTGCCGGTGCCATGACGTCCGTCACCACCACCGCGTCGGGCATCGGCTTCGGCCAGTACGACGTGGTGATCGCCGGCGGCGTCGAGCACATGGGCCGTCACCCGATGGGCGAGGGCGCAGACCCGAACCCCCGGTTCCTCGCCGATCGCCTCGTCGACCCCAGCGCGCTCGTCATGGGCAACACGGCCGAGAACCTGCACGACCGGTTCCCGACCATCACCAAGGACCGCACCGACGCGTACGCCGTCGCGAGCCAGAACAAGTACGAGGCCGCCCGCAAGGCCGGCTTCATCGCCGACACCCTCGTGCCCGTCGCCACCCGCTCCGCCGCCGGCTGGGGGCTGGCCACCGAGGACGAGCCGCCGCGTCCGGGCACCACGCTCGAGGACCTCGGCAAGCTGAAGACGCCGTTCCGTCCCGCGGGTCGGATCACCGCGGGTAACGCGGCCGGTCTGAACGACGGTGCGACCGCCGCCCTCCTCGCCGGTGAGGACACCGCGCTCGAACTCGGACTGCCGATCGGCATGCGCATGGTCGGATTCGCGTTCCAGGGCGTCGACCCCGCAGTCATGGGCATCGGCCCGGTGCCGGCCACCGAGAAGCTGCTTGCCCGCACCGGCCTGAAGATCGAGGACATCGGTCTGTTCGAGATCAACGAGGCCTTCGCCGTCCAGGTCCTCGCGTTCCTCGAGCACTACGGCATCGCCGACGACGATCCGCGCGTCAACCAGTGGGGCGGCGCCATCGCGTGCGGCCACCCCCTCGCGTCCTCCGGTGTCCGCCTGATGACCCAGCTGTCCCGCCAATTCGCCCAGCGCCCCGACGTCCGTTACGGCCTGACCACCATGTGCATCGGTCTGGGCATGGGCGGAACCGTGATCTGGGAGAACCCGAACTTCGATGGAGCCAAGTAGATGACCGACATTGCAACGGCATTCGCCGACGAGGTCGTGACCAACGCGTACACCAAGATCGTCGCCGTACCCGGCATCGAGGGCCCGGTCGCGCTGATCACCCTCGACAACGGTTTCGACCACACCAAGCCTTCGTCGTTCGGCCCGGGCGGCCTGAAGGCGCTCGACGCCGCACTGGACGAGGCGTTCGCGGCCCATCCCGTCGCGATCGCGATCACCGGCAAGCCCTTCATCTTCGCCGCCGGCGCGGACCTCAAGGGTGTTCCGAGCATCACGAACCGTGACCAGGCGCTCGAACTCGGCCGGCTCGGCCACAAGGTGTTCCGCCGGCTGCGCGAATCGTCCGTGCCGACGTTCGCGTTCGTCAACGGCGTCGCACTCGGCGGCGGACTCGAGGTCGCGCTGCACAGCCACTACCGCACCGCATCCGAGAGCGCGGGCGCCCTGGGTCTGCCCGAGACGTTCCTCGGACTGGTGCCGGGCTGGGGCGGAACGCAGTTGCTGCCCAACCTCATCGGCCCCTCGAACGCGGTCACCGTCGTCCTCGAGAACGCGCTGAACCAGAACAAGACGCTCACCCCGAAGAAGGCCCTCGAACTCGGCGTCGTCGACGCGGTGTTCGGTTCGGCCGACTTCCTCGAGCAGTCGTTCGCCTGGGCCGCGCAGGTCCTGGCCGGCGAGATCACCCCCACGCGTCCCGAGATCGACCGGGGCAAGGGCTGGGACGACGCGATCGCCCGCGCGAAGGCCGTCGTCGAGGGCAAGACCAAGAACAACGCCCCCGGACCGGTCAAGGCCGTCGAGCTCCTCGAGCTGGCCCGGACCACCGATCTCACCGATCCCGCGTCGCTCGACAAGGGCTTCGCCGCCGAGGACGAGGCGCTCGCCGATCTGCTGCTCGCGGACGAGCTCCGCGCAGGCCTGTACGCGTTCGACCTGGTGAACAAGCGCGCCAAGCGTCCCGCCGGCGCACCGGACAAGTCCCTCGCCCGCAAGGTGACCGGTGTCGGCATCGTCGGTGCCGGATTGATGGCCAGCCAGCTCGCGATGCTGTTCGTCCGCCAGCTCAAGGTGCCGGTCATCCTCACCGACATCGACCAGGAGCGCATCGACAAGGGTGTCGGCTACGTCCACGGCGAGATCGACAAGCTGCAGGGCAAGGGCCGGTTGTCGCCGGACGCGGCGAACCGCCTCAAGGGTCTCGTGTCCGGCTCGCTGGACAAGGCCGCGTTCGCGAAGACCGACTTCGTGATCGAGGCCGTGTTCGAGAACCTCGATCTAAAGAAGAAGATCTTCGCGGAACTCGAGGAGCACGTCGCCCCCGAGACCATCCTGGCGACGAACACGTCCTCGCTGTCGATCACCAAGATGGCCGCGGACCTGAAGCACCCCGAGCGGGTGGTCGGCTTCCACTTCTTCAACCCGGTCGCCGTGCTGCCCCTGCTCGAGGTCATCAAGGGCGAGAAGACCGACGACGCCACGCTGGCAACGGCATTCGCCACCGCCAAGGCGCTCAAGAAGTCGGCCGTCGGTTCCGCCGACCTGCCCGGGTTCGTCTTCAACCGACTCCTGATCCGCACCCTCGGTGAGGTCATGAACGCGGTCGACGAGGGCACCCCGTTCGAGGTGGCCGACAACGCCATCGCCGAACTCGGCATGCCGATGACCCCGTTCACCCTGCTGGCCCTCGTCGGGCCTGCGGTCGCGCTGCACACCGGTGAGACCCTCGCCGAGGCGTACCCCGAGCGCTTCCACAACTCCCCCGGACTCGAGGCGCTGGTCGAGGCCAAGAAGTCGGCGGTGTGGAGCTACGGCGCCGACGGCAAGCAGGTCGTCGACCCCGAGGTCGCCGAACTGTGGAAGCAGGGCGACAAGGCGTCCACGTCCGAAGAGGTTCTGGATCGCACGCGTCGCGCGTTCGCCGAAGAGATCCAGATCATGCTCGACGAGGGTGTCGTCGCCGCGGCCGAGGACATCGACCTCTGCCTGATCCTGGGCGGCGGGTTCGGCTTCTGGAACGGTGGTATCACGCCGTACCTGGACCGCACCGGCACGTCCGAGGCCGTCAACGGCAAGCGGTTCCTGGCACCGGGCGTCGCGAGCGTCTGACCCGGAGGTGAGTGGCAATGTGTGCCCCGGCACACATTGCCACTCACCTGCTCAGGGCACGGGGACGTGATCGGCGGCGGCGAGCGCCTGGCGGGCGTACGCCCGCACGTCGGCGTCCGTGTCCTCGAGCGCAGTGGTGAGCGCGCCGACGGCGGCGCGGTCGCCCGGCCACCGGCCGAGTGCGAGGACGGCGGCCTTGCGCACATCGAGGTGCGCATCCGTCAGGGCGTCCGCCAGCGCGGGCACCGCGACCTCGGGGTCCGCTCCGGCGAGTGCCCGCGCAGCGCCCTGCCGGATCTGCCAGGCCGACTCCCGCAGCGCCGGCGTCGCAAGGGTCACGTCGTCGCCGGTGCAGCCCAGACTCGCGAACGCCGTGAGCGCGGCGGCGCGTACCAGCGGATCGCGGTCGCCGGCCAGTGAGCGCACGGTGTCGACACCGCCGAGCCCGATGGTGGCCAGGCCGTGCGCGACGGTGATCCGCACTTCCCGGTTCTCGTCGTGCGCGCCCGCCGCCACCGACTCCCACCGGTCCAGCGACACCAGCGCCCGCACCGCTTCGATCCGGACGTGGTGATCACCGTCGGACAGCGCCGTCAGGAACTGCTCCGCCGAACCGGCGTGCAACGCGCGCAGAACGTCGACCACGGCGGACCGGACCACGGCGTCACCCGACCCCAGGTGGTCGGCCAGTCCGTCGGCGGACGGCAGCACCTCGACGAGTTCGCGCAGGCCGTCGGCGGCAGCGCGGCGCACCGTCACCGCACCGTCGCCGAGGGCGTCGACGAGGGCCGTCCCGAATCCGTCGGGGGTTCCTTCCGTCAGCACCGAGAGTGCCGTGACGCGGACCTGCGGGTCGGCGTCGCCCAGATACGGTGCAAGCTCGGCGACGCTCGGCGCGTCGAGTCCGAGGACCGCGACGATGGCCGGTGACGACGGCTCCTGCCGGACCGGCGCGGCGATGCGCGAGCGCTCCTCCACCGGGGCACGCCCCCCGACCAGTGGCGGCTGCGCGACGGGTACGACCGTCCGGTCCACCGGCGGAAGGGAATCGAGTCCGGGCACCGGCACGAAGTACGGCTCGACGGGGCGCTTGAGGAATTCCATGTCGCCGTTCTCGCCGCGCCGCAGATTCAGGTGGTATCCCCATTCGTCGTCCCGCTGCTCCGGGAGGTCCGCCCGTTCGTGGTAGAGCCCCCAGCGACTTTCGGTTCTGGTGAGGGAGCTGCGGGACGCCATTTCCGCGCAGTCCCGGATGAACGTGACCTCCGCGCAGCGCATCAGTTCGTGCGGGGTGGTCGCGCCCATCCCGGCGATCTCCCCTGCCATCCGTTCGAACGTCTCGACGGCGATCGACAGCTTCGTCGCCGTCTTCGGCGGCGCGACATAGTCGTTGACGAAGCGGCGCAGCTTGTACTCGACCTGCGGCTGCGGCGGCCCGTCCGGGTTGCGCAGCGGCCGGTAGATCAGCTCGTGCGCGGCGGCCAGCTGCTCTGCGGGCAGCGCGGTCGGCGCCTCGACGTCGGGCAGGGTGCCGGTGGCGTGCGATCCGGCGAGGTCGCCGTACACGAATGCGCCGATCATGTAGTTGTGGGGGACGCAGGCGAGGTCGCCTGCCGCGTACAAGCCGGGGACGGTGGTCGCGCCGTGCTCGTCCACCCACACCCCGGACGCGGAATGCCCGCTGCACAAGCCGATCTCCGAGATGTGCATCTCGATGTCGTGGCTGCGGTAGTCGTGGCCGCGGTTCGCGTGGAACGTGCCGCGGGTGGGGCGTTCAGTGGTGTGCAGGATCGACTCGAGCGTGTCGAGGGTTTCCTCCGGGAGGTGGCTGACCTTGAGATAGATGGGCCCGCGAGCGGATTCGATCTCGCTCTTGACCTCGCTCATCATCTGCCCCGACCAGTAGTCGGAGTCGACGAACCTCTCCCCCTCGGCATTCACCTGGTAACCGCCGAACGGGTTCGCGACGTACGCGCACGCCGGGCCGTTGTAGTCCTTGATCAGCGGGTTGATCTGGAAGCATTCGATGCCGCTCAGTTCGGCTCCCGCGTGATAGGCCATCGAGTAGCCGTCACCGGCGTTGGTCGGGTTCTCGTACGTGCCGTAGAGGTACCCCGATGCCGGGAGCCCGAGCCGGCCACACGGACCGGTCGCGAGGATCACCGCCTTCGCCCCGACCGCGACGAACTCACCGGTGCGGGTGTTCAGCGCCGCGGCCCCGACGGCGCGGCCGTTCTCCGTCAGCACCCGGACGGGCATCAGGCGGTTCTCGATGCGGATCTTCTCCCGCATCTTCCGCTGCCGCAGCACCCGGTAGAGAGCCTTCTTCACGTCCTTGCCCTCGGGCATCGGCAGCACGTACGAGCCGGAGCGGTGCACCCGGCGGACCGCGTATTCGCCGTACTCGTCCTTCTCGAACTTCACGCCGTACTTCTCGAGGCGCTGCACCATCGCGAAACCGCGGGTCGCCGTCTGGTACACGGTGCGCTGGTTGACGATCCCGTCGTTGGCTCTGGTGATCTCGGCGACGTAGTCCTCGGGTTCGGCCTTGCCGGGGATGACGGCGTTGTTGACGCCGTCCATTCCCATTGCGAGCGCGCCGGAATGGCGCACGTGCGCCTTCTCGAGCAGGAGCACGTTCGCGCCGTTCTCGGCGGCGGTCAGTGCCGCCATCGTGCCGGCGGTGCCGCCACCGATCACGAGCACGTCGCAATCGAGACGGACGGTGTCGGCGAGGTCGGGAATGTCCATCAGGTCTCCGAAGTGTGGTTCAGTGCGGCGAGCACGTCGGCGCGCGCGGCACGGGTGTCGGGGTGGTCGAGGTGGTCGCGGTCCCGGGGGTGCGGGATGTCGACGAGCGCCCGCAGCGGCTCGCCGGCCCGGCCGAGCACCGCGACGCGATCACCGAGCAGCACCGCCTCGTCCACGTCGTGGGTCACGAACACCACGGTGGTCGGGTGAGTACTCCACGTGTCGACGAGCAGTCGCTGCATGACGCCGCGGGTCTGCGTGTCGAGGGCGCCGAACGGCTCGTCCATCATCACGGCCCGCGGAGCCCCGGCGAGGCCGCGCGCCAACTGCACTCGTTGCCGCATGCCGCCGGACAGGTTCTTGGGCAGGAAGTCGCCGAACCCGGTCAGACCGACCTCCGCGATCCAGCGATCGGCGGTCTCACGGCGTCCCTTGCGGGGTTCGCCGCGGAGCGCGAGGGCCAGCTCGATGTTCGAGCGCACCGTGCGCCACGGGAGGAGCGCGTTGTCCTGGAAGACGACGGCCCGGTCCCGGGACGTCGACTCCACCGCCGCGCCGTCGGCGACGACGCGGCCCGAATCGGGCGGCAGCAGGCCGGCCAACGCGCGCAGCACGGTGGACTTGCCGCACCCCGAAGGCCCGGTGAGCACGAGGATCTCGCCGGGGACCACGGTCAGCGACAGCGAACGGATGACGGGGTTCCCGGTGTAGGACAGGGTGACGTCGTCGAGGACCAGCGACATGCCGGCGGTCACGGACGGCACTGCGGTGGCGGTCATGCGCGCTCCCCTCGTGGCAGCCAGCGGGTGACGCGCCTGCCGAGCAGTTCGACTGCGCCGGACGTCGCGAATCCGAGGATGCCGATAGTGATCATGCCGACGAAGACGCCGGGATAGTCGACGATCGTGTACGCCTGCCAGGTGCGGTACCCGACACCGAGCCTGCCGGAGATCATCTCGGCGGAGATCACGCAGATCCACGCCACCCCGATTCCGACCGAGAGTCCACCGAACACGCCGGGCAGGATTCCGGGCAGCACCACCCGGGACAGCACGTCCCAGCGTCCGCCGCCGAGCGTGCGCACCGAGTCCTCCCACAACGTCGGGAGGGCCCGGACGGCATGCCGGGTGCTCACCATGATCGGGAAGAACGCGGCAACGAACGTGATGAACACGATGCCGGCCTCGTCGCTGGGAAACAGCAGGATCGCGACGGGTACCACCGCGATGGCGGGGATCGGCCGCGCGAGTTCCGTCAGCGGACCGAGGACGTCGGCGAACAGTTCCGATCTGCCGAGGGCGATTCCGGTGGCCACACCGACCACAGTCGCGAGTCCGAATCCGCTGAGGATGCGGATCAGCGACTGCCCGAGGTCGAGGTAGAACAGGTCGCTCTGCAGCTGGGTTCCGAACGCGGACACGACGTCGGTGACGGTGGGGAGCGTGTCGAACCGCAGCCACACCCGCACGTCGTTGGCGGTCAGCAACTGCCACGCGACGATTGCCGCGATCACGGACGTGATTCGTACGAGGCGTGACCGCCACGGCGAGGTTCGCCGGCGCGTCGATGCCGGATCATGTTCTTCGGCAGCGGCTTCGGTGTCGAACAGGACCGTGGACTGTTGCAGGGTGGTCACTGCCGCACCTCCTCGACCGCGCGGTCGTACGTGACCACGCCACCCGTGGGATGCGCGCGCAGGTAGCGGTCTGCCGCGGCGCCGGTGGTGAAGGGCAGGAAGTTGTCGCCGTCGCGCACCCACACCGATTTGTCCGCGAACCACCGGGTGCCCAGTTCGGCGTCGGGAACGTAGGCGGCGCGCACGGCGCGTCCCTCGGCCCGGGCCTGCTTGACCGCCCGGAGCAGGCACGTCGGGTTCGCGGCCGGCTGCGTCCCGGTGGCGCCGTCGAACCAGACCTCCCCGGCCAGTGCCGGATCGCTCGGGGCGGTCGCGCACACGGGATCGATGCCGGTGACCGACGTCGGGTTGGCCGTGGACGCGAGCGTGGCGTCGTAGTCCTGCCCGTCGGCCTCGAACGCGGACCGGAGCGGAGCGTCGTTCACGAAACCGTCGACGTCGAGGTCGGCGAAGTCGCCGATCGACTTCAGGTACGGCACATCGTTCTTCAGCGCATCGATCAGCCCGGGCTTGAGGGTGGTGTCGAACGACGTGCCGCCCGGGCCGTTGTACAGGTACACGACCTCCTGCGGCAGGCCGCTCGCGTCGGCAACGATCCGCGACGCCTCGAGCGGTTGCGTCTGGACGAACCGCGTGGCGTCGAGCTGCGCCCGGAGGAACGCGTCGAGAACTTCGGGGTGTTCGTCCGCGTACGCCTCACGGGCCACCACACCGTGCAGGGTCGGGGTTCGGAGTTCGGCGCCGTCGTACAGCAGCTTGGCCTTGTCCTGGAAGACGAGAAGTCCGGGCCAGGCCACGAACTGGGACAGCGCCGCCACCTGACCGGATTCCAGGGCCGAGGATCCGACCTGCGGCTGCTGGTTGAGCACTTCGACGCCGGTACCCGGGTCGATTCCGGCGCGGTCGAGCGCCTGGACGAGGGTGCCGTGGCCTGCGGAGCCGACGCTCGCGGACACCTTCTTGCCGGCCAGGTCGCCGAGTGTGGTCGCAGGTGAATTCGGTGGCACCACCACCATGTTCAGTGCGCCCTCGGGGTTGTAGCCGGTGACCGAGACGATCTCCGTCTTCGAGCGCGGGTTCGCCTGGGTGCGGGAGCCGTTGATCAGCATGGGGTAGTCGCCCATCGATCCGATGTCGATCTTCTCGGCCACCATCTGGGCGGTGATCGGCGCCCCGGTGTCGTAGTCCTGCCATTCGACGGAGTACTTCGTCCCGGTCTGCTCGGTCACGTCCTGCAGGCGCTGTTCGAGGTATCCCTGTGCGCGCAGCAGCGTTCCGGCGGTGACGGTGTTGATCGTCTTGGACTGGTACCCGATCACGAGCGTGACCGCGTCACCGTCGTCGGCGGAGGGTTCGAGGGAGCAACTGGTCGCCACGAGTGTCAGTGCCGCGGCGGCGATCGCGAAGGTGGAAGAGCGTCGCTTCATCTGTGTGGTCTTTCGCTCAGCGGAGGAGGTACGGCATGTTCACGGTGACCGCGCCGGTCGGGCAGCGAGCCGCGCAGGGCCCGCAGTACCAGCATTCGTCGACGTGCATGAAGGCCTTGCCGTTCTCCGGGTTGATAGCCAGCGAATCGAGCGGGCAGATCTCGACGCACAGGGTGCAGCCCTCGATGCACAGCGACTCGTCGATGGTGACGGGTACGTCGGCTCGTTGATTGACCAAGGTCATGAGGTGAGCTCCCAGTTCGTGATGTCGGGTCGGCGGACGAGGCTGCTGCGCATGGTGATTCGGTCACCGCGCATGCGGATGTATTCGAGGTCGACGGGACGTCCGTCGACGAGCCGGGTGAGGCGTTCGAGCAACAGGAGCGCCGCACCGTCGGGCGTCTGGAGGTTCGCGGCGGAATGCGCGTCGGCGTTCACCGATTCGATCGCCAGATCGGCGGAGCCGAGGGGCTGGCCGCACACCTCCTCGATCAGCGCGAACACGTCGTTGGTTTCGAGGTCGTGGCCGAGGATCTCGGCTCCGATGTCGGGAACGAGGTAGGTGAGGTCCAGGCTGAGCGGCAGGTCGCCGAGGTAGCGCACCCGCTCGATGTAGACGGCGGGTTCGCCCGGCTCCAGCTGCAGGCGGCGGGCGACGGCGGGCGGCGGGCTGATCTCCAGGGCGGCGCGGACGTCGTTGCGGACGTCGCCGTGCCCCTTGAGCGTCTCCTTCAGCCCGAGCAGGGCGTCGAGACCGTGGTCGTACTTGCGCTGCGCCACGTGCGTTCCCACGCGCGGGGCCCGGTCGATGAGCCCCTCCTGCTTCAGCAGCGCCAGTCCGTCGCGTACCGCATTGCGCGACACGCCGAACTCTTCGGCCAACTCCGATTCCGACGGCAATCCGCGCTCGGCGAAGGAGTCCGCGTGGATCTGCTGACGGAGCAGGTCGGCGAATCTGCGCGCATGGTCCGCGCGGGAACTGCGCGACGCCGTCTGGAGGGGAGTCGGATTCACCACCGTGGTTTCCTTCGTCGATAGTGCGTGTGAGCTGGACGAAGACAAACGCTAACGGCAGTCGGCGGGGCCCGGAGTCGCCGCGAACGGCCGCTCGGGGCGACCCCGCGAATCGGCCGGGTCCGCGGCGGGACCGGAACGCCTCACCAGCGGAAACACGGCGGCGACCCGCGAATGCGCCAGGCCGGGCCGGGCCCGGAAGTTTCAATCAGGGTGATTCGAAGTCGCGACGTCCGCCCGTCGAGCGATCAAGTCTAGGTTAGGCTTACCTTCTGTTTTCGTCCCGAAGGAGTCGTTGCCGTGTTCGCACCCACCGCCAGACGTCAGCTCGCCGTCGCACTCGCCGTGGCCAGTTCGTCCCTCCTCCTCGCCGCGTGCTCGTCCGGCGACAGCGGAGGCAGCACGGCAACGTCCGGTGAGGGGTTCCCCGTCACGATCGAGAACACGTTCGGATCGACCACCCTCGACGCGGCGCCCGAACGCATCGTCACGCTCGGATGGAACGCCCAGGATGTCGTCTACGCGCTCGGCGAGACACCGGTCGGGATGCCGAAGTACACGTACGGCGCCGAGGCGAACGGTGTGATGCCCTGGCTGCAGGACCGATTCGATCCGTCCCGGACCACGTTGCTCGACACCGCCACGTCCACCCCCATCGAGGGCGTCGCCTCGCTGGCGCCCGATGTCGTCCTCGCCCCGTACGAGGGATTCGACCAGGCGACGTACGAGAAGCTGTCGGGGATCGCCCCCACGGTGGCGTACCCGGACAAGGCGTGGCAGACCACGTGGCAGGACCAGACCACGCTGGTCGGACAGGCACTCGGCAAGAGCGCCGAGGCGGAGCAGCTGGTGGCCGGTCTCGACGACACCCTCGCCCAGACCGCCGCCGCACACCCCGAGTTCGCCGGCAAGACGATCTCGGTGATCAACTTCGACACCGACGCCGCGACGGTCAACGTCTACATGCCCTCCGATCCCCGTGTCCAGGTGCTGACCCAGCTCGGGTTCACCGTGTCACCCGGCGTGCAGAAGCTGGCTGCGGCCAATGATCCGGACAAGTTCTTCGCCGACATCTCCGTGGAGAACATCTCCGATGTGGACGCCGACGTCGTGGTCGCGTTCGTCCCGGAGAACACCACCGTTGGCGCGAACCCGGCCTACGCGAATCTCGGTGCCATCGGGCGTGGAACCGCGGTCGCGCTGTCGGACACGAAGATCATCTCGGGGCTCAGCCAGACCAGCGTTCTCGCGACACCGTGGGTTCTGGACAAGCTGACACCTCAGCTGAGCGAGGCCGCGAAGAAAGCGGGTGCCTGAACTCCCGCCTGACAGGCGGTGTCGGGCGTAGCGTAATCCGAGACACGAATTTCCGCTGTGCCCGCATCAGGAACGCTCGCCGAAAGCAGGTATGCGATGACGCAGATGTCCGAAAGACACACCGCGAAGGTCATCGGCGTCACTGTCGCCGCCGCGGTCGGTGGATTTCTCTTCGGTTTCGACAGCTCG
Organism: Rhodococcus sp. ACPA1; assembly: GCF_002300195.1. Taxonomy (NCBI): domain Bacteria; kingdom Bacillati; phylum Actinomycetota; class Actinomycetes; order Mycobacteriales; family Nocardiaceae; genus Rhodococcus; species Rhodococcus sp. ACPA1. The sequence goes on along the minus strand of NZ_NSDX01000002.1, from coordinate 136,320 downwards.
GTCATCAACGGCGCCGTCGACTCCATCCAGGACCACTTCGAGCTGGGGTCGTTCTTCACCGGCTTCGCCGTGGCGATCGCTCTGCTCGGATGTGCTGTGGGCGCATGGTTTGCGGGTCGCCTCGCGGACCGCTGGGGCCGCAAGAAAGTGATGCTGCTCGGTTCGGTGCTGTTCGTCGTGTCCTCGCTCGGAGCGGGTCTCGCGTTCAGCGTCCCCGACCTGATGCTGTGGCGCGTCCTCGGCGGTCTCGGCATCGGTATCGCGTCGGTCATTGCGCCCACATACATCTCGGAGATCGCGCCGGCCCGCTACCGCGGCGCGTTGGCGTCGCTGCAGCAGTTGGCCATCACACTCGGCATCTTCGCCGCGCTGCTGTCGGACGCGGTGCTGCAGAACGCCGCGGGCGGCGCCTCCAACGAGTTGTGGCTGAACCTCGAGGCCTGGCGCTGGATGTTCATCGTCGGTGTGGTCCCCGCGGTCGTGTACGGCATTCTCGCACTGATGATCCCCGAGTCACCCCGCTACCTGGTCGGCAAGCACCTCGATCAGGAAGCGGCCGACATCCTCGCGAACATCACCGGCGAAGTCGACCCGCAGGAGCGCGTCTCCGAGATCCGGCTGACCCTCCGCCACGAGTCGACGGCGTCGTTCGACGATATTCGCGGCCCGAAGTTCGGGCTGCAGCCGATCGTCTGGGTCGGCATCTTCATGGCCATCTTCCAGCAGTTCGTGGGTATCAACGCGATCTTCTACTACTCCACCACGCTCTGGAAGTCGGTGGGCTTCACCGAGAACGAGTCGTTCACCACGTCGGTGATCACCGCGATCATCAATGTGGGCATGACGTTCGTCGCCATCCTGTTCGTCGACCGGATCGGCAGGCGCATCCTGCTCATGGTCGGCTCGCTCGGCATGTTCGTGAGCCTGCTCATGGCCGCAATCGCCTTCTCCCAGGCGACGGGCAGCGGCGACGACGTCGTGCTCCCCAGCCCGTGGGGGGCGGTCGCGCTGATCGGTGCCAACCTGTTCGTGATCTTCTTCGCCTCCACCTGGGGCCCGGTCATGTGGGTGATGCTGGGCGAGATGTTCCCCAACAACATGCGCGCCTACGCACTCGGCATCAGCACGGCGGCGAACTGGATCGCGAACTTCACGGTCACGCTGTCGTTCCCGCCTCTCACCCGCTCGGTGGGGCTGTGGTTCCTGTACGGACTGTTCGCGTTCTTCGCGTTGCTGTCCTTCTTCTTCGTCCGGTCGAAGGTCCGGGAGACGAAGGGGATGGAGCTCGAGGAGATGCACACCTGACCCAGGCACGAACGGATCCGGCCGAATCACAGTGCGATTCGGCCGGATTTCTGTGTGGGGCGCCCGGTACTACTGTCCGCTTTTCTCCGCGCGCTGCGCATCGAGGTCGGCGACGACACCGTTCTGCTGCTCGGGGCGCAGGTTCCCGAGGCCGGCGAACCATCCGGTGATCTGCCGGGCGACGTCCTGCGCGGTGAGGCCCAGCTCGGCGTGGATCTGCGCGCGCGACGCGTGGTCGAGGAACCGTTGCGGAACACCGAGATCACGACAGGGGACGTCGACCCCGGCCGACCGCAGCGCGGCGGACACGGTGGAACCGACACCGCCGTGCAGCCCGCTGTCCTCGACGGTGACGACCATCGTGTAGTCCTCGGCGAGCTTCACCAGCGACTCCGGGACCGGCAGAACCCACCGCGGGTCGACGACGGTCGCCGAGATGCCCTGCTGTTCCAGGCGTTCCGCCGCGGCGAGCGCGAGACCGGCGAACGCGCCGACCGACACGATGAGCACGTCGTTCCGCCCGGAGGGGGCGCGAAGGATGTCGACGACACCGTCCACGCGGCTCAGCGCGGGGACGTCGTCGCAGACCGTGCCCTTCGGGAACCGGAGCGCGGTCGGGCCGTCGTCGACGGCCAGCGCTTCGTCCAGTTCCTCCCGCAGGGTGGCGGTGTCGCGGGGAGCCGCGACCTTCATACCGGGGACGATGCCGAGCAGCGACATGTCCCACATGCCGTTGTGGCTGGCGCCGTCGTTGCCGGTGATACCCGCGCGGTCGAGAACGAGGGTGACGGGAAGTTTCAGCAACGCCACGTCCATCAGCAGCTGATCGAACGCGCGGTTGAGGAACGTCGAATAGACCGCGACCACCGGGTGCAGACCCCCCAGGGCGAGGCCGGCCGCCGACGTCACGGCGTGCTGCTCGGCGATCCCGACGTCGAACATCCGGTCGGGATACTTCTCGCCGAACGCGGCGAGACCGGTCGGGCCCGCCATCGCCGCGGTGATCGCCACGATGTCCTGCCGGTGGCTCGCCTGATCGATCAGCTCGGCCGAGAACACCGACGTCCAGTCGGCGGACGCCGACCCGGTCGACTTACCCGTGATCGGGTCGATCACGCCGGTCGAGTGCATCTGATCGGCCACGTGGTTCTCGGCGGGCGCGTAACCCATGCCCTTGCGGGTGACGGCGTGGACGATGACCGGGCCACCGAACGCCTTCGCGCGGCGCAGCGCGGATTCGAGTGCGGCCTCGTCGTGTCCGTCGACCGGCCCGAGGTACTTGATGCCGAGGTCCGTGAACATCACCTGCGGGGCCACGGCGTCCTTGAGACCCGCCTTCATGCCGTGCAGGACCGAGTAGGCGGTTCGGCCCACCCACGGAAGTTTCTTCACCATCCGGCGGCCGCTGTCGAGGATGCGCTCGTATCCCGGCTGGAGGCGGAGGGCGGCGAGGTGGTCGGCGAGACCACCGATGGTCGGCGCGTACGAGCGGCCGTTGTCGTTGACGACGATGACCACCGAGCGGTCCTTGCCTGCCGCGATGTTGTTCAGGGCCTCCCAGCACATGCCTCCGGTCAGCGCGCCGTCACCCACGACGGCCACGACGTGGCGGTCCTGACCGGTCAGCTCGAAGGCCTTCGCGAGGCCGTCCGCGTACGACAGCGACGCCGATGCGTGCGAGGACTCGACCCAGTCGTGGTCGCTCTCCGCCCGGCACGGGTACCCGGACAGGCCACCCTGCTTGCGGAGCGAGTCGAAATCGTCCTTGCGGCCGGTGAGGATCTTGTGGACGTACGCCTGGTGGCCCGTGTCGAAGATGATCGGGTCGGCGGGCGACTCGAAGATGCGGTGCAACGCGAGGGTCAGTTCGACGACGCCCAGGTTGGGGCCGAGATGCCCACCGGTCGCCGCGACCTTCTGCACGAGGAACTCACGAATCTCCGCGGCGAGCTGCTTCATCTCCGCCGAATTCAGCTGACGAAGATCGTCAGGCGTCTGGATACGGGCAAGAACACCCAACGAGATCGCTCCCTCCGTGATGCACGCCGCCTTGCGTGCCTCTGCCGTGGCTTCGTGTCACGTCACAGTGGAACCAGTCTACGGAGCCGCCGGAGTGCGGGACACACGGTATGGGCCGGTGCGGCCCCGTATCGCGGGTTCGTCCTCGGGCATCCCGGCCACGGCCGTGACCGGCTTCACACAATTGTGCCGCCGGACGGGCCCCTCGGAACACCCGACAGCGTCGTGAACAGCCTCTAGGGTCGACTCATGAGCACCGTCGTGGACGCGCTGATCGGGAAAGTCTTCGCCGCAACCCGGGAGAACCGCAGCGGCGAGCTCGCCGACTACATTCCCGAACTCGCCGCGGTCGCCCCCGACTCGTTCGGAATCTGCATCGCCACCGTGGACGGCTTCGTGTACGAGGTCGGCGACACCCGTCTGCCGTTCACGATCCAGTCCATCTCGAAACCGTTCACGTATGCCCTGGCGCTCGCCGATCGCGGGTCCGGCGCCGTCGCCGAGAAGATCGACGTCGAACCGTCCGGGGAACCGTTCAACGAGATCAGCCTCGACCCGCGGACGGAGCGACCGCGCAATCCCATGATCAACGCCGGGGCGATCACCGCGGCGTCGCTGGTGGCCGGGCCGGACCTGGACACCCGGTTCGAACGAATCCGGGCCGCGTACTCCCGGTACGCCGGACGGGACCTGACGTTCAACCGGTCGGTGTACGAGTCCGAGTCACGGACCGGGCACCGCAACCGCGCCATCGGCCACATGCTGCGCTCGTTCGACATCATCACCGGCGACCCGGACGAGGCGGTCGACCTCTACTTCCGCCAGTGTTCCGTCGACGTGACGTGCCGGGACCTGAGCGTGATGGCTGCGACGATGGCGAACAACGGCGTCAACCCCGTCACCAGGGAGACCGTTCTCGACCCGGCCCTCGTCGAGCGGGTTCTGAGCGTGATGTCGACGTGCGGCATGTACGACGCCGCGGGCAAGTGGGTGTACGAGGTGGGGTTGCCGGCCAAGAGCGGCGTCGGCGGCGGCATCATCGCGGTCCTGCCGGGTCAGATCGGCATCGCCGTCTACTCGCCGCGCCTCGACGAGCACGGCAACAGCGTGCGCGGGGTGGAGGCGTGCCGGGCGTTGTCGGCCGAGTTGGAGCTGCATTTCCTCCATGTCACCCGGGCCGCCCGTTCGTCGATCCGTGCCAGTTACTCCGTCGTCGACAGTCCGTCGCGGATGCGGCGCACTCCCGCCGAGCGGGCCGCCCTCGACGACGTCGGCAAGCGCAGCCGGATCTACGAGCTGCACGGTGACCTCCTCTTCGCCGGCGCGGAGTCCGCGGTGCGCGAGATCGGCGGGGTCGAGACCGAGCTCGAGGTCGTGGTGGTCGACGTCCGGCGGGTGGACGACGTCGGCGGCATCGCGCGCCGCATGCTCGACAGTCTGCGCGACGAACTCACCCGTCGCGGCTGCGCAGTCGCCCTCGTCGATCCGGCGGGCCTGCTGGGCTACACGCGGTCGGATCTCACCGGTACCAGCGGGCGGGTGTTCGCCGACCTCGACGCCGCACTGCAGTGGTCAGAGGACACCCTCCTCGATCTGCACTGCGCCGCCCTCCGCCAGCCGGCATCGATCGACGTCACGCAACATCCGGTGCTGGCCGGGCTTCGACCGGAGCAGCTGCGGCGACTCACCCGCGACCTCGATATCCGCACGTTCACGCGCGACGAGCAGATCATCCACCGGGGCGACCGGGCGTGCGGGCTGTTTCTGATCCTGTCGGGCCGGGTCAGCATGAGAGTCACCGATTCCGGGGGTGCCGTGTACCGGATCATGACGCTGTCGACGGGCATGACCTTCGGCGAGATGACGATGCTGCTCGACTTGCACTTCCTCAACGACGTGTGCGCCGACTCCGAGGTCACCGTCGCCGTACTCCCCGCGGAACGGTACGCCGACATGGCCGCCCACGAGCCCGACCTCAAACTCGCTCTCCTCGAACGGCTTGCTGCCGGTGCCTACGAGCAACTCGACGTGATGCTCCGGTCGCTGCTGCGGCCCTGATCGAGGACCGCCCACAGGAAATGTGATTGCCCGAATCGGAAAAATCGGACAGGCTTGGGGCTCGGAATCGACGACGCTCGAATCGAAAGCAGGGTGCAATGCTCACAGCGACAAAGCTGGCCATCGAGACGACGGGACTCGTCAAGACGTTCGGATCCACCCACGCGGTCGACGGCCTGGATCTGGCCGTCCCCCTCGGGGGCGTGTACGGCGTCCTCGGGCCGAACGGCGCGGGCAAGACCACCGCGATCCGGATGCTGGCCACGCTCCTGCCCCTCGACGGTGGAACGGCCACCGTGCTGGGGCACGACGTCGCGAGCGAACCGGACGCCGTGCGCAGCAAGGTCTCCCTCACGGGACAGTTCGCGTCGCTCGACGAGGATCTGACGGGCAACGAGAATCTGCTGCTGCTCGGCCGGCTGTACGGGTACTCCCGCGCGGCGGCCCGCACCCGGTCCGAACAGCTGCTGTCCGCCTTCGGGCTCGACGAGGCGGGCAACCGGCAGGTGAAGAACTACTCCGGCGGCATGCGCCGGAGGCTCGACATCGCGGCGAGCATCATCGTCACTCCGGAGATGATCTTCCTCGACGAGCCCACCACCGGTCTCGACCCGCGCAGTCGCAATCAGGTATGGGAGATCGTCCGCGCACTGGTGGCCGGCGGCACGACGGTTCTGCTGACCACGCAGTACCTCGACGAGGCGGATCAACTCGCCGACCGGGTCGCCGTCATCGACCACGGCAAGGTGATCGCCGAGGGCACCACCGGTGAACTGAAGGCCTCCGTCGGGTCGGGTGCCCTGCACGTGCGGGTCACCGACATCGCCACCCGTCCCGCGGCGGCAGCGCTGCTGCGGGACGTGCTCGAGGTGCCGATTACCGAAGAAGCCGATCCGGCCGCCCTCACCGCCCGTATCGACGACCCGGCCCGGGTCTCGCGGGCGCTGCCCGCACTCGACGACGCCGGAATCGCCGTCAGCACATTCGCATTGGGGCAACCGAGCCTCGACGAAGTCTTCCTCTCCCTCACCGGCCGACCCACCGAGGAGCATGCGTCATGACCTCCACCACCGACCGGACCGCCGATACCGCCACCGCGGTCGCCGACGTCCTGAAGATGCCCGGCCCGAGGCCCGCGAGACCCACCGCGTGGTCGACCTCGCTCTCGTTCGGCTGGCGAGCGCTGCTCAAGATCAAGCACGTGCCCGAGCAACTGTTCGACGTGACGATGTTCCCGATCATGTTCACGTTGATGTTCACGTACCTCTTCGGCGGCGCGCTGGCCGGTTCGACCAGTGCCTACGTACAGTTCCTGCTGCCGGGCATCCTCGTGCAGACGGTCGTCATGATCACCATGTACACCGGGCTGACGCTCAACAAGGACATCGAGAAGGGTGTGTTCGACCGGTTCCGGTCGCTCCCGATCTGGCGTCCGTCCCCGCTCGTCGGCGCGCTGCTCGGTGACGTCGTCCGCTACACGATCGCCTCGATCATCGTCCTGATCCTCGGGCTCGTCCTGGGATTCCGCCCGGACGGCGGTCTCGTCGGTGTGGTGGCGTCGATCGGCCTGCTGTTGCTGTTCTCGTTCAGCCTGTCCTGGATCTGGACGATGTTCGCGATGCTCATGCGCACCGAGCAGGCGGTCATGGGTGTGTCGATGTTCATCCTGTTCCCGCTGACATTCGCCAGCAACATCTTCGTCGACCCCGCGACCATGCCGGGCTGGCTGCAGGCGTTCGTCGGCGTCAACCCGATCAGCAAGCTGGTGACGTCCATCCGCGGGCTCATGGCCGGGACGGTGGAGTTGGCGGATCTCGCCGTCGTGTTCGGGTGGTGCGCCGGGTTCGTCGTGATCTTCGGACCGCTGACGATGCGCCTGTACAACCGTAAGTCGTGACGGTGGCGGCCACCGATCACGCCGAGAGATCGGTGACGGTGCGGGGATCCGGAATCGTGTCGGCGGTTCCGGATCTCGTCCGCGCCACCGTCACCGTGACCGCGACACGTCCCGCGGTGGCCGACGCGTTCGAGGCCGTCGCCCGGTCCACCACCGCCGTCACGGACACCCTGCGCGGGTACGGCGTCTCGGGGCCCGACCTCGCGACCACCGGGCTCTCCGTGCACTCCGAAACCACCTGGACCGAGGGCCGGGGCAGCGAGGTGACGGGCTACACCGCCGCGACGACGCTGCAGGTCACGGTCCGCGTGGCCGGGGCGGCCGCATCGTCACCCGCGCAGGTGGTGGCCGCGTGCGTCGGCGCGGGTGGCGACGACATCCGCCTCGGCGGACTCGAATTCGACTTCGCCGATCCTGCCGCGCTGACGGCGACCGCTCGGGACCGGGCCTGGGCCGATGCCCTCGCCAAGGCGGAGCAGTACGCCTCGCTGTCGCGTCGTGCGCTGGGCGAGGTGCTCGACATCGCGGAAGTCGACATCGGTGACGTGTCCCCGCGGCCGGTCGCGAAGGCGTTCGCGGCGGCCGACTCCCCGATCGCCGTCGAACGCGGCGAGAAACCGACGCGGGTCGACGTCCGGGTACGGTGGCGTCTCGTCTAGACCCGGGGGCCCCGCTGCTGGACCGACGCGGCGAACGTGTCGTTGAGCTGCGTCAGCGACGTCACCGCCGCGAGCGCCTGTTCCTGGGACCAGCCTTCGAGCATGCCGCGCAGCCGTTCGGCCCGGCGCTCGGTCGTCTCGCGCAGAATGTCCATCCCGTTCGGCGACACCCGAATGCGGGAGGCACGCTTGTCGTGGGGATCGGCGGCGCGCGACACGTATCCCGCGTCGACCAGTTCGGAAATCTGCCTGCTCAGCGAGGACTGACTGACGCACAGGTCTGCGGCCAGTTCGTTCTGGCGGCACTCCCCGCGCGCGGCGAGCACGAAGAGCACGCTCGTCAGCGCCGGCGGGATCGGGGTCTCGCCGCTCGCGGAGACGACCGCCCGCAGCGACCGCCCGAGTGCGAACACCGCATCGACGAGCGCTTGCGCAGTATCTGCCTGTACCGACATCCAGTCCCCGTCCCACACACCCACTACTTGCGGGCCGACTATAACGTTTTGTTGCGTTCGGTAACGATGCGCCGCTGTCAGCGCGTCAGCAACGCGATGCACTCCACGTGGTGGGTGAGAGGGAACGCATCGAACGCGCGCAGCTCGTCGACATGATATCCCTGCGCGAGGTACAGACCGATGTCGCGGGCGAACGACGCCGGGTCGCACCCCACGTGCACGACCCGTTCGGCGCCCGTGGCGGCGACCGCCCCGATCACGTCACGCCCCGCGCCCGCACGCGGCGGATCGAGCACCACGACCTGTGGCGGGGAGGCGAGCCCGGAGATGGCGCGCTCGACCCGGTCGGCGTGGAAACGCACCTGCGGCAGGTCGGAGAGTGCCGCCTTCCCGTCCGCGACGGCCTGGCGCGAGGACTCGACGGAATCCACGTGCCCGGACGACCCGGCACCGCCGGCGAGGGCGGCGGCGAACACACCCACTCCCCCGTACAGGTCCCATGCGGTCTCACCCGCGGACATCCCGGCCCATTCGGAGACCACGGCCGAATACGTTTCCGCGGCCCCGCGATGCGCCTGCCAGAACCCGGTGGCGGCCAGCGCCCATTCCCGGTCGCGCACCCGCTCCACCGGGCGACCCGATCCGACGACCACCCGCTCGGCGCGCGGCGCACCGCTGGCGGCGCGGCGTGCCATGGCACCGCGGCGCCCGGGACTCGTACGGCCGGTCCGCGACACCTTCGGCGGAGCGATCTCGACCACGTGCCGCTCCCCCGCGCCGTCGAGAACGATCTGCACCTCGCTGCCGGGCGTCCAATCGTGTTCGCTCACACCGTCGTAGGCGGCCGACTCGATCTGCGGGCACGCCAGGTCCGTGACGATCCCGGAACTGCGGTGCCGGTGATAGCCGGGGCGGCCGTCCGGGTCGACGGCGAGCCGCACCCGCGTGCGCCAGCCGGTGCCGTCGCCGGTGCCGGGCAGTTCCTCGACGTCCACGTCCCGCTGCACACGCGCGAGCCGCGCCAACTGCTCGGCCACGACCTGCGCCTTCATGTCCCGCTGCACGTGCAGGCTCGCGTGCGAGAAGTCGCAACACCCCGCGCCGCCCGGACCCGACACCGGGCACACCGGGGTGACCCGCTCCGGGGACGCGTCGAGGATCTCGATCGCGTCGGCCCGGCAGTAGGACCCGCCGCGATCCTCGGTGACGAGCGCGATCACCCGCTCGCCGGGCAGTCCGTGCCGGACGAAGACCACGCGGCCCTCATGGCGGGCGACGACGAAACCGCCGTGCCCGGGATTTCCCAGCCGCAGTTCGAGGCGGCGGTCCGACCAGTTCTCACTCAACGCTTCTCGCCCGTCACTTGTCGTCGGGTTCGTAGCCGCGGCGTGACGCCCCGGCCGTGTATTCGATGTTCAGTGTCTTCGCCTTCTCGGACGAGTTCAGTTGCCACGGAACGCTGGTGACCATCACACCCGGCTGGAACAGCAGGCGGCTCTTGAGCCGCAGCGCACTCTGGTTGTGCAGGATCTGCTCCCACCAGTGCCCCACCACGTACTCGGGGATGAACACGGTGACGACGTCCCGCGGCGAGTCCTTCCGGACGCGCCGCACGTAGTCGAGCACGGGTTTGGTGATTTCGCGGTACGGCGACTCGATCACCTTGAGCGGCACCGCGATGTCGGTCTTCTCCCACTGGCGCACGAGCGCCCGGGTGTCGGGTTCGTCGACGTTCACCGTGATCGCCTCGAGTGTGTCCGGCCGTGTGGCCCGGGCATAGGCGAGCGCGCGCATCGTCGGCATGTGCAGCTTGGAGACGAGGACGATGGAGTGAGTCCGGCTGGGCAGCACCCCGTCCCATTCCTGTTCCTCGAGCTCCCGCGCGACGCTGTCGTAGTGCTTCCGGATCATCTTCATCACGACGAAGATGGCGACCATGGCCACGATCGCGATCCAGGCGCCTGCCGCGAACTTCGTGATGAGCACGATGATCAGGACGGCGCCGGTCATGGCGAGGCCGATGGAGTTGATCACCCGGGAGCGGTGCATCCGCCGACGCTGAGCCGGGTCGTTCTCGGTCTTCAGGTGCCGGGTCCAGTGCCGGATCATGCCCGTCTGGCTCAGCACGAACGAGACGAACACGCCGACGATGTACAGCTGGATCAGCTTGGTCACCTCGGCGCCGAACAGGACGACGAACGCGATCGCCGCCCCGGACAGGAACAGGATGCCGTTGCTGAACGCCAGGCGGTCGCCGCGGGTGTGCAGCTGCCGGGGCAGGTAGCGGTCCTGCGCGAGGATCGAGCCGAGCACGGGGAACCCGTTGAAGGCCGTGTTGGCGGCGAGCACGAGGATCAGGGCCGTCACGATCGCGATGAAATAGAAGCCGATGGGGAAACCGCCGAACACCGTCTCCGCGATCTGCGCGATCAGAGTCTTCTGGTGATACCCGGCGGGGGCGCCGATCAGCTGTTCGGCCGGGCTGTGCGCGTACACGATCCCGATCTTCTGGGCCAGGATGATGATGCCCATCAGCAGCACGATGGCAATCGATCCCAGCAGCAGCAGCGTGGTGGCCGCGTTGCGGGACTTGGGCTTCTGGAAGGCGGGAACACCGTTGCTGATCGCCTCGACGCCGGTCAGTGCCGCACAGCCGGAGGAGAAGGCCCGAGCGATCAGGAACGCGAACGCGATCCCGTACAGGTGGGAGTCCTCGGCTTCGAGTTCGAATCCGGACGATTCGGCGCGCAGGTCGTCGCCGAGGACGAAGATCTGGAAGAACCCCCACAGCAGCATCAGGGCCATGCCGGCGATGAACGCGTATGTCGGGATCGCGAAGGCGGCACCGGATTCACGGATGCCACGCAGATTGATGGCAGTCAGCAGCACGATGGCCGCGACCGCGAACAGCACCTTGTGCTGGGCCACGAACGGCACCGCCGAACCGATGTTGGACGCGGCCGACGAGATGGAGACCGCGACCGTGAGGACGTAGTCCACCAGCAGGGCGCTGCCCACGGTCAGACCCGCGTTGGGACCGAGATTGACGGTCGCGACCTCGTAGTCGCCGCCGCCCGACGGGTAGGCGTGCACGTTCTGCCGGTAACTGGCGACCACCACCGCCATCACCGCGGCGACGGCAAGTCCGATCCAGGGGGTGTACGCGTAGGCGGAGATGCCCGCCACCGATAGTACGAGGAAGATTTCCTCGGGGGCGTAGGCCACCGATGACATCGCATCGGAGGCGAAGACCGGGAGGGCGATCCTCTTGGGAAGCAGCGTGTGCCCGAGCTTGTCGCTCCGGAAGGGTCTGCCTAGCAGTAGCCGCTTTGTGGCGGTCGAGAGCTTTGACACTGCCAAAGCGTAAGCCGTCCGCAGAAAACCTGGACCCTCACCCACCAATGTGTCCGGATTGCGATCTCTGTCTCGGTTGCTCTTCCGCCTGGGCACTGTACGGTTCGATTCGGTACGCACGTACTCGAGACGTGACGCCAGAGCCCATGAACGGAGTACAAGGTGTATGTGGTCATCATGGGATGCGGCCGGGTCGGCTCATCCCTCGCTGGCTCGCTGACCCGGATCGGCCACGAGGTCGCGGTCATCGATCGCGACCCTGCCGCATTCCTACGTCTCGAACCCGACTTCCCCGGACGCACCGTCGTCGGCATGGGATTCGACCGTGACGTGCTGGTCAAGTCCGGTATCGAGCGCGCAGAGGCATTCGCCGCGGTGTCGTCCGGAGACAACTCCAACATCATTTCCGCGCGAGTGGCCCGGGAGACGTTCGGCGTGGAGCGCGTCGTCGCCCGGATCTACGACGCCAAGCGTGCCGCCGTGTACGAGCGGCTCGGGATCCCCACTGTCGCCACCGTCCCGTGGTCGACGGACCGCTTCCTGCACACCCTCACCCGCGACAGCCAGACCGCCAAGTGGCGCGATCCGTCCGGAACCGTCGCGGTCACCGAGTTGTCCCTGCACGAGGACTGGATCGGCAGGCCGGTCGCCGAACTCGAGGCGGCGACGAATTCGCGTGTCGCGTTCATCATCCGCTTCGGCACCGGCGTCCTTCCCGACCGCAAGACGGTCTTCCAGGCCGACGACCAGGTGTACATCGCGGCCGTGTCGGGAACGGTGGCCGAGGCCGTCGCGCTCGCGGGCAATCCCCCGCCTTCGGACAACTGAGACGGCAGTGAGAATGTTCACGATCGACCACCCGAACGGAAGCAATCGATGAGAGTCGCAATCGCAGGAGCCGGCGCAGTCGGACGCTCGATCGCGCGCGAACTGGTCCGCAGCGAACACGACGTCATGCTGATCGAACGCAAGCTCGAGCACGTCGAGCAGGAGTCGGTGCCCGAGGCGACCTGGGTCCACGCCGACGCGTGCGAGCTGAGCAGCCTCGAAACGGCGTCCCTCGAAACCTACGAGGTGGTGATCGCGGCCACCGGTGACGACAAGGCCAACCTGGTCCTCAGCCTCCTCGCGAAGACCGAGTTCGGGGTCAGCCGCGTGGTGGCCCGCGTCAACGATCCCCGCAACGAGTGGTTGTTCGACGAGTCCTGGGGAGTCGACGTCGCCGTCTCCACGCCCCGGATGCTCGCCTCGCTGGTGGAGGAGGCGGTGTCGGTCGGCGATCTCGTGCGGCTGATGACGCTGCGCCAGGGGCAGGCCAACCTCGTCGAGGTCACGCTGCCCGACAACACCCCGCTCGCCGGTAAACCCGTCCGCAAGCTGCAATTGCCCCGCGACGCCGCCCTGGTCACCATCCTCCGCGGCGGACGGGTCATCGTGCCGCAGCAGGACGATCCGCTCGAGGGCGGCGACGAACTCCTGTTCGTCGCGTCCGTGGACGTCGAGGACGACCTTCGAGCGGCCGTCGGGCTCTCCTGACCCGGCGGGGACCGATCGACACCCGGGAGGATCCGTTGAGTACCACCGCAACACCCGAGAGCATCGTCGTCACCGACAGCCCGCAGCAGAGCCGGTACGAGATCCACGCCGACGGGGAACTCGCGGGAATCGAGCAGTACGAAGTCGACGGGGGCGTACGCGTTTTCGTTCACACCGAGATCTATCCGCGGTACGAGGGACTCGGACTCGCCCGCACGCTCGTGAGTGCGGCTCTGGACGATCTGCGCCGCCGTGGACTGCGGGTGCGCCCGGTGTGCCCGTACGTCGTGAAATTCGTGTCGAAGCATCCCGAGTACCAGGACCTCGTGGCCTGATCGGTTCGGCGACTTCGTCTCCGGCACAACCGGTCAGCGCCCCCGCGGTCCCATGTGAAGGGCGCCGAGCTCAGGTACGGCCGGGCTCGTCCCGGGGGCCGCCTGCCTCCGTGTCGTCCGTCGGTTCGCCGGCCTCGTCCGAGGGTCCCGGTTCGACGATCCGGTCGGCCCGGCGCACAGCCCAGATCGTCACCAGGAGAGCCAATCCCGCCAACGGCCAGCCCATCGCGATGCGCGCGAACGCGAGCCACCCGGTCTGGTCCGAATCGTAGAGTTGCGACTGCACGAGGTACCGGGCCGCGAACACCAGCGCCCAGGCGGCAGTGGCCACGTCGTAGGCCCGTACCGCGCCACGATGGCGCCGCCAGAGGTTGCCGTGGCCGTTGAGGAATCCCCAGATCAGGCCGACGAGCGGCCAGCGCACCAGAATCGAGATCAGGAACACCGCCCCGTACGCGAGGCTCGTGTAAATCCCGAACAGGAAGTATCCCTTGGCATCGCCCGTGCGATAGGCGATGAACGCGGAAATGCCGACGCCGAAGAATCCGGACACCGCGGGCTGGATGGGGCTGTGGCGGACGAGGCGCCAGACGAGAATGGCGACGGCGACACCGAGAGCCGCCCAGATCGCCGGACCCAGGCCCCACACACCGTTGACCGGAACGAAGACCAGGATGGGCAGGGTCGAATAGATGAGCCCGCTGATCCCACCGAGCTGTTCGAGTATGGATTGCTGCTTCGTTTCGGTCACTCAACGAGAGTGCCACATGGGGCGGCCCCTACGATTCGCCGCGCAACTCGTAATACGGGTTGAAGATCACCTTCTGGCCGTCGCGTTCGCCGACACGTCCACGAACCAGCAGAGTTTTGCCCGGCTCGATACCCGGAATCCTCCGCCGGCCGATCCACACCAACTTGATCTGTTCCGTGCCGTCGAAGAATTCGGCTTCGATGCTGGCATTGCCGGACTTCGGACAGGCTTCGACACTACGGAGCCGTCCCAGCATGGTGACCTCTTCGCCGCGGCTGCAGTCGCAGGCACGTTGTGCGCCGGACGCCTGAGACGTCTCGGCCATTTCCTCGGCGTCCAGCTGCTCGAGGTCCTCGGTGAGCCTGCGAGTCAGCCGACGAAAATATCCTGCCGTGGCGGGTGCCATTGCGCGCTCCTGGAGCATGTGCGACGCGAGATCTTCGCGCCGCTCGTAGGGCTGTGTATTCGCCACTGTAGACCCATTGGTTCCAAGCAACCACACCACCGGAGGAGCACCGTGACGGACGAGGCAGGATCGTCTCATGCCCTCTGATGACCGGCCGTCCGTGGCCGTTGTGCTCCCGGGTACGGGATCCGACGCGGACTTCGTGGCCCGCGCCTTCACCGAGCCCCTGACCTGCCGTGGAGTGCGCACGGCCGCAGTCGAACCCGATCCCCGGCGAGTCGTCGGAAGCTACGTCGACGCGCTCGACGCCGCGGCCGCGCGGCACGGGCGCATCCTCGTCGGAGGGGTCTCCATCGGGGCCGCCGTGGCACTGCAGTGGGCAGGATCACACCCGGATCGCGTCGCGGGCGTCCTCGCGGCGCTGCCCGCGTGGACCGGGACCGCCGCGGACGCTCCCGCCGCCGCCAGCGCCCGGTTCACCGCGGCCCGGCTGCGGGCTGACGGCCTCGAACAGGTCACTGCCGAGATGATCGCCTCCAGCCCGCCCTGGCTGGGCCGGGAACTGGCGAAATCGTGGCGATCGCAGTGGCCGCACCTTCCCGCCGCGCTGGACGAAGCGTCCGAGTACCACGCTCCCGGTGTGGGCGACCTCGAGCGCATCACGGTGCCGGTGGGGATCGCCGCCGCCACCGACGACGCCGTGCATCCCCTCGAGGTCGCCCGCGAGTGGTCCGAACGACTACCACACTCGGGCCTCGTCACGATGTCGCTGGACGAGATCGGCGCCGACCCGGCGATTCTCGGCTACGCCAGCCTCGATGCGCTGGACTCGGTCCTGCACAGGACCTGAGCGTCGAATCTCCGGAACCGGGATCAGCGACCGAGTTGCTGCATCGCCGAACCCGATTCGCCGCGACGCTGCTGCGGCTGAGCCGGCGCCTCCGCGGGGGGCGCCTGCTGCTCGCCCTGCGGACCCGCCGGAGCCGGCTGCTGCGGCGCGGACTGCTGCGGAGCGGCACCCTGCTGCTGCGCCAGCTGCTGCTGGTGAGCGGCGGCCAGCTGCTGGGCGAGTGCCTCGGGCAGGACCACCGGCAGCGGCGTCCGCACCGGATTCGGCTCGTTACCCCGCTTCACGACGGTGTCGCGCAGGATCGCCCTGGCGGTCGCGACGAGCTCCGAGTCGGCCGTGTTGCCACCGCTCGGTCCCGCGACCACGCAGCGCACCATCCACCGGTAGCCGTCGACGCCGATGAAGCGCAGGTCGGCGTTCGGGGTGACGGCGAAGACCTCGCGTCCCCACGGTCCGCTCTCGACGCTCACCGTCGCATTGTCGTTGCGCAGCGATTCGGCGAGGTCGCCCGCGACTTCCCGCCACTGGCCCGGAGACTTCGGGGCGGCATACGCGGCCACCGTGATGCGCCCGTGCTGGGTGACGAGATGCACGGCCTGCGGCGAACCGTCGGGCGCCATCTCCACCTGCAACTGGGCGCCCTGCGGCATCGGGACGAGTACGGAACCGAGGTCGAGTCGGGTTCCCACCTCACCTACGGTGAGGTCGGCGCCCGACTCGAGGTCGTCGGCGTCGTACGGGCCGCCGTCCACCTCGGTCACGGCGTCGTAGTCGTCCTCATAGTCCGCGTCGGCGTCGCCGGCCGCGGCGTCCGTCTCGGCGTCCTCGAAGAAACCGGGCCGGTCGTCCTCGGCTTCCTTCTTCTTACGACGTCCGAACATGATCAGGCTCCTTCACTGGCATTGCCGACGAGGCTCGCGTGGCCTCCGCTCGACCCGTGGCCGTCGCTGCCGCGGGTGGTGCCGTCGAGCGACGGGACCTCGACGAACGACACCAGTTCGACCCGTTGGACGAGCAGTTGGGCGATCCGGTCGCCCCGGCGGATCTCGATCGGGGTCTCGAGGTCGTGATTGATCAGGCACACCTTGATCTCGCCGCGGTACCCGGCATCGATGGTGCCGGGGGTGTTGACCACCGACAGACCCGATTTTGCGGCCAGCCCGGATCGGGGATGGATCAGCCCGACCGTGCCCAGGGGCAGCGCGATCGCGATGCCGGTTCCGACGAGGACGCGGCGCCCCGGCTCGATGGTCACGTCGATGGTGCTGCACAGGTCGACACCGGCGTCGCCGTCGTGCGCACGCTGCGGGACCGGAATGTCGGGGTCCAGCCGCTGGAGGGCGACGGGCGGAAGGGCGGGGGTCGCGGCGGGAGAAAGGCCGGGAGATAGGTCGCTCACGTGCACCGAGCCTACTCTCAGACACCGACTATCCTGGTCGGGTGTCACAAACGTCCCGGCCCGAAGTCGCGCCCACCGATAACACCTCGCCCGTGCTGTACTCCGAGCGCCTGTGGGTGCCCGTCTGGTGGTGGGCAGTGGGCTTGTTCGTCGCCGGTCTGCTCGCCGCCGAGGTGCACATGGGTGCGCCGGGTCTGCGCGCGTGGCTGCCGTACGTCCTTCTGCTTCCCCTGCCCGTGTGGGGACTCGTCTGGCTCAGCCGTCTCCGCGTCGAGGTCGTCGAGGAACCGAACGGCGTTCACCTGCGGGTCGGACAGGCGCATCTGCCGCTGGACGTGATCGCGCGGGTCGCCGAGGTGCCCGGTTCGGCGAAGAGCGCGGCTCTCGGTCGTCAGCTCGACCCCGCCGCGTTCGTGCAACACCGGGTGTGGGTCAAGCCGATGGCACTGATCGTGCTCGACGACCCCGAGGACCCGACCCCCTACTGGTTGATCAGTACACGACGGCCGGCCGAGTTGCTGGCCGCCGTCAACCGTGCCCGCCCGCAGGCGGACGGAGACTGATCGGACGGTGGGCCTCCCACCGTCCGCCTCTCGTACTCACCGTCGCTCAGGCCGCGCAGTCCCTGCACACCAGCACTCCGCCCGCGTCGCTGGCGAGCCGGCTGCGGTGGTGCACCAGGAAACAGCTCGAACACGTGAACTCGTCGGCCTGCTTCGGCACGACCCGCACCGAGAGCTCTTCACCGGACAGATCCGCGCCGGGCAGTTCGAACGATTCCGCGGTGTCGGACTCGTCCACGTCGACAACAGCCGACTGAGCCTCGTTGCGTCGCGCCTTCAGTTCCTCCAGCGAATCCTCCGAAACCTCGTCGGACTCTGTTCGCCGCGGTGCGTCGTAGTCAGTTGCCATGTCGCCTTCCCCTCATCCTCTTCGGTGTATCCCGGCCCGTGCGGTACGTCGAACCGATTGTTGGTCGACCGCCCACACGAAAACCGCCTCGGCGCAGATCACACCCTGCGGCTGCACAACGCTGCAGCGGATGGGTTCGTGCCCGGAACCAGGCCCCGGAAACATGATCTACGCCTCTTTTGTCATCTTCTGCCGACCCTCGTTCTGCACGCTTTGAACGACTGGGGCCGCCAGACAGTAGCCGAAGGAAGTACAAAAGTCGTAACCGAATCGACCGATCGCGCAAATTGTCTGCTAATCGTCACCAACACCACAGCAAGCTGTGACATTCCACAACGGGGACGGGTTCGGGGTTATGACGTGCCAGGGATCTAAGGTAGGTGCCGAACCTGCGCCACGACGTGTGGCCGGGCCCTGTATCGGTGCGCTGTACGGGTGCAACGTACGAAGCGCAGTTCGTAGGAGAGGTCGAGGCACACTGTGGTTTCACTGATCACCGAAGGCAGCCCGCTCGACGACAAGGGTCGTCCGTTCCGGCGGCGGCGGGCGATGCCGATCCTCGTGGTGTTCGCGGTCCTCGCCCTGCTCGGCGCCGTCGTGTGGATCGGCGTCCTCGGCGACGACGAGGATCTGGCCACCACGGTCGACTGCAACCCTCCGCAGCCGGCCGCGCAGCCCGTCGACCCCGCCGCCCCGCCGCAGCAGGCACTGGGCGAGAAGGTCGACGGTTCGACCCTGCGGGACGTGGAGCCTGCCGCGCTGTCCGCCACGAAGGTGCGCGTGTTCAACGCCAACGGCGAGCACGGCCAGGCGGCGCAGGTGGCCGCACAGCTCAGCGACTACGGGTTCGCGAGCGCGCCCGACGTCCAGGCGGGCAACGACCCGGTCTACGTCGACCAGAACATGCAGTGCCAGGGGCAGCTGCGATTCGGCCCCAACGGCGCCGCCGCCGCGAGCGCACTCTGGCTGGTGGCCCCGTGTGCCGAACTCATCCAGGACACCCGCACCGACGACACGGTCGACCTCGCGCTCGGCACCTACTTCCGCAAGATCTCGCCGAACACCGACGCCGAAGAGGTCCTGCGGTCCCTGAAGGATCCGCCGCCCGGCAGCCAGCCCGCCCCCCTCGACATCGACCTGCTGAAGGCGGCGCGCACCGCCCGCTGCTGACCGGCGGTCACCGTTCCGGGATCGGGGTGTCCACCCCGATCTCGGCGAACAGGGCGTCCAGGGCGTCGGCGATGCCGGGGGCCGCGGCCACCACCACTTCGCCGTCCGCGCTCGACGTCTGCGGGGAGGGGATTCGCACGCGGGCCCCCGCCTCGGTCGCGATCAGCGACCCCGCGGCCCAGTCCCACGGGCTCAGCCCGTGTTCGAAATGGGCGTCGACACGACCGGCCGCGACCATGCACAGATCGAGAGCCGCCGAACCGATCCGGCGGATGTCGCGCACCCTCGGCAGAATGTCCGCGATGAGGGCGCCCTGCGCCTTGCGCCGCGCCGCGCCGTACCCGAATCCGGTGGCGAGCAACGCCATCGACACGTCGGTGACCGGGTTGCACCGGAGGTCGCTCACCCGCCCGTCCCCGTCGGTGAGGGTCGCCCCGCCACCACGTGCCGCCGCGTAGGTCGATCGGGCCGCCACGTCGACCACGGCCCCGGCGACGGATACCCCGTCGATCTGGGCGGCCACGGACACCGCGTACGCGGGGACGCCGTACAGAAAGTTCACGGTGCCGTCGATCGGATCCACGATCCACCGCACCTCGGCGACGGAATCCTCCTCTCCCCCACCTTCTTCGCCGAGGATCGCGTCGTCGGGGCGAAGCTCCGCGAGCCGGTCGCGGATCACCTGCTCGCTCTCGGTGTCGACCACCGTGACCGGGTCGGTCGGGGTGCTCTTCGACGCGACGGAATCGCCGGATCCCGCTCGCTTCCCGACGATTCCGAAGACCTCGGGCCGTCGCGCCCGGACGTGGGCGGCGGCTTCCTCGGCCACCGCCACGGCGACCTCGAGCAGTCGCCTGGGATCGGTGCCGACGTTGCCTGGCGCGGACTCTGAACTCTGGGGTGCATGCACCCACCCATCGGAACACACTTTCGCTGCCTCACACCACCGCTGACGTTTCGCACAGCTGGTGTCATCGCCCACCGAACACGCGTCGACACACTAGTGTGACGAGCAGCAGAAGAGCGCCGGAGAACACGTCGACGTCGACACGAAGGAGCACACGCCATGACCAAAACGGGGTTCGGTGTCGACGTCGGAGGCAGTGGCGTCAAGGGTGGCGTCGTGGATCTCGAGACGGGCCAGCTGGTCGGGGACCGCATCAAGCTCCTCACCCCCCAGCCGTCCACTCCGGAGGCGGTCGCGGAGACCGTCGCCGAGATCATCCGCCAGGCAGAATGGGACGGACCGGTCGGTATCACCCTGCCGAGCGTCGTCACCGGCGGTGTGGCGCGATCCGCCGCCAACATCGACAAGAAGTGGATCGGGACGGACGCCCGCGCGCTGTTCTCCGACGCACTCGGCGGCCGGCTCGTCACCGTCCTCAACGACGCGGACGCGGCAGGAATAGCAGAGGACGCGCTCGGCGCCGGCAAAGACGCGAAGGGGGTCGTCATCCTCCTCACGTTCGGCACCGGCATCGGCTCGGCGATCCTCCACGACGGCGTCCTGCTTCCCAACACCGAGTTCGGGCACATGGAGGTGGACGGCAAGGAAGCCGAGCACCGGGCGGCGTCCTCGGTCAAGGAGAAGAAGGATCTGTCGTACAAGGAATGGGCCGGCGAGGTGAGCCGTGTCCTCACCCGGTTCGAGAACCTCATGTGCCCGGATCTGTTCATCGCCGGCGGCGGAATCAGCCGGAAGAACGAGAAGTGGATCCCGCATCTGACCAACAGGACACCCGTCGTACCTGCTGCGCTGCTCAATACGGCGGGCATCGTCGGTGCTGCGCTCGCGGTGGAAACGGGCATCGCTCCGTAACTAATTCGGATGGGTCGTTACAATGGAAGAGCCCGGCTGCGCGCCGGCGAAACCAGTAGACCTCTCCGCCGGATGACCACTCTGGCGTGACGCCGCACGACACCGTCACGAAAGGGCGTACGTGGCAGCCACCGATACACGTCAGACTGCTGATTCGACTTCGGAGTCAGGACCGGAAGCACCAGTCGGAGCGGCAGCCACCGGCACTGCTCCGGCAGCCGAGGAAGCTCCCGCGAAGAAGCCGGCGGCCAAGAAGGCTCCCGCCAAGAAGGCAGCAGCGAAGAAGGCTCCCGCCAAGAAGGCGGCAGCCAAGAAGGCGGGCGGAAAGAAGGCCACGGCCGGTAAGGGCGCGGACGGCGAGGACGTCGACGAAGACTCCGCCGACATGGAGGACATCGACATCACCGAGGGCGACCTCGCCGAGGTCGAGTCCGACGTCGTCGAGGTCGTCGCAGTCGGCGAGGACGAGGAGACCGAGGAGCCGTCCGAGAAGGACAAGGCCTCCGGCGACTTCGTGTGGGACGAGGAGGAGTCCGAAGCGCTCCGCCAGGCCCGCAAGGACGCCGAACTGACCGCGTCCGCCGACTCGGTCCGCGCCTACCTCAAGCAGATCGGCAAGGTCGCCCTCCTCAACGCCGAAGAGGAGGTCGAGCTCGCCAAGCGGATCGAGGCCGGGCTCTACGCGACCCAGATCATGCAGGAGCTGTCCGATTCCGGCGAGAAGCTCCCCGCCGCCCAGCGCCGGGACATGAGCTGGATCTGCCGCGACGGAAACCGCGCCAAGAACCACCTCCTCGAGGCGAACCTCCGTCTCGTCGTGTCGCTGGCCAAGCGCTACACCGGCCGCGGCATGGCATTCCTCGACCTGATCCAGGAAGGCAACCTGGGCCTCATCCGTGCCGTCGAGAAATTCGACTACACCAAGGGCTACAAGTTCTCGACCTACGCCACGTGGTGGATCCGTCAGGCCATCACCCGCGCGATGGCCGACCAGGCCCGCACCATCCGCATCCCGGTGCACATGGTGGAGGTCATCAACAAGCTCGGCCGCATCCAGCGTGAACTCCTGCAGGACCTGGGCCGTGAGCCCACTCCCGAAGAGCTCGCCAAGGAAATGGACATCACGCCCGAGAAGGTGCTGGAGATCCAGCAGTACGCTCGTGAGCCCATCTCCCTCGACCAGACGATCGGCGACGAGGGCGACAGCCAGCTCGGCGACTTCATCGAGGACTCCGAGGCCGTCGTGGCCGTCGACGCCGTCTCGTTCACCCTCCTGCAGGATCAGCTGCAGTCGGTGCTCGAGACTCTCTCCGAGCGTGAAGCGGGCGTCGTGCGCCTGCGCTTCGGCCTGACCGACGGACAGCCCCGCACCCTCGACGAGATCGGACAGGTCTACGGGGTCACGCGTGAGCGCATCCGTCAGATCGAGTCCAAGACCATGTCGAAGCTGCGCCACCCGTCCCGGTCGCAGGTGCTGCGCGACTACCTGGACTGACGAACACACCTCGATGCCCCCGGACTCCGAGCGAGTCCGGGGGCATCGTCGTGTGCGCCCGCGGCATCCGCCTACGGCCCGCTACGCGCTGGTGCGAACCCGGATCCAGGCGCCTGCCACCGGTTCGACCACCCGTGCCGCCACCGGGCCGATGACGGCCATCAGGAGGACATACGCGGTGGCGAGTGCCACGAGTTCGCTCTCCACCGCTCCGGCCGACAATGCCAGGCCTGCGATGACGATCGAGAACTCGCCACGCGCGATCAGCGCGACCCCCGCCCGGGCCCGGCCCAGCCGCCCGACGCCCTGCTGTTTCGCCGCCCAGGCGCCGGTGACCATCTTCGTCAGCGCGGTGACGACGGCGAGCAGAACGGCCCAGCCGAGGACCGGTGGAATCGCCCGGGGGTCGGTGTTGAGTCCGAACACCACGAAGAACATCGCGGCGAACAGATCGCGGAGCGGTTCGAGGACGCGGCTCGCGTTGTGGGCGGTCGTGCCGGAGATCGCGATTCCCAGGAGGAACGCTCCGACGGCGGCCGAGACCTGCATCGCCGAGCTGATCCCCGCGACGAGGAGAGCGGCGCCGAGCAGCTTCAGGAGCAGGGTCTCGCTGTCCGGGCTGTCCAGCAGGGCGGACACGTAGCGGCCGTACCGCAGGGCGATCACGAGGACGACCGAGATGACGACGAGGGAGATGCCCACCGCCTCGAGTCCGCCGGCGAAACTGACGCCGGCGAGCAGGGCCGTCAGAATGGGCAGGTACACGGCCATCGCGAGGTCCTCGAACACGAGAATCGAGAGCACGACCGGCGTTTCGCGGTTACCGAGCCGACCCAGGTCGCTCAGTACCTTCGCGATGATGCCCGACGACGAGATGTAGGTGACGCCGCCCATCACGACCGCGCCGGTGGGTCCCCACCCCAGCATCAGTGCTACGACCGCTCCGGGCGCGGCGTTGAGGACGGCGTCCACGACCCCGGCCATCCACGACCGTCGCAACCCGGTGACGAGTTCCGACGCCGTGTATTCCAGCCCCAGCAGAAGCAGGAGAAGAACCACGCCGATCTCGGCCGCCAGGTGGCTGAACTCGCTGATGTCGCCGAGATTGACGAAGCCGCCGCTGCCGAAGCAGAGTCCGCCGAGGAGGTAGAACGGGATCGGCGACATGCCGAACTGAGCTGCCAGACGGCCCAGCAATCCGAGCGCGAAGAACACCGCGCCCAGTTCGATGAGCGCGAGCGTGGTGGTGTTCACGGGACCGTCAGCCGTTGGCCAGGAGCTTGGCTGACGCGTCCAGTCCGTCTGTGGTTCCGACGGCGACCAGGAGGTCGCCGGAGGTGAGCAGGAAGTCGGGCTTCGGTGACGGGTAGACCTGACCGGCCCGCATGACCGCGACGATCGAGACCCCGGTGCGTGTGCGCATCGCCGTGTCGCCGAGCGGGCGGCCGTCGAACCGGGAGTCCTCCTTGATGTAGAGCTGCTTGGTGCGGATTCCGGGCAGGTCCCGGTGCTCCTCCTCCAACTGTGCCACCAGTTGCGGTGCCCCCAGCAGATTGCTGAGGACTGCCGCCTCCTCGGTGGTGAGCGGAACGGACGCAGCGCACGCATCGGGATCGTCGGCCTTCGAGACGATCAGATCGGTGCGACCGTCGCGGTGGGTGATGACACCGATGCGGCGACCGGCGGCGAGTTCGAAGTCCTTACGCACCCCGATACCCGGTAGTGGCGTCACTTCAACGTTCATGCCTCCACGGTAGACCGATCGGTGTGACCAACCGCGGAAGGCTCGCGTCAGTGCCGGGCCGGGAACGTTCCGTCGGCATCGGGGCGGTAATCCTCGACCGCGGTGACCGCCGCGGCGGGCAGCGGCCCGTACAGGTGTGGGAACAGCATCGACGCCGGATCGGTCGGCACGCCCGGCTCCCACTTCACCGGCGCACCGAGCGCGGCGAGGTCGAGCCTCAGCAGGACGAGGTCCGTACGCCCGGCGAACAACCTGTTGGCGGGCAGATGCACCTGGGCCGGCGTCGAGAGGTGCACGAAACCGTCCGCGGCGAACGTCGCGGGCACTCGACTGCCTTCGCGTTCCGCGGTGCGCCACTCCTCGCGGCTGCAGATGTGGACCAGCTGGTCTTCGGATTTCACACGGTGAGAGTAGCGTCACGCCCCAAAACGAATCAGCTGTCAGCGAACTCGGACCGCGCGGTCTGTTCACATCTGCGCTCGTCACGTCCCTGACTGGGCGTTTCCGGCGGGTTTCGTGTGTGATGCAACACTGAGAAACGCCGACGGGAACAACGCGTAAACCCCAAACGTCTGACAGAGTAGATCCACCGCGCCACCCCCGACGCGGCGGACCAAGGCCCCAGGCACTCGGCATCAGTCGAAGCCAGTACGGAGGAGTCATGCCCGGAACACTGACCAGCCCCCCGTTGACCGCAGCCGACCGGTGCGACCGGTGCGGTGCGGGAGCCCGCGTTCGCGCGGTTCTTCCGACCGGAGGAGAGTTGCTCTTCTGCGGTCACCACGCCAACGAGCACGCAGACCGCCTTCGCGAGATGAACGCCACGATCGTGTCCGAAGCCGAAGCTGCAATCTGATACGTCAGCCCGGGTGACCCGTCCCAGGCTCACCTCTTCAGAAAGAGACCGGCGAGTGCGATGCACTCGCCGGTCTCTTTGTGTTCGCGTCAGACGGCGGTCACCACTGTCGCAGGGTGGAGATCCGCTCGGTGAGCTGCTCGACGGTGGCGATCGCCGTGGGCGGTCCCCCGCAGACACGACGCAGTTCGCCGTGGATGGTGCCGTGCGGCTTGCCCGTCCTGTGGTGGTGCATCGCGACGAGACTGTTCAGTTCGCGGCGCAGCTGCGCGAGCTGTCCGGCGGCGGCCACCCGGTCCGCGACCTGGGGCACGGGCGTGTGCACGGGCGCGGGCGCGGGCTCCTGCTTGTCCAGCTGCTCCGACTGACGCTGACGGAGCAGCGCGCGCATCTGGTCGGCGTCGAGCAGCCCGGGCAGACCCAGGTAGTCGGCCTCCTCGTCGGAGCCCGAGAACGTGGCCGTCCCGAAGGACGACCCGTCGTAGATCACCTGGTCGAGCTCGGCGTCCGCGCCGAGCGAGGTGAACGCCTTCTCCTCCTCGCCGAGCTCGTCCTTCTGCTTGTTCGCGTCGGCGAGAAGGTCGTCGTCGAAGCCGTCCTTCTCCCGATGGGGCTTGCCGAGCACGTGGTCGCGCTGAGCCTCGAGCTGGCTGGCCAGGTCGAGCAGCACCGGAACCGACGGGAGGAACACGCTCGCGGTCTCACCCTTGCGGCGGGACCGCACGAATCGCCCGATCGCCTGCGCGAAATAGAGTGGGGTGGACGCACTGGTCGCGTACACACCGACGGCCAGGCGGGGAACGTCGACGCCTTCCGACACCATGCGGACGGCGACCATCCACTTCTGGGTGCTCGCCCCGAACTCGGCGATCCGCTTGGACGCCGTGGGGTCGTCGGAGAGCACCACGACCGGGTCTTCCCCGGTGACCGCCTTCAGGGTCTGCGCGTACGCACGGGCCACGGTCTGGTCGGTGGCGATCACGAGACCTCCGGCGTCAGGCATGCCGCCCGTGCGCAGCTGGCCGAGCCGGGTGTCTGCGGCGTGCAGGACCGCGGGAATCCAGTCGCCCGACGGGTCCAGGGCCGTTCGCCACGCCCGGGCCGTCTGTTCCGCGCTGAGCGGCTCGCCGAGTCGCGCAGAGAACTCCTCGCCCGCGTTGTTCCGCCAGCGCGCCTCGCCGGAGTAGGCGAGGAACACGACGGGCCGGACGACGCCGTCCGCGAGGGCGTCCGAGTACCCGTAGGAGTGATCCGCCTTCGAGCGCATCAGACCCTCGCGATCGGGTTCGTACGTCACGAACGGGATCGCACTGTCGTCGCTGCGGAACGGCGTACCGGTCAGGGCGAGGCGGCGGGTGGCGTCACCGAACGCCTCCCGGATGGCGTCACCCCAGCTCTTCGCGTCGCCACCGTGGTGGATCTCGTCGAGGATGACCAGCGTGCGGCGGCTCTCGGTGCGGACCCGGTGCTTGAACGGGTGGGAGGCGACCTGCGCGTACGTCACCACGACACCCTGGTAGTCGCTGGACGTCTGCCCGGTCGAGTTCGAGAAGTACGAGTCCAGCGCGATGCCGTTGCGCGCAGCGGACTCGGCCCACTGGTGCTTGAGGTGCTCGGTCGGTGCGACCACGGTCACCTGATCGACGGTGCGGTCGCGCAGCAACTCCGACGCGACCCGCAGCGCGAACGTGGTCTTACCGGCGCCCGGTGTCGCGACCGCGAGGAAGTCCTGCGGTCCGGTGGACAGATACTTCGTCAGCGCACGACGCTGCCAGGCGCGCAGTGATCCTGCGGGTCTGGCAGGTTCGGTCTGTGCGAGGTAGGCCTCGGTGCCCACGATCTGCGCTGCCTCGGTTTCCATTCTCGGCGCCGACTGGGAGCCCACTGTCTCAGCACTCACGGGCTGCCCTCCGCTGGCATGGCACTGTTTGCTCGCACTCCTCGGTATTCGATCAACATGTCCGGGTCCAGACCCGAAGGCGCTGTCCGTCAAGGAGCCTAGCGTCCGGATCCGATGCGGACCGCATTCGCGACATCCGATAGTGACAGATTTGTCGCGACACGAGGACAGCAGCGGTGGGCAACCGGGCGTGTCGTCAGGGATGCTGGAAACATCATGACCGAAACACCCTCGACAACGCCGCAGAGTGGCGGTGACCCACCCCGGTCCGGGTGGCATCCGCTACGTCGCGCACTGAGCGTGATCGGTCACACAGCGAGCAAGGCCTGGGACGATTCGATCTTCGGAAAAGCGGCCACGGCGGCGTTCTGGCAGACACTGTCGCTGCCTCCGCTCCTGCTGGGGCTCCTCGGAATGCTCGGCTACGTCGGCGGCTGGTTCGGACCCGACACCGTCGACATCATCCAGTCGAAGATCATCAACTTCAGCGGGACGGTGTTCAGCGACAGCGTCGTCGAACAGATCATCCGCCCCACCGTCGGCGACGTACTCGAACGCGGACGTCCCGAGATCGTGTCACTGAGCTTCCTGCTGTCCCTGTGGGCCGGCTCCTCCGCCATTTCCACGTTCGTGGACTCGATCGTCGAGGCCCACGGCCAGCAGGAGGCGCGGCACCCGGTGTGGCAGCGCGTGTTCGCGTTGCTGCTCTACGTGATGTTCCTGATCCTCGCCGTGTTCACCCTGCCGCTGGTCGCGCTGGGGCCGACGCTCGTCGGCAGGGTGCTCCCGGAGGCGTGGCGCACGATCGGGACGGAGATCGTCGACACGTTCTACTACCCCGGCGTGGGCCTGTTGCTCATCGTGGGCCTGACGACGCTGTACAAGGTGGCACTGCCCCGGTCGCTGCCCTGGCACCGGCTGCTCGGCGGCGCGCTCGTCGCGGGGGTGTTCTTCCTCGGCGCGAGCACCTGCCTGCGCCGCTACCTCTCCTGGGTGGCCGGAACCGGATACACGTACGGGGCGCTGGCCACGCCGATCGCGTTCCTGCTGTTCACGTTCTTCCTGGGTTTCGCGGTGGTGCTCGGCGCCGAGTTCAATGCCACCGTCCAGGAGTTCTGGCCCGCCCGTGCCACCCGTATCGACCAGATGCGGGATTGGATCGCCGCACAGGCCGAGAGTTCGCCGTCGACGGGTCCGGTGACCAGCCTCACACGTCGCATCGCCACCGGCCCGATCAAGGTCGTCGGCGACCGTGCCCGTCCGGATGCGGCCGAGCCGGATCCGGGGAACGACGACGAGCCCGACGGCCCAGTTCGAGAAGCTCCCGAGCCACCGGGTGTGCGACGAGCGCCGGTGAAGCCTCAGTCGCCCTTGCGTAATCCTTCGTAGATCTTCTTGCAGTCGGGGCAGACCGGCGATCCCGGTTTCGCGGACTTCGTCACCGGAAACACTTCGCCGCACAACGCGACGACGTGAGTGCCCATGACGGCGCTCTCCGCGATCTTGTTCTTCTTGACGTAGTGGAAGAATTTGGGAGTGTCGTCATCGGTCGACTCGTCGGTGGTGACGTCGGGCCGTTCCTTGGTTTGAGTGCTCACCCCTCAATAATGCCGCAACCGGCCGACGAACCCACCCCCTGTGTGCATTTGCCGCCCGACAGTGGAACAGTGGAGTCATGGCACGAAGTGCAGGGTTCGGTGGGTCCCACGACGCCGGCTCCCCGAGCAATCCGGTTCTCATCACCGAGGCGGCGCGATCCATCGAGGATCAACATCGCGCCCGTGTCCGCAAGTACCTGCTCATCATGTCCTTCCGTTTCCCCGCGCTGATCTTCGCGGCGGTGGCGTACGGCATCTGGGAGAACCCGTGGATCTCGATGGCGATCATCGGTGTGTCGATCCCGCTGCCGTGGATCGCGGTTCTCATCGCCAACGACCGCCCGCCGCGCACCAAGGACGAGCCCAGTCGGTACGACCACCGCGAGTCGCCGTCCACCGCGCTGCCCGCGCCGCCGCACCACACGATCGAGGGCTGACGCAGTCGGGCGTGCTGCAACAATGCACGGGTGAACCGTGACGAGCTGCTGTCGATCTGCCCCTCTCTGCGTGAGGCCCTCCGCCGCAACCGGTACGACACGGACACCCTGCTCGATGCGCTGGGCCCCGACGTCCATGCGGCGCTGAGCCGCAACGAGCCGGTCCCGGTGCGCCGAGCCAGCGCGGCCTGCGGCGAACTCGGCACCCTGATCCGCCTGTTCCTTCTCACCGACGACTGTCCCGTCGGCGAGGTGGCCGCGGCGCTGTCCCCGCTGCCGGTCGAGGACGCCGTCGCGGCCGGCCTGCTCGAATCCGAGGGCGACGTCGTCCGGGCAGCCCTCGATCTCCGTCCGATGGACATCGGCGGAGGCAACCGCTGGGTGCTCTCCGACCTCGACGGCTCACTCCGACCCCGCGAGACCCCGGTCGACCACGTCATCGGCGTCGGGCACGCGTCGCTGTCGCTGCTGCAGGCCACCCCGACCGCGCCGGTCGGGACGCTGCTCGACGTCGGGACCGGTTGCGGCATCCAAGCCCTGCACGGCGCGTCCTACGCCGACTCGGTCACGGCCACGGACCTGAACGTCCGTGCCGTCGATCTGGCGGCCGTCACAGCGGCGCTCAACGAGGAGGAGCTGGAACTGCTCGCCGGGTCGTGGTTCGAGCCGGTCGAGGGCCGCACGTTCGATCAGGTCGTGGCCAATCCGCCGTTCGTCGTGAGCCGCGCCCGGGTGGGTCACACCTACCGCGACTCCGGACTCGACCTCGACGGCGCGAGCGAGCTGATGATCTCCCGAGTGGCCGACTATCTCGCGCCCGGTGGCACGGCGGCGCTGCTGGCGTCCTGGATCCACGTCGAGGACGAGGACTGGCGCGCCCGGGTGGCCTCCTGGCTTCCCGCCCACGGGATCGACGCGTGGGTGGTGCAGCGGGACGTCGCGGACCCGGCCCTGTACGTCGGCACCTGGATGCGCGACGGCGGCCTCGACACCCGGGACCCGGCCACCGCGACCATCGCCGAGGACTGGCTGGATCACCTCGCGAGCGCGAACGTCGAGGGGGTCGGCTTCGGGTTCGTCTACCTGCGCCGGACCGACGCACCCACCGATCTGATGGCGGAGGACCTCACCCACGGCTTCAGCGACCCCTTGGGCGCGGAGGCGCTCGCGTACTTCGAGCGGGTGGCGTGGCTGCGCGACCACGACGTGCTCACCGCCCGTTTCCGCGTGGAGGAGAGCACCGCCCTGGAGCGGGTGTTCCTGCCCGGCGACGAGGGATGGACCCAGGTGGTCGCCCGGCTGCACCGGGGGAACGGCCCGGCGTGGCAGCACGAGGTCGACGATCTCGTCGCCTCGCTCGTCGCCGGCATGCGCGGCGACGGCCTCGTGCTGGGCGAACTGATCGAGCTTCTCGCCGCCGCCCACGGCGTCGACGCCGAGGAATTCGCGCAGTCGGCCGTGCCGCTCGTGCACGCCCTCGTCCGGCACGGACTCGTGCTTCCCACGTAGCCGCCGGGTTCCCGATCCGTCCCCCTTATACGTGTTCTCAGCAACTTCTCAGGACCGAATCGAGGAACCCGCAGGTCACAGCGCCTTCACAAATTACCGGCCGGGAACTTTCCCAGGCCTTCGGTGCGTTGATCCATATGAGACACCACCGATGAGGAGGCAAGTCATGACAAGCCCCAGCACCACTACTCGTATTCGCCCCAGCGCTGCCGATCTGGACGCCCAGAGCCCCGCTGCCGACCTGGTCCGGGTCTACCTGAACGGAATCGGCCGCACGGCTCTGCTGACGGCCGCAGACGAGGTAGAACTGTCCAAGCGAATCGAGGCTGGGCTGTACGCCGCGCACATCCTGGAGACCGGGAAGCGACTCTCCCCCGCCAAGAAGCGCGACCTCGCGACGGTCGTCCGTGAAGGACAGTCAGCCCGCGCACACCTCCTCGAGGCCAACCTGCGGCTCGTCGTCTCGCTCGCGAAGCGGTACACCGGACGCGGCATGCCCCTGCTGGACCTCATCCAGGAGGGCAACCTGGGTCTGATCCGCGCGATGGAGAAGTTCGACTACGCGAAGGGGTTCAAGTTCTCGACGTACGCCACCTGGTGGATTCGTCAGGCGATCACCCGCGGCATGGCCGACCAGAGCCGGACGATCCGGCTCCCAGTGCACCTCGTGGAGCAGGTCAACAAGCTGGCCCGTATCAAGCGCGAGCTGCATCAGCAGCTCGGGCGTGAGGCCACGGACGACGAGCTGGCCGAGGAGTCGGGTATCCCGGCGCACAAGATCGCAGATCTCCTCGACCACAGCCGCGACCCGGTGAGCCTCGACATGCCGGTCGGCAACGACGAGGAAGCTCCCCTGGGCGACTTCATCGAGGATTCCGAGGCCACGTCGGCGGAGAACGCCGTGATCGCCGGTCTCCTGCACAGCGACGTGCGCACCGTGCTGGCCACCCTCGACGAACGTGAGCAGCAGGTCATCCGGCTGCGCTACGGTCTCGACGACGGTCAGCCGCGCACTCTCGACCAGATCGGCAAGCTCTTCGGGCTCTCCCGCGAGCGTGTCCGTCAGATCGAGCGCGAAGTGATGGGCAAGCTGCGTCAGGGCGACCGCGCCGAGCGGCTGCGCTCCTACGCCAGCTGACGAGAGCCTCCCACCGGAATCAGCGCCGGTGCCGGTCGTACGCGACCGGCACCGGCGTTGCGCTGTCTGCGGGGCCGGGTGACCGGTCAGCGCAGGCGGCGGGGCCCGAGGTCGGCGACGCTGGGCTCCGGGCCGATCCGCACCCGGGAATCGGTGATCTGCGCGCCCTCGGCCGATGCGAGCACGGGTTCGCAGGCCAGTTCCCGCACCTCCGGGAGGTCGTCCGCGAGAGCGGAGATCCGCTGCACGAGGTCGACGAGAGCCGATTTGTTCACCGGGACCGCGCTGCGGTAGCCGGACAGCAGCGGCGCGGCTTTCGGTGCGTCGATCAGTTCCGTTGCGGCGTCCTCGGTGAGGGGCAGCACCCGGTAGGCGCGGTCGCCGAGGAGGTCGGAGATCACGCCGGCGAGTCCGAACGAGATGAGCGAACCGAACGACGGGTCGTCCTGGACGCCCACCACACAACCGATTCCCTTGGTGGCCATCCGCTGGACGTGGAGTAGCGGTTCACCGGACGCGGCGGCGAGGTCGCGGTAGGCCCAGCGGACCGAATCGGGCCCGACCAGATCGAGGCGGACGCCACCGAGGTCCGGCCGGTGCCGCCACTGCTCCCCCGTCGCCTTCACCGCGACCGGGTACCCCAATTCCTCGGCGGCCTGCACGGCCTCGTCTTCGGTGGTGGCGGAACGGAATTCCACGACGTTCACGCCGTAGCACGCGAGGAGTTGCGATGCCTCGAAGTCCGACAGCCAGCGCCCGGACGACGTCCCGAGCCAGCCGTCGACCATCGCTTTCGCCCGCTCCGGATCGATCCCGTTGGGGCGCACCACTTTCGAGGACGGTTTACTCTTCCACGCCGAGTATCGCCAGGCACGGGCCAGTGCCAGCGCCGCGCGTTCCGGACCGGGATAGGAGGGAACCGAACCGCGCGTCGGGTGCCCGTCCTCACCCCGGACCGCCAGGACGTCGGGCACACCCTCCGCCGCGAGGAACGTCGTGAGCACGGGTTTGTCGGCGTCCCGCACCGCCTCCCGCAGCGCCTGGGCATAGGGTTCGACGGGAACGGCGACCGGCGGAACGAACACGGCGATCACCGAGTCGACGTCGAAGGACGTGAGCGCCGTCCGCACGGCCGCCGCAAACTCCTCGGGACCGGCCTGCGGACCGAGATCGACGGGGTCGCCGACCTGCAGACCCTCACTGCGTGCCGCATCCGCGGCGAGCACACCGAGCGCGGTGGAGTTTCCGACCACAGCGAGCCGGGGTCCCGCGGGCAGCGGCTGATATCCGAACAGCAGCGCACAGTCGAACAGCTGGGAGATCGACCCGACCTGCACCACACCGGCCTGCTCGAAGAGGGCGCGGACGATCGAATCGTCCATCTCGCCACCGCTGGCCGCCAATGCGGGCGGGACGGCGTGCCTGCCGCTCTTGACCGCGACGATCGGCTTGTTCCGCGCCACCCGGCGCGCGATGCGCGAGAACTTGCGGGGATTGCCGAAGCTCTCCAGGTACAGCAGCACCACCTCGGTGGCCGGATCCGAATCCCAGTACTGCAGTAGGTCGTTGCCGGAGACGTCGGCGCGGTTACCCGCGGAGACGAAGGCGGACAATCCGATTCGACTCCGTGCGGCCTCGTCGAGGATGGCGATGCCGAGTGCGCCGGACTGGCAGAAGAATCCGACGTTGCCGGGGCTCGGCAGCACCGGCGCGAGGGTGGCGTTCAACGAGACCTCGCTGTCGTTGTTGGCCACGCCGAGCGCGTTGGGACCGATCAGCCGCATCCCGTGCGCGCGGGCGGCGTGGACGAGGCGACGTTCGGACTGCCGTCCGTCCATCCCTGTTTCACTGAACCCCGAAGACACGACGACGAGGGCCTTGACGCCCTTGTCCAGGCAGTCGTCGAGGACGGCGTTGATCGATTCGGCGGGTACCGCGACGACGGCGAGATCCACCTCGTCGGGGATGTCGCGGACCGACGGGTACGCCCGTACACCGTGGACCGAACGGTGCTCGGCGTTGACCGGGTACACCGGGCCGGTGAATCCCGCCCGCAGCAGGTTGGTCAGCACGGCGTTGCCGACCTTCGCCCGGTCGGTGGACGCACCGATCACCGCGACCGACCGCGGACTGAGCACGTTACGCATGCTGCGCGCCTCGGCGGCCCGCTCGCGGGAATTGCGCACGGACACCATCGCTTCGGTGGGGTCGATCGCGAACTCGAGCTTGAGCACCCCACCCTCGAAGCTGCGGCTGACCTGATATCCCGCCTCGCGGAAGACCGTCACCATGTTCCGGTTCTCCGCGAGGACCTCGGCGACGAACATCGTCAGGCCGTTCTCCGCGGCCGCCGCGGCGAGGTGCTCGAGCAGGATGGGCCCGAGACCGCGGCCCTGATGTGCGTCGGCGACGACGAACGCCACCTCCGCGGACTTGCCGTCCCCCTCGCCGATGAGTCGCTCGTACCGGCCGACGGCGATGATCTCGTCCCCGAGCAGCACCACGAACGCCACCCGGTCGTGGTGATCGACCGTGGTGAAGTGAACGATGTCCCGTTGCGACATGGTCGGGTAAGGGCCGAAATACCGCAGATAGCGGGTGCGTTCGGAGAGCTTCGAATGGAACGCGACGAGTTTGTCCGCGTCCTCGGGCACGATCGGCCGCAGCGCCACCGCTCCGCCGTCCGCCGCCAGCACGTCGGCGACCCAGTGCCGCGGGTAGTTGTGCGCGGCGTCGGGTTTCCCTCTCGCCTCGGTCGTGACCGCCGCCCCGGCGCTACCCGACGTCTCGGTGCCGTCCGACGCCTGGATGCCGTCGGTGGTCTCACTGCCGTCCGTCGGCTCAGTCACGGGGATCCTCCGGGTCGAGTCCGAGTAGTGGGAAGCAGGCGCGGCGAGTGGCGATGACGGCCGAGTCGATCCGAGTCAGGGCGCGGTCGACCGACGGGATCCCGGTTTCCGGTGTGCCACCGGGACCGTCCCAGGGCCGGTAGTCGACCTCGCCGCCGTCGCCCATCGTGTCCGGCAGGTCCACGCTGGGTGCGAGCGCGTGCGCCCGTTCCTGCCAGGCCTCGGGTACGGCACGGCCCGTGTCGATCTCGCGGTCGAGCGCTGCGGCGATGAGGTGGGTCCACGCACGCGGGACGACACGGACGAGGCCGTATCCGCCGCCGCCGACGGCGAGCCAGCGTCCTTCGGCGTAGCGGTCGGCGAGATCACGCATGGCGAGGAACGCGGCCCGCTGGCCGTCGACCGTCAGAGCGAGGTCAGCCAGCGGATCCTCGCGGTGGCTGTCGACACCGCACTGGCTGATCACGATCTGGGGCCGGAACGACGCGAGTGCGCCCGGGACGACGGCGTGGAAACCGCGCAGCCACAACGCATCGACGGTGCCGGGCAGCACGGGGAGGTTGACGGCGGTGCCCTCCCCCGACCCCTCACCGACCTCGCTGGACCACCCCGTGTTGGGCCAGAGCGTCGCCGGATGCTGGTGGAGCGAGATCGTCAGGACGCGGGGGTCGTGCGCGAACGCGTGCTGCACCCCGTCCCCGTGGTGCGCGTCGACGTCGATGTAGGCGATCCGGTCGAAACCGTGGTCCAGCAGCCAGGAGATCGCAATGGCGACATCGTTGTACACACAGAAGCCGGAGGCCCAGTCGGGCATCGCATGGTGCATGCCACCGCCGATGCTCACGGCGCGGCGTGTGCGTCCCGCTGCGATCTCCTGCGCCGCGGCGAGGGAACCGCCCGCGAGGATCGCGCTCGCCTCGTGCATCTGGGGGAAGACCGGATTGTCCTCGGTGCCGAGCCCGTGCGGGGCGTCCGCTCCGAGCACACCCGACGTAGCCGAGTGCCCGGCCTGTTTGACTGCTTCGACGTACGCGGGAGTGTGGATCCGCAACAGGTCTGCGTCCGAGGCGGCGTCGGGCCGCAACAGTTCGACCCCCTCCAGAATCCCGAGGCTGCGGGCGAGCGACATGGTCAGCTCGAGCCGGGTGGGATTCATCGGGTGGTCCGCACTCCACCGATAACTGAGATAGTCCGGACTCCACACGACTGCACGGTGCGATACCAGTGCAGCCGAATCCTCCCCGGAACTGAACGACGCGGTCATGAACTCACGCTACTGGTCCCCCGCGGAGGGTGCGAGCAGACCCGGCACGACCGGCACCGACGCGCTGCGGGGACGGACGGCGCCGGTGGCGGGCAATCACCGGTAGAATCAACCGAGACGAAGGGGTGTGAGTGTGAAGGATCTGGTCGACACCACGGAGATGTACCTCCGGACGATCTATGACTTGGAAGAAGAGGGCGTCGTCCCACTTCGAGCACGTATTGCCGAACGACTCGAGCAGAGCGGTCCCACGGTCAGCCAGACCGTTGCCCGGATGGAGCGTGACGGTCTCCTCCTGGTCGCCGGTGACCGCCACCTGGAACTGACGGAGAAGGGCCGCGAACTCGCCGTGTCGGTGATGCGCAAGCACCGCCTCGCCGAACGACTGCTGGTCGACGTCATCGGCCTCAAGTGGGAAGAGGTCCATGCGGAGGCGTGCCGGTGGGAGCACGTCATGAGCGAAGAAGTCGAGCGGCGTCTCGTGGAGGTGCTCAACAACCCCACTACATCGCCGTACGGCAACCCGATTCCGGGGCTCGCGCTGCTCGGGCTGGACCGCCCGGTCGACGCCCCCGAGACGCTCATCCGGCTCACGGACGTGCCGCCCGGCAAACCGACCGCTGTCGTCGTCCGGCGTCTCGCGGAGCACGTGCAGTCGGATCCGGACGTCATCGGGCAGCTGCGCGAGGCGGGTGTCGTTCCGGACGCGCGCGTCACCGTCGAGACCAAGCCCGGTTCGGTCACCATCACGGTGCCCGGCCACAGCGGGTTCGATCTGTCCGAGGAGATGGCACACGCCGTCCAGGTGAAACAGGTACAGGGATAGTCGATGAAACTTCTGGTCACCGGCGGCGCCGGCTATGTCGGCAGCGTCTGCAGCACGGTCCTGCTCGAACGCGGACACGAGGTCGTCATCATCGACGACCTGTCCACGGGTAACGCCGACGCGGTGCCGCTCGGTGCCGAGTTCGTCGAGGGCGACGTCGCGGAGGTGGTGTCGGACGTGCTCGGCACGAGCGGCATACCCCGCTTCGACGGCGTCCTGCACTTCGCGGCGCAGTCGCTCGTCGGCGAGTCCGTCCAGTACCCGGAGAAGTACTGGCGCGGCAACGTCGTCACCACGCTCGAACTTCTCGAGGCCATGCGGCATTCGGGGACACGGAAACTCGTGTTCTCGTCGACCGCCGCGACGTACGGCGAGCCGGAGCACTCGCCGATCA
Source organism: Rhodococcus sp. ACPA1 (assembly GCF_002300195.1). Classification (NCBI taxonomy): domain Bacteria; kingdom Bacillati; phylum Actinomycetota; class Actinomycetes; order Mycobacteriales; family Nocardiaceae; genus Rhodococcus; species Rhodococcus sp. ACPA1. The sequence continues at coordinate 99,385 of NZ_NSDX01000002.1, read as the reverse complement.
CGGAGGCCGATCCGACCCGTCCCACCAATCCGTACGGAGCGACGAAACTCGCGATCGACCATGCCATCACGTCGTACTCGGTGGCTCATTCGCTCGCGGCGACCAGCCTGCGGTACTTCAACGTCGCGGGAGCGTACAAGTCGGCCGGCGAGAACCGGGTCGTCGAAACGCATTTGATTCCTCTCGTGCTCCAGGTGGCGCTCGGTCAGCGGGAGAAGATCTCGATCTTCGGAACCGACTGGCCGACTCCGGACGGAACGGCGATCCGCGACTACATCCACGTGCTCGACCTCGCCGACGCGCACGTGCTGGCACTGGAGTCGTCGATCGAGGGCAGGCACCGCATCTACAATCTCGGCAGCGGTGCGGGTTTCAGTGTGCGCGAAGTCATCTCGGCGTGCGCGCGGGTCACCGGGCTCCCCATCGCGGTCGAGGACGCACCGCGCCGGGCCGGTGATCCCGCCGTGCTGGTGGCGTCGAGTGATCGGGCGATCGCGGAGCTCGGGTGGCAGCCGGAGCACACCGACCTCGACGAGATCGTCGCCGACGCCTGGGCCTACCTGCAGGAGCTGGGCGACCGGTCGCACGCGGCACGTCGGTGACGCCGGCTCGGTCCGCGATTCAGCGGGGCAGCACGACACCGATCGCTTCGGCTCGCTCGTAACCGATGTCGGCCAGGCCCCGCACCTCGGTGGGCCGGAGTCCGGAGTGCAGTGCACCGTCGAGCAGGGTGGCCAGTACGTGACCCGGCTCCGAGTCCAGGGCGGCGGCCAACGCGATGCCGGCGAACGGGCCGTCGCCGCGAAGGTAGGCGCTGTATCCGAGCAACGCCGCCGGGTTCGCGCGTTCCGGATCCGGGAGGTTGCGGGCGAGGAGAATCCACAGTTGCTCCGCGTCGTCGGCGTACGGGCCGACGGCCAGAGCGAGCGCGCTGTCCCGGACGGTGACGTTCTCCAGTGCGAGCGCGAGTTCCGCGTACTCCGGCGCGAGGAGCCGCTCCCCGGACGACACCCGCGCGACATGTGTCAGCACAAGCTCGAGTTCGAGACGGTGACCACGCTCCGGCGTGGCCGACCGTCCCGCCAATTCCCTTCGCAGAAGCGATGATTGACGGCCGCGTTCGATGAGGGCGGCGATCTGCATCCGTTCGAGCACCGGGCCCACCTCGATGGTGGCTTCCAGCTCCTCGCGCGAAGAGCGGATGGCCCTGCCCTCGACGACCCGCGCGAGCGCGACCCGGGACGACGTCGGATCGGACTGGGCTCCGTAACCACCGCCGCCGAGAAGGCTGAACCATTCGCGGCCGGCCGCGATCTCCGCCGTGACGAACACGTCGAGAAGCTCGGTCGGTGTGAAGTCGAGGAGCTCTTCGAATTCTTCGACGATCGCGGACAGCTCGTCGAGGGAGATCGCGGGCGGGTCGGTGAAGCGGTCGTCGACGAGCACCAGGAGCACCCCGGTGGCCTGCTCCCTCTCACAGACGGTGGCGAACTGACCCAACGCCGCGTACATCGGCGGGGTCGGCACGTCGCCGCCGCCGAGGACCAGGTCGTGTCTCATGACGGCTCCGACCGACGGGTTGCGCTCCCCGGACAGGCACACCGCCACGATCGAGCGGGCGGGCCGGAATCCGAGTAGTGCGGGAACCGAGGCGAGAAGGTCGCCCGGGGCGGACAACGTGACGGTGTGCTGGTGCGGGGGCAGTCCCCCGCCGGGATCGTCGGAGAATCCGGAACCGTGCGGGAATGCGGGTGTCGTCATGCATCAGACTCTGACGGGTCGACGCGACGGCGCGGGCGGGCGAACTGGGGAAACACAGAGGGCTGTGGATGGGCCGTCGGTTGTGGACAACCGGGTCGCCGCGCCGCACGGACGCGCCGAGCGACCGAGAAGTCGTCGGACCCCTGTGCTACGGCCCGCTCAGCTGTTCTGCACCTTCTGCACCGCGGCGGTGAACAACTCGTCGAGCGCGACGGTATCGGCCTTCGCGTCGCCGAACGACATGAAGGTCGCAGACACCCGCACGTCGCCCACCTGCGCGATCAACGTGACCATCGACTGAGTGACCTTGTCGCTCCCGTTGCCGGACTTGACGGTCCGCCGGAGCGCGAGGGTGTCGTCGGCCCGGACCGGAGGGGCAGGTGTGACCTCGGTGGTGACGGTGGACTCGGCCCCACTGTCCGTCACGGTGGCCTCGCCGCACTTCTTCGTCTGCGCCGCCAGTTCGTCGAGGGGCGTATCGGTTCTGGTGAGCTCGACCGAGATCGTCGAACGGCTCGCGTTGTCCGTGCCCACCGCCATGACGGTGCCGGTCGGTCCGTAGTCCTGCGCGGGCGGCGCACAGTCCGCGGGGTCGACCACCGCGCCCTGCGGTACGCCCGTCAGGTCGGGTGCCGCCATCGACACGGCCTGGGCGGGCAGCACGATCGCCTCGTACCGGGCCGGGAATTCGGCCGGATCCACCAGAAGCTTCGACAGTCCCTTGCCCGACGGCGACCCCGCCGCGATCGTCGTGCTCGGCTGCGCGTCACCGGAGACCGTCGAGGAACATCCGGAGAGAATCGTCACCGCGGCCAGCGAGACCACCGGGACAACCATGGCCGTCCGTACCGCTGTGCGCCGAGACCTCACCGTCGACCTCCCGTGTCGGATGTGTGGTGCCCCCGCCCGGGGAGCCTTTTCCGCCACTCTGCCACGCCGGCGCGCCGACAGCGGGGAGGCTGCGGCTCAGCTGCCGCGGGCGATCCACTCCTCCAGATGCGGGGATTCGGTCCCGATGGTTGTTCCGTCGCCGTGCCCGGTGCGGACCGCCGTCGACGGCGGCAACGCGAACAAACGGTCGCGGATGGACCCGATGATCGTCGGGAAGTCCGAGTAGGAGCGCCCGGTTGCTCCCGGACCGCCCGAGAACAGGGTGTCCCCACTGAACAACTCCCCCGCCTCCGGCAGATACAGGCAGCAGGACCCGGGCGAGTGCCCGGGCGTGTGGAGCACGCGGAGGTCGGTCCCGGCCACGGCGATCTCCTGCCCGTCCTCGATCGGCGTGTAGACGACGGCGGGGTGAGTCTGTCGCCACAACACGTCGTCGGCCGCATGGAGGTAGAGAGGGGCGTCCAGTGCCGTGGACAGTTCCGGCGCCACGGTGACGTGGTCGTTGTGGCCGTGTGTGCAGACGATGGCCCGCACGTGCCTGCCGCCGACAGCCTCGACGATCGGGGCGGCGGTGTGCGCGGCGTCGATCACCACCACCTCGGAGTCGTCGCCGACGATCCACACGTTGTTGTCGACGTCCCAGGTGCCCCCGTCGAGACTGAAGGTGCCGGAGGTGACCACTCGGTCGATGCGCACGCTCACGACTCGACCGCCGATCGCCGAACCCGGTCCGCAATTCTTCGTACCCGTGCCGACATCGTGCACCTCCAGGATCTCGTCCGTCTCGGACCGTGCCGTTCCTCACATTGCCACAGACCGTGCGCGGGATCTCGCTGTGGGCGAACGCCGGAAGGCTCCGGACGGGAATTATCGGTCGCCCGCGCCGTGTTCCCCCAGAGCAGGACCTCCGAGAGCAAAGTCCGACGTATCGATGCCGGAGACGATAGGGGACACTGGAGGCCAGGCACGAAGGAGAAGAGGTCTGTAATGGACGAACAGTCGAAGATGTACGAGCTGGAGTTCCCGGCACCGCAGCTGTCCTCCGCGGACGGCCAGGGACCTGTACTGATCCACGGACTCGAGGGCTTCTCCGACGCAGGCCACGCCGTCAAACTCGCCACGACGCACCTCCGCGAGAGCCTCGAGAGCGAGCTGGTCGCCTCCTTCGCGGTCGACGAACTCGTCGATTACCGCTCACGTCGGCCCACCATGACGTTCAAGGCCGACCACTTCTCGGACTACGACCAGCCCGAGCTGAACCTGTATGCGCTGAAGGACACGGCGGGCACCCCGTTCCTGCTGCTGGCCGGCATGGAACCTGATCTCCGCTGGGAGCGGTTCACGACGGCGGTGCGTCTGCTGGCCGAGCAGCTCGGTGTGCGCCGGACCGTGGGCATCAACGCCATTCCGATGGCCATCCCGCACACCCGCCCGCTCGGGGTGACCGCGCATTCCACCAACAAGGACCTGATCAAGGACCACCAGCGCTGGTCCGGCGAACTGCAGGTTCCCGGCAGCGCGTCCTCACTGATCGAGTTGCGGATGGCGCAGCACGGGCACGAGTCCGTCGGATTCTCGGTTCACGTCCCCCACTACCTGGCTCAGACGGACTACCCGGGCGCCGCCGAGACCCTCCTCGAGAATGTGAGTGACGTCACCGACCTCGACCTGCCGCTGGCCGCGCTCGGCGAGGCCGCCGCACGCGTCCGCGAACAGGTCGACGAGCACATCGCGGGTAACGAGGAGGTACAAACCGTCGTCCACGCCCTGGAACGCCAGTACGATGCGTACGTAACGGCTCAAGAACAGCAGTCCACGCTCCTGGCCAGCGAAGAAGACCTGCCGAGTGGTGACGAACTCGGTGCAGAATTCGAGCGTTTCCTCGCCGAACAGGCCCTGCAGGACGGCGAGGGCGGCGACTCCGAGGAAGAGGGGGGATCACCGGGCGGGGCGTGACCGAGGAGCTGTTGTGCGGTCGCCACTCGGACACTGTGCGACCGCACGGTCCAGTTGTTCGGCCGAGAGCGGTGCAATAGCGTCGAGATCAAGCGGATGATTGAGCTGTCAACATTCGGGAGTGCACCTAGTTCAGGAGGCGACATGAGCGACACTCGCATTCGTAAGCTCAGGCCCGTTCCGAACGCCGAAACCCGCATGATGTTCCGCACGATCCACGGTTACCGCCGTGCGTTCCGCATGGCAGGCGAGGGTCCCGCGCTGCTGCTGATCCACGGCATCGGTGACAACTCGTCCACCTGGACCGAGATCATTCCGCACCTCGCCAAGAACTACACCGTCATCGCCCCCGATCTGCTGGGTCACGGACGCTCCGACAAGCCGCGGGCCGACTACTCGGTCGCGGCGTACGCCAACGGCATGCGCGACCTGCTGTCCACCCTGGGCATCGACAAGGTGACCGTCGTCGGTCACTCCCTCGGCGGCGGGGTCGCCATGCAGTTCTCCTACCAGTTCCCGCAGATGGTCGACCGGCTCGTCCTGGTCTCGGCCGGCGGCGTCACCAAGGACGTTCACCCGCTGCTGCGGCTCGCGTCGGTGCCGGTGGTCAACGAGGCGCTGAAACTGCTGCGCATTCCCGGTGCGATGCCCACCGTGCGTCTGGTGGGCAACGTGTTGAGCCAGCTGAACGGGACACGACTGCGTCCCGGTGCGATGCTGCACGACACACCCGACCTGGTGCGCGTACTGGCGGAGCTGTACGACCCCACGGCCTACGAGGCATATCTGCGCACCCTGCGCGCGGTAGTCGACTGGCGCGGCCAGGTCGTCACCATGCTCGACCGATGTTATCTGACCGAGAATCTCCCAGTGCAGCTCATCTGGGGCGATCAGGACGCCGTCATTCCGGTGAGCCACGCCCACCTCGCGCACGCGGCGATGCCCGGCTCTCACCTCGAGATCTTCCGCGGCGCAGGCCATTTCCCGTTCCGCGACGACCCGATGCGGTTCCTGCGCACCATCGAGAAGTTCCTGTCCGTGACTCATCCCCTGCAGTTCGACGAAGCGAAGTGGCGGCAGATGCTCGTCACCGGCGTCGGTGAGAGCACCATCACCGGCAGCGCGTCCACCCGCATGGCGGTTCTGGACGCGATGGGATCGGACGAACGCAGCGCGACATAGGCCCGGCAGCGGCGCACCGCGTTCCGGCTAGCCTGTAGCAGTGCTTCTCTCCGACCTGCTCCCCGAGAACGCGGATTCCGATTCCGTTTTCGACGCCTTCACCTCCTGGACCGATGAACGGGGTCTGACGCTCTACCCCGCCCAGGAAGAATCCGTGATGGAGCTGGTGTCCGGGGCCAACGTGATCCTGGCGACGCCCACCGGATCCGGCAAGTCGATGGTGGCGGTCGGAGCGCACTTCTACGCCATGGCCACCGGCAAGCGCACCTTTTACACCGCCCCGATCAAAGCCCTTGTCAGCGAGAAGTTCTTCGCCCTGTGCGAGGTGTTCGGCGCCGAGAACGTCGGCATGATGACCGGCGACGCCGCCGTCAACTCGCGGGCACCGATCATCTGCGCGACCGCCGAGATCGTCGCGAACCTCGCACTGCGCGAGGGCCCCGACTCCGACATCGGCCAGGTCGTGATGGACGAGTTCCACTTCTACTCCGAACCCGATCGGGGCTGGGCGTGGCAGGTCCCACTCGTCGAACTCCCCCACGCCCAGTTTCTGCTCATGTCGGCCACCCTCGGGGAGGTCGACTTCTTCTCGTCCGACCTCACCCGCCGGACCGGCCGCCCCACCACAGTGGTGGCGGGCACCGAACGTCCCGTTCCCCTCATGTTCTCGTACGCCACGACTCCGGTGAGCGAGACGATCGAGGAATTGGTGACCACCAACCAGGCCCCCGTCTACGTGGTTCACTTCACCCAGGCCGCAGCCCTCGAACGCGCGCAGGCCCTGACCAGCGTCAACTTCTGTTCGCGCGAGGAGAAGGACGCCATCGCCGAAGCGCTGGGCGGCTTCCGGTTCACCACCGGATTCGGCAAGACGCTCTCGCGTCTCGTCCGGCACGGTATCGGCGTCCACCACGCGGGCATGCTGCCGAAGTACCGCCGTCTCATCGAGAAGCTGGCGCAGGACGGTCTGCTGAAGGTCATCTGCGGCACCGACACCCTCGGCGTGGGGATCAACGTCCCCATCCGCACCGTGCTCCTCACCGGGCTGACCAAGTTCGACGGCACCCGCACGCGGCACCTCCGGGCCCGCGAGTTCCACCAGATCGCGGGACGCGCGGGACGCGCCGGCTACGACACCCTGGGCACCGTGGTCGTGCAGGCTCCCGAACACGAGGTCGAGAATCTGCGTGCACTCGCCAAGGCGGGCGACGACCCGAAGAAGCGCCGGAAGGTGCAGCGCAAAAAGGCGCCGGACGGCTTCGTGTCGTGGAGCGAGGCGACGTTCGATCGCCTCGTCGCCGCGTCACCCGAACCGCTCGTCTCACGGTTCTCCGTGTCGAACTCCATGCTGCTCAACGTGATCGCGCGACCGGGCAACTGCTTCGAGTCCATGCGGCACCTTCTCGAGGACAACCACGAGTCGCGGCCTGCGCAGCGCAAGCACATCCTGAAGGCGTTGTCGTTGTACCGCGGGCTGATCGACGCCGGCGTGGTGCAGAGACTCGACGAACCCGACGCCGACGGCCGCATGGCCCGGCTCACGATGGAACTCCAGCGGGACTTCGCACTGAACCAGCCGCTGTCCCCGTTCGCCCTCGCCGCCCTCGAACTGCTCGACGTCGAATCCGATTCCTATGCACTGGATGTGGTGTCGGTGATCGAGTCGACCCTCGACGACCCGCGGCAGGTCCTCATGGCGCAGCAGCACTTCGCCCGCGGTGAGGCGGTCGCGCAGATGAAGGCCGACGGGATCGAGTACGAGGAACGCATGGAACTGCTCGAGGAGGTCACCTGGCCAAAGCCACTCGCGGACCTGCTGTTCCCGGCGTTCGAGATGTACCGCGGTGGACATCCGTGGATCACCGAGTTCGCGCTGTCGCCCAAGTCGGTCGTGCGCGACATGGTCGAGCGGGCGATGACGTTCGCCGAGATGGTCAGCCACTACGGTCTGGCCCGTTCGGAGGGGCTCGTGCTGCGGTATCTCGCGGACGCGTATCGAGCACTGCGCCAGACCGTTCCGACCGAGGCCCGGACGGAGGAGCTGGACGACCTCATCGAGTGGCTGGGCGAGCTGATCCGTCAGGTCGATTCGAGCCTGCTCGACGAATGGGAATCCCTCACCGACCCCGGCGCCGAGGGAGACGACCAGCAGGTCGCGTTCGGCGCCGATGTGCCGCGCCCGATCTCGGCGAACACGCGGGCATTCCGGGTGATGGTGCGCAACGCCATGTTCCGGCGTATCGAACTCGCGTCGCGGCGGCGGTGGGCCGAATTGGAAGGACTCGACGACGGCATCGACGCCGAGGAGTGGGAGGACCAGCTCCAGCCGTACTTCGACGAATACGACTCCCTCGGCACCGGCCCCTCGGCGCGCGGCCCCCAACTGTTCCAGGTGGAGACCGCGCCCGAGCTGTGGCGGGTGCGGCAGGTCCTCGAGGACCCACAGGGCGATCACGGGTGGGCGTTGACGGCGGTCGTCGACCTTCCCGAGTCCGACGCGGCCGGCGAAGTGATCTTCGACGAGCTCAGCATCGTCGAGGGGTAGCGGTCAGGAACGCGGCCGGCGGGGCTGATCACGCCGCGCCGCGTTCTTCTCCTTGATGCGGACGGTCTCCTTGCGGACCTCGGCCTGGGTGGCGCGTTCCTGCTGCAGCCATTCGGGACGATCCGCCATGAGCGCGTCGATCTGCTCGGTGGTGAGCGCCTCGGTGACGCCGCCTCGGGCGAGGCCCGCGATGGACACCCCCAGCTTCGCCGCAACCACCGGCCGCGGGTGCGGGCCGTTGCGGCGTAGCTCGAGCAGCCACTCCGGCGGATCGCTCTGCAGTGCACTCAGCTCGTCACGGGAGACGAGACCCTCCTGGAACTCCGCGGGGGTGGCCTCGAGGTACACACCCAGCTTCTTCGCCGCGGTGGCGGGCTTCATAGTCTGAGGGCTCTTGTGCGACGTCATGGTGTCAAGAGTAACGAGCGTGTGCGGCGTCGTTGACCAAGGCCGGTAGCCTGACGGAGTGACAGACGCGGATGCATCCCCTTCGTTCCGGCTCGCGTATGTCCCGGGCGTGACCCCCACCAAGTGGGTGCGGATCTGGAACGAACGGCTGCCCGACGTGCCGCTCACCCTCGTCCCGGTGGCGGCCGCGGACGCACCCGACCAGTTGCGCGGCGGCGGCGCGGACGCGGGCCTGGTGCGGCTGCCGATCGACCGGACCGGTCTCAGCGCAATCCCTCTGTACACCGAGATCCCCGTGGTCGTGGCGCCGAAGGACCACGTGGTGGCCGCGGTGGACGAGGTGTCGATCGCGGATCTGGCCGACGAGATCGTGCTGCACCCGCTCGACGACGTCCTCGTCTGGGACAGCCTGCCGGGACTGCCGGCCCAGGACCGCCCCGCCACGACGGCCGACGCAATCGAACTGGTCGCCGCGGGGATCGGGTTGCTCGTCGTCCCGCAGTCGCTCGCGCGGCTCCACCACCGCAAGGACCTCGTCTACCGGACGGTGTCGGACGGACCGGAGTCACGGATCGCGTTGTCGTGGCCAGAGGACGAGACCACCGAACTGGTGGAGGAGTTCATCGGGATCGTCCGAGGCCGCACCGTCAACAGCTCCCGGGGCCGCAGCCCGACGCCGGCTCAGCCGAAGAAGAAGCGTCCCGCCGCGGCGGCTGCACGCCAGAAGCCGGCCACGGGAGCCAGGACGTCCCGGTCGGGCTCCGGAGCGAAGGGCGGCAAGAAGGGCAAACCGCGGCGGCGGTCCTAGGCCCTGAGGTCAGGCGGGTGCGCCGACCGACGCCGTCTTCGTGAGGAGGGCGGCGAGTTGCCCGTAGCCATCCGCACGGGCACTGGACGAGCGGAACACGAGGCCGATCGTGCGGCCGGGCGCCGGAGCCGCGAAGCGGGCGGTCGCGAGCGGTCCCCGTCCGGTCTCCACCTGGACGGCGGATTCCGGCACCAGGGTGACGCCGAGCCCGCCGGCGACACACTGCACCACCGTCGACAGCGACGTGGCGCGGGTGTCGCCCGCCACCGGGTGCGCGTCGACCGAGCGGCACAGGTCGAGGGTCTGGTCGCGCAGGCAGTGCCCCTCGTCGAGCAGCAGGAGGGGAAGCGCGTCCAGCATCTGCGGCGAGACGTCGGTGCGACCCGCGAGTGCGTGCCCCTCCGGGACCACCATCACGAAATCTTCTGTGTACAAAGGAATATCGACGAGACCGCTGACACCGCTCGGCAACGCCAGCACCGCGACGTCGAGCGCACCCACACGCAACGCCTCCAGGAGTCGCGCCGTCTGGTCCTCGATGACCTGCGGCTCGAGGGCGGGCATCTCCTCGCGCAGCGCCGGCAACAGGGCTGGCAGTACGTACGGGGCCACGGTGGGGATCAGCCCGATACGCAGCGGTCCGGCCAACCGGTCGCCGACACCCGCGGCCGTCGCGACGAAACCGTCCGCGGCCTCGAGGATGACCTTGGCCTGACCGAGGAGCCGCTCCCCCGCCGTGGTGACGAGGACGCGTCGGGTGCTGCGCTCGATGAGTTGCACGCCCAGCCCGTTCTCCAGGGCGGCGAGCGACTGCGACAGTGTGGGTTGACTCACACTCAATCGCGCTGCCGCCGTGCCGAAATGGCGGTATTCCGCGACTGCCACGAACGCACGCAGCTGCGACAGTGTGGGTTGATAACTCTGATCAGCCATACCTATCAGCCTAGCGTTATCCATCACCTCTGCCTTTTGACCCGGGGCAGATGGCGAACTCTCCCACCGTCGAGGCACTGCCTCGAGGTCGACGAGCGATAGGGTGCGTCAATGCCCATCCACGTAGATGTCGTCCGGGTGTTCACCGACGACAAAGGACGCCACGGCAATCTGCTCGGCATCGTCGACTCCTCGGCCGTCCCGCCCGAGGACCGGCAGTCCGTCGCCGCCGCACTCGGATACAGCGAGACGATCTTCGTCGACATGCCCGGACCCGGCGACGAGCACGCACGCGCCCAGATCTTCACCCCCACCACCGAACTGCCCTTCGCCGGACACCCCACGGTCGGGCTGTCCTGGTGGCTGCACGAGCGCGGCGCCGCGGTCACCACACTCGACGTGCCCGCCGGCCCCGTCACCACCCGCCGTTCCGGCGCCTTCACCTGGGTGCGGGCCCGACCGGAGTGGGCGCCCGAGTTCTCGCTGTACCCCATGAACAGCGTGCGCGAGGTTCAGTCTGCGGACCCGAAGAAGTTCGGTGCCGGACACCACTATTTGTGGGCCTGGACGGACAAGGTCGAGCACTCGATCCGGTCGCGAATGTTCGCCCCGGACATGGGCATCACCGAGGACGAGGCCACCGGGGCCGCTGCCGTCCGGATCACCGCGCACCTCCGGCACGCCCTCCTGATCACCCAGGGCAAGGGATCCGAACTGCGCACCACCTACGACCCCGCCGGCTGGATCGAGGTCGGCGGACGAGTCCACCCCGAGAAGTCACGCACCCTCTGACGACGGCCGCCGGCCTCGCCCAGCGGTGAGGTCGGCTTCGCTCAGAGTCACCTCGATCTCGCGGCCCAGCGTCACTCCGGGAGCGAGGGGGAGCTTGTCGCCGCTCCAGAATTTGCCGGGGTCGTACCAGTTGGTGCGCCTGCGCCCGCTGATCAGACCCATCTCCTCGTACGTCTGCGCAACCACCTCGGCGCAATAGGCACTTTCGAGGCCGCCCGACTTCTCCTGCCGGCGCCCCGTCCCGGGCAGGCGCCCGCCGAACCACCGTGACGCAAGTTTCGCGGTGGACGGGAACGGGGTTCCGTCGAGCCGTGCGATCGTCCGCAGCAACGCGTCCTCCTGCTGCGACGTCGCGGGTTCGGCGAGTTGGCGCAGCCATCCCCGCTGCCCGTACCGCGCACCCCACACCTGGACGGCGGCGCGCAGGTCGTGGAGTTGCACACCGCGCTGGAAGCGTCCCGTCCACATGTCCTGCAGCGAATGCCCCAGCTCGGCGTGCCACATCAGCGGCGGCAGGTCCTCGAGGACCACCGACATGCCGACGTGGTTGACCGGACTGTTCGTCAGCGTCTGAATGGCCCTGTCGGCCGGAGACTCTCCGCGGAAGATCCAGATGTCGCCGGTGCGGGTGACCTCGACCGCGGTGTCGAGGTCGATGGTGGAGCCGTGTCGTCGTGCGTCCGTGTGCCGTGGCGCGTCCATGGGCCCTAGCCTAGAAGGATGCGACCCCGTGGCAGGCAATGGTGGAAACTTCTCGGACTCGCCGGTGTAGTGGGTGTCGCCGCGACCGGGGTCGTCGCGGTGCGAGCGGATCGGCAACGCAAGGCGTACACGCCCGACGAGGTCCGGGGGCGTCTCCACGAGCGCTACACCCGCGCGTACGCGGTGCACGACGGCCAGAAGGAGATCGACCTGACCCCGCCCACCTGGCGGGGCCGGGTCACCGGTGCCCTGCGCCGCCTCCGCAGGCGGAGCACCGGGACCGATCAGCCCAGGGCCCGGCGGATTCCGTCCGCGAGCTGAGCGACCTGCTCGTCCGTCATCACGAACGCCGGCGAGATCTGCATGGCACCCTGACCGGCGGCGCGCCCCGAGATCCCGTGTTCGCGCAACGTGTTCACGAACGGGAGCGCTTCCGCCGGATCGGCCAGCTGCACCGCCGCGACCGCACCGAGACCGCTGCGCACTTCCTCGACCCGCGGGTGGTCGGCGAGGGGCGCGAGGTGCTCGTGCAGTGACGACTCGAGCCGCTTCGACTCCGCCAGCAGGTTCTCGCGCTCGATGATGTCGAGGTTGGCGAGAGCCGCCGCGGCCGCACCCGCATGCCCACCGTAGGTGTAGCCGTGCCGCCACCAGACCCCGCCGGCGTAGAACGGCTCGGCCACGCGCGGGGCGATGAACACCGCCCCCATCGGGACGTACCCTGAGGTGAGGCCCTTTGCCGTCGTCATCATGTCGGGCTGCAGGTCGAATCGCGTCGACGCGAACCACTCGCCGCCGATGCGGCCGAATCCCGTGACCACTTCGTCGACGACGAACAGGATGTCGTGCTCGCGGCAGATGTCGCGGACCTCCGCGAGGTAGCCTTCCGGCGGCAGGTAGACGCCGCCCGCACCGATGACGGGTTCGCAGAAGAACGCGGCGATCGTGTCGGCGCCGATCTTCTCGATCAGTTCGAGCAGGCTCTTCGCGTCGTTCCAGGCGACCGTGACGGCGTCGGCCATCAACTCGCCGTAACCCTCGCGGTTGGCGGGAATTCCCGCCAGGGCGGTGCCCGCCACGTGCATCCCGTGATAGGCCTTTTGGCGGCCGACCACGATCGTCTTGGACGGCTTGCCCATCTCGTGCCAGTAGCGGCGGGCGAGCTTGGCCGCCGTGTCCACCGAATCCGAACCACCGGACGTGAAGAAGATCTTGCTGCCCGGCACCGGCGCGATGGTCGCGAGACGATCGGCCAGGGTCGCGGTGGTCTCGGGAACGAAGTCGCCGAAGTTCGAGAAATGGGCCACGGTCCGCAACTGCTGCGCGACGGCGTCCGCGATCTCCGCACGGCCGTGCCCCACGTTGGTGAACCACAGACCGGCTGTCGCGTCGAGGTAACGGTTGCCGCGGTCGTCCCAGATGTAGGCGCCCTCGCCGCGGGACACCACGAAGGGCCCCTTCTGTTCCACCGCACCCATGTCCGCGAATCCGTGCCACAGTGCCGACGCCATGCTCATCCCTTCGTGAAACCCGCCCCGAGCCGACTATGCCATGTGGCCTGGGAATCCCCTCGCCCGACTCACGCGTCCCTCGCCTGGTCGGCTCGACCTCCTTGCCTCGATCGGAGTCGGACGGCGAGCTTCGGCAGGCACAATCTCTCCATGCCCGGAGTGAGATGTCGCGAGAACTGGAAGACCCCGTGCCCGCCGTCGAGCTCGACTGCGCCGAACTGACGTACGCATGTCCTTCGAAGTACTCGCGCTGATCTCCGCCGCAGCTTTGGCCGGCCCCTTGCTCGCGAGTCGCCGGACCTGGCATCTACCGGTCGTGCTCGGCGAGTTGCTTGCCGGAATCCTCCTCGGCACCACGGGTTTGCGCATCCTCGATCCCGGCGATCCCACATTCACCTTCCTCGCGGACATCGGCTTCGCACTCGTCATGTTCGTGGCGGGCACACATGTGCCGATCCGGGACGCACGCATCCGGCCTGCGCTGGCGAAAGGCGTGGTTCGGGCCGTTCTCGTCGGTGTCGGTGCCACTCTGGCAGGGTTCGGGATCGCTCAGGCATTCGGTACCGGCCACGCCTCTCTGTACGCGGTCCTCATCGCGTCGTCGTCCGCAGCGCTCGTCCTACCCCTGATCGACTCGCTCGGGCTCGAGGGCACACCGATCGTGCAGACCGTAGCCCAGGTCGCGGTTGCCGACATCGCGTGCATCGTCGCTCTGCCGCTCGTGATCGATCCGGCGCAGGCCCCACGCGCCGCAGCAGGCGCGATAGCCGTGACGGGGGCGACCGCCGTCTTCTACGCGGTCCTCCGTGCGAGTGACAGACGCGGCTGGCTTCACAGCCTGCATCAGGAGTCCAAGGAACGCGGCTTCGCACTGGAACTGCGGATCAATCTCGGGGTCCTGTGTCTCCTGGCCGCGGTGGCCGTCCACTCCCACGTGTCGATCATGCTCGCCGGTTTCGCCCTCGGACTGGTGATCGCGGCAGTAGGCGAGCCGCGACGCCTGGCCAAGCAGCTGTTCTCGATCACCGAAGGATTCTTCGGGCCGGTGTTCTTCGTCTGGCTCGGCGCATCATTGAATGTCCGGGACCTCGGGGCGGACCCCTCCTTGATACTGCTCGGCGTTGCGCTCGGCCTCGCTGCCGTTCTCGTCCACTGCCTGACACGGCTGGCCGGTGTGCCGCTGCCCCTCGGCGTATTGGCCGCCGCTCAACTCGGCGTGCCCGTGGCCGCGGCGGCGATCGGTGCGCAATCGCATCTCCTGGGCCCAGGCGAGCCTTCGGCACTGATCCTCGGCGCGCTGGTCACCATCGCTTCCACCACATTCGCCGGCGCGATGGCGGCACGTCGGGGGTTCGGCGCGCCCTGACAGGCGTCAGGGGCACACCCGCACGCGTCACTTTTCCGCCAGGGCGGTGGGGTGTGGCTCCGTGTCGATTCCCGGTATCCCGCGACCACGGATGGACGCGCCCGCCGTCTCGGCCACGAAGTACAGCGCGACGAGGCCGATCGCGCACGCGGCCATCATGTAGAACGCCGGCATCAGCGTGTTGCCGGTCCATTCGATGAGCAGTTCGTTGACCGCGGGGGCGGTGCCACCGAACAACGAGGTCGACACGTTGTACGCGATGGCGAAACCCGCGAACCGCACGTGCGTCGGGAACATGGCCGGGAACGTCGCCGAAATCGTGGACAACTGCAAGACGTACAGCAACCCGAGCACCGCGAACGCGAGGATCGCCCATCCGAAACCCTGACGCATCAGCAGGTACATCGGGACGGCGAGCACGATCAATCCCACGAGCGAGCCGTACCACAACGGTTTTCGGCCCACCCGGTCCGACAACCCGCCCGCGAACGGAATGACCGCCATCATCACGAGCTGCCCGACGATGAACAGGGACAGCGACGCGGTGGACGTCAGGCCGATCTGTGTCTCCAGATATGTCGGCATGTAACTGAGCAGGGTGTAATTGGTGACGTTCAACGCGATGACGAGGCCGCCGAGCAGCAGCAACGGCTTCCAGTACTCGGTCACCAGATCCTTGAACTCGTGGGTCGGTGTCGACTCCACCTCGCCCTCCGCGTCCAGTTCCCGGAACACGGGTGTCTCCTCGAGCTTGGTCCGCAGGTAGAGGCCGATCAGACCCATCGGTCCGGCGATCAGGAACGGGATACGCCAGCCCCAGGTGGACATGAACGGATCGCTGGAGAACAACTCCACCGCCAGGACCACGATTGCACCCAGCGCGTACCCGCCGAGGGTGCCGAACTCGAGGAAACTTCCGCAGAAACCGCGCTTGCGGTCCGGCGAGTACTCGGCCATGAACGTTGCCGCGCCGCCGTATTCGCCGCCGGTCGAGAAACCCTGGATCATGCGCAGCAGCACCAACAGCAGGGGCGCCCAGAAACCGATGACGTCGTATCCCGGCACGAGGCCCACGCAGAACGTCGCACCCGCCATGAGGATGATCGTCAGTGCCAGAACCTGGCGGCGTCCGAGCCGGTCACCCAGCGGACCCCACACGAGGCCGCCGAGCGGGCGCACGACGAACGACACCGCGAACACGAGCAGGGCGTACAGGGTCGCCGAACCGGTGTCGCCGGGGAAGAACGCGGCCGAGATGTACGACACGGTGAACGCGTAGACGCCGTAGTCGAACCATTCGGTGGCGTTACCCATCGCCGACGCCGCGATCGCGCGACGGAGAACACCTGGTGGGAGGGTTTCCTGCTCGGCTGACGAATTCGCAGATGCCATGTGATCCCGTCTCCTCGGGCCGGTTTCGCGTTCACTCATTGTGGCCCGAGTGGCACGTGTTGTCGCGCGTTTGCCGTTTACAGAGACGTCACGGAGGCGCGCCCGAGCCGTCCCCGTGACAGTGTGCGACCACCGTCGCGCGGGTATTCGCAACCCATGACCAGCCGAATCATCGCCATCGCCGTCGACTGCCGTGACGCGGAATCACTATCACGATTCTGGTGCGACGCCCTGGGCTACCCGTCGACCCGCCGATGGAAGGACTCGTACGGGCTCGAGTACGTCGAATCGAATGCACCGGGGTCCCCGTCACTGGTGTTCCAGCCCGTCGACGACCCGAAGTCCGGGAAGAACCGCCTGCACCTCGACATCGCGCCGTCGTCCGGTACCCGCGACGAGGAGGTCCGGCGGCTCCTCTCGCTCGGCGCACGTCGGCTGAGCGACGACCCGAACGTTCCCTGGGTGGTCCTCGCAGACCCCGAGGGCAACGAATTCTGCGTGCTACCGGAACGTGGGGCCGACGACGGGACGACCACGTAGCCCTCGCCACCAGGCGGCGGGCCCGCCGTGGGCGACCCAGTGCCGTACGTGGTCCACGTAATCCGTCGCCACCCGGACCCACTCGCTCCAGGCACTCGGCGTGGGAAGGGCCTCGACCGAACGGGTGAGGAGACGATCGATCGCGTCCGACACGAGCTCCGCGCGCTCCAACTGCACCATGTGCCCCGCACCGGGAACCTTCACCAGTTCCGCGTCGGGCAGATGCCCGGCGATCGCCTTCGAATACCGGAAGGGGGTCAGGAGGTCGCGGTCGCCGCACACCACCAGCGTCTCGATGGGTGCGAGCAATGGCACCGCCGCCGTCTCGTCGTGATTCTTGAACGACGGCAGGAAGTCGACGAGCGTCTTGAGGGACGTGTCGTTGATCATCTGCTCGGAGTGCCACATGATCGCCGGGCTGATGCTGCGGTCACCGAACGACGCCGACCTCAGGATCGGCGCGAGCACCCTCTTGCTCGCGCCGCGACCGCTCTGGACGACCCGGGGCAGGTGCCGGGCCGCGGTGCTGAATCCGGCAACCACCGGCGTGTTGAGGGTCCGCGCGAGCCCCACGTCACCCAGCTTCTCCGCAGCGGTGGCGATCAGACCCACCCCGACGACGCGGGAACCGATCAGATCGGGATGCTGTCCGACGTACGACAGGACCGCCATACCGCCCATCGAATGGCCGACCAGCACGATCGGCCCCTCCGGCACGAGCGCACGGATCACGGCGTCGACGTCCTGCGCGAGATGCGGAATGGTGCAGGTGGCGCGCCGCGGCACCCCGGAGTCGCCGTGCCCCCGCAGGTCGAAGAACACCATGCGAATCGTCGAACCCCACGCCTCCTCGAGCTGAACCCGCTGGAAGTGCCAGCCCGTCATCCGGTTGCAGAAGCCGTGGACGAACACCACCGTCAAGGGGGCGAACGCCGGACCCACCTCGCGCACCGCGAGCGGCACACCGTCGTCGGCGGCCACGACACTGCCGCGGTCGCGGCCGAGCAGGTCGAAGGTCTCGCCTGCGAACTCGTCGAACATAGTCTCCCAGCCGTTGCCGAAGTCACGGATGATCGCGCGGACGCCTGTCGTTGTGGAGGATAGCGCGGTCCGCGAATCGTCTGCGCGCACCTTCGCCGCTACCGATCCTCGTCGTACCGCCGGCGCGCACCGAGACGTCCCACCGCGTTCACGGCGAGCGCCATCAACGCCATCGCCAGCAACAACACGACCGCTGTGACGGCGAGCTGGAGGTACCCCTGCTGCCGGGGGTCCAGGAACGGGTACGGGTACCAGTCGACGATCGGACCCCGTATCAGGGAATAGGCGCCGTACACGGCCGGGAAGACCAGCCAGCTGAGGCTCTGCGCCTCGGAGATCCGCACCCGGGACGGGGCCACCACCCAGTCGAGCAGCACGACGAGCGGCAGCAGACGATGCAGGGCCGTGTTGATCCAGGCGTCCTGCAGCATGACGTCGATGTTCGCCAGCAGCACGGCGTACACGATTCCGGTGATGACCATGTACAGCGTGGTCGCGCCCCGGAACAGCTGCCAGCTCCGTGACTGCGGATCCCGGATTGCCCCGACGAGCAGGACGACGACGGCGAGGATGTTGCTCTCGATGGTGAAGTAGCTGAGGTAGTTGGCGAGTGAGAAGTCGTCGCTGCCGGCGCTACGGAGGGGAATCCACAGCAACGCGATCAGCCCGTAGACCGCGAAAACCGCCCGCAGAACCCGAACGATCCTCTGACCTCGCAGGTCCGTGACGACGGCAGCGTCCATCCGCCGATATTCGCACACGGGCGGGCGCGGCACAGGGCGATCCACCGGGTTGGCTAGGCTGGGGTCCAGCATGTCCACCACAGCACCCAGCCGGCGGGAACTGAAGAACAGCCTCGGCGAACTCACACTGCGCGACGAACACCGGCTCCGCCGGCGACTCGACCGTGCGCGCACACCCGAAGCACTCGCGTCCCTGTCCGACGAAATCGCCGCCGCACGCGGACGCATCACACGAAGACTCGACAGCGTCCCCGTCATCGACTACCCCGACACGCTGCCCGTCAGTCAGCGCCGCGACGACATCGCGAAGGCGATCTCCGAGAACCAGGTCGTCATCGTCGCCGGCGAGACGGGATCCGGCAAGACGACGCAGATCCCGAAGATCTGTCTCGAACTCGGACGCGGCGTCCGCGGCCTCATCGGACACACCCAGCCCCGCCGTCTCGCGGCGCGGACCGTCGCCGAACGGATCGCGGAGGAACTCCGCGGCGAACTCGGTGAGACCGTCGGCTACACCGTGCGATTCACCGACCAGGTGTCGGACGGCACGCTGGTGAAACTGATGACCGACGGAATCCTGCTCGCCGAGATCCAACGCGATCGGATGCTGCGCCGGTACGACACGCTGATCATCGACGAGGCCCACGAACGCAGCCTCAACATCGACTTCATCCTCGGATACCTGCGACAGCTACTCCCCCGCCGGCCCGATCTGAAAGTGATCATCACGTCGGCCACGATCGATCCGGAACGCTTCGCGCAGCACTTCGCCACCGACGGGGTGCCCGCGCCGATCGTCGAGGTGTCCGGGCGCACATTCCCCGTCGAGATGCGGTACCGCCCACTCACGGTGGAAGTGGGCGACCAGACCTTCGACCGCGACCCCGTCGACGCGGTGTGCGAGGCGGTCGAGGAGCTCTCCGGCGAGGGCGACGGCGACATCCTGGTCTTCCTCTCCGGCGAACGGGAGATCCGCGACACCGCCGACGCGCTCCGCGACCGCAGACTGCGCGGCACCGAGATCGTGCCCCTCTACGCCCGGCTGTCGGCGGCGGAACAGCACAAGGTGTTCACGCCCCACACCGGGCGGAGGGTCGTGCTGTCGACGAACGTCGCGGAAACCTCCCTCACCGTGCCCGGCATCCGGTACGTCGTGGACCCGGGAACCGCCCGCATCTCCCGCTACTCGGTGCGCACCAAGGTGCAGCGGCTGCCCATCGAACCGATCTCACAGGCATCCGCCCGCCAGCGTTCCGGGCGTTGCGGCC
The DNA here is from genome assembly GCF_002300195.1 of Rhodococcus sp. ACPA1. Lineage (NCBI taxonomy): Bacteria > Bacillati > Actinomycetota > Actinomycetes > Mycobacteriales > Nocardiaceae > Rhodococcus > Rhodococcus sp. ACPA1. The sequence goes on along the minus strand of NZ_NSDX01000002.1, from coordinate 79,546 downwards.
GTGTGGCCGAAGGCATCTGCATCCGCCTCTACTCGGAAGAGGACTTCGAGGCGCGGCCCGCGTTCACCGAACCGGAGATCCTGCGCACCAACCTCGCGTCCGTCATCCTGCAGATGACGGCGCTCGGCCTCGGCGACATCGCCGCGTTCCCGTTCGTCCAGCCGCCCGACCCGCGGGCCGTCCGCGACGGCATCGGCCTGCTCGAGGAACTCGGGGCCATCGAACGGAAAGCCCAGGACGAGCAGCCCGTCCTCACCGCGGTCGGACGCGAACTCGCGCAGATCCCCGTCGATCCGCGCATGGCCCGGATGCTCGTCGAGGCACACCGGAACGGCTGCCTGTCCGAGGTGCTGGTCATCGTCTCCGCCCTCTCGATCCAGGACGTGCGGGAACGTCCCGCCGAATTCCAGCAGGCAGCCGACGAGAAGCACGCCCGGTTCACCGTGGAGAACTCCGACTTCCTCGCGTTCCTCGAACTGTGGAAGTACCTGCGCGAGCAGCGGAACGAGTTGTCGTCCAACCAGTTCCGGAAGATGTGCCGAAACGAGTTCCTGCACTGGCTGCGCATCCGCGAATGGCAGGACCTGCACGGTCAGCTCCGGCAGATCACCCGTGGGCTGGGCTGGGACACCACCGACACCCCGGCCGGTGAGGCGGCGATCCACCAGTCCCTGCTCGCGGGGCTGCTGTCGCACATCGGACTCCGCGAGGGTGACAAACGAGACTTCCTCGGGGCCCGCGGAAGCCGATTCGCGGTCTTCCCCGGCTCGAGCCTGTTCAAGAAGCCCCCGCGATGGGTCATGGCCGCCGAACTGGTCGAGACGTCCCGGCTGTGGGCGCGGATGTCGGCCAGAATCGAACCCGAGTGGGCCGAGAAGCTGGCGCCGCACCTCGTCAAACGCACCTACTCCGAACCGCACTGGTCGTCGAAGCGTGGCGCCGCCATGGCCTACGAACGCGTCACGTTGTACGGCATCCCGCTCGTCGCCCGGCGTGCCGTCACCTACAGCACCATCGACCCCGAAACGTCCCGGGACCTGTTCATCCGCCACGCCCTGGTGCAGGGCGAATGGCAGACGCAGCACAAGTTCTTCCACGCCAACCGCGCACTCCTCGAAGACGTCGAAGAACTCGAACATCGCGCCCGCAGGCGCGACATCCTCGTGGACGACGACACCCTCTACGACTTCTACGACCAGCGCGTCGGCCCGGAAGCGGTCTCGGCCCGGCATTTCGACTCCTGGTGGAAGGTCGCCCGCCGCAAGAATCCCGACCTGCTCACGTTCACCCAGGCGACGGTCGTCAATGCCGAATCGGCCGCAGTACTCGGCGGCGAATACCCCGACGCCTGGCGTCAGGGCGACATGCAGTTCCCCCTCACCTACCAGTTCGAGCCCGGGACCGAGGACGACGGCGTCACCGCCCGCATCCCGATCGCGCTGCTGGCGGGCCTGCGCCCGGTCGGCTTCGACTGGCTGGTCCCCGGCATGCGCGTCGAACTGGTCACCGCCCTGATCAAGACGCTTCCGAAGACCCTTCGCCGACAGGTGGTTCCGGCACCGGACTTCGCGGCCGCCGCGCTGGCCGCCGTGAAGCCCCGCTCCGAACCGCTCACCACAGCGATGGCACGCGAACTGTCGCGGCTCGGTGCCTGTCGCATCGATCCCAAGGACTTCGACGTCACCGCGCTCCCCGACCACCTGCGCATGACGTTCGCGGCCGTGGACGAGAAGGGTGCCGTCCTCGGCCGGGACAAGGACCTCGTGTCGCTGCGCAAGTCGCTCGCTCCCCGCGTCCAGGTGGAAGTGGCGAAGGCAGCCTCGAACTCTGAGCGGCCGCCCGCACTCACGTGGACCCCCGCCACCCTCGGTTCGCTCGAGGCCACCGTGACGCGCGAACTCGGTGGCCAGAAGGTCACCGGCTACCCCGCCCTGGTCCCGGAGGGTGACGGTGTCGCCGTCCGCGTACTCAGCACCGCCGCGGCGCAGCGAGCCGCCATGCGCGCCGGAACGCGCCGGCTGCTGCTCGCCGCCGTTCCCACCCAGGCGAAGACGGTCACGTCCGGCCTGAGCAACGCACAGAGACTGGCGCTCGGGCAGAACCCCGACGGCGGCCTCGACGCCCTGATCGACGACTGCCGCAACGCCGCCGCGAACCAACTGATCGCCGCACACGGCACGCCAGTGCGCACACCGCAGGAATTCGACGCCCTCGTGGCGACGGCGCGCGCGGAGATGGCACGGAACGTGGCGGTGCTCCTGCGACTGGTGTCACCGGTGCTCGAAGCGGACCATCGGCTCGCCGTCGTGCTGGAACGCGCCACCGGTGAGGCCGCCGACGACGTGCGGGAACAACGGCAGTCGCTGCTGTTTCCCGGCTTCGTCGCCGACATCGGTGCCACTCGCCTCCGCGAACTGCCCCGCTACCTCGCCGCCGCGGCGGCACGTCTCGAAGCCCTTCCCGGGAGCGCACCGCGCGACCAGAAGGGGATGGACGTCCTCGACCGGGTGTACGCCGGATACGAACGCATGCTCGCGGGCCTGCCGGAAGAACGACAGCACTCACCCGAAGTCGATGCGATTCACTGGATGATCGAGGAGTTGCGCGTCAGCCTGTTCGCTCAAACACTCGGGACACCCATCCCGGTCTCGGAGAAGCGCGTGCTCAGTGCCATGGAGAAGGTGCGCTGACGCGCAGGGCCATGGAGAAGGTGCGCTGACGCGCAGGGCCATGGAGAAGGTGCGCTGACGTGCAGGGCCATGGAGAAGGTGCGCTGACGTGCAGGGCCATGGAGGAGGGTGCGCTGACGCGCAGGCTCAGGCGTCGTCCCGGGATTCGCGGTGTTCGCGTAGCTCTTTGATCTCGCGGGCGAAGTCCTCGGCGGAGCTGAAAGACCGGTACACGGACGCGAAGCGCAGGTACGCCACCTCGTCGAGATCACGAAGCGGACCGAGAATGGCGAGGCCCACCTCGTTGCTCGGGATCTCCGCAGATCCCGACGCCCGGACCGCGTCTTCGACCTGCTGGGCAAGAAGATTCAGTGCATCGTTGTCTACCTGCCGGCCCTGGCAGGCGCGGCGCACACCCCGCACCACCTTCTCCCGACTGAACGGTTCGGTGACACCACTGCGCTTGACCACCGACAGCACAGCGGTCTCGACAGTGGTGAATCGGCGACCACACTCGGGGCACGAACGGCGGCGACGGATAGCCTGTCCTTCGTCGGCTTCTCGCGAATCGACCACACGTGAATCGGGGTGCCGGCAGAACGGGCAGTGCATGGCGATTCCTTCGTCGTAGCCGTCGTGGCCGCAACTGTTCGCCTCCCCCGATGGCGAACCGACGAAAACGGATTCACGCAGCGGATGCACGATCTCGACGCGACCACACGAAGTGGTGGGACTGACAGCATCCGAGACTACTCGGCCGCCCGATGGGACAGACATGCAGAGCCACCCCGTCACCGGGTAGAGGACGACGGGACGATCAGACTCTGGCCCGGGTGAAGCGCCGAATTGGACATGGCGTTCAGCTCCATGATCCGCTCGACCACCTGTGCCACCGGCAATTCCGGGGAGATCCGCGCCGCGAGCGCTGCCAGGCTCTCCCCCTGCTGCACCTGCACGACCTCCGTGGCCGCCGAGTTGCTCACACCGTCGGTGGTGGCCAGCTGAGCCACCCCGACGAGCCCGCACAACACACCCGCCGTGATCACGACACTCGCGAGCACCATCCGCCAGCCGACGTCGTTCGCCCCGCGCGCGTGATCGGCGCGGGAGACACCGGTGTGGGTGGGCCGGTACGCGACGGCGCCGGACGAGGGACGCCGCAGCTCGCCGTCGGTGCGCCGGCGGCGCGGCTCGGTCCGGTACGACCGTGCGGCCGCGGAACGGACGACACCCCGTTCGAGTGCCTGCCGGTTCAGCACTGCCTGCCGATGGAGAACTGCGTTGCTCATCGGTACCTCCGCTGCTCGTATCCGTTGTCAGATCCGTTGTCGTATCCGCTACCGACCCGGTCGGCGTCCGATCGCTCCGGGCGTTCGATCACGCGTTCGAAAGAACACATGTTCGATTTCTACCACGACCCTCCGACAATGTCTCTACTTCTCGCGACACGTGTCGAACAGATGTTTGAAACTCCGAGGAAAGCGGGATAGATTCGTGTCACGCGGCACAGCAGTCACATGCGACCCATACCGAGAAGATCCACATACAGACGGAGGCACCTCGCCATGAAGGACGACAGCTCGACCGACGGTTCGACTCCACGTGTGAGCGGTGGCTCCGCCGCCGGGTTGACCGACCGGCAGCGCCGTGTCCTCGAGGTGATTCGCACGTCGGTGAACGAGCGCGGATATCCGCCGAGCATCCGCGAAATCGGCGACGCCGTGGGGCTCACCTCCACCTCGTCCGTCGCTCATCAGCTGCGCACGCTGGAGCGGAAGGGCTTCCTCCGCCGGGATCCCAATCGTCCGCGCGCCGTGGACGTGCGCGGCCTCGACGAGGTGGCGGCGGGAGCCGCGGCGAACGCGAGCGCCGCCGTCGGGTTGGCCGCGGTCAAGTCCGGCGCCGACGGCGCACCCCTGCCGGAACCCACGTTCGTCCCGGTCCTCGGCCGGATCGCGGCCGGTGGCCCGATCCTCGCCGAGGAAGCAGTGGAGGACGTCTTCCCGCTTCCCCGCGAATTGGTGGGCCAGGGCTCGCTGTTCCTACTCAAGGTCGTCGGCGAATCGATGATCGATGCCGCGATCTGCGACGGCGACTGGGTGGTGGTCCGTCAGCAGAACGTGGCGGAGAACGGAGACATCGTGGCAGCGATGATCGACGGCGAAGCCACCGTCAAGACGTTCAAGCGCACCGAGAACGAGGTGTGGCTGATGCCGCACAATCCGCTGTTCGATCCGATCCCCGGCAACGACGCGGTCATTCTGGGCAAGGTCGTCACGGTCATGCGCAAGATCTAGTCCCGGCACAAGGAGGGCCCCACGGCGATTGCCGTGGGGCCCTCCTCGCATCCACCCCGGATACGCAGGTCGTGCCTCGTCAGAGATTGAGGCCGCGACCGATGATTTCCTTCATGATCTCGGTGGTACCGCCGTATATGGTCTGGACACGAGAATCCATGTACGCCTTGGCGATCGGATACTCCTTCATGTATCCGTAGCCGCCGTGCAGCTGCAGGCACCGGTCGATCAGCCGGACCTGCGCCTCCGTGGTCCACCACTTGGCCATCGCCGCTTCCTGCACCGACAGCTTCTCGTCGTTGAGCAGTTCGATGAACTTGTCGACGAGGACTCGGACGGCCGTTGCCTCGGTGGCGAGTTCGGCGAGCACGAAGCGGGTGTTCTGGAAGCTGCCGATCGACTTGCCGAAAGCCTTCCGGTCGCGGCAGTACTGGATCGTCATGTCCAGTGCCGATTCCATTGCGGCCGCGGCCACCACGGCGATCGACAGCCGCTCCTGGGGAAGGTTCTTCATCAGGTAGAGGAAGCCCATCCCCTCCTCGCCGAGGAGGTTGGCGGCGGGAACGCGGACATCGGTGAAGCTGAGTTCCGCGGTGTCCTGTGCCTTCATACCGATCTTGTCGAGGTTGCGGCCGCGTTCGAAGCCCGGCATGTCCCGTTCGACGACCAGGAGACTGAATCCCTGTGCCCCCTTGTCGGGATCGGTACACGCGACGACGATCACGAGGTCGGCGTTGATGCCGTTGGTGATGAAGGTCTTGGAACCGTTGAGGACCCAGTCGTCGCCGTCGCGCACGGCGCGGGTCTTGATGCCCTGCAGGTCGCTGCCCGTGCCCGGTTCGGTCATCGCGATGGCCGTGATCAGTTCACCCGACGCGAAGCCGGGCAGCCAGCGCTGCTTCTGCTCCTCGTTGCTCAGTTCGAGCAGGTACGGCGCGACGACGTCGTTGTGCAGGGTGAAGCCGATGCCGCTGTAGCCGCCGCGGGTGGTCTCCTCGGTGACGATCGCGTTGTACCGGAAGTCGCGCACGCCGCCGCCACCGAATTCCTCCGGCACGGCCATGCCGAGGAAGCCCTGCTTGCCGGCCTCGACCCACAGGCTGCGGTCGACGATGTTCTGCTCTTCCCACTTGGTGTGGTTCGGCTCGGCGTGCTGTGCGAGAAACTTGCGGTACGACTCCCGGAACAATTCGTGCTCCGGTTCGAACAGGGTGCGCTCCACGCCGACTCCTCGTATCAACTATCTGGGTCCGTCTCGTTCGACGGTAGAGGCGAGGAACTACGTGGTGAATGACCCAGGTGATCGGGATTCGTGACCCATCCGGTCACGGTGTCAGGGCTTGCGGAACCGCGCGAGCGAGCGCATCACCGGGTAGGCGACGAGGATGCCGACCGAACCCCACGCGATGCCACCGAGTTCCACGGATCCGATCGTCAGCGTCAGGTCGCCGATGCCGGCGACGAGCGCCGCGGCGACCACGGTGAGGTTCACGGGGTCGGTGAAATCCACTTCGGCGTCCATCCAGATGCGCACACCGAGGACACCGATCAGTCCGTACAGCACGAGGGTGGCGCCGCCGATGACACCGTTCGGCACGGTGAACACGAGGGCGCCGAACTTCGGTGAGAACGCGAGGACCACGGCGGTGGCGGCCGCGACCCAGTAGGCGGCGGTGGAGTAGACCCGTGTCGCGGCCATGACTCCGATGTTCTCGGCGTACGTCGTGGTTCCGGAGCCGCCGCCGAATCCGGCGAGGGTGGTGGCCAGGCCGTCCGCGACGAGGGCGTCGCCGGCGACGTCGTCGAGCGAACGACCCGTCATGGCCGACACCGCCTTGACGTGGCCGACGTTCTCGGCGATCAGGACGATGACCACCGGCAGGGTCAGCGCGATCACGGACCATTCGAACGTCGGTCCCCGCAGTTCGGGCACACCGAACCACGCCGCCTCCCGCAGCGCTGTGACCCGCTCGTCGGCGAGCCCGCCGATCACGGCGGCGAACACCCAGCCGACGACGACACCGACGAGGATGCCGAGACGGCCCAGCAGTCCCGGACCGAGCACTGTCACGAGCAGGATCGCCAGCAGGGTCACCCCGGCGATCAGCGGTTGCGATTCGAACGAATCCACCGCGGTGGGTGCGAGATTGAGCCCGATCAGGGCGACCACGGCGCCGGTGACGACGGGCGGCATGACGGCGTCGATGACCCGCGATCCGGCCAGCTTCACCGCGATGCCCACCACGAGCAGCAACAGACCCGCGGCGGCGACACCGCCGAGTTGCGCGGCGGGACCCGAACTCTGCGACGCCGTCAGCGGCGCGATGAACGCGAACGACGACCCGAGATAGCTGGGGATGCGGCCGCGGGTGATGAGCAGGAACAGGGCCGTCCCGACACCCGAGAACAGCAGTGTCGTGGTGACCGGAAACCCGGTGATGGTCGGCACCAGGAGGGTGGCGCCGAACATCGCGATGACGTGCTGCATCCCGATTCCGACCGTGCGCGGCCAGGTGAGACGCTCGCCGGGAGCGACCACCTCACCCTCACCGATCCGCCTGCCGTCGCCGTGCAGCGTCCACCCGAACACCCGCGCGGGGGTGGACGGGCCGGCAGAGCCGCCGGCCGGACCGTCGGGGGCGTCGGTTTCTCTTTTCGTCACAGTTCGCCAATAGTAGGCACGATCTGGGAGTTTCGCGCCTTCGGGACCGGATCCCGCGGCAAACCGGGACTACGCGCCGAGCACCCGTACCGCCGCGGCCCGCGCCTCCGCGGGATCACTCGTGGCGAGCACGTCCTCGGCGGCACGACGGCAGTCGTCCAGCGAGACCGATCCCACCTTTGCCCCGACACCGGACACGGCGGCACCGGCGCAGGACAGCGACGTGACCCCGAGTCCGATCAGCACGCAGGCAAGCAGCGGGTCGGCGGCCGCCTCGCCGCACACGCCGACCGGCTTGCCCGCCGCGATGCCGGCCTCGGCCGTGCGGGCGACGAGCGCGAGGACCGCCGGTTGCCAGGGGTCGGTGAGCGATGCCAGGTCGGAGGACATCCGGTCGGCGGCCATCGTGTACTGCGCGAGGTCGTTCGTGCCGATGGACAGGAAGTCGACGTGGCGCAGGAGACGGTCGGCCAGAAGCGCGGCGGCCGGTACCTCGACCATCACGCCGGGCACGAGTCCGCGAGCGCGGACCTCCGCCGCGAAGGATTCGGCCTCGGCGGGAGTCGAGATCATCGGCGCCATCACCCACGGCTGCGACTGCGTCTGCTTCGCCGCGGCGGCGACGGCGTCGAGTTGCCTGCTGAGGATTCCCGGGTTCTGTTCGGCGATCCGGATTCCGCGGACCCCGAGCGCCGGGTTCGCCTCTTCGGCGTGGTTGGCGAAGCGCAGCGGCTTGTCCGAACCCGCGTCGAGCGTCCGGATCACCACCTTCCGGCCGGCGAACGCGTCGAGCACCTCACCGTAGATCTCGGCCTGCTCGTCGACGCCGGGCTCGGAATCGCGGTCCAGGAAGCACAACTCGGTGCGGAACAGTCCGACGCCCTCGGCGGCGGTCGTGGCGGCCGACCGCGCACCGGCCCCGTCCTGAATGTTGGCCAGAATCGACACGGGATGTCCGTCGCTCGTGCGGCCGGGTCCTTCCCACGACTGGATGCGGATCCGTTCGGCGCGGCCGTGTTCCACGGCGGCGCGGGCCTCGACGGGATCCGGTTCGACCACGAGTTCGCCCGCCGACCCGTCGAGGAGGACGGGGGTGCCCGCGACGACGGATTCGAGATCACGCACCGCGACGACACACGGAATGCCCAGCTGCCGCGAGATGATCGCGGTGTGGCTCGTCGGGCCGCCGAGGACGGTCACGAGTCCGACGATCAGCTCGGGATCGAGACCGGCGGTGTCGGCGGGCGCGAGGTCCTGGGCACACAGGATCGACGGTGTCGTGGGCACGGGGATGCCGGGTTCGGGCAGACCGAGGAGTTCGGACACGACCCGGTCCCGGATGTCGCGCAGGTCGGTCACCCGTTCGGCCATCAGCCCGCCCATCTTGGTGAACAGGGTGGCGAACTGCTCGGTGGCCTCGGCCGCCGCTTCCTCGGCCGGGATTCCACCGGCGATCAGCTTCTGCGCGGCACCGAGCCAGCCGCGGTCGGCAGCCATCGCCGCGTTCGCCTGCAGCACCTCTGCCGCGGCGCCGGAGACGCTCGCCGCGCGGTCGCGGAGACGCTGTGACACGACGGCGGCCGCTTCCTCGAAGCGGACCTTCTCCGCCTCGCGCGACGCCTCGTCGATCCGGGCCGATCCGGGTGCGACCTCCGGCCGCGGAGCCGGCCAGATCACCGGCGCGTAGGCAATGCCGGGTACCACCGGCGTACCTCGCACGATTTCACGGTCTTCGGTCATCGGGTCCTCCTGGCCGGCTCGTTCTGTCTTCACACAGTCGGAAATGCGAATCGACTATGTGACGGAGATTACTCTCAACTCTTGACATGTCAACATACTCGGGCGTAAAACAACATGACACAACATTTCGTGTGATGCAGACCATAACGGATCACGTCACCGAACACTTCATCGACGAGAACAGGAACGGGGTCACGGTGTATCCGGAAGAACGCCAGCAAGCGGTCACCACGCTGATCTCGCAACGGGGACGCATGTCGGTCGCGGACCTCTCCGACACGTTCGGCGTCACCACCGAGACCGTGCGCCGTGACCTCGCTCTTCTCGAGCGTCTCGGCCACGTCCGCCGCGTGCACGGCGGCGCGGTGCCCGCGGGATCCCTCACCGTCACCGAGCCCGGCATGACGGAGCGCGATCACACCCGCGCCGAGCAGAAGGACCGGATCGCCAAGCGCGCCGCCGCCTACCTGCCGCCGTCCGGGGGCAGCGTGCTGTTCGACGCGGGAACCACGACGGGGCGCATCATCCCGGAACTCCCGTCCGATCTGGACCTCACCGTGATCACCAACTCCGTGCCGATCGCAGCCCGGCTCGCGGGGCTCAATTCGGTGACGCTCCACATGCTGGGCGGCCGGGTGCGCGGCATCACGCAGGCCGCCGTCGGCGAGGAGGCGCTGCGCATCCTCGACGTCCTCCGCGTCGACGTCGCGTTCATCGGCACCAACGCGCTCAGCGTCGGCCACGGCTTGTCCACACCGGACAGCGAGGAGGCCGCGGTCAAGCGCGCGATGGTCCGGTGCGCCAACCACGTCGTCGTGGTCGCCGACTCGTCGAAGGTCGGCCGGGAGCACCTCGTGAGCTTCGCCCCCATCCACAGCGTCGACATCCTCGTCACCGACGCCGACATCAGTTCCGCAGACCGAGCCCACTTCCACGACCAGGGAATCGAGGTGGTGATCGCATGATCGTCACGCTGACCGCCAATCCGAGCATCGACCGCACCGTCAACCTGGCGGGGCGCCTCGAACGAGGAACCGTTCTGCGCGCAGCCGCCACCCACAGCGACCCCGGAGGCAAGGGCGTCAACGTCGCCCGCGCGCTCACGTCGGCCGGCGTCGCCGCTGTCGCGGTACTCCCGGGCAACGAGGGTGATCCCCTGCTCACCGCCCTGTCCGAGCACGGGATCGCGCACGTGACCGTCGCGACGTCCGGTCCGGCGCGCACCAACATCACCATCACCGAACCCGACGGCACCACCACCAAGGTCAACGAACCCGGCGTCGTCATGTCGGCCGAGTCCCTCGCCGATCTGCAGTCGGAGATCATCGAACGCGGGTCCCGGGCAGAGTGGGTGGTGCTGTCCGGTTCCCTACCCCCGGGCATTCCCACCGACTGGTACGCCACCCTCGTCGAGGCACTCCGCTCCGCGTCGTGCCGGGTCGCCGTCGACACGTCGGACGCCCCGCTGCTCGCGCTCGCGGAACGGTTCCCCGCGGCCGCCCCCGACCTCGTGAAACCGAACAGCGAGGAACTCGCACAGCTCACCGGCGCCGACGGGCAGTTGCTCGAGGAGTCCGCGCTGCGCGGGGACCCGACGGCCACCGCCCATGCCGGCAGGCAACTCGTGGATCGCGGGGTCGAAGCCGTCCTCGCCACGCTCGGCGCCGCGGGTGCGGTTCTCGTGACGGAGGCCGGAGCCTGGTGGGCCACGCCACCACCGATCGTTGCCCGCAGCACCGTCGGCGCCGGCGATTCGTCGCTGGCGGGCTACCTGGCAGCCCAGATGTCCGGCGCGACGCCCGCGGACTGCCTCCGATCCGCCGTCGCCTACGGCAGCGCGGCGGCCGCCCTTCCCGGCACCACCCTGCCGACTCCCGAACACGTCGACATCGACGCCGTCACTGTCACCGCCCTCAGCTCCCCCGCCCCCGATCCGGCCTGAACCAGAAGGAAACACCATGTCTCACTCGACACCCGACCGCGATTCGGGGCCGCAGATCATCAGCGAAGATCTGATCTCCCTGGACACCGACCTCGGAGCCTCCAAGGAGGACGTGATCTCCGCGCTCTCCCGGCGTCTGGCCGACGCCGGTCGCGCCACCGAGGCTGACGCTCTCCGCGACGCCGCACTGGCGCGTGAATCACAATCGGCCACGGGACTTCCTGGTGGGATCGCGATCCCCCACTGCCGTTCCGAAGCCGTCGTAGCGGCGTCCCTCGGATTCGCCCGGCTCGCCCCGAAGGTCGACTTCGGTGCCCCCGACGGACCCGCAGATCTCGTGTTCCTCATCGCCGCGCCCGAGGGTGCGGGCGCGGAGCACATGAAGCTGCTCTCCTCGCTCGCGCGGGCGCTGGTGCGCCCCGCCTTCGTCGGGTCACTCCGTGACGCGAAGACCCCCGCCGAGATCGTCACCCTGGTGAACGACGTCCTGGCACCCGCACCCGCCGCCACTCCCGCCGCCACTCCCGCAGCAGCAGCACCTGCGGCCGCAGCACCCACAGCTGCCCCAGCTCCGGCTCCGACGCCCGAACCGGTCGCCCCGGAGAAGGAACCCGAGCCCGAAGAGGGACCGAAGCACATCGTCGCGGTCACGGCATGCCCGACCGGCATCGCCCACACGTACATGGCCGCCGACTCCCTCGTCGCCGCCGGCGAACGCGCAGGCGTCGTCGTCCACGTGGAGACCCAGGGTTCGAGCGGAAGCACACCGCTGGCACCGGGAGTGATCGCGGGCGCGTCCGCCGTCATCTTCGCCACCGATGTCGGTGTGAAGGGCAAGGAACGCTTCGCAGGCAAGCCGGTGGTGGCGTCGGGCGTCAAGCGCGCCATCAACGAGCCCGACACCATGATCACCGAGGCACTGCGCGCGGGCATGAACCCGTCCGCGGCCACCGTGGACGCGGGTAGCGCCGGCAGCGCGGGGGACGAGCCGGCCGGATCGATCGGCTGGGGCACCCACCTGCGCCAGGTGCTGCTCACCGGTGTCAGTTACATGATCCCGTTCGTCGCCGCCGGCGGTCTGCTGATCGCCCTCGGCTTCCTGCTCGGCGGGTACGAGATCTCCGGTCCCGCGGAGGACATCGTCCTCAGCAACTCCCTCGGCCAACTCCCCGAGGGTGGCCTGGCGACGTACCTGGGCGCGGTGCTGTTCCAACTGGGATCGCTGGCGTTCAGCTTCCTCGTACCCGCTCTGGCCGGTTACATCGCCTTCGCCATCGCCGACCGGCCCGGTCTGGCGCCGGGCTTCACCGCGGGCGCCGTGGCGGTCTTCGTCGGCGCCGGATTCATCGGAGGCCTCGTCGGTGGTCTGATCGCCGGCGTGGTCGCGCTGTGGATCAGCCGGATCCCGGTTCCCCAGTGGTTGCGCGGCCTGATGCCGGTGGTGATCATCCCGCTGTTCGCGACGCTGATCGTCGGCGCACTCATGTTCCTGGTCCTGGGCCGTCCGCTCGCCGAGATCACGTCGGGCCTCACGAACTGGCTCAACGGCCTGTCCGGCAGCTCCGTCATCGTCCTCGGCATCATCCTCGGCCTGATGATGTGCTTCGACCTCGGTGGCCCGGTGAACAAGGCCGCCTACGCGTTCGCGGTGGCAGGCCTCAACGTCAACGATCAGGCCTCGCTGCGGATCATGGCGGCCGTGATGGCTGCGGGCATGGTCCCGCCGCTGGCGATGGCTCTCGCGTCGACCGTCCTGCGTCCCAGCCTGTTCAGCGAGGCGGAACGCGAGAACGGCAAGGCGGCCTGGCTTCTCGGCTCGGCGTTCATCTCCGAAGGTGCCATTCCGTTCGCTGCCGCCGACCCGCTGCGCGTCATTCCCTCGATGATGGCCGGCGGCGCCGTCACCGGCGCCCTGATCATGGCGTTCAACGTCACCCTCAGCGCACCGCACGGCGGAATCTTCGTCTTCTTCGCCATCGGCAACCTGCTGTGGTTCCTGGTGGCGCTGGCCGCCGGTGTCGTCGTCGCCGCACTGTGCGTCGTCGGCGCCAAGGAATTCATCAAGCCCGGCGCGTCCGACGCCGAACTCGACCCCGACGTTGCGACAGTCGCAGCGTAAGAGAAACAGATCGACCCGCTCGTCCCGCACCACCCCCACCGACAGAGGAGAGAGTCCATGCCCAGCACCACAGTCGCCGTCGGTTCGTCCATCGGCCTGCACGCCCGTCCCGCCGCCGTCATCGCCGAAGCGGTTGCCGCCGCCGGTGTGCCCGTCACGCTGGCCGTGGCGGACAGCGAACCCGTGGACGCCGGTTCCGCACTGCTCATCATGACGCTCGGCGCCACCAAAGGCACCGACGTCACAGTCACCAGCGACGACGCCGACGCCGTCGAGAAGGTGGCCCAGCTGGTGGCGGCCGACCTCGACGCCTGACCGCTATCCGGCCGTCAGTTGGTGAGACCCAGCTGACGGCCGGTCCAGTCCATCTCCCGCTCGAGCGCCGCACCCCAGGTTGCGCCCTCGTGGCCACCGGGGAGCTCGTAGTACCGCACGTTCAGACCGGCCGCCTGCGCGGCAGCGAACATCCGCTGCTGCTGCGGGCGGTATTCGTCGTCCGCCGCCCCGGCGACGAAGACCCCGGTCAGCTCCGGGAACTGCCGCGTCCTCAGCACGTCGACCGGATTGACCGCCGCGAACGCACGCTCGTCGCCGGCGAACGTCGCCGCAACCGTCCCCGCGTGATCGCCCAGCGAGGGCTCGTCCTGACCGAGGAAGTCGAGAAACGTCGGGTAGATCGCCGGATAGTTCACGGCCAGCTGGATCGAACAGGTTCCCCCGTACGAGAATCCGCCGATCGCCCACTGCGCAGGATCGCGCGACACCTGCAAGGACTTCTCGATCCACGCGGGCACGTCGCGGGCCACATAGGTGGCAGCGTTGCCCAGCGCCGAATCCAGGCACAGCGGATTCGCGTCCTGCGAACCCAGTGCGTCGACCACCACGACGACCGGCGCGAGGCCGTCGTGGCGCGCGGCATACGCGTCCACCGTGGACCCCAGTCGTCCGCTGCTGAACCAGTCCTGGGGACGCCCCGGCTGTCCCGCGATCATCACCATGACGGGGAGCACGGCGCGGGGCGACGTCAGGTACGCCGGCGGCAGATACAGCACGGCCGGCCGGGCCGGGAATCCGGATTCGGTGCCGGGGATCTCGACTTCCGTCACCACACCGGAGCCCGGTGTGCGCACCGGACGTGTCCACACCGAGTCCATCGGGATCCCGGATTGCACAGCGCTTTCGAATCCGGGGACGTCAGCGAACGACACCGGCTCGACGACCGTCGGCGGGCGGTGCCCGGCCAGCGACCCGACGGTCGGGAAGACGCCGACCTCCGCATTGACCTGCCCGACCGCCGCGGCCGCGACCATGGCACCTGCCGTCCCGATCACCACTGCGCGCCGGATGCCGGGCCGCCGGAGCAGGAGGGCCCCTGCGAGTACGAGGACGCCGACGGCGAGCCAGATCCACGCGTATCCCGCCGGCGGTATCTGATTGGGAAGCGGCCGGTACGTCGCCCACACGGCACCCCCGATCACCGCGGTCACGGGCACCGCGACCGCCGCGGCGCGGAGGATCGGCGGCCGGGCGGAACGCGACGCCGCGAGCATCACGACGGTGCCCGCCACCACGGCGACGGTCGATGCGGTCTGGGCGCGACCGTGCTCGAGCGACAGGTGGGCGATACGCGACAACAACTCGTGGGCCTGCACCCCGCCAGTATTCACACCGCGCCGGCCACCGAAAGAATCAGGCTCGCAACATTTCTCGCAAAACAGACCTATCGGGCACGGCGGCGGACCAGGAAGCCGGCGCCGACCAAGAGCACGACCGCGCCGCCGGCGATGCCGATCCCCCACAACGTTCCCGACGAATGCGCCGACACCTCATCCGCGACTGTCTGCGTGCGGGCCTGCTGCTGCACCCTCGATACCGCCCCGGGCAGCGCCTGAATCGGCGGAACCGGACCCTCCCGCGCCTCGGAGGCGATCAGCAGGTCGCCGTTCTCGGTGAACGCGATCGACTCCCCCTGCGGCTGCTGCGGCACGTGTGCGCGCACCACCGGCCCCGCGGCGAACGCGGCGGCGAGGTCGCCGTCCGGCGCCGAGAACAGGAACACGTCGGAGTAGCTGCGGACGGCGGCCACGGTTCCGTCGGCCGACACGGCGCCGCCGGTGAACATCGTCGAATGCAGGGCCGGGGCCGTGGTGCCGCTCCCGGTGGTGGCGTCGTCGGCGCCGTTCGTCTCGGCGACGTCCAGCGTCCCCACCTTCTCGAGCGGGGTCGGGCCGGGGCTCGCGAGGTCACCCACCACGGCGCCCCCCGCAGGCCGGTACACGTTGCCCGCCCCGAACACTTCCTTCGTGACGATCAGCGGGGTGCCGTCGTGCTGGACGAGAACGGTCTCGGCGTCGTGCGGGCCGTCCGGATACGTCAGCCGATGCAGTTCGCCAACGCCGGTGTCGCGGTCCATCGCGATCAGTGCCACCGTGTCGCGTCGGCGTCCGTTGTCCCCGGTATCGGCGAGCCACAGCCGGCCGTCGGGGCCGGATGCCATGTCCTCGACGTCGTACGGATCGACCGGCAGCGGAAGCCACCGCTGCACGGCGCAGTTCCCGTCCAGCACCGCGACCGCGCGATCGGACCCGCTGTCACCGACCGCGTAGAGCAGTCCCCCCGCCGACACGAGCCCCGACAGCTCTTCCAGCGAGGCCTCGTCCGGAGTGCCGACCACCGAATCGTCGGGAGTGCAGAGCGGACCGAATTCCGACGCGTCGACGGCGGTCTGATCGCGGAAGAACGGCTCGGCGGAGCCGGCGCCCGCCGCCGCGAGCGGTGTGCACGCAGCGAGCACTGCGACCGCGACACGGGCCGACCACCGTGAGCGGTCAGGCACTGCCGCTGTACTGAACCAGTGCCGACGCCAGCGCTTCGGGCACCCGCGCATGGACGCGCGTGCCATCCTCTTCGTGGGACGAGTCGAGGATCTGACCGTCCGAGTGGATCCGGGCCATCAGATCTCCCCTGTTGTACGGGAGGAGAACGCTGACCTCGATCTCCGGGCGGACCAGGACATCGCTGAGATGCGCGCGCAACTCGGCGATGCCTTCCCCGGTCCGGGCCGAGACGAACGCCGCACCGGGCAGCAGGCCGCGCAACTGGGTCAGCGTGACCGGGTCGGCCGCGTCGATCTTGTTCACCACGATGAGTTCCGGCGGCGCTGCGGCGTCGTTCTCCCGGATCACCTCGGTGATCACCTCGTGGACGGCCCTGATCTGATCCGTGGGCAGCGGATCGGAACCGTCGACGACGTGGAGCAGCAGATCCGCGTCCGTGACTTCCTCGAGCGTCGACCGGAACGCCTCGATCAGCTGCGTCGGCAGGTGCCGGACGAACCCGACGGTGTCGGTGAGGACGTACTCGCGGCCGTCGTCCAGCGCCGCCCGCCGGGTGGTGGGATCGAGGGTGGCGAACAGCGCGTTCTGCACCAGCACCCCGGACCCGGTCAGCGCGTTGAGCAAGCTCGACTTGCCGGCGTTGGTGTATCCGACGATCGCGATGGACGGGGTCTCGCTCCGCAGACGCCTGGTGCGTTTGGTGTCGCGGGCGGCCTTCATTCCCTTGATCTCACGCCGCAGCTTCGCCATCCGCTCACGGATTCGCCGACGGTCCGTCTCGATCTTGGTCTCACCGGGACCACGCAGACCCACGCCGCCGTTGCTGCCGGCGCGACCACCCGCCTGCCGGGACATCGATTCACCCCAGCCACGCAGTCGCGGCAACATGTATTCCATCTGGGCCAGCGCAACCTGCGCCTTGCCCTCCCTGGACGTCGCATGCTGAGCGAAGATGTCGAGGATGAGGGCCGTCCGGTCGATGACCTTGACCTTGACGACCTTCTCCAGCGCGGTCAGCTGCGCGGGAGTGAGTTCACCGTCGCAGATGACGGTGTCGGCGCCGGTCGAGAGGACGACCTCACGGAGTTCCTCGGCCTTGCCGGAACCGATGTAGGTGGCCGCGTCCGGTTTGTCCCGCCGCTGGACGAGGCCCTCGAGGACCTCGGACCCGGCGGTCTCGGCCAGAGCCGCGAGCTCGGCCATGCTGGATTCGGCCTGCGCCGCGGTTCCCTGCGTCCAGACACCGACGAGCACCACGCGTTCGAGGCGCAGCTGCCGGTATTCGACCTCGGTGACGTCTGTGAGCTCGGTGGAGAGCCCGGCAACTCGGCGCAGCGCACTGCGGTCCTCGAGTTGCATCTCGCCGACCGAAGGGCGCCCGTCGTCGTAGGCGAACTCAGTGGAGTCGGAGATCGGCGATTCTTCTGTGCGATGTGTTTTCGTCATACACCTTCATGATCCCACGGAATGTCGAGGGTGCGCACGTGCATTTCGCGCAGGGCGATCAGGCGAGGCCGTTCCACCAGCCGTCGTCGAGGTTCCCGGACGCCACCAGGACGGACGGTCCGCGCAACGTCGCCCGGCCGTCGGACACCGCCACGGTGACCTGACCACCGGGAATACGGACATTCACCTCACCGGAGTCGGCCCCGTCGAAGCGCAGCGCAGCGGTAGCCGCGGCCACCGTGCCGGTGCCGCACGACCGTGTTTCGCCGACCCCGCGCTCGTGTACCCGCATGTCCACGGCACCGGAATCGATGCTGGTGAGGATCTCCACGTTCACGCCGTGCGGGAAGAAGCCGGGATCGAACCCGGGTGCGGCCGTCAGGTCGAGGGCCGACAGCGACGCCGCCGTGAGGTGCGCATCGACGCACGCCAGGTGCGGGTTGCCGACGTCGATGCCGATCCCGTTGAACACCTTGCCGTCGATGGTCGCAGCACTGGTTCCCAGATCCCGCACCACACCCATGTCGACGGTGACCTCGCCGAAGGCGCCGTCTGCCGAGTGCACGATCACCGGCTTGCCACCGGCCCGGCTGCCGACCACGAACTCGTCGCGCGTCTCGAGCCCCGCCGCACGGAGGTAGTGGGCGAAGACGCGGACGCCATTGCCGCACATCTCCGCGATCGAGCCATCGGCGTTGCGGTAGTCCATGAACCAGTCGTCCTCGGACGTGCCGTCGGGGAGTTCGGCGAGCACACCGGCGGCGGCCAGCGCACCGGCCTTCGCGACGCGCAGGATTCCGTCGGCGCCGAGCCCGCGCCTGCGATCGCACAGCGCCGACACCCGCGCGGCCGACAGGTCGATGCGGACGTCGGGATCCGGGAGGACCACGAAGTCGTTCTCGGTGCCGTGCCCCTTGCTGAAATCCATGCGCACCACTCTAACCAACGGTCGAGCAGGTGCTGTTCATCTACGCTGCCGGGCGATTTCGTAGAGGGCGACGGCACCGGCGGAGGGGGCGCCGAGGGAACTCGCGGCGCCTCCGATCGGGATGTTGACCACCGTGTCGCAGGCGTCGCGCCACGCGGCGCTCATCCCGCGGGTCTCGTTGCCGATGACGAGCACGGTGCCGCCGCCGAAGTCGTGGGCGTCGATGGTGACGGAGCCGGTCTCGTCGGTGCCGACGATGTGCAGGTCGGTTCCGGACGCCCGCCGGGCGTCGCGGAAGGCGAGGATCTCGTCGACGGACGAGACCGTGACAACGGGCATCGCGAAGAGGGATCCGGTGGACGCGCGGACACTCCGGGGGTCGAACGGATCTGCGCCGTGGCCGACGACGACGACCGCGTCGGCGCCGAACGCGTTGGCGGAACGGACGAGGGTGCCCAGATTTCCCGGTGAGGCGGGCCGGTCGAACACGACGATCAGGGGGACGGACTGCAGTCGCAGGTCCTTCAGTCGCGGGGTTCGTGTCTTCGCGACGGCGATCAGTTCCGGCGCGGTGGTGGTCTTCTCACCCAGTTCGGCCATCAGTTCGGCACTGACACCGATCTGTTCGACGGACCGGGCCTCCAGCAGTTCCCGCGCCCAGTCGGACAGTGGCGGGCCGTCGATGCGGTGCAGCAGCGATTCGATCGGCCAGTCGTGTTCCAGCGCCAGGTTGAGGGGACGGACGCCCTGGATCAGGAAGCGTCCCGCCTTCGTTCGCTTGGCGCGGTTGGTGAGGTACGACTGCCACTGCTGAAAGCGGGCGTTGCGGGTGGTCACCAGCAGAGACGGGGCCGGACGGTTGCGTCCGGACGGTGCGCGGCTCATCGTTCTCCCAGTGTTCGGGTCTCGCCGAGGGTGCGGATCGTGGTGTCCGCGAGGTCCGGGTCGCTTCCGTCGACCCAATGGATACGGGTGTCGCGGCGGAACCACGACCGTTGCCTGCGCACGTAGCGCCGGGTACCGATGAACGTGCGCTCCTGCGCCTCGTCGAGGTCGTATTCGCCGTCGAGCCAGGCGAGGACCTGTGCGTAGCCGATGGCCCGGGGTGCGGTGACGCCTTCGCGCAGTCCGACGTCGATCAGCCCGCGCACCTCGTCGACCAGTCCCCGTTCGAACATCAGCCGGGTGCGGAGCCGGATCCGGTCGTCGAGTTCGGCGGTGTCCCGGTCGACACCGACGATGCGTGTGCCCCAGCGCGGTTCGCCGATCCGCGGGGCCGACGCCGCGAACGGCTTCCCGGTGATCTCCACGACTTCGAGAGCCCGGACCAGGCGCCTGCCGTCGGTGGGGAGGATCGACGCGGCGGCGTCGGGGTCCACCCGGCCGAGTTCGGCGTGAACGGCCGCGACGCCCTTCTCGGCGAGGACGGCTTCCCACCGCGCCCGCACGGACGCATCGGTGGCGGGGAAGCTCCACTCGTCGAGCAGCGACTGCACGTACATCATCGATCCGCCGACGATGACCGGCACTGCGCCGCGTGCGGCGATCGCCTCGACGTCGCGGACCGCCGCCTGCTGATAGTTCGCGACGGTGGCCGTCTCCGTCACGTCGAGCACGTCGAGTTGGTGGTGCGGGATTCCGCGGCGCTCGGCCGGGGCGAGTTTGGCGGTGCCGATGTCCATGCCCCGGTACAGCTGCATCGCGTCGATGTTGACGATCTCGCCGCCGACACGTTCGGCCAGGTCCAGTGCGAGATCCGACTTTCCGGTTGCGGTCGGTCCGACGACGGCGATCGGTACGGGTGACGTCACGGACGCCACTCCCCCACGTGGTAACCGACTCCGTAGGGTGCCGCGCTGTACAGCGTCCGGCAGGAAGCGGGCGGCGAGTCGAACACGCCGGCGAGAACCTGCCACGGGACGCGCCCGCCGATGCCGAGGGAATCGCACTCCCCGGGTTCGAGGGCCAGCAGCGCGTCGCGGTCGCCGGTGTCGAGCGCCGCGTCGATCCTGGCCTGCACGCCCTCCGCACGCGGGTCGAACGCGCCCGGCGCCTTCGCCGTGAGAGTGTTCGCGCCGTCCGCGACGATCACCAGCCCCCGCGGCTCCGGATCCCGGTCGAGAAGGGTGCGCAGTTCCGCGCCGTACTCGGCGCACTGGTCCGGCGACAGGTCGGCGGAAAGGATCCGCGCGTCGACGACGGCGTCCGGCGCGCACGTCCCCCGGATCCACCCGGCCGTCAGCGCCGCGAGCGGCAGATCCGGGTCGGGATCGCCTGCCGGACCGGGCCGCAGCGCAACCCGCACGTCGACGCCGTAGCCGCGATAGGTGCCCTGGGCGTCGGAACGTACCACCACCGCGGTGGGTGCCGCTCCGACCGCCACCCACTCGGTGGCGAGCGCGGACAACGCCTTCGCCGCCGTCTGGACCGCATCCCGCAACGGCGCCGTCTCCGCAGCGGCCGCCCCGGTCAGTTCGGGTACCAGTAGCGGTGGGGACGGCACGAGGATGGCGGCGGTGAACACACAGTCACGCTAGTCGACCGTCCACGCGGACCCGACATCCGATTCGGGCGCGGCCGTCAATCGGTACCAACGCGGACCGTCCGACCTGATTCAATAGTCCACAGGGCCCGTACCGGGTTGAATGGAGCCAGCACCCGCCCCGGGTCGTATGGAGCCAGTATTGCGTTCAGGCAGCCGTGACGCGCGGCAGAGATGAGGAACCGATGACCGACAGCAGCGACGCGAAGCCCGCCGTGGAGCCTGCCGCTCAGCAGCACGACACACCGAAGCCCAGCGTCCCGAAGCCCGGTGCCGCCGCGAAACCGGGTGCACCCAAGCCCCACCCCACACCGACACACGCCCTCTCCGCCCCCGCCGTCGCCGCCCCCGCCCACAGTGACCCGAGCAAGTTCGGCCGCGTGGACGACGACGGCACCGCCTGGGTGAAGACCGCCGACGGTGAACGGCAGATCGGGTCGTGGCAGGCCGGAGACGCGGCGGAAGGTCTGGCGCACTTCGGTCGGCGCTTCGACGATCTGGCAACGGAAGTGGCACTCCTCGAGGCCCGGCTCAGTTCCGGTGCGGGCGACGCGAAGAAGACCAAGGCGGCCGCGCTCGCGCTCGCCGAATCCCTCCCGACCGCCGCGGTGATCGGTGACGTCGATTCTCTCGCGGCGCGGCTCGACGTCATCATCGCCGGATCCGACGAGGCCGCGGCCCACGCCAAGCACGAGAAGGAACTGTCGCGCCAGGCGCACACCGAGCGCAAGGAAGCGCTGGCCGCGGAGGCGGAACAGATCGGTGCCGAATCCACGCAGTGGAAGGCCGCCGGCGACCGGCTGCGCGAGATCCTGGACGAGTGGAAGACGATCCGCGGTATCGACCGGAAGGTCGACGACGCCCTGTGGAAGCGGTACTCGAAGGCGCGGGAGGCATTCAACCGGCGTCGCGGCGCCCATTTCGCCGAACTCGACCGCGAGCGCGCCGCCGCCAAGACCAAGAAGGAAGAGCTCGTCGAACGGGCCGAGGCACTGTCCGACTCCACCGACTGGGGTCCCACGGCCGGGGCTTTCCGTGATCTGCTCGCCGAGTGGAAGGCCGCGGGCCGCGCACCGCGAGAAGCCGACGACAACCTGTGGAAGCGGTTCAAGGGCGCTCAGGACGTGTTCTTCGCCGCCCGCAACGCTGCATCCTCCGAACGCGACGCCGAGTTCGAGGAGAACGCGGTCGCCAAGGAAGAGTTGCTGAAGAACGCAGGCCACATCGATCCGGCCAAGGACATCGACGCGGCGAGGGCCGCGCTCCGCGACCTGCAGGAGAAGTGGGACGCCATCGGCAAGGTGCCCCGCGAGCGGATGCACGACCTCGAGGGCAAGCTGCGGGCAATCGAGAAGCGTGTCCGCGACGCCGCCGACGAGGAATGGCGCCGCACCGACCCGGAGGCCCTCGCCCGGGCCGCGCAGTTCCGGGAACGGGTCACGCAGTTCGAGGAGCAGGCCGCCAAGGCGACCGCCGCGGGCAAGACGAAGGACGCCGAGAGCGCCCTCGCGCAGGCCCAGCAGTGGCGCGAATGGGCCGAGGCGGCCGAGGGCGCCGTCAGCGGCCCGTAGGCACGATCAGCCGACGTTCCAGTCGCCGCGTCGCTCCGCTTCGGCGGCAGCGGCGCGGCGTTCTTCTTCCGCGGCCAACTGCAGGGCGGTCCGGCTCCAGACCACCTTCAACCAGTGGAACGTGAGCACGATGACGGTGAGCCAGCCGATGATCAGACCGATCCCCGGTCCGGCCGCCTCGACCCCGGGCGCCGGTGTCTGCCGCGACCAGATGGCGAGCATGCCGAACACGATGGACACGGCGGTTCCGGCGAGGGCCACCCAGGCGAGCGCCCAGCGGCGGGTGACGAGCGCCAGCATCGACACGACGACCCCGAACACCACCTCGAACCACACGAACAGCCGCGACGGCAGCGCGATCGTCTCCGCGCGGGCGTCGTCCCCGTACACCAGCACCTCCCAGCCGTTGGCGATGCCGGAGTGCGGCAACGTCAGCGAACCGAGGAGCACGACCACCGCGACCGCGACGACGAGCGCACGCGCGCCGGGATCGATCTCGCCGGCCACCTTCTTCTCGGCGGCGTCGAAATCCTTCAGGTAACTCTCGATCGGCTCGCTCTCGGCACCCGAACCGTTGTCGCCGGTCCGGTTTCCGTCGTGCCGCTTGTCGTCGAACGGGGTCGTCATGCGTTGCATCCCATCTGGGCGGGTAGTGGTGCGGGCGCACCGATCTGCGGCAGTCCGAGTCCCACGCCGATCGGCGGGGTCTTCGGGGTCACACCCTTCTCGAAGGAGTCGCCCGCGCGGGTGCGGCGGTGGGTCAGGACCGGGGTGTCGGCGACGAGGTGGTGCGGGGCGGCGGCACTGACGACGACGGTGACGACGTCGCCGGGTCGGACGTTCCCGTCGAGGTTCCCCTCGGGCCGGAAGTGGACGAGCCGGCCGTCGCGGGCGCGCCCGCTCATCCGGGCGGTCTCCGCGTTCTTGCGGCCCTCCCCGGCGGCGACGAGCAGTTCCATTTCGGCGCCGACGAGCTTCTGGTTCTCCTCGAGGGTGATCTGTTCCTGCAACGCGATGAGACGCTCATACCGTTCCTGGACGACGGCCTTGGGCAGCTGCTCGTCCATCTCCGCTGCCGGCGTGCCGGGACGCTTGGAGTACTGGAAGGTGAAGGCGCTGGTGAAGCGTGCCTGCCGGACCACGTCGAGGGTGTCTTGGAAGTCTTCCTCGGTCTCACCCGGGAAGCCCACGATGATGTCGGTGGTGATCGCCGCGTGCGGCATCGCGGTGCGGACCTTGTCGATGATCCCCAGGAACCGCGACTTCCGGTAGGAGCGGCGCATCGCCTTCAGCACGCGGTCCGATCCGGACTGCAGCGGCATGTGCAGCTGGGGACACACGTTGGGGGTCTCGGCCATCGCCTCGATGACGTCGTCGGTGAATTCGGCCGGGTGCGGAGACGTGAAGCGCACCCGCTCCAGCCCGTCGATCTCTCCGCACGCGCGCAGCAGCGCGGCGAACGCGCCGCGGTCGCGGGGCTGGTCGGGATCGGCGAAGGACACGCCGTAGGCGTTGACGTTCTGCCCGAGCAGGGTGACCTCGACGACGCCCTCGTTCACCAGGGCCTGTACCTCGGCCAGGATGTCGCCGGGGCGCCGGTCGACCTCCTTGCCGCGCAGCGCGGGCACGATGCAGAACGTGCAGGTGTTGTTGCATCCCACCGAGATGGACACCCAGCCCGCGTACGCCGACTCCCGCTTGGCGGGCAGCGTCGACGGGAACGCCTCCAGCGCGTCGAGGATCTCGACCTCTGCCCGCTGGTTGTGGCGGGCCCGGTCCAGCAATGCGGGGAGCGAACCGATGTTGTGGGTGCCGAACACGACGTCCACCCACGGCGCCTTCTTCACGACGACGTCGCGGTCCTTCTGCGCCAGGCACCCGCCGACCGCGATCTGCATGTCGGGGTTCTGTTCCTTCGCAGGCGCGAGGTGGCTCAGGTTGCCGTACAACTTGTTGTCGGCGTTCTCCCGCACCGCGCAGGTGTTGAAGACGACGAGGTCGGGAGCCTGCCCCGCGGCCGCCTTCGTGTAGCCGGCGTCCTCGAGGAGCCCCGACAGCCGCTCGGAGTCGTGCACGTTCATCTGGCAGCCGTACGTGCGCACCTCGTAGCTGCGGTGAGGGGTCTGGTCGATCGTGTCCACGTATGCCAGGGTACGGCCCGCGCCAAATCGCCTCGTCGCGGCCGGTGTGCGCCCGGACACACGCCCGAAGCCGGACAGTAAAGTTTCCGTGACATCCCGAGGATTCTCGGAGCAAATGGCAGGTGCTCCCGCTCCCAACACATAGGGTCATCGACTATGACGCAAGCCGACGACGCGACGCCGACACCCTCCACGGGCGCGGCCCCGTCCATGATCTCGATGAAATCGGTGAACAAACACTTCGGCGCCCTCCACGTCCTCCAGGAGATCGACCTCGAAGTCCCTCGCGGACAGGTCGTGATCGTCCTCGGACCGTCCGGCTCGGGTAAGTCGACGCTGTGCCGCACCATCAATCGCCTCGAGCCCATCGACTCCGGTGAGATCGCGGTGGACGGCAAGGTACTACCGGCCGAGGGCAAGGCCCTGGCGGCGCTGCGCGCCGACGTGGGCATGGTGTTCCAGTCGTTCAACCTGTTCGCCCACAAGACGATCCTCGAGAACGTGATGCTCGCACCGGTCAAGGTGCGGAAGAAGAGCAGCGCCGACGCGAAGGCGAAGGCCTACGAGCTTCTCGAGCGGGTCGGCATCGCCAATCAGGCGGACAAGTACCCGGCGCAGTTGTCGGGCGGTCAGCAGCAACGAGTCGCAATCGCACGCGCACTCGCCATGAACCCCAAGGTCATGCTGTTCGACGAGCCGACGTCCGCTCTCGACCCGGAAATGGTCAACGAGGTCCTGGACGTCATGACCTCGCTCGCCAAGGAAGGCATGACCATGCTCGTGGTGACCCACGAGATGGGCTTCGCCCGCAAGGTCGGCCACCGTGTTCTCTTCATGGCGGACGGCCAGATCGTCGAGGACGCCGAGCCCACCACGTTCTTCACCGCTCCCAAATCCGAGCGCGCGAAGGACTTTCTCGGCAAGATTCTCAGCCACTGATCCGAAGGAGCGCCGCTGCGGTGCTCTCTCGGTCGACCGTGCTCCACACGCAACACCCGTCATTTCAATTGGAGGAACTCGATGAGGATCAATCGCTCGATTCGCGTGGGAATCGGCGTCATGGCGCTCGCCGTCGTCGCATCTGCCTGTGGTGGAGGTGAAGAGAAGAGCGCATCCCAGAGCGCGTCGGAGGGCAAGCTCACGGTCGGAATCAAGTACGACCAGCCCGGCCTCGGATTGCGCAACCCCGACGGTTCCTTCAGCGGCTTCGACGTCGAGGTGGCCGAATACGTGGCCGGCAAGCTGGGTGTCGCGCCCGAGAACATCGAGTTCAAGGAGTCCCCGTCGGCTCAGCGCGAGACGTTGATCCAGAACGGTGAGGTCGACTACATCGTCGCCACCTACTCGATCACCGACGCCCGCAAGGAGAAGGTCGACTTCGCCGGGCCGTACTTCATCGCCGGACAATCGCTCCTGGTGAAGTCCGACAACACCGACATCACCGGCCCAGATTCGCTCAACGGCGGAAAGAAGCTGTGCTCCGTCACCGGGTCCACCCCGGCGCAGAAGGTCAAGGACACGTACGCGCAGGACGTGCAGCTGCAGGAATTCGACACGTACTCGGCGTGCGTCGAGGCACTGCGTAACGGTGCGGTGGACGCCGTCACCACCGACGACATCATCCTCGCCGGCTACGCGGCGCAGTACCCAGGCGAGCTGAAGGTGGTCGGCGCGCCGTTCACCGAAGAGCGCTACGGCATCGGCCTGGCCAAGGGCGACGACGAGACCCGCGCCAAGATCAACGACGCCATCGACGCGATGATCGCGGACGGCTCGTGGGAGCGCGCGTTCAACGAGACCGTCGGCGCGTCGGGTTACCCGATCCCCGCCCCGCCGACCGTCGATCGGTACTGAGCAACTCACTCATCCGGGTCGGACGACTTCCCATTCGTGGAGTCGTCCGGCCCGGTTCGACACCAACCACCGGTGACCTGGGGAGACGGTAAGTGGACCTACTGAGCAAATACAGCGATCAGCTGATCGACGCATTTTGGACGACGGTGCAACTCACCGCGTTCTCGGCTGTCGGTGCTCTGATACTCGGCACCATCCTCGCGGCGATGCGGGTGTCACCGATCCCGGTCGCGCGTGGCGTCGGCACGGCGTACGTGACGATCTTCCGCAACACTCCCCTGACGCTCATCATCATCTTCTGTTCCTTCGGGCTCTTCCAGACGATGGGCGTCAAGCTCGCCCCCGAGGAGTCGCCGACGTTCTTCGAGGAGAACAACTTCCGGCTCGCAGTGCTCGGCCTCAGCGTCTACACCGCGGCCTTCGTCTGCGAGTCGCTGCGGTCCGGTATAAACACGGTGCACGTCGGACAGGCGGAGGCGGGCCGGTCGCTCGGCCTCACGTTCTCCCAGAATCTGCGGTTGATCGTGCTGCCGCAGGCATTCCGCGCGGTCACCGCCCCACTCGGCAGTGTGCTGATCGCCTTGACCAAGAACACGACGATCGCCTCGGTGATCGGTGTGGCGGAGGCGTCGCTCCTGATGAAGGAAATGATCGAGAACGAGGCCGCCATCTTCGTCGTCGGTGGCATCTTCGCGCTCGGCTTCGTGATCCTGACCCTGCCGATGGGGCTTCTCTTCGGATACCTGAGCAAGCGATTCGAGGTTGCACGATGAGCAATTCCGCCACCGTCCTCTACGACGCACCGGGCCCGAAGGCGAAGAACATCTATCGCCTGATCTCAGTCGCGGTCGCTGTCGCGCTACTGGGAATCGGCTACCTCGTCTACGCCGCGCTCGACGACAAAGGTCAGCTGACGGCGGCGAAATGGGATCCGTTCCTCGAATCGACGTCGTGGACGACATATCTGATCCCGGGTATCCGCGGCACCCTCGTGGCGGCCGCAGTATCGATCCTGTTCGCGTTGATCCTCGGCGCGATCCTCGGCATCGGACGCTTGTCGAACCACCGGCCGGTGCGATGGGTCGCCGGCGGGATCGTCGAATTGTTCCGCGCCATCCCGGTGCTGATCCTGATGATCTTCTCGTACCAGCTGTTCGCCGAGTACGAGGTCTTCAAATCGAAATACCTTGCGCTCGCCGCAGTCATCGTGGGCCTCACGCTGTACAACGGCTCGGTGATCGCCGAAATCGTCAGGGCAGGCATCAATTCGCTCCCCAAGGGGCAAAGCGAGGCCGCCATGGCGCTCGGTATGCGCAAGGGCCAGGTCATGCGCACCATCCTGCTTCCGCAGGCCGTCACGGCGATGCTCCCCGCGATCATCTCGCAGATGGTGGTGGCCTTGAAGGACTCCGCGCTCGGTTACCTCATCGGCTACGTCGAAGTGGTGCGGTCCGGTCAGCAGCTCGGTGCGTTCTACGGCAACTACCTGCCCGCCCTGATCGTGGTGGCGATCATCATGATCGTCCTCAACTACACGCTCACCGTGGTGGCGACCAAGGTGGAGAAGCGACTCCGGGCCAGCCGCAAGGGCGGAGGCCCCAAGGGGGCCGTTCCCGAGCTTCCGGCGGTGTCGGTTCCGGGTATGGACATCACCGACAAGCGGTTGTGATGTGACAGTCGCTCCGAAATAGCACTGCGGCCGGACGGGAACCCTGTTCCGTCCGACCGCAGTGTCGTCGCCTCGCCAGTGTTGTTGTCGTCTCGTCGTGGTCAGGTCTCATCGAACAGGCCATCGGTTTCCGCACCCGCGCGATCGAGTTGTTCCTTGACCACCTCGAACGCCATGCCCTGGGGGAATCCGCGGCGCGCGAGCATCGACACCAGGCGGCGGACCGCACGGTCCCGATCGTCCGCGGACACCGTCCGCAGTTTCTTCGCGACCAGTTCGGTGGCTCGCGCTCGTTCGTCTTCGCTGTCGATCTGAGCGAGCGCCTCGGTGGCGTCTTCCTGACCGATGCCCTTGCGGCGCAGTTCCAGTGCGAGCGCACGTTTCCCCTTGCCGGAGTACGTGTGCCGCGAATGCACCCATTGCTGGGCGAAGTCGGCGTCGTTGACGAGTCCGACCTCGGTGAGACGATCCAGCACACGCTCAGCGATCTCGGGCGAGTAGCCCTTTTTCGCCAGACGCTCGGCCAACTCCGCTCGACTCCGGGCACGGTCCGTCAAGAGACGCAGGCACAAATCCTTGGCCTGCGTCTCCGTTCCACCTTCGCCCGTCGGACGCACGGCGGCGCCTTAGAATTCGACCGGGGCGGCGTCATCCGTGGCAGCAGTGACGTCCGCGCCGATTCCGAGCTTTTCCTTGATCTTCTTCTCGATCTCGTCCCGGATGTCGGTGTTCTCCAACAGGAACTTGCGGGCGTTCTCCTTGCCCTGTCCCAGCTGGTCGCCTTCGTAGGTGTACCAGGAGCCCGACTTGCGGATGAACCCGTGCTCGACACCCATGTCGATCAGCGAACCTTCCTTGCTGATTCCCAGGCCGTAGAGAATGTCGAACTCGGCCTGCTTGAACGGCGGCGCGACCTTGTTCTTGACCACCTTGACGCGGGTACGGTTACCCACCGCGTCGGTGCCGTCCTTCAGGGTCTCGATCCGCCGCACGTCGAGGCGCACCGACGAGTAGAACTTCAATGCCTTACCACCGGTGGTGGTTTCGGGGGAACCGAACATGACGCCGATCTTCTCGCGCAGCTGGTTGATGAAGATCGCGGTGGTGCCGGAATTGCTGAGCGCACCGGTCATCTTACGGAGCGCCTGGCTCATCAGACGCGCCTGCAGACCCACGTGGCTGTCGCCCATCTCACCCTCGATCTCGGCGCGCGGGACCAGGGCGGCCACGGAGTCGACCACGAGGATGTCGAGGGCGCCGGAGCGGATCAGCATGTCTGCGATCTCCAGCGCCTGCTCACCGGTGTCGGGCTGTGACACCAGCAGCGCGTCGGTGTCGACGCCGAGCTTCTGGGCGTAGTCGGGGTCGAGCGCGTGCTCGGCGTCGATGAACGCGGCGATGCCGCCGGCCGCCTGGGCGTTGGCGACCGCGTGCAGGGCCACGGTGGTCTTACCCGAGGACTCCGGGCCGTAGATCTCGACGACACGGCCGCGGGGCAGCCCGCCGATGCCGAGGGCGACGTCCAGCGCGATGGAGCCGGTCGGGATGACGGCGATGGGCTGACGGACACCTTCGCCCAGGCGCATCACCGAGCCCTTGCCGAAGTTCTTGTCGATCTGCGCCAGCGCGAGGTCGAGCGCCTTGTCTCGATCGTGTGCCTGTGGTGCCATCGTCGTCCCCATTCCTCGAGTCTCATCAGTGATCTGCGGTCAGGTTAGATCCAGGTACCGACAAGAACCGTGACCACCGAACATCCCCAGCATAGGGGAACGTGTGTTCGATATGTGCGGTCGGTCCGTTCGACACGCCGGATTTCTACCGGCGCTGCGGCGGGACGTCGAACTCGACGCAGAGTTCACGCCACACCTCGCGGGGTTCGCGGCCGTCCTCGATGGCTTCGGCGGCGGTCTTGCCCCCGAGACTGAGCAGCACGTGGTCGACGAGCAGTGCGTCGCCGCGCATCTGCCCGAACTCTTCGCGGACGAGTTGGTGAAATTCGGTCAGTCGCACACATCCACGCTAGCCGAACCTCGTGCCGGGCTCTCACCGCAGCGCGTCGCGGCACACCTCCACCGGATCGGCGACATCCGCGATGCTCCGCGCGGCCCGCTGCGCGGCGTCCGCGTGGGCACCGTTGGAGAGCACCTGTTCGACCGCCGCGCGGAGGGCGTCCGCGCCGGGGGGACGCACCACCACGGCGCTCCCCTGCCGCGCGGCCCGGTTCGCGAGCTCCCACTGATCGCCGCCGCCGGGAACCACCACCGCCGGAACCCCTGCGAGCAGGGCCTTGGCCAGCATTCCGTGTCCGCCGCCGCAGACGACGGCCGAGGCCTCGCGCAGCATCGTGTCCTGACGGCCGAGACCTGCTCGCGCCCAGGGCGGAACCATGGCCGGCGAACCGTCGAGTATCGACGCGATCACACGAACGCCTGCCCCGTCGAGCCCCGCGAGCGTCGTCTCGAGCATGCCCTCGGCGCCGGTGAATGCAGTCGACGGAGCCACCATGACCAGAGGATCGGCGCCGTCCGGCGGTTCGAGCACCTCGTTCGTCGGTTCCCACAGCAGGGGCCCGACCACGTGCGCCTCGGCGGGCCAGTCCGGTCGCGGCACCTCGAGCGCGGGGAGCGTCGCGATCAGCCGCCGTACCGGCCCCGGGTCCTTCGCAGGCAGTCCGACGCCGACCCGGGCGTCGGAGCGTTGCCGCTCACCCTGCCGGATCGACCGCGCCGTCGCGGTACGCATGAGCGTGTCGCGGAGCCTGCCCCGAATTCCCACGCCCGGGGCCAAACCGCTTCCGATGGGCGGCAACCCCTTGGACGCGGCGTACAGCGGGTGCGGGGACAGCTCGATCCACGGGATCCCCAGCCGCTCCGCGGCCATACCCCCGCCGGCGGTGAGGATGTCCGAGACGACGAGGTCGGGTCCCATCGCGCGCAGGCCGGGGAGCAACTCGGTGGAAATGTGCGCGGCGCGGGCGTGAATGCGCGCGCCCGCATCGAGGTCGTCGTCCGTCGGGCGGGGCGCGAGGCCTTTCAGCAACTCGGCCGGCACACCGGCCGCCCGTGCGGGCTCGACCCACCGTGTGCCTGTGAACAGGACCGGATCGTCTCCGGCCTCGATGAAGGCGAGGCACAACGCAAGGGCAGGGAAGGCATGTCCGGGATCAGGCCCGGCGACCACGGCGACTCGCACGAACCACAGAGTGTCACACGGCCGGCGTCACCGTTTCTCGAACACGGCTTCGGCGGCGCCGAGGGACCGGGCACGGTCGGCGGGGACGAGTCCGATCCGGGTGCGCCGGTCGAGCAGGTCGTCGACGTCGAGTGCCCCCTCGTGGGTCACCGCGAACTCGAGCTCGGCGCGGCTCACGTCCACGCCCTCGGCGATCGGCGCCAGCAGTTCGGGGTCGGCGGCGGCGATCAACGTCGCCTCCGTTCCGTAGCGGGCGAGCAGCGCCGGTGGGGCCGAGACCTTCCGCAGCGCTTCGGGTGTCGCGGCACCGACGAGCGGCAGGGCCCGAGTCCGGCACGGGCCCGCGTCGAGTCCTGCCACCTCGACCGCGGCGTCGACGGCGTCCTCCGCCATCTTGCGGTAGGTGGTGAGCTTGCCGCCGACCACACTGACGAGACCCGTGTCCGAGCGCAGGATGGCGTGATTGCGCGAGAGGTCCGCGGTGGATCCGTCCCCGGTGTCGAGCAGAGGGCGCAGCCCGGCGAAGGTCCCGAGGACGTCCGAGCGCTGCAACGGAACCTCGAGCGCGGTGTTGACCGTGTCGAGAAGGAAATCGATCTCCTGCTCCGACGCCACCGGGACGTCCGGAACGGGTCCCGGCGCCGCCTCGTCGGTCAAGCCGAGATACACGCGGCCGAGCTGTGCGGGCAGCGCGAAGACGAAGCGATTGGTCTCACCGGGGATCGGAACCGTGAGCGCCGCGGTCGGGTTCCCGAGCCGCTCGGCCGGGAGCACCAGATGTGTGCCGCGACTGGGCCGCAACGTGATCCCGGGATCGATCTCACCCGACCACACGCCCGCCGCGTTGACCACGGCGCGCGCCCTGATCGGCAGTTCCGAGCCGGTCAGCTCGTCGCGCAGGGTCGCGGACGTCCCGGTCACGTCGTACGCGCCCGTCCGGGTGAGCACCTTCGCACCGTGGAGCGCGGCGGTGCGTGCGAGGGACACCACGAGTCTGGCGTCGTCGATGAGCTGGCCGTCGTATGCCATCAGGCCGCCGCGCAGGCCTTCCCGCCGCACCGCGGGGGCGAGTTGGACCACCCGGTCGGCCCGGACCGTCCGTGATCGCGGCAGGACCGACGCCGGTGTGCGGGCACTTGCACGCAGCAGGTCACCGGCCAGGAAGCCCGTGCGGACGAGGGACTTGCCGAACAGCGTCGTCGAATTGAGGACGGGCACGAGCTGCGGGAGTGCCCGGACGAGATGGGGGGCGGTGCGGGTCATGAGGATTCCGCGTTCGACCGCGCTCTCGCGGGCGATGCCGACATTGCCCGATGCCAGGTACCGCAGCCCTCCGTGGGCGAGTTTCGAACTCCACCGGCTGGTCCCGAACGCGAGATCCCGCTTCTCCACGAGCACGACGTCGAGGCCGCGTGACGCCGCGTCGAGCGCGACACCGACGCCGGTCACTCCGCCGCCGATCACCAGGACGTCGACGAGTGCACCGTCCGACAGCTGGTCGAGTTCGCGCGCCCTTCGCGCGGCGTTCAGAGCCGACGAGCGGCTCACGGGCGGCGTGTTCGGGTGGTTCACCGGTCTCCTCGTTCTGTCGGATGGTTGTCGGCGGCGTCCGGTGCCAGGTAGGCGCCGACCGCGTGCCGGAGTTGTTCCGTCAGGGCGTCGCCCGGAAGTTCCTCGGCCACCATCACGGCAGACTGGACCGCGGACTGTGCGAGGAGCAGCACCATCGTGGCGATCTGACGGCTGTCCCCCGCGCGGATCGAGCCCTGGTCCTGACCCGTCGACACCGCGAACGCGACTTGGTCGATGATCGCCCGCTGGCTCGTACCCAGCCGCTCGAGGATGTAGGTGGTGAACAGTTCCTGATCCGAACGCAGGATCTTCACGAACAGCGGATGGTCGCGCACCTCGGTGGACACGTGGACCACGGCGTCGACCAGCTGGCGGTGGACCGATTCCTCGGCGGAGAATTCGGGCATCACCGCAGCGATCTCGCGGGTCATGAGATCGGCGACGACGGCCCTGGTGTCGGACCAGCGCCGGTAGACGGTCGGCCTGCTGACGCCGGCACGCCGGGCGACCTCCGCCAGCGTGGTGCGGCGCAGTCCGAAATCGAGGATGCACGAGCGTGCGGCGTCGAGAATGGAGTCCTCGACGCTCGCTGCGGTGTCGTCACGCGACGGAGAATTACGAATAGACATTGTATGTAACACCGTAACGCATGAATCCCCCGCCGGCATCGAACCTGCACGCGAAACACATCACCAGGTCCACACGATGCCCCCACCCCCACCCCACCCCGACCTCGGGGATGCGAGCAGCGCCGACGCGATCGGAGGGCGAGGCGACAGGAGAGGGTGCACGTCGGAGAAAAGCCGAGGGCAACCACTCAACGATTCGGATAATTCTCGCTTTCCGTCCGGGTCGGATTCTCATGCGACAGACCTGAGCGCCGCCGCGATTGTTCTCGCTCACGGCCTCAGCCGAAGAAGTAGAGCTCGAATCCCACCGCGCGTTCGGCGTCGAATCCCGGTTGCGGCCCGGTCACCATCTCGACCTGGGCCCTCGCCTGCTGCCCCACCGGGACGTCGCTGAGCGCTTCGAGGTAGCGGGCGTGCTCGGCCAGCGAGAGCACCGCCCGATCCACCGTGTGGGTGACATCCACCGCGTGGGTGGGAGTCATCGTGTTGACGGCGACCCAGCGGACACCGCGCCACGGCGGCAGCCCCGACTCCCCCAGCTCAGGAAAGATCCATTCGTTCGCGGCATCCGCGGTGGCGTCGAGAACGGAACGGCCGAGTGCGCGGTGGTCCGCGCTGTTCAACTGGCCGGGCCCCCACGTGTCCGCGAAGTTCGCTGTCACCACGAGATCCGGGCGATGACGCCGGATCGCCGTCGCGAGGTCGCGGCGGAGCGCGAGACTCTCCACGAGAGTGCCGTCGGGGTACCCGAGGAACTCGACGTCGGTCACTCCCACCACGGCTGCGGAAC
Source organism: Rhodococcus sp. ACPA1 (assembly GCF_002300195.1). NCBI lineage: Bacteria > Bacillati > Actinomycetota > Actinomycetes > Mycobacteriales > Nocardiaceae > Rhodococcus > Rhodococcus sp. ACPA1. The sequence continues at coordinate 44,946 of NZ_NSDX01000002.1, read as the reverse complement.
GCCGCTCCTCCGCCTCCCGCAGCGGGCCCGACTCCGTGGGGTGCAGTCCCGCGATCCCCGCCTCCCCGCTGGTGGCGAGCACGTAGCGGATGTCCTTGCCCTGCTCGGTCCAGCGCGCTACGGCCGCCGCTGCGCCGTATTCGATGTCGTCGGGGTGCGCGACGACGACGAGCCCACGATGCCAGTCCTCGGGTACCGGTTCCATGGGTAGAGCATGCCTGTCAGCTCCGCGTGATGTCCGATTTCTCGCCGGATCCGGACATCGCCTTGATCAACAGGTACACGCCGAACACCACGGCGCTGACCACGAGAATCCAGAACAGACCCTTGACGAGGGCACCGACGACCGCCAATGCGATCCAGATCGCCGCGACCGCCAGAACAATCTTCCAGAACATGATTTCCTCCACTCACGTCTCCCCGATCGATTTCTGCGCCCGACATCTGGTCGACCCCACTTATCGGGTACGCACACCAGCGTGGCACGGCGGAGCGGGTAAATCACCAGGTCAGCGTAAAGATCAGGGAAAGATCAGGGTTCTCCCCCACACGACTTCCCGGAAGTCACCGGACCGGTCGATCGACGACATCAGCGGTAGCGGCGAACGATGTCGTCGATCTCGCCGAGAGCCGCCGCGAGGCCGGCCAATTTTTCCGTCGCCGACACCAGTTCGGCACGTTCGTACGCCAGTTCGCCGACGGCACTCGTGGTCCCGGGAACGGCGACCTCGGCGGCAGCAGCCACCAGTTCTTCGAACTGGTCGACGCCGTCGTCGAGTTGCGCGGCGGCGGAGGTGATCGCCCGGTGGAGCGGTGCGGCAGCGGCCCGGCTGCCCTGGGCGGCGTCCTCCATGGACGTGATGTCTAGGGCGACCGCCTGCAGGGCGGCTGCCGCGGAGCGGGCCGTGGAGTGGGTGTCCTCGATGTCCTCGCCGCTGATTGTCCCGGACCGGGACAGCACGCCGAGGATGCCGTGCAGTGCGCGCTCACTGTGCACGAGTCGTTCCATCGGCTCGCGGGCCGCCGAGGACAGCGCCGGAAGGACCCGGCGGGCAGGCAGGCCCGGTGGCAACGTCACGGCGTCGAGCTTGCGGTATCGGCTGACGGCCAGCACGGCGGGAACCGCGAACACGACGGCGCCGCCGCCGGCCATCAGCATCGACCACTCCGGCGCGGCCATCAGAGCGAGACCGGCGGCACCGGTGGCCGAGGACCCGGACACGATGCCGTAGCGCTTCGCGCGACGCCGGGCCCGCCTCTTCTTCCGGAGCAGACGTTCCCGGGGGTCGCGCCACTTCTGCGCCGCGTCCGCGACGGACTCGCCGGCCTCACGCAGCGCGCCCTGGATCCCGGCGAGCCCGGACACGACAGTGGCCGACCGGACTGCGCGTCCAGGTCGGCCACGTCGGGTGGAACTCATGCGAATTCTGTTCTGCTACTACGCAGTGCCGGCCTGGCCCGCTGCCGGCGGCTGCTTGTCGAGGTTCGGGTTCGCTGCCGGGGTCGCCGGCGCATTGGCGGCACCGCCGGACGGCAGGGCGTCGCCCTTCATCGAGGCCCGGATCTGCTCGAGCCTGCTGTGTCCGGCCATCTGGATGCTCGCCTGCTGCACCTCCATCATGCGACCCGACACCGAGTTCTGTGCCAGCTCGGCGGAACCGAGGGCGTCGGCGTAGCGGCGCTCGATCTTGTCGCGCACGGCGTCGAGACTGGGCGTGTTGCCGGGAGCCGAGAGGGTGCTGTCCATGGAGCGCAGCGACTCGCTGACCCGTTCCTGCATCTTGGCCTGCTCGAGCTGGCTGAGCAGTTTGGTGCGCTCCGCGACCTTGGCCTGCAGAGCCATCGCGTTCTGCTCCACGGCCTTCTTCGCCTGTGCGGCCGCCTGCAGCGACTGGTCGTGCAGTGCCTTGAGGTCCTCGACGCCCTGCTCGGCGGTGACGAGCTGCGCGGCGAACGCCTCGGCGGCGTTGGTGTACTGGATGGCTTTCTCGGTGTCGCCCGCTGCCTGGGCCTGGTCGGCCAGGTTGACGGCCTGACGGGCGTTGGCGTTGAGCTTCTCCACCTCGTCGAGCTGCCGGCTGAGCTTCATCTCGAGTTGGCGCTGGTTGCCGATGACAGACGCGGCCTGCTGCGACAGGGCCTGGTGCTGGCGCTGCGCATCCTCGATCGCCTGCTGAATCTGAACCTTGGGGTCAGCCTTCTCATCGATCTTGGAATTGAAGAGCGCCATCAGGTACTTCCATCCCTTGACGAAAGGATTAGCCATGGGTTTGATCCTGCCTCCATCTGTTGCGCCGCGCGATGCGCGACCCGATACGCGACCGTCACGCACCGGAACAAGGGCTGCGCCCCGACTGCCTGTCTGACCCGCCGGCAACGAGACCGGCGGTTAACTGAAATCTATCGGTTCGGCACGGGTGTTGCTACGCGGCAGCCAGCGCCTGCGCGGGTGCAGGGATGACCACCCGGGTGTCGCGGGCGATGGTCGTCGAACCCGGTCGTGCGCTCGCGGCGGGAGCCTCGGCGGGCGCGGATTCGACGGCGCGCCGCTCGGTGTCCGCACGCTTGGCCGAAGAACCGTCGGACAGCGATTCGCTGACGTCGACGAGCACATCGGAGAGTGGGACCTCCAGGGCGTCGCAGATCGCCGCCAGGAGCTCACTCGAGGCTTCCTTGCGCCCTCGTTCGACCTCAGACAAGTACCCGAGGCTCACACGAGCACTGTTGGAGACCTCACGCAGGGTCCGGCTCTGCGAAACGCGCGTACGCCGAAGACTGTCACCGATTGCCTCACGCAATAGCAGCGCCATCTCGCTCCTCCTTCATCCGTCACCTGTCTCGCCTATCTCAACGCGCGAACAGGACCGATTGGTTCCCGACCTTAGCCTGCGGATGTTTCCTGCACACGATCGAGGAGTCCCGACACGGCGGCGGAAACCGCAGATTTACGGATCTGCCACCGGTCACCGGTCAATCCGAGCTCGCGGACGGCCGTCCCGGATGCCCCGGAAATACTCAGGAACACGGTGCCGACCGGATGTCCGTCCTGCATGTCGGGGCCGGCGACACCGGTCAGTCCGACGCCCCAGTCGGCGCCGCAGCGGGTGCGGGCCCCGTCCGCGAGTGCGCGTGCCGTGGATGCCGCCACGGGCCCGTCCGCGGCCAGCCGGGTGGGATCGACCCCGGCGAGGGTCGCCTTCAGGTCGGTGGCGTAGACGACGAGCCCGCCGCGGAGCACGTTACTGGCGCCGGGCACTCCGGCGATCGTCGCGGTGAGCAGTCCCGCGGTGAGCGATTCCGCGGTGGCCACCGTCTCGCCGCGGGCGGTGAGCACGGCAACCAGGTCACCGGCCCGCGTGCCGTCGACCAGCGGGTCGGTCACGCCCCGGTGCTCGCGTTCGCCTCGACCTTGTGCACGCCGGCTCGCAGGCGGACCGCCTGCACGACGTAGTCCAGCCCGGTCACCACCGTCAGCAGCACGGCGGCGCCCATCAGAACCCAGCCGGCGACCTCGAACCCGTCGGGCAGCGGCAGCAGGTAGTAGCCGATCGCGATCGTCTGGACGAGAGTCTTGAGCTTGCCGCCCCGGCCCGCGGGAATGACGGCGTGTCGCAGGACCGCGAATCGGAGCAGCGTGATGCCCAGTTCCCGGACCGCGATCACCGCCGTGACCCACCAGGGCAGGTCTCCGAGAATCGACAGCCCCACGAGGGCCGCTCCGATCAGCGCCTTGTCCGCGATGGGATCGGCGAGTTTGCCGAAATCGGTGACGAGGCCGTACTTGCGGGCGAGTTGCCCGTCGATCCGGTCGGTGATGGCCGCGACGGCGAACACACCGGTCGCGATCAGGCGCCACGTCGTCGAGTGTCCGTCTCCGACGAACAGCACGACCAGGAAGACCGGGACCAGGAGGATCCGGAGAATCGTCAGGATGTTCGCGATGTTCAGAAGCGGTACGGCCGTCTCACTCGCAGGCCCCACCGACGGGTCCGGGGCCGCCGGTTGGTCGGCGGCCGTCCAATCCTCGCGCTGCGTGCTCATCGGAGCACCGCAGCGTCGAACTGCACCCCGGGACGCAGCGGGGAGTGGGGAGGAATCGTAGGTCGTACCGGCACGTGCCTAAGAATATCGGTACGGCCGTTGGCTAATGTTCACGACATGACTTCTCGGACGCCGGACACCGCCGACAATCAGCTGATCGTGCGGCGAGCACGAACCTCCGACGTTCCCGAGATCAAGCGCCTGATCGACATCTACTCCGGCAAGATCCTGCTCGAGAAGAACCTCGTGACCCTGTACGAATCCGTCCAGGAGTTCTGGGTGGCCGAACGCGCCGGCAACGTGATCGGTTGTGGCGCAATGCACGTGCTGTGGGCCGATCTCGGCGAGGTACGCACGATCGCGGTCGATCCGTCGGCAAAGGGCCAGGGTGCAGGACACCACGTGGTGGCCAAGCTGATCGAGGTGGCGCGGGAACTCGAACTCGAGCGTCTCTTCGTTCTCACGTTCGAGGTCGACTTCTTCGGTAAGCACGGATTCGTCGAAATCGACGGCACACCCGTGACCGCCGAGGTCTACGCCGAGATGTGCCGCTCGTACGACACCGGTGTCGCCGAATTCCTCGATCTGAGCTACGTCAAGCCGAACACCCTCGGCAATACCCGAATGCTTCTCACCCTCTGAAATCCCAGTGTGTGAGACAGAAGTGCCGTGATCCCATTTTTGTTCGACGAACCCGTCCCGAGAGAGCGAGAACATGTCCCTGTTCGTAGTGGAGTACACGTATTCGGCCGATACCGTCGCAGGACGCGACGAGCATCGCCCCGCCCACCGCGAGTGGCTCGGTGAGCTCGCCGAGCGGAAGACCGTCGTGTCGTCCGGCCCGTTCGCCGACGGCAGCGGCGCATTCATCATCGTCGACGCCTCCGACGCGGAGACCGTGGAACTGCTCTTCACCCACGACCCGTTCGCCCGCAACGGACTCGTGGCGGCCTCGCGGATCGTGGAATGGGTTCCGGTGCTCGGCGAATTCAGTTCCTGACTCGCCGAGCACCGGACACCCTCGAGCACGACGCCCGGCGGAACTACTTCGCCGGCGTCGTGTTCCGCGTCTTGAGAAGGCTGGCGACGGTGGTCACTGCCAGCACACCGATGATGACGGCGAGCGAGAACACCGTCGACACCTCCGGTACGGCCACGTGCTCGCCGCCGTTGATGAAGCCCAGCGTGTTCTCGTGCAGGGCGTGCAGCACGAGCTTGACGCCGATGAACGCGAGAATGATCGACAGGCCGTACGACAGGTACACCAGGCGGTCCAGCAGGCCGCCGATGAGGAAGTACAGCTGACGCAGACCCATCAACGCGAACGCGTTGGCCGTGAAGACCAGGTACGGCTCCTGAGTGAGTCCATAGATCGCGGGAATCGAGTCGAGTGCGAACAGCACGTCGGTGAATCCGATGGCGACCAGCGCGAGCAGCAGCGGCGTCACGACGCGCTTGCCGTTGATCCGCGTGACGAGCTTGTCGCCGTCGTAGGTGTCCGTGGTGGGGAGGATCTTCTTCGCGACGGCGACGATCTTGCTGTCGCGCTCCTCCTCCACCTCTTTCTCGTGCCCGTGATCACGTACCAGCGTGTACGCGGTGTAGATGAGGAACGCACCGAACAGGTAGAACACCCAGCTGTAGGCGTTGATCGCCGCGGCACCGACCCCGATGAAGATGCCGCGCATCACCAGCGCCATCACGATGCCGATCAGCAGTACCTTCTGCTGGTACTCCCGCGGCACCGCGAATGTTCCCATGATGATGACGAACACGAAGAGGTTGTCGACCGACAACGCCTTCTCGGTGACGTAACCGGCGAAATACTCGCCGCCGTACTGACTTCCCCACAACCACATCACGACCAGGCCGAACAGGATCGCGACGCCGATGTAGACCGACGACCAGAACGCCGACTCACGGAAGGTGGGGGCGTGCGGGGTGCGCACGTGCGCGAAGAAGTCGAAGACGAACAGTCCGAGAATCACCACACAGGTGATGACCCAGACCAGCGGTGACACATGCATGAACACAGACCTCCGGTAGACCTAGCGGGTACCGGAGGTCTCTCCCGCCGCGCCGGAATCTCTTGTCCGCGCGACTGACAGCACCGGATCGGCAATGGTGCCGATCGTGTTGACGATGCTGTCACAGAGGTGGGGATACTCCCCTCCAATTCGGTGCCCATTCAACCACACTGCGCGAGAATCGCCCATTTCGGACACGCGCACGCGGGCTACTCCTGGTCGGACGGGGCCTCGTTCGGGTCGCCGCCGCGGATCGACCACAGCAGACCGTCGAGTTCCTCGGGCTTGATGAGCACCTCACGGGCTTTCGAGCCCTCGCTGGGGCCCACCACTCCCCTGGTCTCCATCAAGTCCATCAGGCGGCCTGCCTTCGCGAATCCGACACGCAGTTTGCGCTGCAGCATCGACGTGGACCCGAACTGGCTGGAGACGACGAGTTCCACCGCCTGCAACAGCACGTCCATGTCGTCGCCGATGTCGGGATCGACGTCCTTCTTCTCCCCGACCTTGGCGGCGGTGACGCCGTCGGTGTACTCCGGCTCCGCCTGGTTCTTGCTGAAATCGACGACCGCGGAGATCTCTTCGTCGGTGATGAACGCACCCTGCAGGCGCGTCGGCTTGCCTGCGCCCATCGGCAGGAACAGCCCGTCACCCATACCGATCAGCTTCTCGGCGCCGGGCTGGTCCAGGATGACCCGCGAGTCGGTCAGGGACGACGTCGCGAAGGCGAGCCGTGACGGCACGTTGGTCTTGATCAGACCCGTCACGACGTCCACCGACGGCCGCTGGGTGGCCAGCACGAGGTGGATACCGGCGGCGCGCGCCTTCTGGGTGATCCGCACGATCGCGTCCTCGACGTCACGCGGCGCGGTCATCATGAGGTCCGCGAGTTCGTCGACGATGGCGAGGATGTACGGGTACGGCCGGTAGACCCGTTCGCTGCCGAGCGGCGCGGTGATCTCCCCCGACTTCACCTTGGCATTGAAGTCGTCGATGTGGCGCACCCGGTTGGCCTGCATGTCCTGGTAACGCTGTTCCATCTCCTCCACCAGCCAGGCCAGGGCGGCCGCGGCCTTCTTCGGCTGGGTGATGATGGGCGTGATGAGATGCGGTATGCCCTCGTAGGGCGTCAACTCCACCATCTTGGGATCGATGAGGATCATCCGCACTTCGTCGGGTGTCGCACGGGACAACAGCGACACCAGCATCGAGTTCACGAAGCTCGACTTACCGGAACCGGTGGAACCCGCCACGAGCAGGTGCGGCATCTTCGCGAGGTTGGCGCTGACGAAGTTGCCCTCGATGTCCTTGCCGAGACCGATCACCAGCGGGTGGTGGTCCTTGCGGGTGCTCGGGGCCGTGAGCACGTCGGCGAGGCGCACCATCTCGCGGTCGGAGTTGGGGACCTCGATGCCGACCGCGGACTTGCCGGGGATCGGTGCCAGCAGGCGCACGTTGTCGGTGGCGACCGCGTATGCGATGTTGCGGGCGAGCGCGGTGATCTTCTCGACCTTCACGCCCGGTCCGAGTTCCACCTCGTAGCGGGTGACGGTCGGGCCGCGAGTGAATCCGGTGACGGCCGCGTCGATCTTGAACTGCTCGAGCACCTCGGTGATGGCCTCGATCATCGCGTCGTTGGCGGAACTGCGCTTCTTCGGCGGATCGCCCTCGATGAGCAGCGACGTCGGGGGCAGCGTGTAGTCGCCCTCGACGACCCGGTCGGTCACGAACTTGTCGACGTCAGACAGCGGTTCCGGTTCGGGTTCCGGCTTCGGGGCGACGACCGGCTTGGCCTTGGCACGCGCCGGTTTCGGCGCCGGCGCAGGCACGGGTTCCGTGGCGGGCTCGGTCTCCCACAACCCGAGCACCTCCGTCTTCGCGGTATCGCTGACGTCGTATTCGTTCGTCGGATAGTTGTCGGCCGGAACACCCCGGGCGCCGGTCTTGTAGTCGTCGACCGGGTAGCCGTCGGCGTCGAACAGCGTGGGGTCGTATTCGCCGTCCTCGTAGTACTCGCTGTCGTAGTCGGCGTAGTGGTCGCGGCCGAACGACGTTCCGAAGTACGACTGCAGTTTGCCGGGCACCTCGCGGACCGTGGTTCCGGTCAGCAGCAGGACACCGAACAGTGCCGCCATTAGCAGCAGCGGTGCGGCGAGCCACACGGTCAGGCCGTCCGTCAGTGGACCTCCCGCCGCGTACCCGACGAAGCCTGCGCCGCGGGTCCTGGCCTCGGCGTCGGTGGGCGAACCGGTCGCGATGTGCCAGAGCCCCAGGGCGGGCAGACCGACCAGCAGCGATCCCAGGACCAGCCTCGGCTGGATCTCGGGTTTCGGCTCGGTCCTTATCAGGATCACCGCGACGGCGACGCCGATCAGGGGCAGGACGCCGGACGCGCCGCCGAACGCAGCCCGGACTCCGGTCTCGAGCCACTCGCCTACCGGACCGCCCGCGGAGAACCAGATTCCGCCGGCGACCACGACGCTGATCGCGATCAGCCCGAGCGCGATGCCGTCGCGCCGGTGTCCCTGTTCGATCTCGGCTGCCTTGCCGACGGTGCGGGTGGTGGCCCCGACGCCCTTGGCCATCAGCGACCAGCCGGCACCGATTCCCCGGCCCACCGACTTGAGGGGGCTGGATGTAGACGATTTCTTCGTGGACTTACGCGGAGTGCTCACTGTCCGGGTCGTGCGTGACTTGGGCTTAGACGAGGTCGAGCCGCCTCGCACGCCCGTCCTCGCCGTGGACGTCGTCGTGCTCGAACCGCGGGCGCTCGCCTTACCTGCCATGGCTCCCAGATTAGTCGCTACGGCACCTTCCGGACCATCCGCAACACCCGTAACACGGCGAGACCTGCGGTGAAATGCCCTTAGAACCCTCGGTCGAGGGAGGTCACGGCTTCGATGTCGGCAGCCTCACCGTCGGTCTCGATCCGCACCTGGTCCCGGCCGAACGCATGCAGGGCGAGTTCCGACGGTTCACCGCGCAGGATCACCCGGCCGGCACCCGCTTTGCGGACGGTGGCCTGCTCTCCGGACGGCCGCTCGAGCACGACCGTCACCGGGGCGTGCCGGTAGCCGAGCTTTCCGACCTTGCGTGCGAGACCCCACAGCGCGTCCTGGCGCTCGTCGGGCAGGACCCGCGGCTCCCATCCGTCGTGGGCGCGGCGCACGTCCTCGTGGTGGACGAACATCTCCCCCAGGTTCACCTGTGCGTCCACCCAGTACATCGGCGACCATATCGGTGGACCCGACCGGACCTCGTCCAGCAGTCGGCTCCACGGACGCGTCGCCGTGTCGTTCTGGACGCGCTCCGTGTAGCCGGCGAGCCGACCCACGACGATGCCGGGGGCAGCGTCGAGGCGTCGTTCGCGCACGATCAGGTGGGCGGCCAGGTCCCGGTTGGTCCACGTCCCGCAGAGGGTCGGGGCGTCGGGACCGAATTCGGCCATCGAGTCGACGAGGGCGAGGCGTTCATCTCGGGCGAAGGTCACCCGACCGAATCTACCTGCCGGAGAACTACTTGCCCTCGGCCGATGGAACCGCGATGACGGTCGGGACGATCATCGGCCGGCGACGGTACTTGTCCGCTACCCATTTACCGACCACGCGCCGGATCGCTTGGGCGATGCGGTGCGCGTCGTTGATGCCCTCGGTGGCCAGGCGCAGGAGTTCCGCCTCGACCAGCTGAGCCGCATCCTTGAGGGCCGTGGGGTCGTCGGAGAATCCGCGTCCGGACACCTCGGGGGTGCTGACCGCGCGACCCGTGTGGTCGTCGATGACGACGTTGATGGCGATGAACCCGCCCTCACCGAGGACCAGCCGGTCCGACAGCGTGGAGTCGCCGACGTCGCCGACGGACAGTCCGTCGACGTAGACGTGTCCGACGGGAACCTGCCCGACGATCTCGGCGAGACCGTCGACCATGTCGACCACCACGCCGTCCTCGGCGAGCACGATCCGGTCCTCCGGCACGCCGGTGGCCTTCGCGAGGGCGGCGTTGGCGCGCAGGTGACGCCATTCGCCGTGGACCGGCATGGCGTTGGTGGGCCGGACCGCGTTGTACAGGTACAGGAGCTCGCCCGCCGACGCGTGACCGGAGACGTGCACCTTCGCGCTCTGCTGGGTGACGACGGTGGCGCCGCGCTTGGCGAGTCCGTTGACGACGGCGAACACGGAGTTCTCGTTGCCGGGGATCAGCGAGGACGCCAGCACGACGAGATCGTTGGCCCGGATGTTGATCTGCCGATGCTCACCGCGGGCCATCCGCGACAACGCCGACAGCGGTTCACCCTGCGAGCCGGTGGAGATCAGGACGAGCCGGTCGTCAGGCAGGTTGGCCGCGGTGTCGATGTCGACCACCAGGCCGTCCGGCACGCTCAGATATCCGAGATCCTGCGCGATCTGCATGTTGCGGACCATCGACCGGCCCACGAACGCGACCCGCCGGTTGTACCGGTGGGCGACGTCGACCACCTGCTGGATGCGGTGCACGTGGCTGGCGAAGGACGCCACGATCACGCGCTGTTTGGCCTTGCCGATGACGTTGTCGAGCACTCCCCCGATCTCACGTTCGGGGGTGACGAAGCCTGGCACCTCGGCGTTGGTGGAGTCGACGAGGAACAGGTCGACACCCTCGTCGCCGAGCCGGGAGAAGCCCGCGAGGTCGGTGAGCCTGCCGTCGAGCGGCAGCTGGTCGAGCTTGATGTCACCGGTGTGCAGCACGACTCCGGCGTCGGTCCGGATCGCGACGGCGATGGCGTCGGGGATCGAGTGGTTGACGGCGAAATACTCGCACTCGAACGGGCCGTGATCGGTGCGCTGCCCCTCGACGACCTCGACGAGGTTGGGGCGCTGGCGGTGCTCACGGCACTTGGCCGCGACGAGCGCGAGCGTGAACCGCGAACCCACCACGGGCAGATCCGGCCGCAGGCGCAGCAGGAACGGGATGGCGCCGATGTGGTCCTCGTGGCCGTGCGTGAGGACCACGGCCTCGACGTCGCCCATCCGGTCCTCGATGTGCCGGAAGTCCGGGAGGATCAGGTCGACACCCGGCTGCTGGTCTTCCGGGAACAGCACACCGCAGTCGACGATGAGCAGCTTGCCCTGGTGCTCGAAGACGGTCATGTTGCGACCGATCTCGCCGATACCACCGAGCGCCACCACCCGCAGACCCTTGAACGGAGCCTTCGGCGGAGCGCCGAGCCGGGCCGTCGGATCGACCGAAGCGGGCCGTGTGTCCTGACGCTTGTTGCCGCCGCCGCGCCGGCCGGAGCGGGACGACGACTTGTTGGCGGCGCCGCCCTTCGTGGAGGAGGTCTTCACGGGCGCGGACTTGGCCTGCTCCGACTTCGGAGCCGACGGCTGGTCGGCGACGACGGGCGCCGACTTCGGCGGCTCGGCGACGACGGGCGCCGCCTTGGGAGGCTCGCTCGCTGTGGGAGAAGGGGGACCGGCCTGACGGCTGGCGCTGCGACGACGAGGCGGTCGGGTCACGCGAGCACCCCCGCAGCGTGCAGATCGGCGGCCAGGAGGTCGAGTTGATCGTGGGTCGGTGCCACCTGCGGCAACCGGGGTTCACCGACGTCCAGGCCGATCAGGCGCAGACCCGCCTTCGACGCGCTGACGCCGCCGAGACGCGCCACCGAGCGGATGACCGGGATCAGGCTGAGGTTGATCGCGCGGGCGCGGGCGATGTCACCCGCCGCGAATGCCGTATGCAGCTCGCGCAACCGGCCGGGCACGAGGTGCCCGATGACGCTGACGAATCCCGTCGCGCCCACCGACAGCCACGGCAGATTGAGCGGATCGTCACCCGAGTAGAACTGGAGGTCCGTGGTGCCGATCAGCTCGGCGCCCGCGTTGAGGTCGCCCTTGGCGTCCTTGACCGCGACGATGCGCGGGTGCTCGGCGAGGCGCCGGATGGTCTCCGTCTCGATGGGGACCACGGAGCGGGGTGGAATGTCGTAGAGCATGACCGGAAGGTCGGTGGCGTTGGCGACGGCGGTGAAATGCGCGAACAGTCCGGCCTGCGGCGGACGCGAGTAGTAGGGGGTGACGACGAGAAGGCCCTGCGCGCCCGCGCGGGCGGCGTCACGGGCGAGTTCGACGCTGTGCGCGGTGTCGTTGCTGCCTGCGCCGGCGATGATCTTCGCGCGGTTGCCCACCGCGTCGATCACTGCCCGGAGCAGCTCGAGCTTCTCGTTCTCGGTGGTCGTCGGCGACTCACCGGTCGTACCGGCGAGGACAAGGGAGTCGCACCCGTTGTCGACGAGGTACGCCGCGAGGCGGACACCGGCGTCGACGTCCAGCTTTCCGTCCGAGGTGAACGGCGTCACCATCGCTGTGGACACGGTGCCGAACGGACGCTCGACGGGAGAAGCGGAATCACCGTAGGTCATGGTCAGAAGGCTACCCGGTGACCCAGGTACTTTTGCACACCAGTCACGCGTCGGTGGAAAACGTGCTCCGCGCCACCTCCGTGCCGTCGCCCCAGTCCAGTACCTCGAAGTCGCCGAAGACATTCGGCGCGGCCGCCTGCAGTTGCCTCAGGCACTCGACCGCGACGCGGCGAATCTCCACGTCGGCGTGCTCGGTGGCCCGCATCGAGACGAAGTGCCGCCACGCCCGGTAGTTACCGGTGACCACCACGCGGGTCTCCGTAGCGTTGGGCAGGACGGCCCTCGCGGCCTGCCTCGCCTGCTTGTTGCGCAGCGGCACGCTGGAGGTGTCCGCCAGTTTCGTTTCGAGGGCCTGGAGGAGTTCGCCGTACGCCGCCCGGCTCGCGTCGGTAGCCTTCGCGAACAGTTCCTCGAGTTCGGGGTCGCCCGCGATCGCGGGCGGAACGACGACATTGCCGTCGTTCTCGCGCACGAAGCGCTGCGACAGCTGCGAGTAGGAGAAGTGGCGGTGCCGGATCAACTCGTGGGTGCAGGACCGTGAGATGCCGGTGATGTAGAAGCTGACGGTCCCGTGTTCGAGGACCGACTCGTGCCCGACCTCGAGCAGATGGCGCAGATATCCGGCGTTGGTCGCGGTGCGGGGGTTGGGTTTGGACCAGCTCTGATAGCACGCCCGGCCCGCGAACTCCGCCAGCGCTTCGCCGCCGTCGGCGTCGGTCTCCCACGGAATGTCCGCCGGCGGAAAGAACTCCGTCTTCGCGACGAGTTGCACCCTGAGCGGCACGGTCTGCGGCACTGCGCTGTTCCTCCTACCGAACTCCCTGGTCGGGAGTCCCTCCTGAATGCATCGACCCTAGTCGCAGCGTTGATCGGGGTCTCGGTGTGCCCCGTCCCGGCAGCGGCCCGGTTCCCGTGTGTTCACCCGCGCGTGTCAGTCTCGTCTCGCCCACACTTTCCGTGGTGCCGCAGATTCGCGAGGGAGACTTCCTGTGCAGTACCGGACTGGCCGCGCGCGCCGCGCCGTCGTGATCGCAGTTCTCGGGACAGCAGTTCTCGGGGCCGCTCCCCCGGCATTCGCCGGACCGCCCGCGACGGGCCCGTCGGTTGCCGAGAGTCCGGCGCAGCCCGCGGCCGTGCAGCGCTCGCTAGGGCTCGAGGGTGCCCGAAATGCTCGTGACCTCGGCGGATACCCGACGGCCGACGGTGCCGTCGTCCGTTCCGGTCTGGTGTTCCGCACGGACGCGCTGGACAGGCTGACCCCGCGCGACCTCGCGCAACTCGAATCCTCGAACGTGACGGTCGTCGACGACCTCCGCACGACGTACGAGCGGGCGCTCGCGCCGGACCGGCTTCCGGCCGGAGCAGCCGGGAACTGGTACGACGTGCTCGGGCAGTCACCGATCACCACTCTGGTCGACATGCCCGCCGCCTATCGCGCCTTCGTGACGGGCCCAGGCGCGAACGAGGCGTTCTCGGCGGTTCTGCACGACATCGCGGCGTCCGACGGCGCCGTGCTCTACCACTGCAGCGCCGGTAAGGACCGCACCGGGTGGGCGACGGCCGTGCTGCTCACCATCCTGGGGGTCCCGCGCGACACGGTGACGGCGGACTATCTGCTCAGCAACACCTACCGCGGCGCCGACCCGGAACATCCCGGACTGGACGGCGTCGACCCGGCGTGGCTCGACATCGCGTTCGACACGGCCGTCGCCACCTACGGCAGCTTCGACGCCTATGTGTCGGAGGGGCTGAAGTTGTCCGAGGGCGACATCAGCCAGCTGAAGACGAGACTCCTTGACTGACGCCATCGATGACGCCATGCTGGCGTCATGGACCTCGGCATCTACGTCTCCCGGCTGCGAGACGACCTGAACGCAGCAGCCGCACTCGGCGACGAGCAGACGCGGGCGACGGCAGCGGCGCTCGCCGCCGCGGTCGAACCCGCCGCCCGGCTGCTCCTACTCTCGGCGCTCACCGATTTTGCAGGTGAGGTGTCGTCCGAACTCGGCAATCGCACCGTCGGTGTGCGACTCGACGGCAGCGAGGTGGCGGTCGACGTGCATCGCACCCCCACCGCACCCGGATCGGAGGGGGAAGGGACCACGACGGCCGAGGACCTCGGTGCCGCCTTCGATGACGTCACCGGTGACATCAGCCGCGTCACTCTGCGTCTGATGGATCAGATCAAGTCGAAGGCCGAGGAAGCCGCCTCCCAGAACGGGGTGTCGCTCAATTCCTGGGTGTCGCAGGCGGTCCAGGGCGCACTCAAGGACCAGATGCGCCGCAACGGGAGAGACAATTTCTGAGCACCGGCGCACTCACTCCACGCCCCGGTCGGCGGCGGTGATGTAATTACGTCGCATCAGCCACACGGTGAGAGTCGCCACGGGCTCGAAGGAGCGAAGAACATGGCCGTTTCCGGCGTCAAGGAATTCGAGATCAAGGCCGATCCGGCCACGGTGATGGCCGCGATCGCTGCGGTGGATCGCCTGCCCGAGTGGTCCTCGGCCCATAAGTCGGTCACCATCGAGAGCACACACGACGACGGCCGCCCCCATCGAGTCCGGATGAGCGTCTCCATCCTCGGGATCAGCGACGAGCAGGTCGTCGACTACACGTTCGAGGGCGACGACACCGTGTCGTGGCACCTCGTCGAGAGCGGCCAGCAGAACGCCCAGGACGGCTCGTACGTCCTCACCGAGTCCGGCGCAGGCACCAAGGTCACGTTCGAGTTGACGGTCGACCCGAAGATTCCGCTGCCCGGGTTCCTCGTGAAGAAGGCGCAGAAGACGGCACTCGAGACGGCGAGCAAGGGCCTGACGAAGTTCGTCGAGAGCCTGTAGTTCCTCACTCTCCTCGCGGCCGCGCCGCCGCGGCCGCGAGGAGGGCACCGAGGTTGCCGCGATCGTCCACCCGGATGTCGTTCAGACCCAACCACGTTGCCATTCTTCGCAGTTCCGGGAGCAGCGCCTCCACCACACGCCCCGTATTCCGGTCGGGTTCCACGAACGCGGATCGCACCTCGAGCGTTCCCGACGCGCGGTCGGCCTTGAGATCGACCCTCGCGACCAGTTCACCGTTCAGCAGGAACGGAAAGACGTAGTACCCGTGGACACGTTTGTGCGCGGGGGTGTAGATCTCGAGGCGGTACCGGAAGTCGAATACCCGCTCGGTCCGGGGACGGCAGAAAACCAGCGGATCGAACGGGCACAACAGCGCCGCCCCCTCCACCTTCCGGGGAGCCCGGACGTCGCGGTGGACGAATGCCGGCGCATCCCAGCCGCGGACCCCCACCCGTTCGAGCACCCCGTCCTCGACGAGTTCCTCGATGGCCGAGACGGTCTGCGCCGGGGACAGTCGGTAGTAGTCACGCAGATCGGGTTCGGTGGCCACACCGAGGGCCCTCGCGGACCGCCGGACGAGGCCACGGACGGCGTCCTCCTCCGAGACTTCCTCGGCGAGTATCGCTTTCGGCAGCACACGTTCGCTCAGGTCGTAATGACGGGTGAATGCGACCCGTTTGTCCACCGCGAGCGCGCCGGACGCGAACAGTTGCTCGCACACCACTTTGGTGTCGCTGCGATCCCACCACGGCCCCTTGCGGTCCGGCCGGTCGACTTCGAGGTGTTTCTCCACGTCGCTCGCGCTGCACGCACCGACGGCGCCGATCACGTCGAGCACGTCGGCGGCGAGCGTGGGATTGCGATCGAGTACGCGGGATTCGCCGGACCAGCGACCGTGCCGGTACCGGTGCATCCGCCAGCGCAGCAGCGGCCAGTCCTCGACGGGGATGAACGCCGCCTCGTGCGCCCAGTACTCCGCCAGCATCCGGGGTGCGCGGGCGGAATGCGACCACGCCGCCGAATCGACGAGCCCGCGGTCGTAGACGCCGAGACGGCTGAACAAAGGGACGTAATGGGCGCGCACGGCCACCGACACCGAGTCGATCTGGAACAGCCGCACCCGGTCGAGAACCGAACGGACGTGCCGGCGCGTCGGCGCCCCGGCCGGTTTCCGGTCGGCGAACCCCTGCGCCCAGAGCGCCGATCTCCGGGCCGCGGCTGCGGTCATCTCACGCATGCCCGCAGCCTGCCATCAACCACCGACACGTTCCGCCGCGACGTCAGACGTCCTCGGCCAGCGTCACCGCGACCGTCGCACCGAGTTCGTAGCACCGCTCCCGTGCGCTCGCGTCGAGCGATCCGGTCAGTTCCAGGATCTCGGCCACCTGGGTGAGCGCCAGCCCGGTCACGATCTTCTGCACCGATTTGACGGCCCCGGCGGTGTCGTTGTTGCCGTGCACCCAGAGCCCGTAGGGACGGCCGGCGACCGCGTCGAGGCACGGGTAGTAGACGGTGTCGAAGAAGTGCTTCAGCGCACCCGACATGTAGCCGAAGTTGGCGGACGTCCCGAACAGGAACCCGTCGGCTGCCAGGACGTCGGGCACGGTCGCTCCGAGAGCGGGAATCGACTTCACGTCGACCCCGTCGATATCGGGGTCCCGCGCGCCTTTCAGCACGGCTTCGAGGCACTCACGGGTCACCGGCGACGGCGTGTGGTGGACGACGAGTAGTGACTTCACAGTCGTCAGCGTACGACCGGTCCCGTTTCCTATCGGCCGGGCTCGCCTTCCCGTTCGACGCGTTCGAGTTCCACGGCCCGTTTCATCGTCTCCCGGGCCCTGCCGCGGTCGCCGGCGTAGTCGTAGGCGCGGGCGAGACGGTACGAGTTCCGCCAGTTGTCCGGGTCTGCTTCCCATTCGGATTTGACCTGCTGGAACAGTGCGTCCGCGGCGTCCCGGTCGATGCGGCCCGAGGGGCGCTTCGGCAGATCGCTGACGTCCAGTTCGAGCCCCTCGTCGGCGATGCGGCGGGACAGATGCTGATGCTGGAATCCGGCACGCAGCGTGGCGTAGACGATCCAGGCGCCCAGGAACGGCAGGATCAGGACGCCGGCACCCAGGCCGATCGCGGCTGCTCCGCCGTCCTGGATCAACTGGATCCCGCGTTGGCCGAGAAGGACGAAGTAGAACGCCAGCGCCGCGACCAGCAGTCCGATCGTGACAACGGTCTTGGCCGAGCCGTCCTTCACAGGTCGAGAAGGGGGTCGATACCGACGGTCAGGCCGGGACGGGAGCCGATCTCCCGCACCCCGAGCAGGACGCCGGGGGCGAAGGAATTGCGGTCGATCGAATCGTGCCGGATGGTCAGCGTCTCGCCCTGCGTGCCGAGGATGACCTCCTGGTGGGCGACGAGACCTGCCAGCCGCACGGAATGCACCCGCACGCCGTCCACGTCGGCGCCGCGCGCACCGTCCAGTTCGGTGGTCGTGGCGTCGGGGCTCGGTCCGACGCCCGCCTTACGGCGTGCCTCCGAGATGAGTGCGGCGGTCCGGTAGGCGGTGCCGGACGGCGCGTCCGCCTTGTTGGGGTGGTGCAACTCGATGACCTCGACGGAATCGAAGAATCGTGCCGCCGCCTCGGCGAAGCGCATGGAGAGAACGGCACCGATCGCGAAGTTCGGGGCGATCAGGACACCGACCTCGGGCCGCTCCGACACCCACGACCGCACCGTGTCGAGCCGCGCGTCGTCGAATCCCGTCGTGCCCACGACCGCGTGAATACCGTTGGACACGAGGAACTTCAGGTTGTCCATCACGACGTCGGGGTGGGTGAAGTCGACGACGACCTGCGTGCCGGCCTCGACGAACGTCTCCAGCCGGTCGCCGTGATCGACCTCCGCGACGAGTTCGAGATCCGGTGCCTGCTCCACCGCCTCGCAGATCGCTCGGCCGACCTTGCCCTTGGCCCCGAGAACCCCGACCCTGATGGGTGCTGCTGCGCTCACTTCTCCACGCTCCGTCCAGTCACAACGATTCGCCCGAAAGCCTACGCAATCGCCGGGTGCCGACCGGTGCGCAGGGGCGGGGCGGGAGACCTGCGTCTCGTTGTCAGACGCGCCCGGCCTCGTACTCGGGGTGCCAGTGCGGTGATCGGCCGAGCAGCGACAGCACCGTGTCGAAATCGGCGGAGTGGGGGTCGGTCGGCAGGCCGGGCGCGAACGCGGCCCCCTCTCGCATCCGGTCCGCACCGTCCGGGACGAGTCGTGCGATCGGGAGAACCGCGGCCACCATGTCGGATTCGGGCGTGAAGTCGAGCCCGAGTGACCGGGCGACGTCCCACGAATGGACGACGTAGTCGAGGAAGTGGAATCCGACGGCCATGGGTGCGGGGAACGGAAACTCGGTGCTGATCTCCGGCAACCAGAACTGCCGCGCCCCTACGCCGTCCCTTGCGAAGGCCTCGATGACGGTGTCGGCCGCCGAGCGGTACGCGGCAACGGGATCCGCCGACGCGTGGGGCCGCCAGTTCGACGGGTCGGGACCTCCGCCCGCGGCCGCTGCAGCGAATCCCCGGTGCTGCACGGTCATGTGGCCCAGCAGTTCCCCGAGAGTCCACTGCGCACACGGTGTCGCGCGCTGCAGATCGTCGCGCGTCACCTGCGACACGAACTCCACACTCGATTGCACGGCGCGGATATCCCAGCGCCGGACCTCGTCCACATCCATCGTCGACACCTCGCCACTCGAATCGAATTGATACGCGTTCGCTTATCATCTACCTCAGTAGATGATCGGTCAAGGTGTATTTTCTGCGATATGCCCAGCCGCGACCCGACGCACGGACAGCACGAACGCACCCGCCCCGACCTCGCGGCGATGACGACCGCCCTGAACCGCTCGCTGGTGGCGGCGGAACTCCCCGTGCTCGCGGAGCACGGGCTGACCATGTGGGGATACGTCGTGCTCCTGGCACTCGACGAGCACCCGCTGCGCACCCAGGCCGCGCTCGCGGAGGCGATCGGCGCCGACAAGACGCGGATCATCGGCGTGCTCGACGACCTGCAGGACCGTGGCCTGATCGACCGTCAGCGCGATCCCGCGGACCGCCGGGCCCGCCTGCTGTCGCTCACCGCGGACGGGCACGACGTGCGCGACTCGGCGCAGGCGGCGATCCGGCGGGGCGAGGAGCGGCTCTTGGCCAGGTTGCCGGAGCGCGAGCGCGCGGGTTTCGTGTCCGCCCTGATCGCGCTGTCGGCACTGCCGGTCGAAGACGTCACCGGGCGCCCGGGCGACTCCACCTGACGGAATTCGCGCCGGCGCCCTTCAGCCCTGCAGCAGCGCGTCCACGGCCTTGCCGATCCGGCGCTGCCGCGTCTCGTCCGTCTTGGCCCCCTCGATCGACAGCACGTGCCGCCGCCGGTTGCTGTACGACAGTGCGTCGAACGCCTTTCGCGCGTCCGGCTGCCGGTCGAGCGCCTCGGCGAAGTCGGGCGGAACCGTGACGTCCCTGGGTTCGGTGTCGAGCTCGACGTCGACGTCCACCTCGTCGCCTGCCGCGACCCCCGCACCTGCCCGGTTCTCGGCGCTGAGCGGAATCATGAACACGCCACCCATCGGCGCGACCGTGGTGCGGTAGGTGTGACCGCCGATCGTGACCCGGACCGCGGGGCGCTTACCCGGCCCCAGGTCCGCGACGACGTTCTCGGGTATCCGGAAACCGGTCGCGGTCTTGCCGCCGAGCTCGATGGTGGTGCGAAACCTCATGGGCAGAATTCTGCCCGCGACCGGCCCGCCGGGTCAGTCGAACACGATGATCTGCCGGATCGCCTTTCCGTCGGCGAGTTCGTCCATGCCGCGGTTGATGTCGTCGAGGGTGATGCGGGAGGAGATGAGTTTCTCCACGGGAAGCTTCCCGGCGCGCCAGAGGTCCTCGTAGATCGGGATGTCCCGGGACGGCACCGCCGACCCGAGGTAGCTGCCGATGATCGTGCGGGCCTCGGCCACCAGGGTGAGCGGGGAGATCGACGACCGCGCGTCGGGCGACGGCAAGCCGACGGTGATCGTCTTGCCACCGGGAGCGGTTGCGCGAACAGCCGATTCGAATGCGCGCGCGTTCCCCGCGGCCTCGATGACGATGGGCGCCCGGATACCGGCTTCCTCGAGCTCCGCGGGGGTGTAGGCGGCCGTCGCGCCGAGTTCGCGTGCGGTCTGCAGCTTCTCGGGGACGGCGTCGACGCCGATCACCTCGCCGGCGCCCCGGGAGACCGCCGTCAGGATCGCGGCCATCCCCACTCCACCGAGCCCGACGACCATCACGGCCTGGCCGGGTTGCGGATCGCCCGCGTTGAGGACGGCACCGCCGCCGGTGAGGACGGCGCATCCGAGCACGGCCGCCACATCGGCGGGGACGTCGTCGCCGACGGGAACGACCGAGCGGCGGTTGACGACCGCGTGCGTCGCGAATCCGGACACCCCGAGGTGGTGGTGCACGGGGTCGCCGCCGCGGTGCAGTCGCGCTCCCCCGTCGAGCAGGGTTCCGTCGTTGTTCGCACTGGTCCCCGGCACGCACGGCATGCGGCCGTCGGTGGCGCAGCCCTCACACTCACCGCAGCGGGGAAGGAACGTCATGACCACACGCTGTCCGACCGTGACGTCGTCGACCCCGGCTCCGAGCTGGGTGATCCGCCCCGCGGCCTCGTGCCCGAGCAGCATCGGGACCGGGCGCACCCGGTTGCCGTCGACGACGGACAGGTCGGAATGGCACAGACCCGCCGCTTCGATCCGGACGAGGATCTCGCCCTCGCCGGGCGCGTCGAGGTCGAGTTCGGAGATCGAGATCGGTGCCGACTCGGCGAACGGGCGCGTTCTCCCGATCTCCTCGAGTACCGCTCCACGGATCTTCATCTCGGGCTTCTCCTCTTGTTGTCGGCGAATCCTCGTTACCGGACGATGCCGCGCACCGAGGCCGGCAGGTCACGCTTGCGACGATACGGTCCGACGACGGCGGCGCCGAACGGACGCTGCAGCAGGACTCGCGCGACGTCGCGCACCTCGTCGGTGGTGACCGCGTCGATCTTGCTCAGGGTTTCGGTGATGCTGCGGTGATTGCCGTAGTTGAGCTCACTGCGACCGATGCGGTGCATTCGGGAACCCGAATCCTCCAGTCCCAGAACCAGTCCGCCCCGCAGCGATCCCTTGGCGCGGGCGCACTCGGCGTCGGTGATGCCTTCGGCGGCCACGTTCGACAGCACCTCCCGGATCACCGTAGTGACCTCGCCGAGGTTCTCGGGCTGGCACCCGGCGTAGATCGAGAACGCACCCGTGTCGGAGAACGTGTCGATGCCCGAGTACACGGAATACGCGAGGCCCCGGATCTCCCGCACTTCCTGGAAGAGCCGGGAACTGAGTCCGCCACCGACCGCGGCGTTGAGCACCGACAGCGCCCAGCGGTGCGACTCGTGCCGCCCGAACGCGCGCACCCCGAGGGAGAGGTGGACCTGTTCGCTGTCCCTGTTGGTCAGGCTGAGCGTCGGCTCCGTCCGCAGGCGCAGGGTGCCTGCGCGTCGGGGGGCGGGTTCGGACGCCGCTTCGAGGTGCCCGGCGAACGCGCGCCGGACCAGCTCGACCGTCGGTTCGTGCTCCACGTTGCCGGCGACGGCCACCACCATGCGCGGCGGCGTGTAGCGCCGCACGTGGAACGAGTGGAGTTGGGTGCGGGTCATCGATTCGATGGATTCGACGCTGCCGATGACGGGCCTGCCGACGGGATGGTCGCCGTAGAGCGCGGTCAGGAACGCGTCGCCGAGGAGGTCTTCCGGGTCGTCGTCGCGCATCGAGATCTCTTCGAGCACCACCTGGCGTTCCACGTCGACGTCGGCGGACCGGCAACGGCCACGCAGGACGACGTCACTGACGAGGTCGATGGCGAGGGGCAGGTCGTCGTCGAGCACGTGCGCGTAGAAACAGGTGTGTTCCTTGGACGTGAACGCGTTGAGCTCGCCGCCGACGCCGTCCATCACCTGCGCGATGTCGAGGGCGCTGCGCGACGGCGTGGCCTTGAACAGGAGATGCTCGAGGAAGTGCGCGGCCCCGGCGACGGTGGGTTGCTCGTCGCGTGATCCGACACCCACCCAGACGCCCACGGACGCGGATCGGACACCGGGGACGTATTCGGTGACCACCCGGAGCCCGCCGGGGAGCACGGTGCGCCGGACGCCGGCATCCGGCTCGTGGAGGGTCGGCGCTTGGGTCAGTGCGGCAGTGCGGCTGCGATCGATCTTGGCCATGTAGTGGTTCAGCAGTCCTCGAAAGCTGGGCGTCGTCGAACGGCAAACTTTACACGCGGCACCCGGCCGTCGTTCACGAGCGTCGACGATGTGGTTGCGAGCCCGATCAGCTCGCTGTTCCCGAGGACGGCCACAGCGCGAACGACACGATCCTCGGCATTGTGTCCCGGGTTGCGACGAACCACGTGAACCACTCAACCAGTGCCGTGGCGAGAACAGTCGGACGCCGGAGTCAGCGTCCGGGTCGGCGTGGGGCGTCGCCGGACCGGAGGTCGGTCGCCGTCAGCACCGCGATGCGCTCGGTGCGCTGTCCCGGCCGGATCATCTCCCGCGCCTCCAGCATCCTCGTGCGGGACGAGAGGGCGGGACCGAACGGCACGTCCTCCGACGCGACCACGTCCACCCGCAGTCCCCGCTCCTCCAGCATCGCCCGTGTCTTGTCCACCCCGTTGAGCGTCGACTGGACGAGGAGCAGGGTGCCGCCGGGAGCGAGAAGGTCGGGGGTTTCGCTGCAGATCCGATCGAGCACGGCGCGCCCGTCGACGCCCGCATCCCAGGCCCGCGCGAGTACCCGGCCCGGTCTGTCGTCGTTCGTCGCAGGCGCGTAGGGCGGGTTGGCCACGACCACGTCGAAGCGAAGAGTCCGGACGGAGTCCACCAGGTCGCCTCGCACGACGCGGATCGTCCGGCGGTTCAGTTTGGCGTTGAGCCAGGTACTGATCGCGGCCCGGCGCGACACGTCCACCGCAGTCACCCACCCCGCCCCCGCGGCACACGCCTCGACGCTCAACACCCCTGTGCCACAGCAGAGATCGAGCACTCGGGTGCCCGGTCCGAGATGTCGGGCCGCCAGCACCTCGGCGAGCAGCCAGGTGTCACGCTGGGGGCGATACACCCCGGGCAGACGAACGAGCATGATCGGCTCCCTCCCTCGCCGTTCCCTACAAGCGTGGCCAGTACCTCGAGTTACACGCAACTCGACACGGGCCAATTCACCCGGTGTTCACGTCCGGCCCCTCCCCGAGCCGCATCTGCGCTGTCTGCAGGGGGCGAAACCGGGTATTCCTTTGCCGTGCCGCATTCCTTCTCAGCTGATTCCGACGCGCCGGTGGACGTCGCGTGGGCCCTCGTCGCTCGGCCCTCGCGCTGGCCCGAGTGGGCGCCGCACGTGCGCGGCGCGTGGGGTCTCGGGTCCCCCGAGGTTCAAGCCGGGAGGCGTGGAGCGGCGCGACTGCTCTGGATCGTGCCTGTTCCCGCATCGATCTCGGCCACGACACCGGGCCGTTCCTGGACCTGGCGGGTGGGACCGATGACGCTCGATCACGCCGTCGAGGCCCGCGGTGCCGGCTCGCGGATCACGATGACGATGTCCGCTCCCGGCCCCCTCGACTCTCTGCTCGGAGTCACCTACGGCCCGGTGGTGCGGACTCTCGTCCGTCGACTCGCTCGCGTCGCGGGCGAACGCTAGCTGACGGCCATCGGCGGCGCGTCGTCCGGAGCGAGTTGAGCGCCGATCTTCCGGAACAGCCTGTCGGCCTCGTTCTTGTAGGCCCCCGTGTCGTCGAAGGCGGCCTCCTCGTAGGTGACGGCGACGGCGATGGCGATCTTCTGCGAGGGCAGATAGGCCTCCGCCGCCGCGGATCCGCTGAACAGCGGATTCTGCATCAGCCAGTTGCCCACGATCGGCAGTCCGAGCCCGTAGGTGTAGTCCTCCGACTGCGGAAAGCAGGTGGTGCAGCCGGGCAGGGTGGTCGTCTTGCCGCGAAGGTCGGTCGACACCATGGCCTCGTAGGACTCGGGCGTGAGAAGTTCGCCCGTGCCGATGGCAACGGCCGTGTCGTGGAGGTCGTAGATGTTCGTGGTCTGGATGGCTCCGTGGGTGATGGTCCAGGACGGGTTCCAGTATGTGGATTCCTCGTAGAACGGCGCACCGGGCGGGATGTGCAGGGCCTCGCGCCGCTCGGACGAGAACGCGTGCAGGACGGGTTCGGTGATCGCCGCCGTCCCCGGATCCGTGGTGTCGTCGAGGCCGAGCGGACCGAGCACCTTGTCCTGCATCAGTTCCGTCACCGGCTGACCGGTGATCTTCTCGAGAGCCAACCCGAGGATGACGTAGTTGGTGTGGGCGTAGTTCCAGTTGGTCCCGGGTTCGTACAGAAGCGGCTTCGACGTCGCGAACGCCAAGAGTTCCTCAGGCGTCCAGTTGCGGAACGGCGCCGCGTAGAGGGCCTCGGCGAATTCGGTGTTGCCGATGACGTAGTCGACGTAGCCCGAGGTCATCTGGGCGAGCTGACGGAGCGTCACGCGGTCGGCGTGCGGAATGTCGGGCAACCACTTCGACACCGTGTCGTCGAGGCTCACCTTCTTCTCGTCGACGAGCTGGAGCAGCAGCGTGGAGACGTAGGAGATGGCGACGGCTCCGTTGCGGAAGTGCATGTCGGTGGTGGCGGGCACCCCGGTCATCGACTCGCCGAGCGCCTGGGTGACGATCTCCTTGCCGTCGACCGTGACACGCACGATCACCGCCTTCAGGTGGCTCTCCGCCATGGTGTCGCGCACGATCTTCATCACCGCGTCGGCCTGCGCCGGGTCGGCCGACGAGACGGCAGAACCGTTGCTCGCGTCCGAGGAGGAAGAATCGGAGGACGAGGTGTTCGACGTGCACGCGGCCAGGAGAGCGAGGACGCACGTCAACAGGAGAACCCGCCGATTCGGTGTCATACCCGAGCTTGGCAGATGCGGGCGGCCGCTGGGGGTGAAAACCGTGGAGCCGGCCAGGATTCCGGTCAGATTACCGGCCGGCGCAGATAGAGATCGCGGAGCAGCGCCACCTCGGCGCCGTGATGGATG
Source organism: Rhodococcus sp. ACPA1 (assembly GCF_002300195.1). Classification (NCBI taxonomy): domain Bacteria; kingdom Bacillati; phylum Actinomycetota; class Actinomycetes; order Mycobacteriales; family Nocardiaceae; genus Rhodococcus; species Rhodococcus sp. ACPA1. The sequence continues at coordinate 19,504 of NZ_NSDX01000002.1, read as the reverse complement.
ACCTCCCGGTTGATGTGCAACACCAGCGCCGCCATCGGATAATCCGCGAACGGCCCCTCGTTGGGGCCGCACGGCCGGGCGAACCCCTCGACTCCGAGGTTTCGGACACCCGCAGACCAGGCCGCATAGTTCTCGTCGAGTTGCGCGAGCGCCTCAGCCGCGGTGCCGGCGTACTCGAACGTCGGATAGTCGACCGGCGGCCCGCCGAAGTGACTGGCGATCCGCACCCCGAAGACGCCGACGATCACATGCCCGAGCCGCCACGCGATGGTGGTGACCGGTGGCGGGTCCGGTTCGGGGAAGGCGAAGTCGATGGTGAACGCGCCACTTCCGGCCTGGACCGGCGCCTGCGACTCCCCGCGCGGGCGCACACTCCAGCCGTCGGGCGCGGGTTCCCAGAAATACTCCTCGTCGGTCAACCCCTCCAGCCGGGAACGCAACTGATGCTCCCAGTGCCAGCTGAGCTGGTCGGCAAGTTCGTGCGGCCAGTCCATGTCCTGACTCCCCTCTCGTTGTCGCCGATCGGGACAGTGGTTTCGGGACGGCTACCGCACACCGTCCGGGACCCGGACCCCCGGATGATTGGCCCGGAGGTTCATCGCCGCCAGCGCGACCGTCCGCTCGATCCGCCGCTGCCTCGTGTCCGGCTTCTTGGCTGACGCTATCCACTCCAGGATCAGCCGTGTCGAAGACGGCGGAAACTTGTCGAAGTTCGCGCGTGCAGCGTCGTTTCGCCCGAACGCTGCCCGCAGATCGCCGGGGACGACCGAGCTGTCCCCGTTCGCCGTGTTCTCCCAGGTCCCCTTGGCCTTGGCCAGATCGATGGCGGCGTAACCGTGCTCGGTCATCAGTCCCTGCTCGATCATGTCCGCCGCGCGCCGCCGGTTCACCGCGCTCCAGGTGCTGCGCGGGGTGCGCGGCGTGAAGCGCAGTTGAGAACTGCCGGCGTCTCGTCTGCGGTGCAGGCCGTCGATCCACCCGAAGCACAGGGCCTGCTCGATCGCCTCGTGGTATCGCAGGCTCGGCGTTCCGCTGTCCTTGTGGTGGATGATCAGCCAGACCTCCTTCTCGGTCCGGCAGTTCTCCGAAAGCCAGGCACGCCATTGCGCGGTCGTGCGAGCGACGACGGTGTTCACGTCGTGGGTGTCCATCACGCGCCTGCCTGTGCAGCCAGAATGTCCAGGTAGGCTGGTTGAACATGACGCCGAGGATGTTCCCGAACGGGTCGGCCACGGACGCGGTGACGAATCCCGGCCCGTGTTCGACTGGCTTTCCGTGCAGGGCGGCCCCCAGGGACAGCAGCCGCTCGACGCTCGCCTCCAGATCGTCGACGTGCCAGTAGGTCATCGTGTTCTCGGCTTCGCGTGACCGGTCGGGCGTCGCGAAACGGCTGTCGATGATGCCGAGTTCGTGCTGGTAGTCGCCGATCCGGAATTCGATGTAGGCGGGCGCCCCCTCCACCGAGCGCACGAAGTACGGCTCGATTCCGAGCAGTTCGGTGTACCAGGCCTGGGCGGCCGTGAGGTCGTCGGCGTAGAAGTTGACGGTGGTGAGTCCTCGCAACATGGGTGGTTCCTCTCCTCGGTCGGTGACAACACCCATCCTCCGACCCAAAGTGCTCACCAATTGAGCACTTTCCGAGGGAAACTCGAGACATGCGCGCTGACCGACTCGTCGCCACCCTCCTGCTGATGCAGTCCCGAGGTCGGGTGACCGCCGCCGAAGTGGCCGACGAACTCGAGGTGTCCGTCGCCACCGCCCGCCGTGACCTGGAAGCGCTGTCCGCCGCCGGCATCCCGGTGTATCCGCAGTCCGGGCGCGGCGGAGGATGGTCGCTCGTGGGCGGCGCTCGCACCGACCTCAGCGGGTTGTCCGCGACCGAGGCACAGGCGCTGTTCCTGCTGGTCGGCCCGGCGGCCGCCGTCTCGGGCGAGGCCAAGGCCGCGCTGCGCAAACTCGTGCGGGCGCTGCCGCAGACCTTCCGGGCCGACGCCGAGGCCGCCGCCAGCGCCACCATGATCGATCCCACCCGCTGGGGCGAACGCGATCGCCGCAGGCCCGAGATGGTCGACCTGCTGCAGGCCGCCGTGATCCGGCGGCGGAAAGTTCGCCTGACCTACACGAACAGCGCCCGGCAACGGTCCGAGCGACTGGTCGACCCGTGGGGTCTCGTCGACAAAGACGACATCTGGTATCTCCTCGCCGGGACCGAACGGGGCCGGCGGACCTTCCGAGTCGACCGGATCGTCCACGCCGAATCGACCGAGCAGCCCGCCGAGCGCCCCGACGACTTCACACTCGCCGCGGCGTGGGACGAAGTGGTCGGCGAGGTGGAACAGCGTCGCTCGACGACCTGGGCGACCGTGCTCATCGACACCAGATTCGTGCCGATCCTGCGCGATCACTTCGGGCGGCACTGCCACCCGGACGGTGAGGACGACGACGGTCGCGCCCGGATCCGCCTCGCCGCCCCGACCCCATTGGATATCGCCCGGAACCTCGCCGGCTGGGGTTCGACGGTCGAGGTGCTCGAACCGCGATCGGTCCGGGCCGAGCTCGCCCGGATCGGCGAGGAACTCGCCCGCCGGTATCCCGGCGAGCACGGTCGGGGAGCCTGACTGAGCGTCAGTCGGTCAGGTAGCGCTCCACCGTCTCGACCTTCGTTCGCAGCTGATCTCTGCGACCCGGCCGGATATCCGCTTTGAGAACGAGACTGACCCGCGGAAACTGTTCCAGCAGAACGTCCGTCGCACGCTTCACGACGGCCATCACCTCGTCCCACTCACCCTCGACGGTGGTGAACATCGACGTGGTCTCGTTGGACAGCCCGGATTCGCGGACCACCCGCACGGCCGCGGCGACCGCGGCACCGACGCTGTCGGAGTCCCCGCCCATCGGGCTGACGCTGAATGCCACCAGCATGCGCTCTCCTTCTCCGGGCATCGAAACTTCGCGGCGTTCCACAGACACACGTCGGACGGCGCCCCTGATCAAGGGGACGCCGCCCGCGAGCACGAACGTCTGGTTACCAAGCTGCATGGTTGCGCGGGGTGAAATGTGGCCTCGGCGTCGGACATCCCCCCGTCTGACGCAAGCCCGCCGCGCTGAGCCCAGTTAGTGGGCTGTGCTTTTTGCGTGGGTGCCTACAACTCGTGCTGGGTGCCACGACCGAGAGGTGGAATCTTCTCTTCCGGTTCGACCTTGGTCTGCCGTGGATCCGTACCTCAGGTCTACCCCGCATATCCGGATAAGGCAATGAACCCGAGCTCGAGCGCGCCGGCCGATACGCCCAATTCGCCCAATAGCCGAGCCGCAAAGTCACCGACCCGGTCCGCTGTGCACGACAGAACTCACTGCCGAGGCGTACAAAGGAAAGACACCCAGGAGGCTCGGCAGTGGCGCGACAAGCCGCCACCCGCGCGATCTACGTGACAGGAAGAGCGATCTCCTCCAGCCACACGCACAGAGAGGACTTCGCATGGGAGTTCCGTGGGCACCACGGGCACGATCGGATGCGTACTGGGAGCACCAGGTCTCCGCCGAAGCGCGCGGCTGCGACAGTAGCGAAGCAAGAGAATCCGCACCCGCCGACAAGCGCCCGACCCTGGCCGACCACAGCATGACTCACCGCAACCCTGACGCCCCACCTGCAGATAGCAGTGAGTAAGGGGCACTAGGCCGTTCGGGGCAGGGACGACCCGCTAAGCGTGCCGGCGCGCGCCTGCAGCCGCAGCGCCTCGAGATTCTGCTGCATCTGCGGCCGCATGTCCCGGTGCTGCGGCTGCAGGCGTGAGTAGAGCGAGAGCAGCGGGCGGTACGGCAGTACGTCGATCCGATACGCGTGCGTCACCCGGGTCCCGTCGCCGTCCGCTCTGAATGTGTATGACCAGGTGGTCGAGTCGTGGTACAGCGGGTTGCGCCGATCCGACACCGTGTGGAACTCGAACTTCCTCCCCGGATCGGCGGCGGTCACCTCGCAGACCCGGGACCAGCGCATGTGATGTGCGCGGTTGTGCCCCCGGAATCGGGCGCCCACGGTCCCCGGCGACCGTCCCGGTAGCCACGCGCAGCTGCGGCACTCGGGGCTCCGTTCGCTGATGCGGGTGACGTCGGCGACCGCGTCGTACAGCTGCCGGGCCGGGATATCGATCCACAGTTCTGCCGAGCCCTCGGTGCGGACTGGCTGGTGGAGCCGGGGGCTCACGTCGAGGTCGGCGCCCCACCGAGCGGCGCATGCCCGCCGATAGGGTCGCTTGAACGCATGGAGCAGCATGAACCGGGTGGCGGGATCCACTTTGCGAACGGTGACGTCGTAGTCTTCCCGATCGACACCGTCGACGATCCAGTGCGCTTCGATCCCCAGCTCCCGCTTGGTCTTCGAGGCGATGAAGACCTGCTGCTCCACGTCGTCCCACTGACGACAGGTCAGGGTGCGGGCGACGACCGGCATCATCTCGTCCTCTTCGCGCTGCAGGTGCGGCAGCAGAACCTGTTCGAGAGCGGCGAGGGAACGCGAAAGGTCTTCTCGGGCAGCCGGATGCACACGGTACTCGGTTGCCGCAGCGGTGACCCGCTCCATCTCGGGGCCGATTCGCGTGTGGTCGGCGTCCATCGCGTCGAGCAGTGCTCCGGCGGCCGGGTTCAACTCGCGAACCAGCGGCCACAGTCCACGGTCCTCGCCGCTGTGGTGCAGGTGCAGGAAATGCATCATCCACACGAGATGATCGGCGAGGGCGACCCGCTGAGTCTGCGCGGGCGGAGGTGTTGTGCGCAGCACCTGCGCGGCGCGCGCAATATCGCGGCGCAGCGCGCTGTGGACGATGCGCATGATGCGAGTGTCGGCGGGAGGCCGAGTATCGGTTGTCATGACCTACTCCAGACAATGGTGCCCGTATGTCACACCGGGCGGTCGAAGATTTCTGCGATGCGGTCGATCAGCCATGACTCGTAGCGGACGCGACTCCAACCGCATTCGTCCACGAGCAGGGCATAGACCTGATCGTGGGTTTGCACCCACAGTTCGTCGACCTGACCAGGCTCGGGGTGGTGGCCCATGATCAGGTTTGCGACGTCGGCGACCGAGCGCCTGCGCTGCCCCTCCAGGTCGGCGGCCACCGCTGCGAGCGTGGCATCCGCCGTCGCACCCTGGCGGATTGCCATGGCCAGGCGGTAGATGCGCTCGTTGATCATGGCGATCATGCGCGCACCCATCTCGATGCGGTCGCCGGTCGTGCGCCCCGTACCGATCGCCGTGTAAACGGGCCTGTCGGCCAACGGCACCTGTGCGTCATCGCCGACGATGGCGACCTCGAGCGCCGACTTCAACAGGTCCGCCTTGGATCCGAACGTCGTGTAGACGGTTTCGACGGAAACCGCCGCGGCCCGCGCGACATCCCTCATCCCGGTGGCGACCCAGCCGTGCTCGGCGAACAGCCGGGTGGCGGCCTCCAGTACGACCGCCCGCGTCTGAGCTGCCTGCATCCGACGCAGCGGAGAGCGGTACCGCCGGCTCCCAGATCCGCCCGGCTCCGCAGAGTCGTACTCGACCGTCGCCATACCCCAATATTAGAACGCACAAGTTTTCAATACAACACTGTTCAAGCGATTTCCGGGCGGGCACGTCAGCACGCTTCGCTCCTCCGAAGTGGCTATCCGTGGACACCACACCATGGCCGAATCCGAGGGATACCCGTCATTGACGCCATGGCTTCGGCCTGCGCACGATGGATACATGAACGACGTGCTCGTCGCCCTGACCCCCGGCTACCAGCCCCTCGACGTGGTCGGACCGCACGAGGTGTTCTCCGTTGCCGGCGCACTGCTCACCCGCGACGGTGGCGCGAGCGGCTATTCGACCAGGCTCGCCGCCGCCGAGGTCGGTCCGGTGCGCGCGGACAGCGGCCTCGGCCTGGTGGCCACCGAATGCCTTCCCGAGCGTGGGCCGATCGGCACGCTGCTGGTCCCCGGTGGGTTCGGCGTGCGGCGGGCCGCGCGAGATGCCCCCGAGTTCGTCGCCTGGCTGCAACGTGCCGCACCGCGTGCCGAGCGCGTGGTGTCGGTGTGCACGGGGGCATTTCCCCTCGCGGCGGCAGGCCTGCTCGACGGGCTTGCGGCCACGACGCATTGGCGCTGGGCCGGGCAGCTCGCCGCCGAGCACCCGGCGGTCGACGTCCACGAGGACGCAATGTACGTGCGGCAGGGCCGGGTGTGGACCTCCGGCGGGGTGACGGCCGGAATCGATCTCGCGCTCGCCCTCGTCGAGGCCGACCACGGGCCCGACCTCGCCCAGCGGATCGCCCGCGAGCTGCTGGTGTTCGTGCGCCGCCCCGGCGGGCAGAGCCAATTCGCAGCGCCGACATGGGATCCCCCGGCGCGACGCCCCTCGGTGCGGGCAGCGCAAGACCTCATCCACGCCGAACCCGGCGCCGACCTGCGGGTGCCTGAGCTGGCTCGGCGGGTCGACATGAGCGTGCGTCACTTCACCCGCGAGTTCACCCGTGAGCTCGGACGACCACCCGCGGAGTATGTCGAGCAGGTTCGGGTCGACGCAGCGCGGAGACTTCTGGAGTCCGAACCCGTCCTCGTCACCGAGGCCGCCACCCGATGCGGCTTCGGCTCACCCGAAACGATGCGCCGGGCATTCCTGCGACGTCTCGGTGTCGCACCCGACCACTACCGGCGGCACTTCGCCGCCACCGCATCCTGACCCCACTGTGCAAGGAGAAGGTCGTGAGCACCGTCGATTCGGCACGCCCCACGTGGCGTGCCGCCCTCACCAACCGCGCGTTCGTCGTCCACTACCTGCAGATGCTTCTCGCGATGCTGGCCGGAATGGCCGTGTTCGCGCCCCTGTCGATGCTTGTCGGCGACGACGCGCACGTCGAAGTGCATGCGTTGCTGATGGCCACCTCGATGACCGCCGGGATGACGGCATGGATGGCCTGGCGGCGGCATTCGTGGCCGGCGATCGCCGAGATGGGGCTGGCGATGTATCTCGCGTTCGTCGTGCTGTTCCCGCCGCTCTGGCTCGGCCTGCTCTCCGGCGACGGCCTGATGCTCGCCGGCCATGTGCTGATGCTCCCCGCGATGGCAGTGGCCATGCTGCATCGCAGGGAGGAATACGTCGGGGCGCATTGACTCCCCACCTGGCAACTCTGACATCGCCACCGGCTGATGAGTCCGGTCGCATTGCAGAATGCCCCGCGCGGCACCAGGGCTACCGCGGCGGTCGGGGCACAACGGTAGCGCCGATCCGCAATGATCACACCGTGGCAACCTTCAACGACTACGACACGTACGCGTCGGCGTATGACGCCGACATCGGGAACAACGTGTACAACGCGTTGTACGAGCGACCCGCGACCTTGGCGCTGGTCGGCGACGTCGCAGGCCGGAAAGTGCTGGATGCGGGCTGCGGCAGCGGTGCGCTGTCGCGCGCACTCGTCGCCGCCGGTGCTGCCGTCACCGGCATCGATCTCAGCACGGGTCTGCTCGCGATCGCCCGAACGCGCCTGGGTCCCGACGTGTCGTTGATCCGGGCGGATCTCAACCGGCAGTTACCCATCCGGTCATCGACCTTCGATGTCGTCGTCGCGTCGTTGGTGATGCACTACGTCCACGATTGGTCGAGACCGTTGACCGAGTTCCGCCGGGTACTCGCGCCAGGCGGGTACGTCGTCATCTCGACCCATCACCCGTTCGTGGACTTCAGGCTTGCCGGGCAGGGCGATTATCTCGGAACGTACGAGTTCACCGAGGACTGGGTGAAGTCCGGCGAGACGTTCCACATGAAGTTCTGGCACAGGCCGTTGCACGCCATGTTCGACGCATTCACCGCAGCGGGATTCACCGTCGAACGTATCTCGGAGCCGCGGCCCGCTGCGGCGGTGCGCGATCGCTCCCCCGAACACTTCGAGCGGCTCAGCCGTGAGGCGCCGTTCATCTTCTTCACACTGCGCGTCAGGGAAGATGCATCAGCTTCCTGGCGAGGGTGAAGAGGCGGCGCGCCAGCCTCACCACGGGAAGGCCCAGAGGAAGCAGGATGACTGTCACGCAGAGCACCCCACCGACAAGCCATACCACCGCCGCGACGATGCCCAGCACCGTGCCGAGAATGGCCGTGAGGATGCCCAGCACCACGTCGAGCAGGCCCCGTAGTAATCGCATGACGACCTCCTGACCTCCTGGTTCCAGTCTGCGCGCCGACGGGCCGAAGCGCACCTCTGAAGGATGCCCTTCAGGGAAGGGAATACCGCAGCACCGCGAACCGTTGACACACTCGACGGTGTTCGACCCGATGCCCCGGGTACCACATTGAAAATTGTCGCTTCGAGCGACCACTTGCCGAGAGGCGCACTGGCGGGCACCGTCACCCCCGACCGGGTCGGACCTACATTGCGTAGCGCGCCTGGAAAAGGAAGCGAAGCCGCTGACACCGTCAGGTGCCGGCGGCTTCTTGCGTGCGCAGACGAATGTGGGCACCACCAGCGTAACTCCAGGGCACTCATCGGGATCGAACGGCTGCGCTAGACCACCCGCTCCAGCACGCGCACGTCGGCATCGAGCTTCCGGTACAACCATTGCACGGCGACGAACGCGAGCCCGGAGGCCGCGCACAAGCCCAGGACCGAATCGCGCACGAGGGGAAGCTCCGCAGACTCGAGGTGCTGAAGCCGGCAAGCACCCCGACGAGCGGCACGGACGGGGTCACCGCCAGATATACCGTCGTTCGTCGGCGCAACCCGCGAAGAACGACGGTGTCGTACGCAGTCGTGAGGCCGTGGCGCAGACAGATGGGATAGACACAGCGAACGACGGAGAACGTCGACAGAAAGAACGTGTAGGCGACGGAGATGGTGCCCGCCACCAGCACAGTCGTCGCCGCATGGACCATCGGCCAGGCCGGGAGGTCAGCGAACCACGAACTGGCCACGCCGGACGACGCGACCGCGCGTGGGGAAGCGCATGAGGTGTGGCAACTGTTGAGCCTCGCCGAGTACCGGCCGCTGGTGGGATAATCCAACCAGGAGGATCTTCCACCCCCAAGAAGCAATGCCCTCGCAAAACGTCGACCCCGGCCCAGGGCCTCAGGACCGCCCGAGTGCGCCGGGGTCGGCCCACATACGACGGGCGTGGTCGTGCGGCAACCGACTGCGTGCGGACCGACACCGGGAAACCCACAATCGACGTGGAGGGCTCCGATTTCTTGTCGCTCTTCTCTGACATGCGGTAACAAGTCGAAGCCCGTCGCCGACGTACTAGATGACGTAGCCGACGATGACGGACCCGAACAGAGGGCGCTGGACTCGGAAGCGCGCAAGCAGATGAACGAACTGCTGAGCACGCTGCCGGAAAAGCACCGGGAGATCTCGATCCTCCGCCTCGTGGTCGGTATGTCAGCCGAGGAGACGGCCGCGGCCGTGGGTAGTAGCGGGAGCTGTCCGCGTGGCTCGACACGAGCCTTCGCGGGTGACGAGGGCAGGTGAGAGGTTTGGCCAGGGGCAACAAGCGCAACGGCAATCCCGATGCCGATCTCCCAGGAGACGACGCACCGGTGAACGTCGCGGCAGTGCGCCGCGACGACGCGCTGATCGACGCGATCGCCGGTGGCGGTCCCGTCGCGACGGATTCGCCGGAGCAGTACGAGCTCGCGCTTCTGCTGACCAATTGGCGCGCCGACATCGTGGCGACGCCGATGCCGACCGGGCCGCTGCTCGACGACGTGATCGCGGCGATCGACGCCTCCGACGCCCGTTCCGCACGCAGCGCTGCCCGCGGCAAGCTCCGCTTGTTGCGACCCATCGCAGGCGCTGCCGCCGCGATCGCGGTCGTCATGGGTGGCGCCACCATCTTCTCGTACAACGCCGCACCCGGCGATCCGCTGTGGAGCGTCAAGTCGGTCGTGTTCAGCCAGCAGGCCGATTCGACCGTCGCGCAGATCGACACCACGTCCCAGCTGCAGGAGGCCGAGCGGCTGATCGCCGCGGGCGACGCGGAGGCGGCGAAGAACCTGCTCGAGGGCGCCGCAGGCCGTGCCGGCGGGGTGCGTGACGCCGACATGCGCAACGAACTCGACGTGTGGCGTGCGAAGCTCGCGGCGGAGGTCGAGAAGATCGCTCCCACCACGCCGCCGGCGACGACGACGCCCGGTACCACCACCACCGACACGCCGACGCAGACCATCGAGTTGCCGGCCACCGCGCCGGGGACACCCGGTTCCACGACGACGCCGGGAGTCGAGCAGTTGCCGGGAACCCTGCCCACGGACCTGCAGATTCCCGGACTGCCGCCCACTTCACTGCCGCCGCTACCCACGACGACACTCACGCTCCCGCCCGAGACCTTGCCGTCCACCAGCCCTGAACCCACCATCACGATGGTCCCGCCTCCGCAGCCGCCCCTGCCTGTCCCTTCCGACAACCCGACCACACAACCGCCCCCGCCTCTGCCATCGGACTACCCGACCACACAGCCGCCCCCGCCTCTGCCATCGGACTACCCGACCACACAGCCGCCCACCCAGCCACCGCAGGAGCCTTCCTCGGCGCCGCTCCCGACCAGCTGAGGAACACCTTCGGATCGACGCGCGACACGGCACACCCCAAAAACACTGTGCACTTCCTGATTCGTGAACATCGCGGGCGTCCCGTTCGCCCCGCCATCTCAACACCTGCAGGATCTCGAAAGCCCATGTTCTCCAGAATCCGTATGTCATGAGATACATGGATTCTGGAACTGAGGCTGATCTTCGAGGGCATCGGACACAAGGCCCCTGAACAGGTAAGACATACATTGCGGAGCGTCCGTTGGGAAGGGTGCGAAGCCGCTGGTCGAGGCGTTGATCCGGCTGCACGCGCTCGAGGCGCCGCCACCGCCTGGCGAGGACCCCGACGCCCTGCGCTGCCCACCGGCGAGGGTCACGGTCGTGGGCGCCTCGGCTGGAACACGGTCGAGGACAGCGTCGGGACCGGCTTGTGAGCTCCGCGCCTGGTAGTGGTCGGCCCCGGGTCCTCGCCTCGGCCCACGAAGCGCTCGGAGTGTCGCTGCATCAGCGCACCCGGAATGGACGACCACAGGAGTCCGAGACGGCTTCCGATCCTCTTCACAGCCTCTCGGTTTCCGCGATCGACCACGCGAGAGGAATGTGCGTTCATGCGTTGGTTTGCGCGAGGACCGACGCGATGTTCGGCGCAGAGTAGACGTCTCGGATGGGCACCGATCCGCCGAGGACGCCGAAGATCTGTTCGACGACCTCCGGTTGGGCCGCGGCCGCTCTGTAGAACGCCGTGAGGTCGTTCGAGAGCGGCGCGAGGCGGGCCGTGCTGAGCGCTAGTTCGAAGCCGTTGGCGGTGAGCTGGTCGCGCTGACGTTGGTAGTCGCCGAGTGCGTCGTCGACGGGACGGCCGGCGCGCGCGCTGTGGATGGCCTCCGCGAGCAGGTCGGCGCTGAGGAACGCATCGGCGATGCCCATCCCCGTGGAGGGGTCCTTGTGGTGGCCGGCATCGCCGAGCAGCGCCCAGCCCGGCCCGACCGACGTTCGGTACTGGTTGGGTAGGTCGGCGGTACCGACGAAACGTTGTTCGCGGTGGCCGGAGGCGACCGTGTCACGCAGTCCTGGCACCAGATCGAGGGCGGCGTGAAAGCTTCGGTCGAGGTCTGTGCGGACGCGCGCAAATTCCCGGCGGGGCCAACCGACGTAGATGCAGGTGAGCCCGTCGTTGGTGGGCCAGACCAGGATCAGCTGGCCGGTTCTGGCGTGGAACGACGCGCGCACATCGCCGAGGCCACTCCAATAGGAGTAGTACACGCACGTCAGCGGCGGATGGTAGTTGTAGGCATGAGCAGCGACTCGCCGCGCGACGGTCGAGTGCAGACCATCGGCCCCGACGACCAGCGGTGCCCGCAACGACAACGAGCCGCCGCCACTTTTGCGACGGCCGCGCACGCCCGATACGCGACCATCCGTCCACACCACGTCGTCGACGACGACGCCGTCGATCAGTTCGGCACCCGCCTCGACGGCTGCCTCGACCAGCACCGTGTCGAGAACGGTCCGCCGCGGGCAGTAGGCGGCCGTCTGCCCCTCGACGCCCGGCCCGATACCCGACATCTGCACCGGGCCGACGTCGAAGGTGATCTGCTCGATCGGTGCGCAGCCGCGGGCGTGCAACCGATCGAGCAACCCCCAGTCCCGCAGTCGGAACGCGGCACGTTGCCACAGGAAATGTGTGGACATGGTGTCGCTGGGAAACGACGCTCGATCGACCACCGCGACACGGTGACCGCCGCGCGCCAGAAGCATCGCCAACGACGCGCCTGCACACCGGGCGCCCACCACAATCACGTCGAACATCACGCCTCACTCGACCAGAAATCCCGTATCTCGCGCATCGCTAGCCGACTGGCTGCCCCGCAGCGAGTGCGAGAACACTCCCTTGACGACCTTGATGTTGACGAACGGCATCACTGACCCCTTCTTCTTCGGGCCGGCCCGAATGCCGACTGAAAACAAAGATAGCACGATCGTTCGTGCTGTACTAGGATGAGTTCATGGCACAGAAGCGGAACACGACCCCAGGGGCCAAGACACGGGAGACCGTGCTGGACACGGCCGCCGACGTCGCATCGGTCGACGGTCTCGACGGACTCACCATCGGGCATCTCGCGAGCCTGACCGGGATGAGCAAGAGCGGGCTGTTCGCCCACTTCGGGTCCAAGCAAGACCTCCAGCTGGCCACCATCGAGGTCGCGCGCCGGCGTTACGTGCGCGAGGTGGTCACACCGGCACTCGGGTCGGGTCCGGGCATACGACGCCTCACCGCCCTCTGTGAGTCGTTCCTGTCGTATGTCGAACGGGGAGTCTTTCCAGGGGGATGCTTCTTCGCCGCCGCGATGGCCGAGTTCGACGGCAAGACGCCGGGCCCGGTCCGCGACGCCGTCACCGAGTGCCAGCGCCAGTGGATGGGGACACTCGCGCAGGCGGCACGCGACGCACAGCAATCCGGTGAGTTGCGCACCGACACCGATCCGGCCCAGCTCGCGTTCGAGCTGGAAGGCACACTGCTGGCGGCCAACTCATATTTCCATCTCTTCGCCGACACGCGCTATCTCGACCGCGCCCGCCTCGCGGTGCGCACGCGCCTGTCGAGTGGAGCATCGACACCAGAACGGACGGCAACCCGCGCATGAGCACCCACACAGCCGACAACCTCGCCTCCGGCGTCAGCGTTACCCGGCGCGGCCTCGGTATCTGCGTGACCCCGCTCGAAACGCGCCGTGAGGTGATACTGCACGTCGCCCGCCGCGCCGAAGATCTCGGCTATGACGGGTTCTTCCTCGCCGAAGGGTGGAGCCAGGATGCCGCCGTCCTGCTCACCGAAATCGCCACCAAGACCGAACGAATCACCATCGGTACCGGTGTGCTCAGCGTCTGGGGCCGCACCGCCGGCACCCTCGCGATGCTCGCCACCAGCCTCGACCAGGTCTCACACGGCCGGTTCGTCCTCGGCTTGGGCGCAAGCAGTCCACAGCTCGTCGAAGGACTGCACGACCAATCGTTCACCGCACCGGTCGCCAAGCTGCGCGCGGCCACCGCACAGGTCCGTCGACTGCTCGACGGCGACCGGGTTCGCCCGACGGCAACCCACGACCAACGACCCCTGCGACTCGGTGTCGCCCCGCGCACCGGCCTGCCGATCTACCTCGCCGCACTCGGCAACAAATCCATCCAACTCGCCGGCGAACTGGCCGACGGCTGGACGCCCTTCTTGGTCCCCCGGTCGTGGCTGCCCCACGGAATCGAGCTGCTCCAGCAAGCGGGCGCCCGAAACGGCCGCACAACACGCCCCTTGGTGTGCCCGGCCATCCCCACCGCCGTCGCGGCCGAGCATGCAACCGCCCGCGAGATCGCGTCCTGGTGGATCACGTTCTACCTCACCAGCATGGGCTCGCTCTACCGCCGCTCGCTGAGCGAACGGGGATACCACCGCCAGGTCGAGGCCGTGCTCGCCGGCAACCCGACCCACGACACCACCGACGTGCCAGCCGCAGCCCAGGATCTGCTCGACGAGCTCACCGTCCGGGGCACACCCGACACCGCTCGAGACCAGCTCCAGCACTGGTACACCGCAGGCGCCGAGATGCCCATCCTCACCCTCCCACCCCACCGCACCATCGCCGAACTCGACTACATGCTCGAAACCATGCGCCCACACCCCTGACATTACCGCCCGCTCGCGCAACGCCGAGAACGGAAGCTGTTGGGACAGTTCGCGTTCAGATAGGTAATCGACGTACCAATCGTCATCGGCAAATTATGGAAGACTCTACATCTCGCCTCTCAACGGTCCCGAGGGTTGCACGGTCTCTTCGCTCTCTTCCGCCTCGACGACGTGACTGTTGCGGATCTCGCCCGACCTCCGCTGGTGCCCGCAACCTCGCCCACTCCCCCACCAGGTCCTCGCCGCTCGACTGAAGCGGGCGAAGACCGCGTACACCGTCCCGGCCGGGGGAACTCGATCGGCAGTTGCCGCCAGGCGATACCACCGCGCACGAGGTACAGAAAGCTTCATGCCGATGCAATCCCCGGCTGCGCCGTCCCCAACCGGCGAAACGGGGAAACGCGCCCGCCATCGTCGCGGTCGGCCGTTCCGTCCTCATGATCATTACACTCGACACATCAACGCTGAGTCCAAGAGACGCAATCACTTTCGTGGACTGGAGGCTCCAGGTCACACCGCCACCCTCCGCGGATAGAACCGACCATTTGCTCTGTGGATTACGACCGGATGGGTGCCCTTGTATCCACAGACTTTCGTGACTTAAGGTGGAGTGCGCGCATCGCGCGGCGTGTCGGGGCCTGGGCGGGTTGCGTTGATAGACAGGCTAAATAGCCCTCCTAAGGATTGATCATGTCCACCAGGCCCACCGGATCGACGGTACAAGGTCCCAGTTGTCCCCCGGCCGGCTCGTCACCAAGAAAGCACGAGCGGGCATCGCCGGCACTCAGGCGGAGCCGGTCAGTTTTCCTCAGGTCGGCGGAGCCTCCCAACGGGGCCGCCACGTCGAGAGGTCTTGGTGGCAACGCCCCCAGTCAATGAATCACACGAGCTTTCCCCGTGCCGGAGGCGCCACGGGTGGTGCGCGCTCAGACGAAGCTCCTGCAATAAGTTCGAGGGACCTCTTCACGTCGGTGCACCGGCGAGTGACACCGCAGTGTCGCATCCCTCACACGCCGAGAACCGGGCAAACGATGTTCACCAAGACGTTGTTGATCGACAATTACGACTCCTTCACATACAACCTCTACAGCTTTCTCAGCGAGGTCAACGGGTGCCCGCCGACGGTGGTGCGCAACGACGTCGACTGGCGTGCGATCGAACTGACCGAGTTCGACAATATCGTGATCTCTCCGGGGCCCGGTCGCCCAGCAAGCGAACGCGACTTCGGCATCAGCTCGCGGGCCATTCTGCAGGGCGGGCTTCCGACACTAGGCGTGTGCCTCGGCCATCAGGGTTTATGCCAACTGTTCGGTGCGCATGTCGTCTTGGCACCAGAGCCGAGGCACGGTCGCAACTCAGAGGTATTCCACGACGGAAGAGAATTGTTCGCGGGCCTCCCCTCGCCCCTGTCGGTCGTCCGGTACCACTCTCTCGCCGTCGAAGATCTCCCCGCCGAGCTGGAGCCAACTGCGTGGACATCCGACGGTATCCTCATGGGGGTAAGGCACCGCCAGCGCCCGCTGTGGGGGGTGCAATTTCATCCGGAGTCGGTCTGCACCGATCATGGACATGAACTCCTCGCCAACTTCCGTGACCTCACCCCGACCCGCCGGAAGGGATCCGCACCGAAGCCTCGACGTCGGCCGCGGACCTTATCGCCATACGTGGTGGAAACACGGCGGATAGATCGGCGAGTCGACCCACAGACGGTGTATGAGCGCCTGTTCGCAGACGGCCCCAACAGTTTTTGGCTCGACGGCAGCTCCACAGTGGAGTCGGACGCCCGCTTCACCATCATGGGCGACGCATCTGGCCCACGCGCCGAGTACATCACGTACGACGTTGCGGACGGCACCGTCCTGGTGCACCGTTCCGGCGTTCCTGCCGGCACACGACGCGTGCGATTCTTCGACTATCTCGACGAACAGTTGCGGGCCCGCGCTGTGCCGCCATCGCCGGACCTGCCGTTCTCGTTCAATCTGGGTTACGTGGGCTACCTGGGCTACGAGTTGAAGGCCGAAGCCGACGGCAATGCGCAACACTCCGCGGACACACCGGACGCTGCCCTGGTCTTCGCCGACCGCGCAGTCGTGATCGACCACGTCGACGGCAGCTGCTACCTGCTGGCGCTCAGCGGGCACGCCCACGAACCCGAAACCCGCGACTGGATGCGCCGTACGGCCCAGGTAATCAACCGATTGCCCGTCACGACCGACGATGCGCTTCCCGCGCGGCCGCTCATCAGGTCGGCGGCAGACCCACGCATGACGCTGCGCCACAACCGTGAAACCTACCTCGACAAGATCCGTACCTGTTTGGAGAACATTCGGGTCGGCGAAACGTACGAAGTGTGCCTGACGAACCACGCCCAGATCGATGTCGAGATAGACCCCGTCGAAACCTTCGCCTACCTCCGATCGATCACTCCAGTGCCCTACGCAGCACTCCTGAGGTTCGAGGCTGCGGACATACTCAGCGCCTCCCCCGAGAGGTTTCTGCGCGTGGACGCCGACCGGGTAGTGGAGTCCAAGCCGATCAAGGGCACCCGGCCGCGCGGAGCAACCGCTGCGACGGACGACGCGCTCCGCCAGGACCTGCTGACGAGCGAGAAGGACCGGGCCGAGAACCTCATGATCGTCGACCTCGTGCGCAACGATCTCTCACGGGTCTGCACTCCCGGTTCGGTGCACGTACCGCGATTGTTCGACGTCGAAACCTACGCACCGGTCCACCAACTCGTGTCGACGGTGCGGGGGACCCTGCGCAGCGACGCGACTGCAGTCGCGTGTGTGCGCGCCTGCTTCCCGGGTGGCTCGATGACCGGAGCACCGAAGATACGCACCATGGAAATCATCGATCGGCTGGAGGAGGGGCCGCGAGGTGTGTACTCGGGCGCCCTCGGCTGGCTGTCCATCAACGGCACCGCCGACCTCAGCATCGTCATCCGAACCATGGTGTCCCGAAACGGGACAGTGAGCTTCGGGATCGGGGGCGCCATCGTCGCATTATCCGACCCCGACGAAGAGTTCACCGAGACCCTGGTCAAGGCGGCCGCCATGCGCAGGGCCCTCACGATCAGCGCAGGCAGATCCCCCGCCCTCGCCCACAGCGTTGGTCCGCAGACCTCGAGTGACGCCATCGATCGAGCTAGGCGCCGACTCTCGCGGGCCGAACTGGGCGGTGTAGAAGTGTGGGTCTGCCCCGGTGTGCCAGCACCCAGGGCCAGCACCGAACTTGTACTTGCCGAGGCCCTCGCCGATATTTCACATGTCACGACTCCAGTGGTCGTGGATCTGTGCACCGGTTCGGGAGCAATCGCCCTGGCAATCGCGCATGCCCGAGCCGATGCCGGTGTACATGCCGTGGATGCGGATCCGACAGCCCTGAACGTGGCGCGACGCAACATCGAACGTCAGATCCGCCTCGGCGAGAGCCCGATCGTGCTTCACGAAAGCGCCGTCAGCACGCCCAATCTACTGTCCGGCCTTGCCGGAACGGCCGATCTGGTCCTCGCCCGCCCACCGTGCATTCCCGACGACGAAGACCTTCCCTCACAGTGCGGCGAGTACCGCCGACGGGCCTTGGTCAGCGACACAGATGGGCTGAAGCTCGCCCGGCAAACGATTGTTGCGGCCGCACGGCTCCTGCACGCGGGCGGCAGCCTCGTCGTCGAGCACCGTCCCGACCGCTACACGACAGTGCTCGCACTACTCGACGAGAACAAGTTCTTCGCCAACGTGGCAACACATTTCGATCAGGCAGGAGACGCGGCCTACACCACGTGCGCGCGGACATCCATGCAACTCCAGCACGCCGAGGTCGGGCCCGAGCCCAACCCTTGCACGCCTCCTGGTGCGAAGAGCAGATCGGAGAAGAGTCGTGGACGCCGTCCCACCACCGACTCCAGGAATTGAAATGCGCTCGGGAGCCCTTCCGTCCGAGGCATGCCGTTTATCGGCCGCGCAAAAGGGAATCTGGTTCGCCCAGCAACTGGCCGGCGAGCTCCCGATCACGATCGCGCAATACGTCGAGATCTTCGGCGAGTTGGATATCGATTTGCTCGAGGCGACGAGTCGCGTGGCGGCCAGGGAGTTCGGTTCCGGGTTCTTACGCCTGGTCGATCACGACGGTGAGCTGTATCAACTGGTCGACGATTCTTCCGACAGCGGAATCCCGCGAATCGACTTTCGCGCGGAGGACGACCCGAACGTCGCCGCGCAGCAGTGGATGCGCAGCGAGTTCAGCACCCCGATAGACCTCCTCCACGATGCGCTCGCAGTCTCGGCGATCCTCCGAGTCGGCGACCGGCACTACTACTGGTACTCACGCGTTCACCACATCGCCCTCGACGGCTACGGCGCCATGACGCTGATGCAGCGTATTGCCGAGTTGTACTCGGCCGCAGCTGCCCGTGTCGAGGCCCCGCCGCTCCGCGTGCTGGACCTCGCACAGATCGTTGAAATCGATGCTGCCTACCGGAACTCGGATCGGTTCAAGGCGGATCGGCGGTACTGGGCGGAACGGACCTCGGGACTGCCGGAACCTGCGAGCCTGGCGGGGCGGTCGGCGCCCGTCGAGGCGCATCCGCGAGTGGCCAGCGCGGCCTTGTCACACGACGTAGCCTCAATGCTCGATTCGGCCGCAACGAAGCACAACTCGAGTGCGGCAACGGTCTTGGTCGCTGCTCTTGCCGGCTTCCTGTGCCGGATGACAGGCAGATCGGACATCGTACTCAGTCTGCCGGTTTCGGCCCGAACGACCGCGCCGCTGCGACGCTCAGGTGGGATGTTGGCCAATGTCGTGCCGCTGCAACTCGAGGTGGGCGCGGACGTGACGATCGGGGCGCTGATCCACTCCGCCCAGCTCGAGTTGACCGGGGCGCTGCGGCGGCAGCGGTACCGCCGTGAGGACATCTGCCGTGATCTCGGCAGGGACATCAGCCGCAATCGCTCGTTTGGTCCGACTCTCAACATCATGCCGGCCGACCGAGAGATCCGGCTCGGCCCGCACCTCGGCCGGCTGCACGTGTTGACCTCCGGGCTCGTCGACGATCTTTTCGTGAACATCTACCCGAGCGTGGGCGGCACCACGACGCACATCGACTTCCAAGCCAACCCGAGCCTGTACGACGACGACATTCTCAAATGTCATCACGACCGCTTGTTGTCCTTTCTCGACCGCTTCCTTTCTGCCGATGCGGGGAGTCGGGTCGGCGACCTCGACCTCCTCGACGCCGACGAACGACGGAACCTGCTCGACCGCACCGGCGGCCCCGAACACCCCGC